>CABVRZ010000046.1 GCA_902500775.1 uncultured Nitrospira sp.
GCGGGCACGATCGGCGGGATCTGGGCGGCGAAGCGGGAGCCGTCGAGGGGAAATTCCCCGTCGAGGTAGGGGGACTGACGCGTGATTTCCTTGCGATGAAATCCCGCGACGGTTTTGATGATGGCTTCCGCACGGGCGGCCGGAAATGTCCCGATGCACGCCATCCCCTGCCCCAGCCGCTCACACCAGAGCCGCCCATCCGCGTTCAGCATGACTTCCACCGTGCGTGCATCATTGAGGGTTTCGAGCAACAGTGCCCCCATGTCCCGTTCAATCATCCGGCGGGCGCGTTCTTTGGTCGAGGGTCCGTCATCCATGCGAGTGCTTGCGCGAACCATTTATGATGTCTGCGTGGAAAAGAACTGTATGTAGTAATACTAATATATAATCCTTAGTCGTTTTGTTGTTTGCACTAGTACGCGGATGTATAGCGCATGTCAAGATGCTTGTTCCGGATGAGCGATAATTAATTTTGCCGTGTATGGCGGTGTAGGGACGTGCCTCTACAGAAAGGCTGGACTTGCTGACAAAGTGTATGCGGTGGAGGACACTGAAATGGACGGGTTACTTCGGAAGTGCTTTCGACATGTTCACGATCATAATCGGTGCGTGGGCGAGGCCATAGGCGATATGGGCCGCCGCACCCAGATTCACGAAGGCACGAGGCGTCGATTTATTCCGAAGGGTGGCGAGATACCATTCCTGCGCTTGGTTCTTGATCCGAAAACTCACCTGATAGCGCTTGTTCGGAAGCGCCCACAGCGTGATTTGTTCGACGCCTGACGCATGAGCCAGCGCCCGTAGCACATCATATCGTGCACAGACGGCCATCTGCGGAGTCTCCGTCTGTTCTTTGAGATGACGGGCAGGGCTCGACACGCCACTTCCCTGTCTCGCTCGAGATGAGTTGGTCGACTTTTTACGCGTGATGAGCTGGGGGTGCGACACAGACAAGGCGCGCGATCCTTTCTCTGACGATCCCACAGGCTAGTCCATCTGTGCTCTTCCGCATAGATCCACATCGCCCCACAAGTGTCTCATGCTCAGATTATACACCGTTCGGCACACAGAGCCTCTCCCAACGTATATATACTATGTTTGGTGTATTTCTCGAACAATCTCCCGCTCACGATCCCTCTTCGCTCTCTCCTTCGTGACACGAGGGCGATGTCCGGTGGTGATACCCTTCGAATGGTCGGTCCTGTTGAAGGGCTCAAAATAGATAAGACACTTTTTCGCTGACTCTGTGGGGCTGGACGCGGCACTAGCGCGCGGAGTCGATGCGAAAGACAGGGTAGTCACCCGCAATCGTTTCGAACGCCGAGACCGGTTCGTGGGGCGAGACCGGGAGGTGCTGACGACCACTGGTGGCCACCTGGCACCAGGCCTTCAGGATGGGGGCGCGCTCGTGAGGCGGAATCTCTGCCAGCCTCACCGGATACGAGTGGCCACGCTGAATCCATGCCTTCCCCCCTGCCGCTCGTAGATTCTGTACCCATTCGGACCCGTCTCCGAGCATGGAGACCAGATAGCGATGTCCTTCGTAGTTGGCCGCGACGAGGACGACCGAACGCAGTTCGGCATGATTCCGGTCCTGCACTTGTAACGTCACCAGGATCGAGGGGGTAAGACCACGGCCCGAAAGCCAGGCCCAGATGCGGTTATGAAATCTCCCGAAACGAGTCGGGCGCCATCCGCGATAAAACCAGCGAAGGTATCCGTGATGTTCGGCTGGGTCTTCGTGTGACGGCATCTGAACACAAGACGTTGAGAAGATTGTCAGGACGGAACACTCAGGGGCTCAGGCCGATCGGACTCGACATCGGATCAGCCGGTTCGTGCCTATCCGAGACGCAACGAAGATCCATGCACCATACCCCATCATGGTTGTCATTACAACGAGCTGCGAGCACTGCGCTGTCCAACAACGATCGTGAGGCAGGAGCCGATGGGTATTCAACTGCATGGAGCCTATAAACAGGACATGACGGAATGATTGCTGATGATGGGCTTGCTCACGCCGATGTCTCTCTTGTTCGCGGGGCGGGGAACACGATTTCAAGGAGTCGAGTAAGGCCTTTTATTGCGTCGCTCGGTGATCAGGTCTTAGAGGTCTTGCGTCGTACCCAGGCTCCTCCTGTTCCAACCGTTCGACGATTGCTGCGATCTCTCACATATGAGACATGGCCCACTCACTCTTCACGTGACCATGCATTCCAGTCGCTGGTTCGACGACCCTCATTCGTTCTCGGATGTATCGGCCGAGATGCGCTTAGGGCCGGGATCTTCACGCTATAGGGCTTTTGAGGTGTCACTTGACATATCCACGGAGTAATGTGACATTATGTCACATGCGGCCAGGATCGTTACGGGAACTTCGAAAGTCGTTGGGGCTGACGCAGGAAACGCTCGCCCAGACGCTGCAACGCACGCGCCGATCGATCATCCGCTATGAAGATGGCACGGTGCCGATTCCCATGACGGTGGAATTGGCCCTCATGCAACTCAGCTCCGCCCAGATTCCACTCGCTGGAGTCGTCGCGGCCGGGGCGCCGATTGAGCCGATTCCGCAGATGGAACGCGTCGAGGTTCCGAAAAGCATGGTCGGTCGTGGTGAGACCTTTGCCCTGCGGGTCAAAGGCACCTCCATGCAGAACGAAGGCATCTTTCCGGGCGACATTGTCGTGGTGCAGAAGCACTCAACCGCCAGGAATGGGCAAACCGTCATTGCCTTGGTGAATGGGGAGGCCACGATCAAAACCTATGTCCGCAAGGCCGGTACCGTGGAACTCCATCCCGCCAATGACGCCATGCAGCCGATCATTATTCAGCCGTCGGACAGCTTCCAGATCGAAGGCATTGTCGTCGGCGTGATTCGCCACTTGAGAAAGTGAGGCCTCAGCTGTTGGCCCCATGGATCGCCAGATTGTCTGCTTCGGAATTCCTGCCTTCGAAGTCGCTATCGCTCGGATTCATAATCCTCGCCTCTCGACACGACCGCTGGCCATCGCTCCCTTAAATACCCCGCGAGCATGCCTGCATGAAATTTCATTCGAAGCCGAACAAGCCGGCCTCGCCGTGGGAATGTCCGTCGAGCAGGCGCGACGAATCTGTCCCTCGCTGCATGTCCTCGCTCCGCATCCTGCTCGAGTCCGCACGGCGGAGGCGTCGTTGCTTCACATCGTGAGCCGCTATGCGCCGGTCTGGGAACCGGCACAACCCGGCACCTTTGTGCTAGATGTCACAGGGACTGGCAGATTGTTCGGTCCGCCATGTGACGTGGCCGCGACGGTGCAGCACGAGGTCCTGTCACGCTCTCACCTGGAGGGCGTTGCCGGAGTCGGCAGCAACAAGCTCGTGGCTCAGACTGCGGCGACGCTGATTCAGCCGTCAGAACTGTATGATGTCCGGCCTGGGTCTGAACCGATGTTCATGGCGCCGCTGTCGGTGCGCACTCTGCCGGGTCTACAGCGGCCCTGCATGCGGCAGGTTCTGTCACGGCTCGAGGATCTCAACCTTGACACACTCGGTGATGTGGCGGAGAGTCCCGTTGAGGCGTTGGAAGTAGCGTTGGGGGATTATGCCGGTCAACTCTCCCGCTGGGCTCAGGGCATTGACTCATTGCCGGTGTTACCGCCAGCGAGTCAGCCTACGCTCGACGAGACGGTCCTCCTCGATCCGGATGAAATCGATGATCTGGTACTAACCGGCCGATTGCTGGACGCGCTGCAACGGCTCTGCCGGACGCTCCGGAGTCAACGTCGTGTCTGCGGCCGTCTCTCCCTCACGATCCGCTCTAGCGATCACCTCGATGTAACCAAACACGAGCGTGTCACTCCAGAAACGTGCTGGGAATGTGATCTGTCTCCCGTGGTGCGGTCCCTCTTTCACAAGTGCATGCGTCGGCGGATTCGACTGCGAGCCATGACGCTGGGCATGGCCGGTCTCACCGGCTTCGCCGAGCAAGGCGTGCTGTTCGATGACCGGCCGCTTGATGAGCAGCGCAAACAGGACCGAGCGAAGCAACTCTCTGTCGCCCTGGACACCCTGCATGCACGATTCGGAGAACAGAGCATTCGTTATGGGAGGAGTTCTTGAGTGCCCTTCGTCCACCTGCATACGCATTCGTCCTCTTCACCGATGTGGGGCGTGCCCACAGTAGAGGCCCTCTGCCTGGCAGCTCAATCACACGGACAGGAATTCCTCGCCCTTACCGATACCAACGGACTCTATGGTGCGATCCGCTTTCTGCAGGTCGCGCGTGAGCATGGACTCAAGCCGATCATCGGTGCAGAACTCGTTTCCGGTCAGCACCGTGCCGTGTTGCTCGCGAAGAACCCCACCGGATACGCCAATCTCTGCCGGATCCTCTCCGCTCGCCACTGCGACACATCCTTTGAATTCATCGAGACGGTCGCCCAGCATCGTACAGGACTGGTCATCCTGTCTGATGATCCTGTCGCCGTGGCTGCTTGGCAGGGAAGATCGGAAGAGGATCTCTACGTCGAGCTTACACCGGGTGCATCCTTGCAAGACGCGGTCGCATTGAGCCGCCGACTCAGACTCCCGCCGGTGGCCACCACTCATACAACATTCCTGCAGCCAGCAGACTATCAGGCCCATCGGCTGCTACGCGCGATTGCGGAGAACACGACGCTCTCACGACTCAAGCCCGAGCACTGTGCCCTCCCCTCTCACTGGCTCATGCCGGAATCCGTGCTCGCGCGACATCTGCCTCACGTGCCGGAGGCAGTCACCAACACGCGACGGATCGCCGAACAGTGCCACCACGCGTGGGACTTCAAACAGACCATCTTTCCCTCCTTCCGTCAGCTCTCTTCTGTCGCCGCCTTTGAGACGCTACACCGTAAGACCTACGACGGCGCCGTCTGGCGCTATGGGACTTTGTCAGCAACAGTCCGACAGCGGATTGAAAAGGAACTCTCGGTGATCCGTGACAAGGGCTATGCCGACTATTTTCTCGTGGTCGATGAAATTGTCCGCCAAGCCCCACGGACTTGCGGTCGAGGATCCGCCGCCGCCTCGATCGTATCCTATTGTCTCGGCATCACACATGTGGACCCGATTCGACACAATTTGCTGTTTGAACGGTTCCTGAATCCCGGCCGTCATGATCCGCCCGACATCGATGTGGATTTTCCCTGGGATGAACGGCCCGCCATTCTCAAATGGGTCTTTCAGAAGTATGGGCACCAGCATGCCGCCATGGTCGCGAATCAGAACACGCTCGCTACCCGTGCTGCCTTGCGCGAGATCGCGAAGGTTTATGGTCTACCATCGGCGGAGATCAGCAAAGCGCTGAACTTTTTGCAGCGAAGATCGGACTTTGTCGACCTGCAGCCAGGAGTGACGGTGCAAGACTGGGCGCGTGATGTCTGCAGGGCGTTAAACCTCAGAAACCCCTGGCCGGAAATTCTCTACTGGTCCACGCAATTAGATGGGCACTTTCGCAATCTGGGTCTCCATCCTGGCGGCGTGGTGTTGGTCCCAGATGAGATCCGACGCTATGTCCCTGTCGAGATCTCCGCCTCCAATCTGCCGGTGATTCAATGGGAGAAGGATCAGACGGAAGAGGCTGGACTGGTGAAGATCGATCTGCTGGGCAATCGTTCGCTCGCCGTGATTCGTGATGCCTTAGCGGCGATTGCACAGAACACAGGTCGCACGATCGACTATGCGACCTGGGACCCGATCAGCGATCCAGCGACCAAGGAACTGATTCGACGCGGTGAGACGATGGGCTGCTTCTATGTGGAGTCTCCCGCGACCAGGCTGTTGCTCAAGAAGCTTTGGGCCGGGATGCCGCCGGCCAGAAAAGCAGTCGCGGATGTCTTCGAGTATCTCGTCGTGGTGTCCTCGATCATCCGTCCCGCCGCGAACGTGTTTGCCGATGAGTTTGTGCGTCGCGCGCATGGACAGCGGTACCGTTCGCCGCATCCCCTCCTGGATGACGTTCTTCAAGAGACACACGGCATCATGGTCTACCAAGAGGATGTGATGAACGTGGCGGTCGCACTGGGTGGCTTCTCCGTCGAAGACGGCGACCAGTTGAGGAAAGTCTTGAGCAAGAAACATAAGGCACGACAGCTCCGCGATTATCAGCGGCAGTTCTATGAGGGAGCGACAATCCGTGGTGTCCAACAGCACGTGATTGATGCGATTTGGTCCATGATTATGAGCTTCGCCGGCTATAGCTTCTGTAAACCCCACAGTGCGAGCTACGCCCAAGTGAGCTTCAAGTCCGCCTATCTTCGCGCGCACTATCCAGCGGAGTTCATCGCCGCAGTCGCGAGTAATCAAGGCGGCTATTACTCAGCCTTTGCCTATCTGTCGGAAGGGCGACGGATGGGTTTGATGATCCTCCCACCGGACATCAACGCAAGTGTGTGGGTCTACACGGGATCGGGCACCACCGTTCGCGTGGGATTGATGCAGATCAAAGGTCTTCAAGAGGATCTCGTCAAGCCGCTCATTGCGGAGCGAGATACGAATGGTCCGTACCGATCGCTCTCAGATCTCCTGAGTCGTGTGAAGCTGAACTACGCCCAAGCCAAATTGTTGATCAAAGCCGGATGCCTGGATTCGATTGCCGGTGAACTCACCAAACCAGCCCTCCTGTGGCGCGTCTTCGCATCGCAGGCGACCAAGCCACCGAGCTACATCCCGATCCCAACCGAGTATTCAGCGCAGAAGCAGCTCCATCACGAGCTCGCCCTCTTCGGCTTTCCCTTACGCTGCCACCCGCTTGATCTGTTCAAAGAAGCGCTTGCTGGTGTCTCAAACATTCTTGCAAAGGATTTGGATCAGTATGTGGGAAAAGAAGTCACCCTCATCGGCTGGCTCCTCATCGAAAAGATCGTCTCCACGAAAAAAGGCGAGCCGATGGAGTTCATGACGCTGGAGGATCAGACCGGGATGTATGACGCCACCGTGTTTCCCAACACCTACCGGCAGTATTGTCATCTGCTGGCCACGAATCAGGCCTACGTGGTGACCGGCGTGGTCGAGGAGCACTTTACGACCGTCACGCTGACGGTGAAAGAGCTCGGGCTTCTCACCATTCAGGGTACGCAGACTGGGTGGGATTCTGTCGAGGGTGAGGACATGGCTGCACGACTAAGGCATCAGCAATGAGCACCGGGGGCGTATGAAACCTCGACAACCCGAGACACTATTGTCTCTGATACTACCTCATCGTTTCAGAGGTAGGCGAAGATCCGATGAAACCACGTCGGACAGGATCGTTCTGCCACCGTTGAGCCACCGTGGCGACCAATCATGATGTTCAAAAACGACTGAAGCAGTTGCCGTTTCGTTACCATGTCACGCGATGCTACGTCCGCGCTCTGACTTCATCGTGATGTTCCAATTTTACCCGTAGCGCCGTGAGGACGCGGTGTGTCGTTTCAATGTCCTTGACCGCAAGCCCATTCGAGAGGGTGCTGATCCACGGAGCCTGGAGGCCCATGGCGGCCTCGAAGGTCTGTCTGCCTGTATCCGTGAGAACAACGAGCTGGGCTCGACGGTGATGGGGATTGGCCTGGAACGTGACGAGCCCTTCCTGCTTCAGGTCGTTGACAATCCGTTGCACATTTTGGCGATTCGCACCGAGGTTGCGAGCGAGCCACGCCACGGGCTCAGGGCGCTCGGCGGCGACGATCGCCCCAAGGATCTGCCAGCGGGCACTCGTCAACCCAAGGTCACACACCAATCGATCCCCCGCCGTGACCAGCCTGTTGTTGAGCCGAAACAGGTCGAGAATCAGATGAGTGACCGCTTCCCCGGCAGGCGTTCGCTTTCCGTTCCGCATACGTCTCCTTGATGGCATATTGACATCATAATGTCATGTATGTACCATACATACAACATGGACGGAACCATTTAATCACAAACAAGGAGGTTTGTCATGTCTCTGTTACGCCCACTCGATCCGAAGTTCCCGATTGAACGTCAGCTCGCGATCGAGGCAGCCCCTGTCGTGCTCGTGAATGTCTTTACGCTGGACAAGGCAGACGAGCAGAGTTTTCTCAAGATCTGGCAGGACGATGCGGCATTCATGAAGCGGCAACCTGGCTTCATTTCGACTCAGCTCCACCGTGCGATCGGTGACAGCCCAACCTACTTGAACTATGCAGTCTGGGAATCTACCAAGGCCTTTGTGGCGGCGTTTACTGATCCGGAGTTTCAGTCCAAACTGTCGGCCTACCCCGCCTCAGCCGTTGCAGCCCCACACTTATTCCAGAAGGTTGCGGTACCGGACATCTGTGTCGCATAGCCGAAGGGAGGTGCACCATGATCAGCATCGTCCATCCCCTTGCCGGAGTGCTCGCGATTCTGGCAATTGCGACGTGTTGGCTCTCGACGACCCTCAGCGAACTCTTCGGGTCCCAGGCGATGATCACTACGGTTAAAACAGCCATCATGGGGGTTCCTGGTGCTCATTCCGGCCTTGATGGCGACCGGTGGCTCCGGCTTTGGGTTGGCAGGAAGCCGGCGGACCGGTATGGTCGGCACAAAGATGAAGCGCATGCAGGTGATTGCGGCGAACGGGCTCCTGGTGATCATTCCCTCCGCGCTGTTTCTCGCCTCCAAGGCGAAGGTCGGCGAGTTCGATTCGGCCTTCTCCATCGTCCAGATGCTTGAGCTCGTGGCAGGTGCAGCCAACCTGACGCTCCTCGGTCTCAACATGCGGGATGGTCTGAAGATGACAGGTCGGTTTCGCCCCAATCCTGTCGCGGGGTGAGAGGCCTTCAAGGCTCGCGAGCCATCGCGCATCAAAGGTCAGCTCCTGTGGTAATCGCGCACTTTGTGCCAATGAAGCCTGAGGAGAGAATTGCAGAATCGCAGACCGTCAACGCGATGGCACTCTGCCATTGAGGAATTCCATACATCACCGTACACTCTCGGCCGATGGCCCTTTCACCGCTCATCCGATTCGGCACTTCCACCTGGACCTATGAAGGCTGGCAAAACCAGGTCTATCTGAAACACTACGCGAAAACCACCTTTGCGAGGGAATGTTTAGGCGAGTACTGCCAGTATCTCCACAACGGTGAGCCCTGCTTTCGTACGGTCGGCAACGACTCCACCTTTTATCGCCCACCAACGGCGAATCAGCTTCGGCGCTATCTGAATCAGATCCCTGAAGACTTTGAAATGTGCTTCAAGGTCTGGGAGGAGATCACGATTCCGACCTACGCGAAGCAAGCTCGGTATGGCACAAAGGCCGGCCAACTGAATCCCCGGTTTCTCGATGCGAAACTGTTCAATGATCTGGTGCTCACGCCGTATCGAGACGCGAAGTTCGAACCGCACACCGGCCCCTTCCTCTTCGAATTCCAGCGGCACGGCATGTCTACCGAGGAGTTTTGTTCGAAGCTGGATACCTTCTTCAGCCGACTCCCCAAGGACTTTCGCTATGCGGTTGAAATCCGTAACGCGGGACTGCTGGGTCCCGACTATCGCAAGGTCTTAGCAAATCACGGCGTCGCCCATGTCTACAACCATTGGTCCTACATGCCTCCATTACGGGAGCAGCATCAACGGATGGATGAACACTTCACGGCGCCCTTCACGGTCCTGCGACTCCTGACACCGCTCAAGATGTCCTATGAAGCCGCGAAGAAACGAGCGGAACCGTACACCAAGATTGTGGAGGAGCTGCCAGAGATGCGGCGAGACACGGTTGAACTGGTAAAGAAAGCGGTGGGCGAGAAGCGAAAAGCGTATGTCTTGGTCAATAACCGCAGCGAAGGGAATGCGCCCCTGACCATTCAAGCCCTATGGAATGCACTGCAGGTCCTTTAGACTTGAGCGTCGCCTCTTTCCATTTAGGCGTGTCCCGCCAGCGGCAATTGGAGAAACGATCGGAGATGCGTACGGTCAATATCGCTCGACGCTCCACATCCCAACACGTCACGTGGCTGGAGCCTTTCTCACGCTGAGAGGTCGACCGTTCTGCACAACCCATATCAGAGAGGAGACTTCGTGCCCCTCCTTGTGGTCGGCGCTATAAAGACAAGCAAAGAACGGTGTGCTCGTTATTGGACGAGTTCAAGCCACTGGAGGAGCCCCTCAGGCGGGTTGGGAGCTTCTCGCGGTTGATTGGCAAAATGAACAAAAATGAGGGCATCAATCTGCTCACCGCCGACCAGTGCTTCCGGTACCGTTGATCCGCTGTTCCCAGGATCACGTCCGCAGGGTCCTTGATCGATCACCGTCAGTCCACCCGACTCATCCTCCACACGAATCTGATACGCGGCTGCGAACCCGCACTTGGTCCAGTTCGGGACCTGAATGATTGATCGCACGACGCCTCGGATCCGTACGAGTCGGAACTGGTAGTGTCCGGGATCCGACAGAATCCCTTGAATGGATGTCACGGCATACGAGTGCACGGAAGGCGGTTTCGATCGGAACATGATTTGTGCGGGACTGACGCGTGCCGTCACGACGGACAACACCACGATCAGCACAGGGACGGCGTACCGCGTCAGGGTGAGCATCTCTCAAGTATAGCGCAGCGCGATCGTGCGACTGGGGGGGCTCCTGGTGGGTGAGGACCGACTTGCAGAGATCTCAGCCCGTGTGATGTGTCATGCATGCCCCTCAAGCCATTCTAGTCGCTTTTATGGAGGGCACCGAGTCCCAGCCATGTCTACATGTGACCCGTAATCGTCACGTAGCCCGCGTCTGATACGAAACAATGCTGCACGAGGCACTCATCATTCCGGTTACTGCGCTGATCGCCACAAACCCGATTGTCAGCACGTCCCTACCCACCTCTCTCCTGAAAACAAGATTTGGCACGTGGTTTGACAGAAATGGGTCTGCAGAATACGCTTGATACGAGTCTGTCTTGGAAAGGAAGTCTGACTATGAAGCCAATCATTGTCGGTGGGATACTGATGGCGGGGCTCACAGGAATGCTCGGGCTGGACAGTCTCACGCAGGCAACCGCTCGAGAACTGTCGCAGGAGACCTACCACCTATTGAGTCAGGGCATGTCCGAGGCTGAGGTCGTGGCGAGAACAGGTCCGCCGGATCGGCGGATTGAGACCTTCGAACCGACACCGCTGAGCCAACGGGTCGTCAGTTATCAATACATTTGGAACGGAGAGACCAGCACGGATGAATGGACCACGACCGTGACTTTCTCCTCGAACACGAATAGAGTCATACGGATTGATCGTGACAGAAGGTAACTGAGAGGCTCGTTCCTCTCAACCCTTTCCCGCCATCCCACGTCACGCGCTTCGGGTCGTTGTGTCACATGCCCACCCCGCTACAAATGGCCCCAGCACTAAGAAGGATCGAGCATCTGAGTCGTCGCGGCGAGCACCTTTGACAATATGATGAGCGCCATAGTCTGCGGGAAGGGCATGCCCGGCAACAGAGACGGTTTGGCGGTTGCACACGCGCGTGCGTTCTCCCTGCTTCAATGTATGGTCTCTTTACAGGGGAACAGTTACCGACACGTGGAGTCTTCCATCGCCCTCCCCGCCTCCTGTGATTCTCGCCACCTCACCCAGAAACGCGGTGTCGCCCGTCGTATCTGTTGGGAATTCCTTCTCGGACCCCTCACCCGTCGGCCCCTCTGACAGCTGGTCTTCGAACCGCTGTACTTACATAAAGGGGGCCAGCTATGTGTCAGGAGGCGAGGTGCGGTCAGCGTGCTCTGCCGGTCATCGTCATTTGCCTCATCTTGTTCTGTATCGAACCGGGACGGGCCGACGAGATTCTGCCGATTGAAACGATTCTCGAGCACGCGAACTCCTACGCGGCACACCTCGTCACCTTTCGTGGTCGGATCGAATCGTTTGAGACGGACGCTCCGCTCCCGATGAAAGGCTGTTTTCGGGCGACGCGCTATCTGGCCGTCGTCACAGACGAATCGGGATCGATTCAGACTCTATTGTGCGGGAAACACATCGATGAGTCCGGCGTTCTCCGTGTGGGCGACCATGTCGTGGTCCGAGCCGTGTTGGAGGTCAAGGTCGACGGGCTCAATCTCGCGGTGACCGCCACCGCCGCGCGGATGGAACGCGCCATCGAGTGAGGCCACCCAGACGATGAACCCGTTCCAACTCGCGATCATCACGCTGTGCACGGTCGGATGGGCCGCGAGTGTCTCGGCTGGCTCGCTCGTTGGAATCGTATCGAGTTCTGACGTCATTCCGATTCGGAAGATCCTGGACAATCCCAAGGCGTTCCACCTGCAGTTGGTACGAGTGGAAGGGATCGTGCGACGTGTCGAGCCGCTCACCCCTCACGACCCCTACCAGCCCGGTCATCCCTGCTTCGGAGCTTATGCCTTCACTGTGGAGGATTCGAGTGGAATGCTACGCATCGAGGTGATAGGCCATCGCACACCCTGTGGCGTGACGATTGGGGAGGAACAGCCAGGGACGCGTGACGGCGACCATGTGCGCGTGGAAGTCCGCATTCAAGCGCCAGGCACGTACATCGATAAGATGACATCGCCCCATCCCGCCGAGAAGACCTCGATTCAGGCTATCGCCACCCAGATACATCACCTCAAGGACTAGCGAGGCTCAACCGTAGCCGCTATGGTCCACATGGCGTTCTGGGCTTCGGACGCCCTTCCATGAGGAGGGCAGAGCGGGAGAACCACGGGAATTCACGAGTGAACGTCAGGAGCGGTGGGTCGGCGGTGCCGCTCCCTTTGCGAGCGGGTCCACACCACGGTTGCCTGTGTCGTGACGAGCGGTCCTGGCCGATTCGGCGTCGAACACCGTGACCCTGAACGATCCTTCACCCTCGACTTGCGCCATCGTGCCGACGCCAATGGTCCTCGTCTGCCATTCGTTCTCTTTCACGGCATGGACCCATCGACTACGCCGGCTCTTTTCCGACCCAGCTCACCCGCTTCTGCACCCCAACGCCATCTTCGACGGTGTGGCCATCATACGAGCCAGCGCAGGCTTGGATGACGATGTAGTACAGGCTGTCCGTATCCGAGGTATTCCTCCAGCAGCGCTCTCCGTCTGGTGCCACTCGAATGACCGTGCCCTCCTGAATCGGGAACACCTTGCCATCAATCTGGAATTCTCCCTCACCCTTCACGAAGAGATAGATTTCTTCGTTCACGCGATGTGTGTGGTAGAACGGCATGGAGGTGCGTGGCGGTAACTTGTTGACCGAGATTTCGCTGCTCGTTAAGCCCAGAAGTTGGTTGAGGAACACCTTGCCGTCGGTTGCTCTCGGCAACAGCGGGTGTTGATAGGTATATTGTTCCAACTGGGACAGAGGCCCCAGATCAACTGCGGTGAAATGAGGACCACTCTTCCGGTTCATATGCCTCCTTTGTGGAAACGGCCAAGCCGAGCTCCCGACTCTGGCTGCACTGGCCTCTCGCGACGACGGTGAGATTCCAACAGAGGTCCCACATGCGACAGAGGGCTTGGCGTCATCTGTTGGAGAGTCTGAATATGTGGTCTTCGGAGTCCTCCCAAACTTCCACCTCGTGCTTTTGTGCCATGGATCAAAACCTTCCTAGAAGGGCTATGACCAACCTGATACCGTTGTTGGAATGTCCCCTCTCTTCGTCGGCTCGGAACAATCGCTCAGATGATTCCAGTTGCCAGATGATCCTCTCACCTGATCACGAGCTCAGATTCTCGAACGGCGTGGCCGTTGATCCCGCGCTTAGTACGGAAAGTCGAGGCCTGCAAAACCCACGATGCCTTCTCGGCTCTGTCCAATATCGAATCGTGCCACGACGTTGGGACGAACGATCCCACGAAACCCGATGCCTGGGGTGATGCGGTAGTCTTTGAAGCTCACATTCTTATACGAGCTGAATACCTGTCCGGTATCGAGGAACGGAGCCACTTCAAAATCCGCAGGGACGCCAGCGAAACGAGCGCGCAACACATGAATCCGTTCTTCGACGCTTAGGGCGAGGAGCTGCTTGTCGAGATACCGATCAACGCCGAAGCCGCGCAAATTGTTCTGCCCGCCGAGCGAACTCAATTCATAGAACGGGACATCCGTGCCAAGCGTGGCTTGCAGGTCGCCACGCACCACTAAGATCGCCCGCTTGGACTCGCTTGCAAACAGCTTTTTCACCTCCAGCCCATAGCGTGAGTAGAGGGGATCTGCGTGATTCTGGACATTGTAGTTGAGCTCGGCATAGGCGGTGACCGCCGTCCCATCCGTTGGGGTGACCAGGTTATCGCGTGTGTCATAGTGGAAGCTGACACGCTGACCAAGAATTGTGGCCCCTCCCACGCCGGGAACGTTCGGGAATGCATCTCCGGTAAAGGGCAGTTCTGTGACTCCTTGCTGAATCGGTTGCATATAGCGGAGGCGCTGACTGATCGCGATCTGCGTCACTTCATTGGCATAGACACCAAATTTCCAATTGGCTCTGGTCTCAGACGCAGTGTAGTTGGTCTGATCGTGTTTGGCTGTCGAGGGACCAAGCCCGAAAAACCGCAGGGTGGCATTCTTGAAATGGGTCACACTGGCCCCAATGCTGTATCGACCGTTGCCGAACCCTGGGTCGACATAGCTCAGCAGGAACTTTCGCTCGATCTTCTCGGACCAGGATGCAATCCCTCTCAGTTCTCTCCCTCCCGGCTCATAGCGGAACAGGTTCAACGTCCCCCGAGTGCCCACAAAGGAGTTGTAGACCACCATCGGCGCGAGTAAGTACTTGAGATCGCCATCCGGTCCGCTGATCAGGGTCGGCACAATCAATCCAAAATCGCGGCCGTCATTCTTCCCGACGCCGA
Source organism: uncultured Nitrospira sp. (assembly GCA_902500775.1). GTDB lineage: Bacteria > Nitrospirota > Nitrospiria > Nitrospirales > Nitrospiraceae > Nitrospira_D. The sequence goes on from CABVRZ010000046.1 coordinate 14,781, forward strand.
GCGCAGGAACCGGGAAATATTTGATGTCTGCCTGAGCCGGGTGAGGGCATGTGAGACTGAACGTCAGCAAGAGCACGAGGAGTACATGGAGAGCGGGGATGTGCACCAACCACCTCCTCTGTGTGTACAAGCGCGGTTGTAGAGCTGTCAGGATGATCGCCCCGGCGTCTGAGGTTTCTGACCGTCCAGGACTCTGTACACGAATTTCAACATAAGTTCAAAATGTTTGATATCCTGCTCAACCCCCGCTCCTATATGTCCGGCGTCGAACCAGTGCACCTCCACGGATTTACCGAGCGTCTTGAGTTTCTGCTCGTATATTTCAATTGGTCTGGCCGGCGTGCGCGTATCATGTCGCCCCTGGATGATTAACATTGGGGCCTTGACGTATTCGGCATAGGTGATCGGTGAACTGAGTCGGTATTGTTCTGGTTTCTCTTGCGGCGTGCCGCCAAACATGGCCACGGCATACCCCTTCAGTGTGTCGGCGCAATCCTCGTACATCATCGCCCAGTCGGAAATGGCGATCCCCGCCATGCCGCCGGCCCACAGATTTGGCCACTTGCTGAGTCCCATGAGGGTGTTGTACCCACCATACGACCAGCCTGTCAGGAAGATCTGACTGGGATGTGCAATCCCTTCGCGGACAAGCCAGTGGCGCGCCGAAGCCAGATCCTCCATTTCCCAATGACCGACATCGCCACGAATCTTCTCTTGGAACTCACGACCAAACGTGGTCGAGCCTCGGTAGTTAATGGTCAGATATGCAAACCCATGGTCCATCCAGGCCTGACTCAGCGGTCCATACGTTTCTGTTGTCACCGTCTCTGGTCCCCCATGGGTGTGAAGGATCGTGGGAAAAGGACCTGGACCTTCGGGTTGGCCCAACCATCCTTGAATGAGCTGTCCATCCGACGATGCAAAAGAAATTGATTTCCACGCTCGACCAGGAGGGGTTTCACCCGCTGCCAACACCGTGCGCGTCTGTGTGCCGGTGCGCCCATCGAGGGCAATGACTTGTGGCGGATGAGCGCCATCCTGCCATTGGGCGAAGATCTCTCCATTCTGATGGAAATAGGTTCCCGAATGAGGGAACGATGCGTAGGTGCCCTTTGGGTGCTTCAGTTGTGTGAGCACCTCGGTGACGACATCGTGGAGATAGAGCTGCTGAACAGCTTGTGTAAAGTGACACAGGAGCACGCGTGTGCCATCCGGTGACCAGTCGACAGGTACGACTTCACCGGTGAGTGATGAACAATCGATGTCTCGGCGTGTGAAGGTCTGGAGATCCCAAATAAAAGGGCGCTTCTCCCCAGTGCGATTACTCGTTCCAGCCAGGCGCAGATCGCCGGGTCTCGGAGCGAACCCTGACAGCTCCAGGCTGGTTCCAGAACCATCCCACAGTTCAGCGATCTGTTTTCCAGTGGCGGTCTCAAATGCGAGCAGATTGTAGTGCTGCAGGTTGGCTCGCTCCGTGGTCATGACGACCGCCACCTGACCATCGTACGAATGGATGGGACCGATCGCGAGCTTGCGGCTATGAAACAGCCGCGTTCGAATACCGATCTCGCCGTTAGCCTTGGTCTGCAGACTATACGCATGGAAGCCTTCCTGATCGGCAGCAGTAAAGCCAAAGTGACTGCCCGAGCCGTTTGACGCGAAGGCCCAACAGGAGTACGGAGGCAAGTCGGGAGTGAGATCGAACGGGGCTCCATTCTCAAACGGGACTCGCACAAGATGGCCGATCTCATTGCCCTGTTTATCTTGCAGATAGTAGACATAACGGCCGTCTCCGGACAGTTCCGCAGCGATGATGCCAGTGGGCCGATCGGTGAGTTGGTGCAACGCGCCGGAGGGGACATCCCAGGCGTAGAGCTGGAACCTGCCGGTCGTATTGCCCACGGCCAAGCCACGCGTCGGATGAGCTGGTGCGATGAGCGTTCCGGCGATCACCGGGGCACGAAAGCGTTGCTTCCAAATTGCCTGATCGTCAAGTTGTGGCTTGGTGAGCATCGTGTCCTCCACTATCTCAGCGCGGGACGAAGACATATTCACCGGACGGGTCTTTCTGCTTCAAGGCAGTCACCTGACTGTTTTCCAGGACAAACTCAAACGTCATATTTGAGAACCGCTGGATGCCGAAGACAAGGCCCTTAGAAGGAATGAGCTTTTCTTCAGGTTGTCCTGGTACCACTAAATAGAGAGCATCATCCTCCTTCCGCACCACCTGGAACGTCCAACCACTTGGCGCCACGTACGTTCCGACGAGTTGGGCCACGCGTGCCGGATCCAGGATCTCCGCCCTCCGCGTAAAGGTCACATCACCGTGGTCCAACGACAGGGTCGCGTGATTCACGTTCCCCTGAGGATTGGTGAGAAAGTTCACCGAGTGCTTGCCCACACGCTCGTCGTCCGGGGTATCGAAGCGATCATAATGAAAGTGAGTCAGGGGCAACTGGACCCTGCCGAAGTTGAATTGAAGATGGCCAGCCGTCATGTCGATCGTGAGAAGACCGTACGCTTGGTGCTCGTACTCACCGACGTAATCAGCGAGAGGGTGTGAGGGATGCGTATTGGGAATCCGCTCAGCGCCGGCTTTTGCCCGCGCCTCCTTGCCCGCCTGCTTGTGTTGCTGTCTGACCTGAAGCCAGCGTTCACTCCAGGGTGTGTAGGGCAACTCCAACAGCCGCTCGTACAGGTGGTACATCACGATGTCTCGAAGCGGAGCACAATGGTTGCCAATGGCAAAGACGTTCACGCCGATCTTCTTCTGAAGTAACCAGGACATCTGGGAGTGAAACCCATCAATGTATCCTCCATGGCACGTCATCAAGTGCCCCCGATACGAGGCCATCACGCGACCCATTCCATACACCGGATTGAGAAGTTCCCACCATCCCCACGTCTCACCCACGATGTTCGGCACTACCATCGCCGGTTCCAGTGTGGCCTTGAGGACACTGGGAGGGAGCACCTGCTTGCCGTCATACTTCCCGTCGTTCATCAAGGCGCTGAGCCAGTGCGAGAGCTCTTCGATGCTCGAGATAATCGCACCGACAGGAGCGCAGGCTTCGGTCTCTTCAGAATACGGAATCTTGTGGAGATCCCGGCTGTCGCGTTGCTCCGTAAACGGGACGCCATGGTCAGACTGTTTCTGCATGTCGGCGATCCTGTACACCGTGGTCCGCATCCTCAGAGGCTCGAAGAGCCTCTCACGGACGAACGCTTCCCACGTCATGCCTGAGACCAATTCGATGATGTACCCGACTGCGGCATACATGATGTTGTTGTAGAGAAACCTCTGCCGTAAGGCCGCGTCAGGTTCAAAATATTTGATCCGACTGAACAGATCCTGCCGAGAAAAGGAATCCTGCCGATACCACAGGCTATCCTGGTGCGTGATGCCCGTGCGATGAGCCAGCATATCCCGCAGCGTCACCATATTGTTCAATTCGTTGTTGTGAAAGCGAATGGCGGGAACGGCATCGCGAATGGGCTCATCCCAGGTCAGCTTGCCTTGCTCAACCAACAGGCCTGCCGCAACGGCTGTAAACAGTTTCGTGTTAGACCCGATCGGGAACAGCGTGTTTGAGGTCACAGGTAATTTCTTCTCAAAGTCCCGATAGCCATACCCTTTCGCGAAAGTTAGTTTGTCACCTGCGACGATTCCAACACCCACGCCCGGCGCATTCCAGTCCTTGAGAAGCTGCTCCATATACGCGTCAAATCCCTGGAGCCGCTCAGCAATGTGTTGCTGCTGAGCGGGAAGGTCCTCTTGTATTGGACGTGTCATCGTGCCTACCCCAAACGGTTGAGATTGCTGCTGTCTAGAGACGCATCTTACTTCACCTTGATAAACCACCGTGGCTTCATCCGCCAGAAATCTTTTCGCAGGTGACGCTTCAAGGCCTTCTTCGAATCCAGCACGTACGCTCCGTTCGAATCTCGGACGAAGACAACCCAATGCCAAAAGGCCCGATCCCTCACACGATGCCACTTGATGGCTAAGAGTGCTCGATTCGGCAGTGCATCCCAGGAGACAAACGGCGTTGGCCTTGACGACGCGTGAAGCTGATACTGTTTCAAAAGTCGACGTACGTGAGTGGTCTCAGACCATAAGCGGCTATCCGCTGCAGAAATGCCCATTCGATTAGCCACCTGCTTTGCGGCGGTATAGTTCACACCGGCAAGAGCCGCGACGCTGGCGATCCCACATCCCGTTTTCTCCAGTTGAATCACCGGCTTCATCATAAGTTCAGTTTCCGCTTCCGTCCGCCAGAGATGGTGAATCTGTTACGTTGATAGAAGACCGGATGAATCTGTATGCATGCGAGCTGCATATTGTAGGGCTAGCGGCTTACTTAAACTTGACCAACACGCGCTGTCCCAGTAACAGGTGCTGCTGTTCGATGCTGAGGACACATTCCACGACTCGTTCGTCGACACGCTCCTGTGGATCATCGGTGCGTGGACGTTTGGGCCCAAAGACTTGCCCCATTCTCAGCACTCGCCCGGTATAGGAGCGCGACTCGTCCGCCTCCGGGACGATCTCCGCCGACATATCGGGTCGGACGGCACCAATAAACCGTTCCTCGAGTTCGGCGCGTACGATGCGCGGGGTAGCCGGAACGAACCAAAACAGCGGCGTCACATTCAGCGTACTGACACCGTCCCCCGGACGGGCGAGGCGGCGAACGATCTGCCCATCAAGGGGAGCCCGGATCACGCGTCGATCGACCTCATATTCCGCCACTCGCTGACGGGCTTGGGCGACTTTCAAATGTTCCTCGGCCTGCCCGATTTCCGCTCGTAGCTGCCTCATGCTGTCCTCGGCGCGATCCAATTCTTGCTGGGAGGTCGCCTGATCTTTAATGGCCTGAGCAAGCCGGGCTCGTTCTCGTTCAGCAGCGGCGAGCCGCACCTGGTGGACGGGTAGTGCGGTGCGTGCATGAGCCACTTCGGCTCGTTGGAGTTCGAGATTCAGGCGTGCTTGTCGATCATCCTGCGCCGCAAGCACCTGTCCTTTTTTGACGAGGTCGCCTTCCTCAACAAATACCTCATTGATGATGCCATCTCGACTTGCGGCTAACTGAATAATGCCCCCTTCGACATCGATCCGCCCCTTCGCGATGGCCGCATAGGGAGTGTTCGAGCCGGTCTGTGGCGGGGAGTTCGGTGTGGGGCGTACTTCGGAGGCACCTTCGCTCATCAGTTTTGTGATCAAGGTGGCGCTAATTAAGAATACAATCAAGAGCCACGAATATTGACGGAGAAAAGACTTGTCTGAAAACTTTCTAGTTACCATTGCGTTCATCCCGAATGATTCGCCCGTCTTCTAAATGGATGACTCGATCTGCATGCTTCATCAGGCGCGGGTCGTGCGAGACGGCTAAGACAGTTGCGCCATGTGTACGAGCGGAGCGATGCAACAGTGCGATCACCATCTGTCCGTTTTCACCATCGAGTGCGCTTGTCGGTTCATCAGCAAAGACAAGCCGTGGTTCCTTGACGAGCGCCCGAGCAATCGCGACGCGCTGCTTTTCCCCTCCCGAAAGTTCCAGTGGGCGCAGATGCCTCTGTTTGCTCAACCCACACTCGTCCAAGTAGCGTTCCGCAGCAGACCTCGCGCGATCTTCCTGCCACCCCATGTACGTGAGTGGCAACATGACTTGTTCGATGGCCGTCAAGGCAGAAAAAAGATTAAAGCCTTGAAAGATAAACCCACAGTGATCTTGACGAAACCGATCCAGCCTTTTCTGCGGCAGCGACCAGAGATCCGTACTGAGCGCGGACACCTCACCCTGATCTGGCCGCAGCAACCCGCTCAGAATCGCGAGCAACGTGCTTTTCCCCGAACCGGATGGCCCCACGACTAAGGTGAGCTCAGCGGGATAGATGTGAAGGGAGATCCCACGCAACACAGGGTTGACCATGTTCCCCGTTGTATACGCCCGATGAATATCTCGAGCCGTTAGCGCTGGCGTGGCCGAACCATCCTCCATGACCTCTGACACCGTCATCGGAGCAACTCACCGGGCTCGGCTTTGTACAACACCCGTATCGCCATAACGCCAGAGATGATGGCAATGAGCATCGTAATGATCGCCGTACCCACCAGCGACCACCAGGGGAACACCATCGCCACATGTTGAGCCTTCCCGACCCAACCAATTATGCTCGTCAAGACCCCCGTGACAGCAAGACCAGCAAGGCCTACCCACCAGGCTTGCTCCAGGACCACGGTATTGAGTGACCAGGCCGACACGCCAAGGGCGCGCAAGGTGGCATACTCCCGTATGGAGGCCAAAATCGTTCCACGCAAAATCTGACCGGTGATCACAACTCCAACGGCAAGACCCAACAACGAAGAGAACCCGAATCCCGCTCCAGCGCCTGATTCAAACAACCAGTACAGTTGTGATTGGGTGGAGAGCTCGTTCTTCGTCCAGACAGTATAGCGGGGGTGTTCCTCTGTCATTTGTAACTGCTGTTGGACCTGCAACGCCTGATCGGGATGACGAATCTTCACGAGCAGATACGGAGCCGTGTCTGGACTGATACTGTTATCGAGGAGACGGCGGACCGTCGACAACGATCCAAAAATATAGGCTCCTCCAATATTCTTAAAACCCGACACCACACCGACAACCTTCACGCGTTTATTATTCAGCTCTGCCGTTTGCCCAAGTGTGACCTTCAGCTTGCGCTCATCATCAACGTCGATGACCACCCCACCGGGTTCTTCTAACGCCTGCCTGGTTGAGTGATCGAAAGTTGACGGAGTGCCAAGACTACTATCCCGTACGTCGACACCAACGAGAAAGATGGCGGTTTTGCTCCCGTCGGGCGCACGCCAATCACCAGGGGCAATGAGGAGACTCTCCACGTGCACGATGTCCGGGTGCATCCGTATCAACGATTCGTTACGCAACGGGAAATACCTGCCGAGGTCAAAGCTAGGGGTGTTGGGCGCGCTCACCCACAGGTCCGCGCGGGATTGATCGACCACGAGGCTGACCGTGCCAAACATGCCGAGCAACAATGCCAGTTGAACGATGATCAAGAGTCCGGAGAATGCCACCGCCAGCACGGCTGCCAGGAAGCGTCGCCATTCGTACCTCAGAGTCGACCGCGCAAGAGACAGCATCAGCAGAGCGTCCTAGAATTGAGTCGTTTGGCGGTCTCGTGCACCAAATGTGCAAGCAGTGTCAGACGAATCCCTGGTACGGCCACGTCATTAGGCCTCGTTCTGTTGCATGAAACTGTACTGTTTATCCAGTACGGTTATCAAGGTAAGATAGACTGAAGTCTAAGTCTTCATTCTTCAATACATTGCAGCACTTTCAGCGCGGGCTCTTGTATTTCTCATTGCGAGCCACACCAGTCACCTAGACATTTGCACTGACATCAAAGATAGTAGCTACTTGTGCGCCACAACATCCTTGTCTGATAAATCGCTATGCCACGATTGATTGCGATCCTCGGCGAGTACGATCCCTCTTATGGGCCACACCAGGCAACTGATGCGGCCATTGAACATTCCAAGATTTTGCTGGGTGCGTATATCCGCGCTGAATGGATCTCTACGCAAGCGATTGATGAAAAGCGCTTGCGCGACTATGCGGGTTTGTGGATTGCGCCGGGCAGTCCTTACAAGAGCTTGGAAAGGACGTTGCGCGCGATTCAGTATGCGCGGGAGCACCGAATTCCCTGTTTGGGCACGTGCGGCGGATTCCAACATATGCTGCTGGAATATACCCGCAATGTGCTTGGTGTGAAGGATGCCAGCCATGCCGAATATGATCCCTATGCCTCAAACTTGTTTATTTCACAGTTGCCTTGTTCGTTGGCCGGTCGTGAGATGGTATTGAATCTTGTACCGGGATCTCAGGTGGCGAGCATTTACGACACTACATCCGTACGAGAGCAGTACTATTGCAACTTCGGGGTGAACCCTGCATATGTTCCTCTCTTGAAGCAGGGTCCGCTCAGCGTATCGGGCTCAGATGCCGAAGGGGAAGTCCGTGTCGTCGAGCACCCTGGTCACCCCTTCTTCATCGGAACGCTGTTTGTGCCTCAGCAACGCTCCACACCAGGGAGGCCACATCCTCTTGTGACGGCATTTATGAAAGCGGTCCTGGAACGGGTGGATATCTTGGCCTAGGGTACAGCGGAGCACGACATTCGTTCAGGTGCACAGTCATGACCACTTATTCTACAGAAGCCTTGTCATGTCGTTCAGACCAGCCATTCTTCGACCGCCGCTATCCGAAAAGGCACATCCTTTGCGCTTGGTGACATTCAGGTTGATCCTAACCGTGGTGGTGGCTGGTTCCATCTTGACAGGTTGCGTGGATCGAATTGTCGAACCGACTGACGTGTTCGGCGACGTGCACCAAGGAGAGACCTACAGCCCTGCGTCACGGATGATTGATGACTGGTACGCCGTCGAAGCGATCGATGCGCAGACGTTTGCCATCAACGAACCGAAATCCTCTCAGTACAACACGTCGTATCTCCTCGTGGGAGAGAACCGAGCCCTCATGTTCGATGCGGGAAGCGGTGAACGACCGGCCGGATCGCGATCCATGCGTGAGGTGGCAGCGCGGTACGCAGGCAACAAGCCGATCATGCTGATCCTCTCCCACTTTCATTATGATCATATCGCTGATACCGCTGCATTTGATGGCGTCATTCTCATTGACCGCCCGGACATCCGCGCCTCTATCAAAGACGGGGTCTATACGATCGGCCCAATGAAGAACCCCGCCCTTCCAGGCGGGGTCTCCTCACGATTCAAGCTGCGCTTGACCCGTCTCCTGCCCGCCTTGGTGCTGGACATCGTGCCGAATCGTGGCCTCGCTGATGCCCACTGTGGAGGCGAAAATCCTCGTGCCCAAACGCCGCCCCCATCCCAATACACTTTGCGTACCATGTGCGGGAATTTCTCTTTCAGCTGCCGACTGGTCACACTTTTCAAGGTTTCCACCACCCTTGAAACCGCGTATTTCGGTGGAATCACCATGTGCAAATGGACATGGTCCCGATCCACGCCAATTTCCTCCAGAAACCAATCGGGGTGAAATTCCCGCACGCTCCGGAGGACCTTCTTCAGGTATTCAGCTACTCCGGGCACGAGGATTTTTCGCCGATACCGCGTCACCCACACCAAATGGTACTGAGTCTTGTACACCACATGAGCCTGTCGATGGAGTTTCATCGACGGCCATCATAGCACCAGGCGAGCAACAGACGGCGCCCTGCTCACACCCCCACCCTCCCAGGTGGGGAACTCCCGCGCAATTAGAGTCGCACGGGATGGATTGGCAACCGCTCAAGGTCGCACGTCTCGTCGCGGATGGTGAGGTGCTCGAACTTGGCGGTAGGACAGTCGAGGTCTTCAACGTGCCAGGGCATACCACCGAGTCGGTCGTGCTGTTCGATCGGGATCGCAATCAAGTCTTTACCGGCGATTTCGTCTACCGACATCTGGGGGGCATCATCGCCTTTGCATCGGGGTCCGATCTGACGGCGTACAAGGAGAACAGCACACGACTGTTACGGCTGACTCATGCCGACGCGCTGCTTTTCGGCGCACATGGCATCCCACGGTTCGATCGCGACTGGCTGGTTCTCTTGGACCGTGAATTGGACAAGATCATCAAGGAAATAGCCACGTACCGGTATGCGGCCCACTATCTGGCTCCTGGCCTGCCCTGGCGGGTCTATCAGAATGGTGACCTGTACATTTATACGACGCCCCTGGTCGATCCTCCGCTTTTCTGGTCCAAATGGATGGGGTTGCTCGTCGTGACCATGAGCTTCCTGTCACTCTACTTGCTGTACCGCATGGCGAGGCCTCGTTCCTATCGGAAACCGTCTTTCCGCAGGGAGTGACGATAGACCTGCCTCCACCATTGCCGTAAACTCAAGTCGTCACAGTGCTCCCGCTGGGAGCATTCGATGACAGACTTCAATGGCCATGCAATTGGATCGGGTTGTTCCATTTGGTCGTTCGCTCGATGAATATCGGACGATGTTTTCATTGTCTCACGATGATTTGGATAAGGAGATTGTCGGTGTGGCGGATGGCCCGGCGAGTTTCAATGCCGAGATGCAAGCGTTGGGGAAGCGCGTGATCTCCGTTGACCCGTTGTACGCGTTCCGTCCAGCCGAGATTGAACAGCGATTTCATGCAGTGGTCGATGGGATTATGCGGCAGGTCAAAGAGACGCCGGATGATTGGGTCTGGACCTTCCACCAGTCACCCGATCAGCTGCGCGAGCGTCGCGTGCAGGCCCTCACCCGATTCCTTACGGACTATGAACGAGGGACAACCGACGGCCGTTACGTCATCGGTGAGCTCCCACGATTGGATTTTTCTGACGCACAGTTCGAGCTTGCCCTCTGTTCGCACTTCTTATTTTTATACTCGGATCATTTCTCCTATGCGTTTCACCGTGCTGCTTTCTTCGAGATGTTGCGAATCGCGGAAGAAGTCCGGGTGTTCCCCTTGCTGACCCTTGCGCTGAAGCCGTCTCCCTATTCTCACGCCGCTTCTTCAGAACCTCGCAGCCGCCAGCTATGTCCATGAAATCCGCACCGTGCCCTACGAGCTGCAGCGCGGCGGGAATCAGATGCTGTGCATCAAGCGGGCAGGTCTCACGTAGCGGCTGGATGTCGCTCCTCGGTGGTTTCGTCATGAACCATCATGCAGAATGCGGGTTACGGAAAGTGTGCTGAAGGACCTGGTTCCCTATTGGAAGACAGTGGGACAAGAGCAGATTGTGGACGAGGACAATGTGATCACGGCGGATGGAGTGACGCCATCTATCGACCTCGGCCACTACGTCGTCGAGCGTAGTGCCGAGCCAGCAACATTGGCACAGATCGAGGCTGACAGGCGTTCTCCTAAGTGCCGATACGCCTTTGACGCCGGGACACTCCTGCTTCACCTATGGTTTGGGGGGCACATCCCCACCCAGAGGAAGTGTTCATTGTGAGCGGTCGTTTGTATGATCATGCATTCCCTTGAGAACAACCTACACTACGTAGCCGAGCTGAATGGGAGCGTTGGTCCGTAAAGGAGACGTCATGAATTTTGAGGATATGTTAGATGCGGACATTCTCGAGATTGCCACTCCGATCATGGACAATCTGATGGAAGCCTCAACCATGATCGATTATGAGGCCCATGTCAGGGATTTCAGTGATCGGATGAAGAAGGTCGTGACCAAAAAGCATCTCCAGAAGGTGTGCCAGCAGTATCAGGCAGAGAAGGGATTCTTCGCTGAGCGTCAGCCGGTCGCCGTGTTCAAGCGGCCTGAGTCGGCAGCTATCGTGTGGAAACAGCGCTTTACCAAAGCCAAAGGGGAATTTGTGGCGGAAATGGCAGCAGACCATTCACATGCTGACAGCTCGGGACCTTGTGCGCGGGGGCCGCTCAACGACCAGTGCCTAGCTGTCTCACCATGTCATCGACTTCGAGACATAGGTGCGTAACTATCGCACCTTCATTGTGAACGTTGACAAGCGATACTGTCAGGGTGACACGGTCTGCACGGCGTTCGTGGAGTCGACGGTCACCCAGGTGATCAGTACGCGCATGGTCAAGAAGCAACAGATGGGGTGGACGCCACGCGAGGCGCACCTGCAGCTCCAAGTCCGCACACGTGTACTGAACGAGGAGCTACGAGCAATCTTTGCTGGGTGGTATCCAGGGATGGAGCCTGTGCGGCAGCCGGCTGTGTAGGAAGCGGCGTAGCCCCGGTTTGAAATGCTCTCCACATTGCGGCTTTCTGTGGCGATGTACCAGAATCCTTCGAGCATTCAGGTCTGAGGTATCAGCCGCCGATCGTGTCGAGCATTTCCTTGAGACTTCGACGGATGCACGTGAAGATCGGGGTGTCCCGCAAGGTATATCGCGATCCCTCTGTTTCCCGTAGTGCCATCACCAAGTCAAGAAAATCCTCAGGCTTATCGCTCTCAAATGCCACCGTCCACTCTTGATCATCCAATCCGAAGGAATAGCTCGTATTGAGTTTCACCGAGGGAAAGCGATGGCCAACCTCAATATGCTCATCCATCATGCCCTGTCGCGCCGCCTTGGTCAGCAGAAACCATTCCCGCGTCTTCAGAAACGGATACACAAAGTTGTACCTACACTTTCCCGGCACGACTGTCAGTCGCTTCCCTTCCTGCCCAGCATGAGAATGGTGATCCACATAGACTGACCGTTTGGTCATCGCCAGATAGGAGTACGGAGTCGTGAGGTATTGCCCTAGACCGGAGGCGAGGATCTTGGTGCTCATGTCCTGAAAGAGGTCCAGGTCGTAACTGATCCGCCAGAGCATGATGTCGCAGTCGCCGCGAATGCCGATGGTCGAATACGGAACGACCAGGACTTTGCCATTGTAGTCCTCCACGGCACTGAGGAACTCCTGTTTACCCTGCGTGCGTTCACTCTTCGGTAGGCGACGCCATGCCGGATCAATTTTGTAGAAGACGAAGTTTACATACTGGCCTCTCGGCACCGGGCTTTGTTCGGAAGTCGACATGAACACACCTTTCTATGGCACAACTGTTTCAGAAGCTAATTGTCCCGTCACCTCTTCCCGCAAACACCGAAGCACGTGAAACCTCGACGACCCAAACCCTTATGTTGCGGTGAACATTCCTCGCATGTAGGAAACGCCCCCTTCCTGCTTACGCTTCGAGGAGCGCGGCCCTCCTTCGAGCAATCAGCTGACACACTCCCGCTCGTTCGATACGTCAGCATGGTGAATAATCGATTCCTCAACCGATCCATCGTTCAATCCATGGGCGCAACACACGTCATCCTCTTCTCTTGGTCCTGCTCACTCGTTACGTGACGACCGGCGCATGCCCCTCCGCGAGGTGCAGGTTCGGACACCAGTCCGCTTCCGCCTGGCGCGCCAGTTCCCAGAGCTGACTCGAAATCGGAGGCGCGCCTTGATCGCTCGACAGCCCCACACACCGTGAGCACATAAACCGACAGTGGGACAGGCATGATCGATCAGGACATCCTTTATCAGTTCCTACTTTGGCCGCCTGCTGAAGGCAATAGGCTTCTGCATCCGGTGCACTGAGACTCCCGTGGTAGCAGCGGAGGGCGACATAGAAGTTTATCCGGCTCACGACGGGCCTCTCTTCGAGTAGGATCCGGACATGGTCTAGGTCCCAGGCTTCCTCGATCAATCGCGCAACGGTTTCGGCTGATTTTGGAAAGTCCTCGAAGAAGGCTAGGTACAACGCCCCTTCTTCACCGGCCTCTATGTCGCAGACCGGCGCCATCCTGACCAGCCGCAGCAAGGTCGGAGCGTCAACCATCTGCGCCTCAGGAATCGCGATTGAGAGACGCACCACCAGCTCCCGCGAGAAATTGTAATATCGGGTGATCAGCCGTCGAGTCGGTCTGCGAGGTCGTGGCGTCACCGATCGAAGTCCGTCTCGTCCTCGGCCAGCGCATCAGGGCGGCCGGGCCGAAATAGGCGAACGCATCCTTCATGTTGGAGAACAGCTTCTTGAGCGGCCCCATTCGCTGATCCGTCACATATTGCAGCGTCAGGATGATCCGTCGTTCGCCGGCCCCCAATGGTGTGACGGCATGCCAGAGCTTGTCTCCGTTGAACACCACCATCGTGCCTGGCTCCATGGGGATCCGGGTTTCGTTGATCTCGGCGACATCCCTGCCCTTATGAACCCTAGCCACCAACCGGCAATGCTTGGATTGCTCGACCAGTCCGATGAGCACCGTATAGCGGGCGCCTTTGTAGTACGACGTGTCGTAGTGAAAACCGATGTGGTCACCGGGTTTCGTGTAGTAATACAAGGCGCAGGCATGCGGATCGTCTTCGGGACAGAGCATGAGCTGCGCGCCGACCAGCCGGCTGAGGTACGTCCGGAGCGCCGGCGACCGATACAGCGCCACAAGGGCCGGCGCTTTTTCGCGAATCACGTAGTAGCTAACACTGCCTCCCTGCTTGTGGCCGGGCACGTAGTTTCTATGGATGTCCGGCTCAACCTGTTCGATCTCGAGGAGGCACGGCTCGACGACCGTCGGAGGGACGAAACGTGGGAGAAGGACGAACTCGTTCTGGTTCCAATAGGCGCTGTGAATGTCCGGTTCATCCAGCTCCGCGATGACCTCGCTCAGACCGGTTTCAACATGGGCCACTCGATCCTTCACTCCCACACAAGCCACTCCTTCCTCCGTCGATCGCCCGTTACTTCGTGTCCGGACAGCCTCCCGGCGTCATGTAGAGCAGGTAGTTTCCCATGCCGTGATTCGTCTGGGGTTCCTGCAAGGGACGGTGATGCACCATCACCATTTCGTACTCATCGCGTTGGTTCACGGGGAAGCCCTGTGGGCTGCGATAAATCTGATGCGGCAGAAAGGACAGGAACGAGCCGTCCGGCGCGACATCGGGAACCGTCCGAAGGAGTGTCCGCTGCGCCGTCTTGTTCTCCAGAGCGATCAGCAACGCTTGATCGTGTCCATGCGGATACGCGAACTTCACGCAGCCGTCCATCCGGAATGTGAGCGGCGCGCGGTCCACCTGCACCCCTCGCTGGATCTCGATCCCCTCGTCGGTCTCGTCCGACCGCCGCTTGTCGAATTTAGTGAAACAAACCACGTTGACGCCGACCTGGTAGACCTCCAGCGCCTTGACGGCACTCCCTTTCGGTGCCATCTCCATCGTGAAGCTTGCCATGACGTCCTTCGTAGGTGGCACCCCGTGGTAGAACGCGACAATGGTCATGAGTTTCTGCCCCTTGGCGAGCGTGACTCCATACCCGGCGGGAAACCGCGTCTCGGCCATCTCCATCCCGGCGCCGGCAAAAAACAGCGGCTCGCCCGGGCAGGCGGCGCTGTCTTTGTCCTGATTGATCATTAAAATATGGTGAAGGTATTGGCGAGGAAGCGGCGTCCCGTCTTTTTGAAAGACGGCGGAATGGAAACCAACCATGGTCATATCGTCGGGCAAGGCAAACACATGCTTGGGCAGGCTGGCGGCAAGCTCACCGTCATGCCCTGTCGGCAAATCCACCGGCCCGAACGTCACCGTGACACGGTTGTCCTCATACGTGACCGTCGTGCTTGTCTGAGCGAGAAGCTGCGGCGCATGATGGTCGCCGTGCGTGCCATCCGCGAACGATATGTCGGCCAGATGCAGCACGAGCCACAAGGCAATCGGAACGACGTACATGAACTGTGTGTTTCTACTCTCCTTTTCGCTGCGCAATGCGTATAGCATATTGCTCCACCCCCACATCACCCATGCTTGCCGGACACGACTCTGCCGGAATAGAAAATGAGGGGACCACCCTCACCTGTGGTCCCCTCATCACTCACACACGTGGCGGTCGGGACAACCGCTCACATTTGGTGGGCTACGCTGGATCGCGACAGGGCAAATCGCCATCCAGCACCCAGAGAGCCGGACCTCTCTCTTGAATCCGAGGACCAAGCAACGTGCGTGCCATAATGGCTCACGTGCTCTCGACTGATTCATTCACGCATCAGAAGCGATGAATAGAGTTTTCTGCGGCACGGACACCGCCGTCGCCGTGTTGAAAGAGATCCATCGACTTGGACAGTCAGAAGGAGATCTCGCACGTGCGCTTCAACATCATTCACTTAAACTGTCTAGGCTGATAGACGACGCATCAAGGATCAAAGGGCGAAATGGGGCACCAGCGAGACACCGCCATGAGTGAGCTCTGTCGATCGACATCAAGAACCCACGAGCAGTGACGGAAGCGGTGTTCGGGAATGGGAGAAATGCCCTTTCGGGTGAGGGTTGGACCACTAACGAGAATGGGAATGGGCTGGACTATCGAAACCAGTGGGTCATGGGGAAATTAGAAAGACGTCGTTATGGGGCAACGGAACGGCTAGTCAATGCAATAGGCGCGAAGCTTGTTGTAGAGACTCGCTCGACTGATCTTGAGCAACTTGGCTGCCTTCAACCGGTTTCCTGCGGTCTTGCTCAGCGCATCGACGATTCGGGTACGCTCAGTCTGGGCAACGACTCCGCGCGACGCCGACCGTAAGCTCTCCTCCGCACCGGCGTCATGTGAAACGAGATCCTCGCACACCAGCGACCGTCCGGTGGTCGTGACGACGGTTCGCTCGATGTAGTGCTGCAACTGACGAACATTACCCGGCCAGGGAGCATCACACAACGCCCGCATCGTTTTGTCATCGACAGACCGGACCGACTGATGATGCCTGGCACAAGAGGCGGCGACAAAGTGCCGTGTCAGCAAAGGGATATCGTCTCTCCGTTCCCTGAGAGCCGGCAAATACAGCGGCAGCACGGCGAGTCGATAGTACAGGTCCTGTCGAAAGGTTTTGGCCTTCACGAGGTCCGTCAGATCTTTGTTGGAGGCCGAGATGACACGCGCATGGATCTTCATTGCTCGCGTACCACCGACAGGTTTGATCTCGCCCTCCTGCAGCACACGAAGCAGTTTCGCCTGAAAGGTCGACGTCGTATCGGCAATCTCGTCGAGGAAAATCGTGCCGCCATCCGCCTCTTCGAACAACCCCCGCTTGTTGGTTACCGCTCCGGTGAACGCCCCTCTCACATGACCGAAGAGCTCGCTTTCAAGGAGTGTTTCTGGAAGGGCCCCACAATCGACCACGACGAACGGCCGATCCCTCCGGGTACTGAGGGCGTGGATCGTTTTTGCCAGGAGTTCTTTTCCCGTTCCGCTCTCTCCTTGAATAAGGACCGTCGCCGAACTGTCCGCCACCAATCGGGTCATCTCAAAGAGCTGTTGCATGATCGGACTTCGGCCGATCAGGTCGCCGAGACAATCGGTGAGCGGTATGGCTGCGGTGTCTGAAGTCAGGTCGCTGCGCCTCGTGTTCGAGGCTTTGTCGAAGAGCACGAGCATTGAGGCCACCGCGCCGTTCTGATCCGTCAAGGGAAATGCTTGGTGCATCCCGCAGGCGGTGCCGTCGCCGTTTCCCGAACACGAGACACACTGCACCTCCGGTGTCTCGAATACCTTGATCGCGGGACAGGTTCCACACGGGTCCGTCCGTTGCGCGAACGCTTCGTAGCACTTGGCGTGATGACGATCATGGTCTTGCCTGTCACCCACCGCCCAGGCCGCTTCGTTTGCGTACACGATGTTGAGGGCTCGATCCATAACCGCCACTCGGTCGGACAATCCTCGAGCCAACTGTTTGATCGCTTCTACGCGTGCGGTAATGATAGGGTCCGTCGGCGTAGGGCCGGACAGCGATTCTAAGTTAGACACGGCTATCTCCCGTCACAGGGAGGAGATGTATCGGCTGTCTACTTACTTGTTCTGATGAGCGGAGTGCTTGATCAGCGCTCAGCTCTCTTTCCTGAGTTGAGCAATTGTTGCACACATGTCTTGAGGTCGGCAATACGGACAGGTTTGTCGAAGTAGGCGTTCGCGCCTGCTCGTAACACTCGATCTTTCAACATCGCCTCGCCGAATCAAAGTTCTTGGAGGGAATCCCAAGCAGGGAGAGCGCCTTCGCCTATTAGCCACATCCACCCGAAAATCCACATTAAGCGTCCGAACCAACGGGATCGAGCGTTTGCCGCATGCGGTCCACATCAAAATGGTAGCGGCCATAGGGATTCACGTGCTTGTGGAACAGCGGGGTGGTGAGCAAGAGCGTCGCTTCCGCACGCACATGCCCTTCGGCACGGAGTTCCTCGACCGCTCGCCCAATGTGGATGTGTTCCCAGGCATTAAGCACATGGGGAGAGCATCACAAACCCGGGGAGGCTCATAAAAACCATGGGGGAATCGACTCATTCAGAATCACTGTTCCGAAATCAGAAGGGGCTTTTGAGAGCACGAGGCAGCAGCCCCCCCGAATATCTGATGCGTCCCTTCATTCCGAACTTTGCCAAATGCTATCGGCAAGAGACAACAACTGCACTGGACACCCAAAGGGGCACATCTCCTCCTGTAAACTCGACCCCGTGTGCTTAACAACGAGCTAGAGGAAGTTTTCCGTGCATGAGCACTCATGAAGAGAATGGAACGCAGGCCCGTTGAGTGACTGCAGCCTTGCGTCCTCACGCATCAAGAACCTGTGGAATCAAAGGAGTCAAATCTGTGTCACTGCATCTTCGGCCCCTTCGAGCAGCCGCTGCACTTCTTCGACATAAATCTCCGTGGTGGCATAGTGCTGATGCCGCATCATCTTCTGCACCCGCGTCGGATTCGCGTCATTGAGGAGGGCAAAGGTGGGGGTGGAGTGGCGAAGGCTATGGACCACAATGCCGGGTTTCTTCACTCCGGCTAACAGGAGTCCCTCCGTAATGATGCGATGAATCGCCCGTGTCGAGAGCCGCTTTCCCGCCGGCGTCACCACATTCCCGCCGCGATCATAACAGGCCGTCGTCGCAAACAACGGTTCACTGCCTTGCAATGGCGTTGGTCTGAGTGCCAAATAAGTTTGAATTCGTTCATGGACTTCCTTCAGCACCTGCACTGACTCATCGGCGGATGCTCGCCCCTTCCCATGCACCCACAGCCGCCACTTTTCACCAGGCATCAACTCCTGTAAGTGCTCGACCCGTGCCCGACTCACCTCAATCGTCCGCAGCCCGGTCTTGAGCATGAGATAGGCCATCGCGACGTTGCGGGCTCGCTGTTCGTCCGGTTTCCGTGGATCGGTCTCGAGCACTTCGAGTAACCGCTTCGCATCCTCGACCGGCAGATGCCGCCGGGTGTGCTGCCGACTGCAGCTCCAGCCCTGGACGAAGTCGGCTGGATTCACCAATCCTGGATGCAACGGCTCGAGCCAGTTCAAAAATTGGCGCACCGCCGTCAGATACCCGTTCTTCGTGCGCAGGTTGGAAAAATGTTGATCGAGGAATGCGCGATAGGCTTCCAGACACGCCCGATCGAGGCGACGGAGTTGCGAGTCTCTCCCCTGCTCCAGCCAGGTTATGAAGTATCGTCCTCGCTTGAAATAGGTCCGAGCTGTGGTGGACTCTGGTTTGCGCTGGGTGAGCTGCCGGGCGAACTCGTCGAGATAGACGCGCAGGCCAATTAACGTGGAGGACAAGAGCGCCAAACAGACCGGTGGCAGCTCTCCGCCCGTCCGTCGGAGCCCCGTCGTGGCTAACGGCACCAAGGCTCTGGAGGCGTCTCGATCAGGCCGTTCTCGCTCCGGGGTCAGCGGCACCAACTCCATCGTCTTCGTCCTTTCTCAGTTCTCGCTATCTCTCTATATATGGGGGAACGCTCTGAAGCGGGGCGTCCATCGATCTCGTGTTCCGCCGTCGTCCCTCTCTCCATATAATGGAGAGCGCCCAATCCGGATCTCTCCCGACCCGACCTTCCCACACACCATAAGACGATTGCTTTGTGCCCCGATTTTCAGGGCCTTTCCTCTGTCCTCCCCACCCTACCCCTTCCCCTCCCAAATGGCAAGGTATCCGAGAAGGGTGCCATCCCGGAT
>CABVRZ010000047.1 GCA_902500775.1 uncultured Nitrospira sp.
GGCGGCAAGACGGTCGGCTCGGGCGTCGTGACGGAAATCTTGGCCTAAGGAAAGACGCTTGACGAATAGCGTAGGAGTAAAGAAGTGAAAGTCGATCAGCGTATACGAATTCGGTTGAGAGGGTTTGACTACCGTGTCTTGGATCAATCGGTAGGAGAAATTGTTGAGACTGTTCGTCGGAGTGGCGCGCGAGTGGTTGGTCCTATTCCTCTGCCTACTCGTATTGAAAAAATTACGGTTCAGCGATCGACGCATGCTGATAAGAAGTCGCGCGAACAGTTTGAAATGCGAACTCACAAGAGACTGCTGGATATTATGGAGGCGACTCCTGAAACGATGGATTCATTGATGAAGCTCAATCTTGCGGCTGGAGTAGATGTCGAGATCAAGTTGTGAGTGCGGAATATGTTGACTGAGAATCGGTGATTTTGTAGGCAAGAAGCTTTGATCGTACGGCACATTGGAAGAATATGACAAACGGACTAATTGGTAAAAAGCTCGGGATGACACAAGTGTTTGACGAAAGTCGCTTAACTCCGGTCACGGTGATTGAGGCTGGTCCTTGTAGGGTGGTGTCAATTCGGACGAAGGAAAAAAATTCCTATGAGGCGGTCCAGCTTTCGTTTGGAGAGGTTAAGGAGCGTCGTCTTTCAGGGGCAGAGCTTGGGCATCTGAAGAAAAACCAGGCGCCACCAAGCCGTATCCTGCGAGAATTTAAAAAAGATGGGGATTCATCAGTTGGTCAGCTCATCACGGTTGAGATGTTCAAGAAGGGTGATTGGGTTGATGTGATTGGTGTATCAAAGGGCAAGGGTTTTCAGGGTGTTGTTAAGCGACACCACTATGCGGGTGGTCCTGAGTCGCACGGGTCTATGTTTCATCGTGCTCCAGGTTCTATTGGAGCGAGCTCTTTTCCGTCTCGTGTGTGGAAGGGGAAGACCTTGCCTGGGCACATGGGTGCAGAGCGCGTGACAGTTCAGCGATTAAAGGTGGTCGAGTCACGGTTAGATCAAAATCTTTTATTTATCCGAGGCGCGGTTCCTGGGGCTGCCAATGGAATCGTCGTCGTTCGGAAATCAAAGAAGAGCTAGTATGCCTACGATCGATTTGGTTGATTTGCAGAAAAAGAAGATTGGTACGGTAGACCTGTCAGCGCAAGTGTTTGGTTGTGAACCGCGGGTGGCGCTTGTGCACGAGGCGGTCGTTATGCAACGTGCGTGCGAGCGCCGTGGGACTGCCTCCACTTTGCGTCGCGGTGAGGTGAGCGGATCTGGGAAGAAGCCTTGGAAGCAGAAGCATACTGGGCGTGCAAGAGCTGGGTCTCTGCGCTCTCCGGTGTGGCGTCATGGTGGGAGTGTCTTCGGTCCAAAACCGAGGAGCTATGCCTACTCAATGCCCAAGAAGAAGTACCGTGCTGCTCTTCAGAGTGCTTTGTCGGCCAAAGTGGCAGGGGGAAACCTATTCGTGGTTGCCGATCTGTCTCTGCAGCAACCAAGGACAAAGTTTCTCGCACAGGCTTTGAGTGGGTTTGGTGGAGGCGTGGAGATGCTGTTGGTTGCAGGGAAGGCTCAGTCGGGCATTCTTCAGGCCGCTGGCAATTTAACGACGGTTAAGGTTCTCAGTGCTGATCAGCTCAATGTGTATGATGTTGTTCGTGCTCAAATCATTGTGGTTTCGCAGCATGAACTCGGTCAGATAAACGAGGTTTGGTCATGAAGGTGGGTATGCACTGGGTTCTGGTTCAGCCTCTGTTGACGGAGAAGATTACGGGGCTTCGAGAGCGAACGAATACAGTTGGCTTTGTCGTTCATCCAGAAGCCAATCGGGTGCAGGTGAAGCAAGCGGTCGAGGCCTTGTTGAAAGTCAAGGTAGAAAAAGTGAATTTAATGAATGTGCGCGGCAAGATGAAGCGCCTAGGCCGTTTTGCAGGGAGGCGGTCTGATTGGAAGAAAGCGTTTGTCACGCTGAAAGAGGGCGAGAAGTTGGAAATGTACGAGAGCGCCTAGGTAGTGTGTCAGTTGCTACTTGTTCGTTGAGCGCAGAGCTGTAGGAGTCGTCTTTATGGGATTAAAGGTATATCGGCCTACCTCACCTGGTCGTCGTGGGATGACAGCTGTGGGCACTGAAGAGTTGAGCAGTAAGAGGCCTGAGAAGTCACTGACCTCTTTCAATCATCGCACGGGTGGGCGAAATAATGATGGTCGGATGACGGTTAGGTTCAGAGGGGCTGGTCACAAGCGACTGTATCGCGTCATTGATTTTCGCCGTGACAAGGTTGGTGTTCCAGCAAAGGTTGCCGCAATTGAGTATGATCCCAACCGTTCGGCAAGGATCGCTTTGTTGAAGTACCGCGATGGAGAAAAGCGTTATATCTTGGCGCCCGTTGGGCTTGCAGTGAATGACGAGGTGCAGTCTGGCCCGCAGGCTGAGATTAGGCCTGGAAATGCATTGCCGTTAGGCAATATGCCGCTCGGGACGACGATTCACAATATTGAGTTGAAAGCCGGTAAGGGCGGGCAGCTCATACGGAGCGCCGGTGGATTTGCACAGGTGATGGGGCGCGATGGCGATTATGTGCAAGTTCGGCTCAAGTCTGGAGAGATGAGAAGGGTCTTGGGTCACTGCATGGCAACGGTTGGGCAAGTTGGAAATGTCGATCACGAGAATGTCAGCGTGGGAAAGGCCGGTCGGAGCCGCTGGAAGGGGAAAAGGCCGCATGTGCGAGGTGTGGTTATGAATCCTGTGGATCATCCGCATGGCGGCGGCGAGGGGAAATCTGGTCAGGGCAATCCACATCCGGTTTCGCCATGGGGGCTCCCAACGAAGGGTTACAAGACACGCCATAATAAGAAGACGGATAAATTCATAATTGCCCGACGTAAGTCAGGAGTGCGCAATGCCTAGATCAGTCAGTAAAGGGGCGTTTGTTGACGACCACCTACTCAAAAAAGTTGAGCAGATGAATCAGACGAAGGATCGAAAGCTGATCAAGACGTGGTCGCGGCGATCAACTGTGGTGCCTGACATGATTGGTCATACCTTTGCTGTCCATAATGGAAAAAAGTTCATTCCTGTGTTTGTCACGGAGAATATGGTTGGACATAAGCTCGGTGAATTTGCGCCCACTCGGTTTTTTAAGGGGCACGGTCAGGCGAAGACCGAAAAGGCTGTTGCGCTAAAGTAGTGTCCGACGTCCTAAAAGCCAGTCTATTTGAATGTGGAATGTTGAAGGGTAACGGGATTGTACGATGAGTGAAGCACATGCCATTCTCAGGTTTGTCCGTGTTGCGCCAAGAAAAGCGAAACCGGTGATCGATATGATTCGAGGTCAGCAGGTGCCAATGGCGCTGGCCATGTTGAAGCACACCCCTCGGCATGCGGCGCGCGTGGTGGAGAAGCTTCTTCGCTCTGCGGTGGCGAACGCGGAACTAAAAGAATTGGGTGATAGTGAATCGATGGTTGTCTCAAAGGCTTTTGTAAACTGTGGTCCCACGTATAAACGTGTCAGGGCCAGGTCTATGGGGAGAGCCAATGCGATTCAAAAGCGTACCAGTCATATTACGGTGGTCGTTACGGCATCAGAACATCAGGGTCAAAAGAAGTAAGCTGACTTTTATTTATTGAGGCATAGCGCGCATGGGGCAGAAAACACATCCAATCGGTTATCGGCTTGGTTACAATTATACCTGGAGCTCTCGTTGGTATGCAGGGAAAGACTATGCCAAGTTGCTCCATCAAGACGTGAAGATCAGAAAGGTCGTAAAAGCTCGGCTTTACCATGCTGGCGTGGCAAAAGTTGAAATCGAACGATCTGGTGATCAGACTCGAGTCATTATTCACACGGCTCGACCAGGAATTATCATCGGCCGGAAGGGTGCGGAGGTTGATAAGCTGAAGGCTGATCTTGAGAAGCAATATGGTGGCCAGGTTTACATCACGGTAAAAGAAATCAAGAAGCCAGAACTGGACGCTCAGCTTGTAAGTGAAAATGTCGCTACGCAGCTTGAAAAACGCGTCGCATTTCGTAGGGCCATGAAACGGAGTGTGCAGTCGGCATTGAGGCTTGGCGCACAAGGGATCAAGATCATGGTGGCCGGTCGCTTGGGTGGTGCTGAAATAGCCAGGACTGAGTGGTATCGAGAAGGTCGAGTGCCGCTACATACGCTTCGGGCTGAAATTGATTATGGCTTTGCTGAGGCCCATACAACCATGGGGCAGATCGGGGTGAAGACCTGGATTTATAAAGGTGAGCTTCTTCCTGTGCAGCCCATGAAGGCGGAATCAACTTTGGATAGGCGGTTTGGGTGAGGAGATTAAGCTGTGTTAGCCCCTAAGAAAGTTAAATTTAGAAAGATGCAAAAAGGCCGAATGACTGGCAAGGCCTATCGTGGTGGCCAAATTACCCTTGGTGAATTTGGGTTGAAAGCGCTGGAGCCAGGATGGGTAACAAGCCGCCAGATTGAAGCCGCTCGTATCGCCATTACACGATATGTGAAGAGAGGTGGGCAGGTTTGGACCAGGATTTTCCCGGATAAGCCGATCACGAAAAAACCGGCGGAAACCAGAATGGGAAAAGGGAAAGGGAATCCAGAGTACTGGGTGGCGGTTGTGAAGCCTGGTCGGATCCTCTACGAAATGGATGGGGTTACTCCGGAAACGGCCAAGGAGGCTTTCCGGCTCGCTTCTCACAAGTTGCCGGTCGCTACGAAGCTGGTCGTTCGCGGCGAGTTTGGATAAGAGGCAACAGGTCTGCGTGCGAGGGGGGAGTGGAGAACGCAAATGACGCTTGATGTGAAAGAGTTACGAGGCATGGGGGCTGGTGAACTTGAAGAAAAAGAGAAGCAGCTCGTACAAGAACTGTTTACGCTTCGTTTTCAGTTCGGGACGGGCCGTCTTGAGAATCCGATGCAAATTCGCAAGACGAAACGTGATATCGCACGAGTCAAAACTTTTCTGAATCATGTTCGAAGCCAAACTGACGAGTCGAAAAGGTAAAGGATGCTATGGCTGAGGTGGTAAGGCGGCGTCATTGGTACGGTGATGTCGTCAGCAATAAGATGCAGAAGACTGTTGTCGTGGTCGTTTCTCGATCAGTTGTTCATCCGGTCTACAAGAAAGTATTGAGACGGGTGACGCGATTAAAGGCTCATGACGAAAGTGGGATATGTAAGGTTGGGGATCGAGTGAAGCTGGTGCAAACCAGACCACTGAGCAAAGAAAAGAACTGGCGTGTTGTTCAGGTTATGGAAAAGGGGCAGCCTGAAAAATAGAAGGATCCCTCCAGTGCCATTCGGCATTTGAGATTCGTAGGAATAAATCAATGATTCAGAACTATACATACATGGATGTAGCGGATAACTCCGGAGCCAAGCAAGCCATGTGCTTTCATGTCTTCGGAGGAACGCGTCGCCGCTATGCGTCATTGGGCGATGTGGTCGTGGTTGCGGTCAAGGAGGCTATTCCTCAGGCGAGCGTTAAAAAGGGTGATGTAAGCCGCGCCGTGATTGTTCGAACAACGAAGGAAGTTCGGCGAGAGGACGGGTCATATATTAAGTTTGACCGGAACGCCTGTGTTTTGATTAATAAAGATGGTGAGCCTATTGGGACGCGTATCTTTGGCCCCGTGGCCCGTGAGCTCCGTTGGAAGAAATTTATGAAGATTATCTCATTGGCGCCAGAAGTTTTATAGGGTCGAACGAGCGAGGAGCGTTGTGGAAGTACTCCAAAAAAGCAGAATTAGAAAAGGCGACACGGTGATTGTGATTGCCGGTCGCGAACGCGGTAAGACAGGGAAAGTGATGTCGGTCGACCTTCGTGCTGGGAAGGTGGTCGTAGAAAAATTGAATATTATTAAGCGACACACAAAGCCTAATCAGAAGGCGAAGCAGGGCGGGATTTTGGAGAGAGAAGCGCCCCTTCAGGTTTCCAATGTCATGTTTTTCTGTCCAGTCACTCAGAAGCCGACACGGGTGGGAATACGAACTCAAGCTGATGGGCGACGAGTGCGTTTCAGTAAGAAATCGAACGAGACTCTGGAATAAGGTTGGCAATGGCTAAAGAACCAAAAAACCGAACGAGTAAACCGACGGACCGGAAATCCCCAAAGAAAGAGGCACCCCAGCTCGATCAGGGGAGTAATGAGTCGAATTTTCGACCAAGGCTTCGAGACATGTATGAGCAGCAAGTCGTGCCAGCTTTGATGAAAGAGTTTGGGTATAAGAACATCATGCAAGTCCCCAAGCTTGAACGCGTTGTCTTAAATGTTGGCATGGGTGAGGCCATTCAAAACGTAAAGCTTCTCGAGAGTGCCGTGGCTGAATTAGGGCTGATTACTGGCCAGAAGCCGGTTGTGACTCGGGCGAAAAAGGCCATTGCTGGATTCAAACTCAGGCAGGGCTTGCCAATCGGAGCAAAGGTTACGCTCCGGAGCCGGCGGATGTACGAATTTTTTGATCGATTGGTGACGTTGGCGCTTCCTCGAATACGGGATTTTCGTGGCATATCTCCGAAGGCATTTGATGGTCGAGGAAATTATACCCTCGGGCTGAAAGAACAGCTCATCTTCCCGGAGATTAAGTATGACGAGGTGGCATCGATTCACGGTATGGATATCTCGGTTGTCACCACAGCAAAAACTAACGATGAAGGAAAAGCCTTGTTAAAGCACCTCGGCATGCCGTTCAGAACATAAGAAACGGTAGAAGTATCGGCTGTCGGTTGGACGGAAGGAGTTCCTGTGTCACGTTTAGCATTGAGAAATAAAGCTGTAGCGAAACCAAAGTTTTCCACACGCGAGTATCATCGATGCGGTGTGTGTGGGCGGGTGCGGGGGTATTTGCGTCGTTTTCGCATGTGTCGAATCTGCTTTCGTCTATTGACACTCAAGGGAGAGATCCCCGGAGTGAGAAAGTCAAGCTGGTAGCCTGTATTCATGGGTAGATAGCAGTCAACAAAAGAATAGCACTGAGGGGTAGAAGGACATAGCATGGTTACCGATCCAGTCGGCGATCTTCTCGTTAGATTAAAAAATGGCGCCCAACGGCGTTTTGAAACAGTAACGGTTCCAACCTCAAAGCTCAAACGGGCTATCCTCGAGATTTTGAAGCGAGAGGGTTACGTTGAGGGAGTTGAAGACAGTACCGAGGATGGGCATCCCGTTCTGCATGTGCGCCTTCGGTATATCGCGGAGGGACAGCCAATGATCACGGGGCTCGAACGTATCAGTAAGCCAGGCCGTCGGGTGTACGTTGGCAGTCAGGATATTCGAAAAGTTCGAAATGGCATTGGCGTATCTATTCTTTCGACATCTAAGGGAATCATGACGGATCAAGAATCTCGCAAAAGTCATCTCGGGGGCGAGGTTCTCTGCTCAGTGTGGTAAGGATATCGGTTGTTCGAACCTCGGGGTGAAGGGTGTAAGAGATCATGTCGCGTATTGGGAAAAAGCCGATCACCATTCCAGCTGGAGTGGAAGTAAAAGCAGTCGGGTCAACTGTGACGGTGAAAGGTCCCTTGGGGAAATTAGAATGGCCAATGATGCAGGGGCTTGATGTAGCCATTCAGAATGGCCAAGTTCTTATCGGTCGATCCAGCGATGATCGTAAGATAAGAGCTTTGCACGGGCTCACTCGTGCTGAGCTGAGCAACATGGTCCAGGGTGTTACTAAGGGGTATGAGCGCTCCTTAGAGATTACCGGTGTTGGTTACAAGACGCAACTTCAGGGACGAACCTTGAGCTTTAATGTCGGGTATATCAACCCGGTTCTCTATCAAGTCCCAACCGGGATTGATGTGAAGGTTGATAAACAAACTCTCATCAATGTCAAAGGGGTTGATAAACGATTGGTTGGTCAGGTCGCAGCTGATCTACGAGCCATTAAACCCCCGGATGTGTACAAGCAAAAGGGTGTTCGTTATGCTGGCGAAACCTTACGCAAAAAAGAAGGCAAAACTGGGAAGTAGGAACTGACAATGAATGCTGCAGATAAATTTCGACAGCTTGAACGGCGGCGCAAGCGTGTGCGCCAGACGATTCTTGGCACCGCTGAGCGTCCTCGCCTGAATGTTTTTCGGAGTGCAGCGCATATCTATGCTCAGGTTATTGATGATATTCGAGGAGCCACTCTTGCGGCAGCGTCATCTCTTGATAAATCGATTCGTACATCGGTGAAGTCAACCGGTGGAATTGAGGCGGCGAAAGCGGTCGGGAAGTTGATTGCCGATCGGGCCAAAGCCGCGAAGGTTACCGCGGTAGTTTTTGACAGAGGTGGGCGTATGTACCATGGCCGTATTAAAGCATTGGCCGATGCATCGCGCGAGGGTGGCCTTCGATTTTGAGGACAGATCTGAATTAGTATGCGTCGGTAGAGTCGGCGACGATTTTCTATTCAGGAAGTTAACTGAACGTTGGACTGAGGGGTGGGAGCGTGCGAGTCAATCCCGATGAACTAAGTCTGAAAGATAAAGTGGTGTTTATCAACCGCGTGGCAAAGGTTGTCAAGGGTGGCAAGCGGTTTAACTTTTGTGCGCTCGTGGTTGTTGGTGATGGCCATGGATGGGTTGGGATTGGTAAGGGGAAGGCAGCTGAAGTGCCAGTTGCAATTTCCAAAGCCGTGGAGCAGGCAAAGAAGCATCTTGTTCATGTGCCACTCAAGGGTGGAACGATTCCCCACGAAGTCCACGGCCTCTTCGGAGCGGAACATGTGTTGCTCAAGCCTGCTGTCGATGGGACTGGGATCATTGCAGGGGGGGCAGTGCGTGCGGTTGTGGAATTGGTCGGTGCGCACAATGTGATTGCGAAGACCTTAGGGCGTGGGAATCCATTCAATACCGTTCGTGCAACACTCGATGGCCTCACACAGCTGAGAAATCTCGATGATGTGCTTCGTTTCCGTCGGCAAACGGCGGATGAAGGGCGAGAAAGGGCGACAGCGTAATGGCAGAAAGAACGGCAAAAAAAACAACTGGGTCTCAGGGACCGCGTGTGCGGGTGACGTTACGGCGTAGTCCAATTGGCACACCAGAGGGCCATCGCCTTGTCTTACGCGGACTAGGTTTACGACATATTCGTCAGACAGTGATTCGTCCGGACACGCCACAGGTTCAGGGGATGATTCGAAAAGTTGGCTATCTACTCGAGGTTGGACGCCCATGAATCTTCATAATTTGGCTCCAGCACCAGGATCAAAAAAACGCCGGAAGCGGATTGGGCGTGGACCAGGATCTGGTCACGGAAAGACGGCGACCAAAGGGCATAAGGGCTTGTTGGCTCGATCTGGGGGTGGTAAGCGGCCAGGGTTTGAGGGTGGTCAAATGCCCTTGGTCAGGAGGCTACCCAAGTTTGGTTTTAGGAATCCGTCCAGAATTGAATATGCGGTCGTTAATCTGAAGAGTTTTGAGCAGTGGACAGGGGATGGGACAGTCACTCCTCAAGCGATGGTTGATGCAGGATTGATCAAACGTAAGCGGTTGCCCATTAAGATCCTTGGCGTCGGTGAGTTGAAGAAGGCACTGGTCGTTCAGGCGCACAAGTTCAGCAAATCAGCGGAAGCGAAGATTCAAGCGGCTGGCGGAAGGGTTGAGGTTATCGGCGGTGCTTGAACGTCTTCTGACTAGTTTTCAGAATATCTTTAAGATTCCCGAGCTCCGCACTCGTGTCTTGTTTACGCTTGGCATGTTGGTTGTGTATCGGATTGGATCCCACATTCCAACACCCGGGATCAATGGAGAGGCCCTTTCTGACTTCCTTCAAAAGCAAGGGGGAGCTCTACTTGGGTTTCTGGATATCTTCTCAGGTGGGTCGCTCTCCCGACTAACCATTTTTGCGCTCGGCATCATGCCGTATATTAGCGCCTCCATTATCCTTCAGCTATTGACGGTCGTCATCCCTCACTTAACAAAACTCGCGAAGGAAGGTGAGCGCGGCCGGAAGAAGATTATTCAGTACACGCGATTTGGCACGATTGGCATTGCCTTGATTCAGGGATTTGGTATTGCTATTGGACTCGAACAGATGAACCAAGGAGCCTTTGTCCTGAATGCAGGTTGGGGATTCCGCCTGATGACCGTGATCACCCTCACGGCTGGTACGGGGTTCTTAATGTGGTTGGGTGAGCAAATTACCGAACGGGGGATCGGCAACGGAATCTCCTTGATCATTTTTGCAGGGATTGTTGCACGGTTGCCTGCAGCAGTGGCTCAGACTTACAATCTCTACGAGATTGGTCAGCTCAATGCATTTTTGCTTGTTGGTCTGGCGCTCTTGATGGTTGCCGTGGTTGCTGCCATCGTCTTTTTAGAGAGTGGTCGTAGAAAAATCCCAGTCCAATATGCAAAGCGCGTAATCGGGAGGCGGGTGTACGGTGGGCAGAGCACTCATATACCGTTGAAAATCAATACAGCTGGTGTGATCCCTCCAATATTTGCCTCTTCGATCATTGCATTCCCTGCAACAATCGCAGGATTTTTTGAGACTCCTTGGGTAAAGGCCATCGGAGCTCAGTTGGCACCAGGATCGCTCTTGTACACGTTAATGTATGTTGGCTTGATCGTGTTCTTCTGCTTCTTCTACACCGCGGTCGTTCTCAACCCTGTCGATATGGCCGACAATATGAAAAAGTATGGTGGATTTATCCCAGGCATTCGACCAGGCCAACGAACCTCAGACTACATCTATGGTGTGTTAACGAAAATTACCTTTGCTGGGGCGATCTATCTTGCCATTGTGTGCGTAATCCCTGAGCTCTTGATTTATAAGCTGAATGTGCCGTTTTACTTTGGTGGTACATCACTATTGATTGTCATTGGAGTTGGTTTAGATACGGCCCAACAAATTGAGTCCCATATGCTCATGCGTAATTACGAGGGCTTCTTAGGAAAGGGCATGGCTCCATTAAGAGGGAGAAATACCTAGCGATGAGGGTCGTCTTTCTTGGGGCTCCCGGTGTCGGTAAGGGCACACAGGCGGACAAGGTCGTGGCCCAGTACCACATTGCCAAGATCTCGACGGGTGACTTACTTCGGGCTGCCGTTCGCAATCAGACGCCACTGGGTTTGGAAGCAAAAGGATATATGGATCAGGGCCGCCTCGTTCCCGATTCAGTTGTTATCGGATTGGTGAAGGAAAAACTGACAGAATTAACTAAAGCTAAGGGGTTTATTCTTGACGGGTTTCCAAGAACAGTTCCCCAGGCAGAGGCTCTCGCTACGGTGTTAGATGGACAGGGGATCCAACTTGATCGCGTGATTAATTTTAGAGTGTCAAGAGAAGAAATCATTAAGCGTCTGAGTGGACGACGGAGTTGTCCGAAGTGTCAGGCGACCTATCATGTGGATTTTGCCCCTCCAAAGAGCGGCTCCTCTTGTGATCGCTGTGGTGAGGGGTTGGTGCAGCGAAGTGACGATCAGCGAGAGGCAGTCGGGATGCGTCTCAAGGTGTATGAGGAGCAGACTTCTCCATTGATCAGTTTCTATGAACAGAGACAGTTACTGTCCCATCTCAACGGAGCTGAACCGGTCGAGGTTGTTTATCGTGAACTCGTGCATACGTTGTCGGTCTACCAGACGGCATGATCATTCTGAAAACGCCAGCCGAAATCGATGTCATGGTGGCGGCTTCACGAGTGGTGGCTGAAGCGTTGGATGTCGTAAGAGAGGCTGTTCGTCCTGGTATCAGTACGGATGAACTTGATTCAATCGCTGAAAAAGAAATTCGGGCGCGTGGTGCCATTCCGGCGTTTAAGGGGTATCGAAACTATCCTAAGACCCTGTGCGTCTCTGTGAATGAACAGGTCGTTCACGGTATCCCCTCGAGACGAAAGCTGAAGGATGGGGATATTATCGGCCTAGACCTTGGGGCCATTGTCGGGGGATTCTACGGAGACTCCGCTGTGACCGTGGCGGTTGGTAAGATTTCTCAGGAAACGGAACAGCTGGTGCAGGTCACGAGAGAGGCGCTCTACCTTGGAATTCAGCAGGCAGTTGTCGGTAATCGTGTGACGGATATTTCGCACGCCGTGCAGTCCCACGTAGAGGCAGCTGGGTTTTCAGTGGTCACGGAGTTTGTAGGGCATGGTATTGGACGGCAGTTACATGAAGAACCCCAAGTTCCGAATTACGGAAAGCCTGGACAGGGGCCACGTTTGCAACCTGGGATGGTTTTGGCAATTGAACCAATGGTGAACATGGGACGGAGTGCCGTTCGTGTTCTTGATGATCGATGGACGGCGGTCACAGTAGATGGGAGCCTGTCAGCCCATTTTGAACATACGATTGCCATCCAGTCAGCCGGCGCTCCTCGTATTTTGAGTCAGCTGGTATAAGTCCTAGATTGCCGTTATTAAGAAAGTATCGTCGCAGACATGGCAAAAGAAGACATTATTGAGGTTCAAGGTTCGGTCGTAGAGACACTCCCCAATGCCATGTTTCGAGTCAAACTTGAGAACGGGCATGTCATATTGGCCCATATTTCTGGGAAAATGCGTATGCATTTCATCCGCATTTTGCCTGGCGATAAAGTTACGGTCGAGATGTCTCCGTACGATTTGACCAGAGGTCGAATCACCTATCGATTTAAGTAACGGGAGTTGAGGATTGCCATGAAGGTCAAGTCGTCAGTGAAGCCTATTTGCGCGAAATGCAAGGTTGTACGCCGTCGGGGTGTCGTGAGGATCCTCTGTAAGAATCCGCGACATAAGCAGCGACAAGGCTAGTCCTGGAGTGATGGCGTCGTGATACTGAGCTCTGAACATATCGAGTCAGGAGTGCGGTACAGCCAGTTGGCTCGCACCTGATACTCGTACCTGGAGGAAGAATGGCACGTATTGCTGGTGTCGATTTGCCGAGAAATAAACGAACGGACATTGGGCTGACGTATATCTACGGGATTGGGCGGACCGCAGCTCAGCAAATTCTTACTGAAGCCGGTGTTGATGGAGCCGTTCGTGTGAAAGATTTGAGCGAAGACAAGATTGTAAAATTGCGGGAAATCATTGAGCGTGATTATCGAGTCGAGGGCGATCTTCGGAAAGAGGTGTCACTCAATATCAAGCGGCTGGTTGACACCGGGACTTACCGAGGGCTTCGGCATCGAAAAGGATTGCCCGTTCGAGGTCAACGGACCAAAACCAATGCGAGAACACGGAAAGGACGTCGGGCCGGTGTGAGTAGTAAGCCAAGACCAACCGCAGCCAAATGAGGGCCAGGCGCGTAGTCTACTCCACCATTGAGAGGAGAGCGTATGAGTGTAAAAAAGGGTAAGAAGAAAGAGCGACGGATGGTTCAGAGCGGGGTGGCTCATGTTCAGGCGTCGTTCAATAATACGATTGTGACCATCACCGATATGAGCGGTAATACGGTGGTATGGGCCAGCGCAGGGAATCAGGGATTTAAAGGCTCACGCAAGAGTACGCCGTTTGCTGCTCAGCGTGCCGGAGAAGCGGCAGCGAGAAAAGCAATGGAAAGCGGAATGCGCCAGGTTGACGTGTATGTGAATGGACCTGGCTCTGGGAGAGAGTCGGCGATTCGGTCTCTGCAGGGGGCAGGGTTGCGGATCAACTTGATTCGCGATGTGACGCCGATTCCGCATAACGGGTGTCGTCCCCCTAAGCGGCGTCGAGTCTAATTCATCCGAGCGAATGAGTCGTCAGGGGTTGAGGTCTCAGGTAATGCAGTAATCAACGGCTCGGGTAGCTTATTTCCGAGGAGGCATCAGTGGCAAAGTATCGTGGTCCTGTTTGTCGATTATGTCGGCGCGAAGGTGAAAAGCTCTTTCTGAAGGGCACCCGCTGCATGACGGAAAAATGTGCGATCGAACGCCGGAGCTATCCCCCTGGGCAACATGGACAGGGGCGACAAAGAACGTCCGACTATAGTCTACAGCTTCGGGAGAAGCAAAAGCTTCGTCGGATTTATGGCCTTCAGGAACGTCAGTTCCGCGGTGTATTCGAACGCGCCGAACGGCAGACTGGGGTTACGGGAGATGCCTTGTTGCGTTTACTCGAATGCCGACTGGACAACGTGGCCTATCGCTTGGGATTTGGGGCTTCGCGTAAGCAAGCTCGTCAGCTGGTCAGTCATGGTCATTTTACGTTGAATGGCAAAAAGATTACAGTGGCCGGAGCCCTGGTGAAGCCTGGAGATGTGATCGAGATTCGAGAGCGGAGTCGAGATCTGCTGGCGATTCAGGCCGCCTTGGAGTCAGTTGATAGTCGTGGAATTCCAGAATGGCTGGAGCTGGATCGTGGAGCGTTCAAGGGGATAGTTCGGGCGCTTCCAGTGAAAGATCAGATCCCGTTGCCGGTCAACGAACAGATGGTGGTGGAATTATACTCTCGATAGGCCACGGGTTTGGGTGTTGGTTGGCCAGGTGTAAGCCGTCAATGTGTTTGTCACTCGATGGTATGGAGGGTGGGTCATGATCAAAGCGATGAAGGACTTTCAGATCCCAATGCGGGTGGAAGTCGACAAGGATACACAGTCCCCCACATTCGGTCGCTTCACAACCGAAGCGTTTGAGCGGGGGTTCGGTACCAC
The DNA here is from genome assembly GCA_902500775.1 of uncultured Nitrospira sp. GTDB lineage: Bacteria > Nitrospirota > Nitrospiria > Nitrospirales > Nitrospiraceae > Nitrospira_D. Next base: position 14,533 of record CABVRZ010000047.1, read on the forward strand.
GATTGGTAATGCCCTCCGTCGCATTTTGTTGTCGTCGCTGACGGGTGCTGCGGTGACCACTGTGAAAATCGAGGGGGTCGTGCATGAGTTTTCAACCATTTCCGGCGTGACGGAAGATGTCACGGCAATTATCCTGAATGTGAAGAGTCTCCGCTTGGCACTCCATACGGACAAACCCAAGACCATACGGCTGAAAAAGAAGGGGCCAGGCGAAGCGAAGGGCTCAGATATTCTTCATGATGCTGAGGTGACCATTCTGACCCCTGATTTACATATTGCGACTCTCGATAAGGACGCCACGTTGGATATTGAGATGACGGTCAAGCATGGGCGCGGATATGTCCCAGCGGAACGCAATAAGGAAGAAGGATTACCGATTGGCGTGATCGCCATCGATTCTGTATTTTCTCCCATCAAACGGGTCAATTTTCATGTGGAAAATGCACGTGTCGGTCGTATGACCGATTATGACAAGCTGGCGATGGAGATCTGGACCGACGGCACGATCAGCCCAAGAGATGCCCTTTCCACTGCCGCGGGGATCTTACGCGAACACTTGGATATCTTCATCAATCCAGAAGAGCGCAATGAGGGGAAGAGCGAAGGGGGTTATGAAGAATCTCATCGGGAAGTGAATAAGAATCTTTCACGCAGTGTGAATGAGTTAGAGTTATCTGTTCGGGCTGCTAATTGTCTGAAGAACGCAAATATTAAGACGATCGCCGATCTTGTTCAAAAGTCCGAGGGGGAGATGCTCAGGACGAAGAACTTCGGTAAGAAGTCTCTGAATGAGATCAAAGAAATTCTCTCGGAAATGGGTCTTTCATTAGGGACGAAGGTTGAAGCATCGTCGCCACACAACGGAAGCCCAAAACCGGAATGATGATTCTTAGCCAAGGGGAACACCGTGCGACATAGAAAAAAAGGACGACAACTTGGGCGACAGACCAAACACCGGGGGGCTCTTTTTAGAAACTTAGTCACCTCGTTGTTGGATCAAGAGCGTATCGAAACGACGGAAGCGAAAGCCAAGGAAATCAGAGGCTTTACCGATCGTATGATCACGCTTGGGAAGGAAGGAACGCTTCCTGCTCGACGGAGAGCTTTGGGATTTCTTCGAAGTAAGGCCGTTGTTTCGAAGCTTTTTGACGATGTTGCCGCAAGGTTTAAGGATCGTCCTGGCGGGTACACTAGGATCATTAAAACTCGTCGTCGGATTGGCGATGCTGCAGAAATGGTAGCCATTGAATTAGTTGCTCGTCAAGATACCACGGCACAAAAGAAAGCTGTCGTGAGCCAGGCACAGTCTTCACCAGCGGGGTCGAGCACGTCCACCTAGTTCTTTATCAGGCGAATAGGGCTTCGATATCCAAAGACTCCCATGCCTCTGTGCATGGGAGTCTTTTTTCTTTTCAATGGAGACGTTTACTTGATCTACCTCACCTGCTAAGATCGTGCCAGATATTGGTAGAAATTCATGATCCATATGTGTGGAGAATTATTCGGATATGTGGGAAATTTTCGCGCGCCGAACTCTTCTCTCCCTCAGTGTGCTCCTTACGATATTTCTTGGCTATCTCCTCTTCAGAAATGCAGCGTCTGCTCCTAGCAGCGGGCCTCTTTCGTCAGTTTCAATTGAAGAGGCAGATGCGAAGCTCGGGGAGTTTACGTTTACCCAGTCGAAAGGAGAGACTGTTGAATGGCAGATCCGTGCCAAGCAGGCGCGCCTCTTTGAGCAAGAAAAGCGGGCCGTTCTGCGTGAGGTTGTCTTGACGTTTTATGGGGGGGCCGGAGATGAAGTGACAGTTCAAGGTGAAGAGGGCACCTTCAATACGGCAACCAAAGATTTTGTATTGGCCAATCAAAAAGCCCCTATCGTTGTGCAAACAAGGAGCGGGTACACGATTTACACGAACCGACTGGAATGGATTGAGGCCGTGCAAGAAATTCGGACAGCCGCTCCAGTTCGAATCGTGGGCCATGGCCTGGAGATTCGTGGGCAAGGCCTGATGGGGCGAATACCATCGGAAGAGTTTGAGATACTCCAAGATGTCCATGTGGATCTGGTGTCTGCTTCTTAGTATTGCATTAATAGGATCTTCGGAAGCCGCTCTCGCAGCTGAATCTGGGGGGCTGAGGCGGAGTGTAGAGGCACCTGGTGTTCCGACGACCATCACCTCCAATCGGATGACGGTACGGAATCAGGATAGCCAGGCTGTCTTTGATGGGATGGTGGTGCTCACTCGAGGCTCCTTGGTCGTGCACTCTGATAAGATGGTGGTGTCGTTCCAGCCCAAGCATTCTGATGGTGAATCAGCAGTGAGGAAGAGGGCCGAGCAGAGTGAACCCGCTCAATCCTCCTCTATAACTCAGACAGGTCACCCAGGATCAACGATGTCGAGTCGCTCGGTGAACCGTGTCGAGGCGATTGGAGCGGCACATCCCGTCAAAATCAAATATGCTAATGGCAATGCGACTTGCCAAAAAGCCGTGTATTTTTCGGACGGCGAGAAAGTTGTGTTGACGGGTGATCCAGTGGCTTGGGAAAAGGGAACGCGCGTCAGCGGTAGGCAGATTACTATTTATCTAGCAGAAGAACGTAGTGTGGTGGAAGGAGGATCCCATATCCATATTGAAGGTGAAGGACAGAATGGACAATGACTCTAAGTCTTGAGGTGGAACCAAGGATGCTGGTAGGGAACGCGGCGCAAGAAAATGGTGTCTCACTACGAGCAAACGGACTAGTGAAAAGCTTTCGTAGCCGAAAGGTCGTGAAAGGTGTGGCCATCGAAGTCTTTGCCGGTGAGGTCGTGGGCCTTCTTGGTCCTAATGGGGCTGGTAAGACGACGATTTTTGACATGATGGTCGGACTTTGCCAGCCGGATGAGGGAGACATCACCTTCAAAGGCGAGTCCGTTACGAATCTTCCAATGTACAAGCGCGCACGTAAGGGGATCGGGTATCTTCCGCAGGAGTCGTCAGTGTTTCGCCGCCTCTCGGTAGAAGATAATGTTCTAGCCATTCTTGAAATGCTGGGATATGCTCGTGCAGAACGACGGGAGCGGGTCGATGCCCTGCTCAAAGAGTTGGACCTCGGACATATTCGAAAGAGCATGGCCTATGCACTTTCCGGCGGAGAGCGACGGCGATTGGAGATTACGCGTGCACTGGCGGCCACCCCATCATTTATGTTACTAGACGAACCGTTTGCTGGGATTGATCCAATTGCGGTGGCGGATATTCAACAGATCATCACGCGGCTTAAGAGCAAAGGAATTGGTATCTTGATTACCGATCATAATGTCCAAGAAACGCTCTCCATCGTCGATCGAGCGTACATCATCAATGAAGGTATGATCTTAGAAGCCGGTCCTCCTGACGTGATTGTCCAGAGCGAAACAGCCAGAGCGGTGTATCTGGGAGAACAGTTCAAATTGTAAGAAAGTGAACAGCCACCCATGAAACTGCGTCTGGACCTGAAGCTCAGTCAAAAATTAATCATGACGCCGCAGCTGCAGCAGGCGATTAAGCTGTTACAGCTCTCTCGCCTTGAATTGCAACAGAGCCTGACACAGCATCTCTTGGAGAATCCTCTGCTTGACGAGGTTCAATCTGACGTCGAAGACGTTGAATCATCAATCAATGAGGGGAAGGCTGAGGAAATTCCGGTATTGGCTGGACAGGAGCAGAGCGTTCCGAATGAATCGCGGGAAGAGCGAGGATCACCGGAAGAATTTTCTGCCTCAGGTTGGGAAGAATATTTTGGTAGAGATCGGCGAGGAGGAGATGCTGAATATGCTTCTGCTCAGGACGATCTGCCTTCATACGAACAGACGGTGGCCAAGCCTACCTCCTTGGAGGAACATCTGCTTTGGCAGTTGTCTTTGTCGACTCTCACGGACAGAGAGAAAACAGTCGGCCGCCTGATTATTGGAAATCTAGATGATGACGGCTATCTTCGCATTTCGTTAGCCGAGGTGATTGCCGGGACGGACTTTGCCGAATCAGACGCGGAGTCCGTTCTGAGAGATGTCCAAACCTTCGATCCTACAGGCGTAGCCGCTAGAGATCTTCCAGAGTGTCTTCTTTTGCAATTGCGACATTTGGGTCGGAATCCATTTGGGTCACTCGGCGCACCTCCTGGCGCGCTGAAGGCGTCAGTTATTGAGGCCATTGTGCTTCACCATTTAAAGGATCTGGAGAGAAGGCAGTACGCAAAAATTTCTAAGGCACTGAACGTGACGGTTGAAGATGTGTTTCAGGCAACCAAGATTATCGGAGAGCTTGAACCAAAACCTGGGCGGCCGTTCATCAACACCCAGAATTATGTCATCGTGCCGGATGTGTTTGTCGTCAAGAATGAAGGGGAGTGGGTCGTGTTGTTGAACGATGATGGCCTGCCGCGTATGAGAATCAGCCCCTATTACAAACAACTCATTTCATCTGGGCAGAGCGGGACGCCTGAGACGAAGGCATACATGGATGAGAAAATGAGGGCCGCGCAATGGGTGATTCGAAGCATTGAGCAGCGCAATAGAACGATCGTTAAGGTTGTGTCGAGCATCGTCAAGTTTCAAGAGGAGTTTTTTGAACACGGCGTGCAGTGTCTCAAGCCCTTAGTGTTGAAACAGGTGGCCGAAGATATCGGAATGCACGAGTCCACGATCAGCCGAGTCACAGCGAATAAATACATGTACTGTCCGCAAGGCATGTTAGAGCTTAAGTTCTTCTTCAACGCCGGACTCCAAGGGGCAGACGAACCGTCTGGTATGCACTCTTCAGTGTCGGTTCGGGATATGATTAAGAACATGGTGGCGGAGGAGGATACCAAGCGACCATTGAAAGATGAAGAGATTGCGGCCCGGCTCTTTACCCAGGGTGTGCGCATTGCGAGGAGGACGGTCGCCAAATATCGGGCAGAGTTGAACATTGCCTCAGCAAGCCAGCGGAAACAGTTTTTTTAATAGGAGATGCATCGTATCAGGCTGGAATAAATTGGAGGTAGGCATGAAGTTGAAAATCACAGGCCGCCACATGGACATTACGCCGGCACTGGGGAGTTATATTGAAACGCGATTTAGCCGGCTGGATCGCTACGGGTTAAAGGTTGGGGCGTTACAAATCATTTTGGGAGTGGAAAAGCTTCAGCACAAGGCAGAAGTTACAGGCATTGTAAGCGGCAAACGAGTGCAAGCAAAGACCACAACATCGGAGATGTATGCCACTATTGATGAACTTGCTGATCGTGTGGATGCACAGTTTCGTAAATTGAAAGAACGCCTCGTTAGCCATAAGCCAGAAAAACTGAAAAAGGAAAAGCTAGCCCGTTGAGCTCTGTTTAGTGTGAGTGGTGGCGCTAAGAAAAGAGCGGCTCCACTGGTTCATCGGGGCCACGCTGTGCACCGAAGACCTTGTCGAGCAGTCCCCTTCTATAAACACAGTGATCTCAAACGCTGTCGTCCGTGAGTTGCGATCCGGTAATCGGGAAGGTCTCAAGATCGAGCGAAATCGAATGGCACGACTCAATCTAGTCATTATTAGCGGGTTGTCGGGATCCGGAAAGTCCTACGCCTTGAAAGCGTTCGAGGATGCCGGGTATTTCTGTATTGATAACCTACCTCCAGCACTCCTTCCTACCTTCGTTGATCTTTGCAATCAGCAGCATAGTGAAATAGCGAACGTCGCTCTTGGGGTTGATATAAGGGAACGGGGGTTTTTTGCGGATTTTGTGGGAATCCTTGAGCGAGTGAAGACCCTTGGGCATGCCGTGCAGGTGCTGTTTCTTGAGGCCCGAGAGGAGGTGCTCATCCGACGCTTTTCGGAGTCTCGTCGACCGCATCCACTCTTGCCACATCGACCAGTTGGAGAAGGGATTCGATTTGAGAAGGAGCGGATCGCCGAGTTGCGACGACAGGCGGATCGGATCATCGATACATCAGATCTTACAGTACATGAGCTTGGAAACCTACTTGGGAAGGAGTTTCTTCAGGAATCCTTCGATCGTCGCCTCACCATCTCCTTTCTAACTTTCGGATATAAATTCGGGGTCCCGTACGATGTAGATTTGCTGTTTGATGTGCGCTTTCTGAAAAACCCCTTCTTCGTGCATGATCTCAAGCCACTGTCTGGGAAAGATGAACCGGTTCGCAAGTTCGTCCTGGCGGACTCCGAAGCGCTCGTGTTTATTGAGCATGTCGAAGGGTTACTAAAGTTTCTCCTGCCTCTGTATCAGCGTGAACGGCGTAGCTATCTCACAATTGCGATCGGATGTACCGGTGGGCGGCACCGCTCGGTAGTGATTGCCGGACATCTCTGTGAGCAACTTGCTGCGCTGGGCTACCACGTGGGTCTCAAGCATAGAGATATCGAAAAATCCTAGGTTCTGTGTGGTCTTCCACAGATCTGCCCCCTCTCCCCGACGTCATTTCTTGCTGTTTTCTTGACAGGTCGAGCATATTGACTATACTTGCCTTTGTCAGGAGTAAGGGTAGTGTAATGGGTGTAAATACCAAAGTGAAAAATCGTACAATTTATAAAGGGGATGAAGGAATCAAGGCCAATCAGGTATGCCAGTTGTTCGATATTTCCAAAGCCACGCTATTTCGTTGGGAGCGAGAAGGGGTGATCGCGAGACCTGCACGTGATTGGAGGAATTGGCGGCTCTATACACCAAAGAATGTGGATGAAATCGAGAAAGTCATTTGTGCTAGGAAACGTGTCGTGTAGGGTTCAGGTGACGCATGCTAAGTTCATTAAAAAAGCTCGTTGAAACGGACATCATCTCAATGCTGACTCCTCGTCGGCAACTTGTGGGACTTGACATTGGGTCAAGCGCGATCAAGGTAGCCCAGCTCAAGGAAAGTAAGGGGCGGTACTCTCTTCAGAAGTTCGGTGTGAAGCCTCTTGAGCCAGAGGTGATTGTCGATGGGACGGTGATGGATGAAGGGCGTGTAATCTCGGCCATCCAGGAGCTATTCGAGGAAACGAACGTCAAGAACAAGTGCGTCGCCATCTCTATTTCGGGACATGCTGTCATCGTAAAGAAGATTAGTCTTCCACCCATGCCGGATGAAGAACTTGAGGGGCAAGTCAAGTTAGCTGCTGAGCAATATATCCCCTTCGATATCAACGAAGTGAACATTGATTTTCACGTACTGCCTCCGGATCCATCGGGCGATGGCCAGGGAGATATGGCCGTGATCCTCGTCGCAGCTAAGAAGGACAAAATCAATGAGCTGACAGAGCTTGTAAAGGCCGCAGGGCTCATTCCAATGGTCATGGATGTCGATGCATTTGCAATTGAAAACATGCATGGCATCAACTATCCGCTAGCGCAGGAGGAAACGACGGCCTTGGTCAACCTCGGTGCCAGTGTGATGAATGTGAATATTACACGCGCCGGATGTTCTCTCTTTACCAGAGATATTCCTCTAGGTGGAAATAGGTATACTGAGGCGATCCAACGCGAGATGGGACTTTCGTTCGAAGAAGCGGAAGAAAGTAAGAAGAAGGATGGAAGCGGCGAGTCTACCGGAATGTCGGTCGGTAACGTTCTGGACAGTGTAAATGCGGAAGTAGCCTCAGAAATTGCCCGAACTGTGGATTACTTCAAAACGTCTGGCGCCAACGCCGATCTCAATCGCGTGCTGGTCTGTGGCGGTGTGGCCAAGGCGAAAGGGCTAATTCAGCAGCTGAGCGATCGGATGCAAGTACCGGTAGAACTGGCGGATCCTTTTGCTGAGATCGATACCACTGGGTGTGACATGGACCCTGATCTTCTAGCAGAGCTAGCGCCTTCCGCAGCTGTCGGTATTGGGTTGGCCTTACGTGCGGTGGGTGACCGATGATACGGATTAACCTCCTTCCTGGTGGACCAAAAGGGCGACAGGCAAAACCTCAGTATGATGTCCGCGCCCAAGCGCTACTTGGTGTGGGAATGGTCGTGGTGACGTTGGCTGGTTGTTGGTGGTACTCCGCTGGATTAGATAGCGAACTGGAAGCGAAGCAAGAGGAGAAACAGGCGAAGGAAAAACAAGTTGCCCAACTGAAAGAGCAAGTGAAGCAAGTTCAGGACTTTGAACAAAGAAAGAAACTGCTTGAGGACAAAAATCGGGTTATCGATCAACTTGAACAGTCAAGAATGGGACCGGTGAAGGTGCTCGACCATGTCAGTCAAAGCCTAGAACCGCTCAAGGTGTGGCTGACCAAGCTGGGTGTCACATCAGAAACGGTGGAGTTGGAGGGGAAGGCATTAACCAATGACGACGTAGTGGAGTTTGTGAATAACTTGCGTCGAACAGATTATTTTACCGGTATCAATCTCCAAGAAAGTAAGGCCGCTGTGGAGAATAAGATCAACCTTTATCAATTTCGGTTGGCGTTTCGCTTAAAGGGATAAGTATGGCGTTACCTCAACTTAACCTTGATGCACTCCGCAGCGTTCCTGCCTCCCAAAAGGTGGCTCTACTGCTGCTCGTCATCGGTGGCATGATTGCTGGGTTCTATTTCTATATCGTCCAACCGAAGTCGGAAAGCATTGCGGCTTTCGAGGCGGAGAACACCAGGCTGGAGAGCGAGATTCAAACATTGACGATTAAGGTGAAACATCTCGACGAGCTCGTAGCGGCCAACAAGCAGTTGGAGATCGAGCTGGCCAAGAAGAAAGAGCGGCTTCCCCCGGAAGAAGAGGCCATCATGCTGCTCAAGCAGGTTTCTGATCTCGGGGTAAGACTTGGACTAGACGTTAAGTTGTGGCGGCCTGGGGCGCAGGCCGAAGATCCGTCAAAGTTGTTTGTCAGAATGCCGGTTAGTGTGGAAGTGGCAGGAGTGTATCACACGGCTGCGTTGTTCTTTGACCGCATTAATCGACTGCCGAGAATCATCACGGTGTCGGGGCTCAGAATGGGCTCTCCAAAAGTGGAACAGGGGCGAATTGTTTCCCAAACGACATTCGATCTCATTGCCTACGCCGCTCCACACGAGAAACCAGTTGCTGTTGCAGCGCAGTCGGTGAATACGCCAAAAGTGGCGCAGGCTGGTAAGTAGAGGATACTGAACCGATGTACTTTTTAGGGGCTGAGCAAGGTCAGGAGAAAGCACGGCGGTACGCACGGATTGCCGGTGTCTGCGTGGTCTGTTGGTGGGGGGGGCTTCTGGGTGCTGAGCATGTCCAAGCCGAACCCTCTCCCATTCCTGGGCAGATAGTGCCAATGAGACACGACTCAATTAAAGCCCCTTCAATGCCGGAGGTCGCCCCCTCAGTTCCTTCTGGGATGGAAACATCATCACAGACTGGAAACGTGCAGGCCCCACCCGATTTGCCGGAGACCGTGGGGATAATGGGAGTGGGATACGACCCTTCCGGTCGTCGCGATCCATTTGCCCCTGTGATCCAGGAGCTCCAAGTAGGGAAAATGGATAGTACGCTCCCGCCGTTACAACGTGTGACGCTGACGGAACTCAATCTAATCGCCATTGTATGGGGGGCCTACGGATACACGGCGATGGTACAGACCCCTGAGGGATATGGATATACGGTGCGGCGGGGTACGCGGATCGGTCAGAACAATGGCGTGGTGAGTGCAGTGACCGAGCGCGGCATCATCGTTCAGGAGCGATTTACGGATGTGTATGGCAAGAAGCAGGAACGGGAGCATGTGAAGCTCCTACATCCCAAAGAGGGCTCAGAATGAAACCATTATTCCTTGGCATCAATAGTGTCCTGACATTGAGACGTTGTCTTGCACCTTGCGGACTAGCCGTTGTTGGCTGGATTGGGGCCGGGGAGATACCCGCTCTTGCAGCTGAGCTGCACGGGGGGGCCACGCTAAAGAATGTGACATCGGTTGAAAGCCCTTCTCTCCGATATCTGGCACAGACGCTGACCTCGATTGAAGTTCATCCAGAAGCAGACCTGATGACGGTTGTCATTGCAGGGGACGGTCAATTATTTCCAGAGACCAACTTTTTGGATGAGTCCAGGCTTATTATTGATATTCCAGCTGTGTCCTCGACCCTCCGACGCTCTGTGGTGGAGGCCAACCATCATTTGCTCAAGAAGATTCGGGTGGGGCATCATGCCGACAAGGTTCGATTGGTGTTCGATGTACCGGAACGCCCCGTCTACTCTCTCACTCGAGAAGATAACAGGGTGGTGATTACCCTGAAGCCGAGTGAGCGGAGAACCGACTCTTCTGTAGCGATGGCACATCTTGAGAAAAAAGGCCCGTCGGTCGTCCTTCTTAAAAACCGCAAAGGTGCATATGAGCCGGCAGATCGCGTAGTGAAGCGGACGGCGCGCCTCGTAAGCCCGGCACAGGCTCAATTCAAGATTCAACGCATCCAGATGGGGGGAGAAGCAGTTTCCTCTGAGAAGGATGAGCGGCCTGATGATCTTGTGGTAGGACAAACACGATATGTGGGGCGTCGTATTTCCCTCGATTTTCAACAGGCGGATATCACCAATATCCTCCGATTGATCGCAGAGGTTAGTGGTTTCAATATCGTTGTAGGCGAAGGGGTCAAGTCGAAGGTCACCATGAAGTTGGTGAGTGTGCCCTGGGATCAAGCACTGGAAATGCTCTTAAAGATGAATGGACTTGGCATGATTCGGCAGGGGAGCATCGTTTGGGTCGATTCATTGGCGAACATTGCCAAGCAACAAGATGAAGAGGCACGAACAAAGATCTCGAAAATAAATGCGGAGGAATTAATCGACCGGGTTTTTTATATCAGAAATCTTCAGGCACAAGAGCTGATGATGTCGCTACGGCAGAACTTGAGCCCGCGTGGCCTTATGCAGTTTAATGCCGGCAGTAATGCGTTGGTCGTGCGTGATACAGAAACCAAGCTCGGAATCATTCGGCAGCTTGTTGAAGGGCTCGATCTGGAGGTTCCACAAGTTCAGATTGAGGCCCGCATCGTTCAGGCTGATACGGTCTATGCTCGCGGGTTGGGGATTCAGTGGGGGTTCCAGGCTGGGAATCGCACACCCACAGACTTCTTCGCGCTCTCGAACCTGACTGGCCCCTTCGGACAGATTGCCGGAACCGGGAGCAGCTCGATTGATCGAAACTTCCTGGTTAACTTGCCGGCCCAAGTCGGTGGGTTGCCGGCTGTTCCGTCGATTGGATGGACCTTTGGAAAGCTTGGGGGAGACTTCGCCCTGGACATGCGGCTATCAGCTGGTGAACTGTTGGGATTGAGCAAGGTCATTGCAGCTCCCAAAATCACCACGTTGGATAAGCGGGAGGCCAAGATTTCACAGGGCGAATCAATCCCTTTTCAAACAACGTCATTGCAGGGGACTCAAACGACGTTTGTCGATGCAAATCTGGAGTTGAATGTCACCCCACAAATTACCTCTCGAGATCCGAAGGAAGAATCCAAGCGGATTCTTATGCGGGTACGAGCGACTCGCAATGCTGTCGGCGCACGGAGTAATCCTGCCGGTCCAAGCATTGACCGACGAGAAGCGACGACACAGGTGATCGTTAGAGATGGGGAGACGATGGTGATCGGAGGCGTCTTCGTTGATACGCAGGGCAATAATGTACAAGGGGTTCCCTATTTATCACGCATGCCAGTGCTGGGCTGGTTGTTCAAGAATAAGTCTGAGACGGTGTCCAAGCAGGAGCTGCTCATCTTTCTGACTCCGAGTATTATCAAGACCTAATTCTGAGGCGGCTTTCGATAGCAGCAAAGGCCCGCTGATGCGTTCTTGCATCGGTGGGCCTTTGCTTTTTGGTGCAACAAGCGTGTGGGTTGTTATCAGGATGTTGTCATGCCTGACGGAACGTGTCTGTCTTTTTAGTTCTCCGGTGCTGTGTTACCATGCTCTGTTCTTCGAGAGATTACGAGAGGTTGTACAGTGAACATCACCATAACGGTCTTCGGTGTTCCGATCAGTGAGGGGGCCACATGACTTCCGTTCCATCCGTGACGGTTTCTCTGGTTGATAGAAGTTACGAAATTTCCATCAGGGCAGGGCTTTTTGAACGACTCGGAAGGGAAATGAATCGTTATGGACTGAAGGGAAAGGTCGGCATTGTCACAGACCGGCATGTGGCGCGGCACTATCTGAAAACAATCGTTGAAACGGCTAAACGATCTGGACTTGAGCCAGTTCCGATCATTCTTGCTCCTGGGGAACGGTCCAAGACGTTACAAACTGTAGAGCACATCTTAAACGTGTTAGCCCGACATCGGTTTGAACGGTCATCGCACCTCTTGGCGTTAGGAGGTGGAGTGGTTGGAGATCTCGCAGGGTTTGCAGCCTCGATCTATCAACGTGGGATTCCCTATATCCAAGTGCCGACGACGCTTGTGGCACAAGTGGATTCCAGCGTCGGAGGAAAGACGGGTGTTGATCATCGCCTCGGGAAGAACCTGATCGGATCGTTCTATCAGCCGCGTGCAGTCTGGATCGATCCTCTGACCCTGCAAACGTTGCCCGCACGGGAATGGGTTGCTGGGCTAGCTGAAGTGATTAAGTATGGAATTATTGCAGATACGTCGTTTTTTGCGTACCTGCAACGGAAGATGCCTGCGTTGCAACAGCAGAGTCCCCAGGTTGTGGCGAGCATTGTGAAACGGTCCTGCGAGATTAAAGCTGAGGTGGTTGCAGCAGATGAGCGGGAGTCTGATCGGAGGAGAATTCTCAACTACGGGCATACGATCGGACATGCGCTTGAGGCATTGGGAGGGTACAAATCGCTTGTGCATGGGGAAGCCGTCGGGATTGGATTGGTGCAGGAGGCGGATCTTGCATGTTTCCAAGGTATCTGTACCCATGAGGTGGTCGAAGCCATTCGATGCCTGGTCAATGAAGCAGGCCTCAGTGACCGCATGCCAGCTACGACGCCGACCAAAATCTGGAAGGCCATGCTTCACGATAAAAAGGTGTCAGCCGGACAGGTGATTGGCGTGTGGCCTACACGTATCGGAGAAGTTTGTATGGCTCCGCTAAGCAAAGAGGTGTTTGATCGGTGGTATGCCGCATCACGAGCAGCCTTGATCAGCACATGAGCCTTGTCGTGATGGCCTGACCAAGCAGCGTTCTGATCGTAAAGGGATCACTCGTCAGCGAAGTTCCACTGTGCTTCTGTCGGTAGACTTGGAGTGTGATGAAGACCTTGCGAATTGCCATGGCGCAGATGAATCCGACGGTTGGAGATTTGGACGGGAACGTTCATCGAATCCTGGGTTGGGTTCGTGAGGCCCAAAAAGCCAAGGCTGACCTAGTGGCGTTTCCTGAACTGGCGATTACTGGATATCATCCGGAAGACTTGCTGCTCAAGCCATGGTTTGTGGATGAGAATAGACGGGCCTTGAGAGAGATCATTCCGGCCTGTCGTGGACTGGTGGTCATTGTGGGATATGTGGGGCAAGATGAAAAATGCGACGCGAACCCATCAAGGCGTTCGAATGGCTTAGCGGATTGCCATGTACTGTACAATGCCGCGGCGTTGATCGCCGATCGTCGGTTAGTCGGGAGCTATCATAAGCGGTCTCTAGGGAACCATGGGAGCTGCAATGAAAGTCGATATTTTCAGCCAGGGCCACGATTCCCGTTGTTCCGTGTCTATGGGGTACTGATGGGTGTGACGCTCTGCGAAGATCTTGGGTGTTCGAAAGGGCTGATCCGTAAGCAAGCCTCGGTCGGAGCCGAGCTAATTGTCAACATCAACGCCTCTCCCTTTCATCGTGGGAATAGCCGATCGAGAGAGGAGGTGCTAGCAGCTCGCGCGCGAGAAAATGGAGTGATCGTCACGTATACCAACATGGTCGGCGGTCAGGATGAGATGGTGTTCGATGGGAACAGCGTGATTCTCGGCAGGGCTGGAGAGGTTCTGGCTCGCGGTGCTGCATTTCGAGAAGAGTTGGTCGTGGCCGATGTGAATATGGAGGCTGGTTCGTCTGAGCGTCAGACGCGGAGGCGAAAGGTTCAGGTTGCCCAGACCATCAGGGCTGATCTGGCTCGCGTTTCGGTGAGGATGCCCATACGACAGAAGGCGAGGCCTCCAATCAAACCGATCATGACCGAACCGGTGGAGGAAATAGAAGAAATCTATCGGGCCTTGGTTATGGCGCTCAAGGACTATGTGGGGAAGAATGGCTTTGCGCGGGTCACGCTTGGATTGAGCGGTGGGGTTGATTCGGCACTCACGGCGGTGATTGCGGTGGACGCGCTCGGAGCTGATCGGGTGCGGGGGGTCTTTCTTCCGTCTCCTTATACGTCAGACGAGAGCGAAGCGGATGTACTGGAACTCGTCCGACGTCTGGGCATCGACCTGAGCGTGATCTCCATTACTCCTACGTTCGAAGCCTACCGACGCTCGTTAGGACCGACGTTCGGCGACCGGCCGGGTGACACGACAGAGGAAAATCTCCAGGCACGTATTCGTGGGAATATGCTTATGGCTGTGTCGAACAAGTTTGGGGATCTGGTGCTGACGACTGGGAACAAAAGCGAGTTATGTGTCGGCTATGCGACTCTCTACGGTGATATGGCTGGCGGCTTTGCCGTTATCAAGGATGTGCCGAAGACGATGGTCTATGCGCTGGCAACGTTTCGGAATGCCCGCGGTTCTTCGCCTGTGATCCCAACCCGGACGCTAGATCGGCCTCCAAGTGCCGAGTTGCGACCAGACCAAAAAGATGAAGATTCATTACCCCCCTATCCGGTCCTCGACCCCATTCTGCGGGCGTATGTCGAAGAAGATCGATCCCCCGATGAAATCATTAAAGCCGGCTTCGATCGCGCCACGGTTATTCGCGTGGTTGGGCTGGTCGATCGCAGTGAGTTCAAGCGCCAGCAGGCTCCCATCGGGGTCAAAATTACGTCCCGCGCTCTTGGTAAGGATCGACGGATGCCGATCACCAATGGATATCGGAGGTCCTAGAAGTTCCCTCCTAATTTGGCGTGGGTTCGCCACAGGCTGGTTGGGAGTTTCCTGCTTCAGGCATGGTGCCCTCATTGCTCAAAGGGACCTGAGTCTAGATACCAAGACGTCTAGCGAATGTACTGCCTCCCTATGATTTCCACATTGAGCGACAACAATGGATAGGCTATGATAGCCGCCCCAAAGTAAGGACGGCATCAGGAGTGCCTAGTGGGCTGGTCTGCCAAGCACCAAGGCCTCTCAGCTCGCCGGAGAGGTGAGCCTGCAATGCCCCCTTCAGAGCCTTGATGGGTTGTGATCTGGCCGGGTGATGGAGGGCGTTCACATGAAGCTGGTTGAGGCGATTGTCAAGCCGTTCAAGTTGGAAGAGGTCAAAGATGCGCTATTGGAGATCGGCATTCAGGGTATGACCGTTTCAGAAGTGAAGGGGTTTGGGCGTCAGAAGGGCCACAAGGAAACCTATCGTGGGCAAGAGTATACGATCGAGTTTGTTCCAAAGGTCAAGATCGAGGTTGCTGTAACGGATGCTCAAGTTCCTCGAGTCATTGAGGCTATTATGACGGCGGCTAAGACCGGTAGTATCGGGGATGGCAAGATTTTTGTGCGAGAGTTGAGCGATGTCGTGCGAATTCGAACTGGGGAAACAGGAGAAATGGCCTTGTGAGGGGAATGAGGTCCGACCGGTGAACAGTAGATACCGAGGATCTCTCTAAGGAGGACGGCAATGAACGTGCGTGAGGTCTTGGAGTTCGCGAAGAAGCACAGAGTGCAGATGGTGGACCTGAAATTCGTCGATCTACCTGGGGTGTGGCAGCATATGACCATCCCTGTAAGCGAACTGACGGAAACCTTGTTCAAGGACGGGTCCGGCCTTGACGGATCATCGATTCGTGGTTGGAAGGCGATCAACAATAGTGATTTGTTAGTGGTTCCTGATCCAGCAACGGCCTTTTTGGATCCGTTTACGGCGGTGCCCACGCTTAGCTTAACGGGCAATGTGGTGGATCCGATCTCTCGTGAAAATTATGAGCGGGATCCCCGGTTTATCGCACAAAAAGCGGAACGGTATCTCCAAAGTACCAAAATTGGCGATAATTCGTTCTGGGGACCGGAAGCGGAATTCTTCATTTTTGATCACGCGCGCTATGATCAGACGAGCCATAGCGGCTTCTATTATGTTGATTCAGAAGAAGGCGCGTGGAATATGGGGCAAGAGGGGATCAATCTCGGGGGAAAGCTTCGGCACAAGCAGGGGTATTTCCCCGTCGCTCCGGCTGACACACAACAAGATATCCGGAGTGAGATGGTCCTGGAAATGGAAAAAGTCGGGATTGAAGTGGAAAAGCACCACCATGAGACCGCCACTGCCGGTCAAGCCGAGATCGATATCCGCTTTGATACGCTTCTGCGTACGGCAGACAAGATGATGACGTACAAATACATCGTCAAAAACGTGGCTCGTCGTCATGGGAAGACAGTGACGTTCATGCCCAAACCGCTCTTCGGTGATGCAGGGTCTGGGATGCATACGCACCAGAGCATTTGGAGGGATGGGAAGCCGCTCTTTGCTGGGAAGGACTATGCCGGGATTTCGGAGCTTTGCCTGTACTATATCGGCGGTATTCTGAGGCATGCGCCAGCCCTTGCCGCCTTTACGAATCCGACCACGAACTCTTACAAGCGCATTACGCCGGGGTTCGAAGCGCCAGTGCTGTTGGCCTATTCCAGTCGGAACCGGTCGGCCGGGGTTCGTATTCCGATGTATTCGCCGAGTCCCAAAGCCAAGCGGATCGAAGTGCGGTTTCCAGATCCCTCCTGCAATCCATATTTGGCTTTTTCAGCGATGCTCATGGCGGGCCTTGATGGGATTCAGAACAAGATCAACCCAGGTGAGCCGGCTGAAAAGGATCTGTACGATCTCGATCCAAAGGAAGCGGCCAGCATTCCCACCATGCCTGGGAGTTTGGATGAGGCCATGAACAGTTTGGAAAAAGACTATCAGTTTCTGCTCAAGGGCGAGGTGTTTACGGAAGACCTCATCGAGGCCTGGATCGGCTATAAGCGAAATAAAGAGATCGATCAGATGCGCCTTCGGCCGCACCCTTATGAATTCTTTTTGTATTACGATGTGTAGGGTTGTGCCTGCCTGTACGGAGGTTCTCAGAACCGGTCGGCTCGCTAAGCATAGCCGGTGAGCGTGGCTTCCGGCATGATCCTCATGCACCATGAGAGGTGGGTCATGAGGTCCAGGCGAACGGTCTGCGTGCATCCGAAGCATCGACTGGTGTTGAGCTCTTAGGAAGCCAATTTCTGGCTAGTGGAGAGGATCAGCGTGTCGGAAAGAACCTCGGAGCGCTATCGCTTGCCACAAACCCTCTTCATGAGGATGTCGTTGATACTGCCCGCCTCAACCGGCTGCCAATTCCCATTTTCAATATAGCCCGTCGCTGATCGGCCCGTACCCATCTGTCGAGAAAACTCTATAACCTGGAGTGTCCGCACCTGGGATTTTTCACAGTCGAACTCTTTGTGGGTTTTACTCGAAAGATAGCGAGTGATGTTGTTCCATTTGATATCGGTTAATTGCCAGAGCGATGCACGAGCGCCACTCCGCTGGATGGTGTTTGGGTCAAAGTAGACGATTCCACGATCGGTGGGTGGGACTGCTTTCTCTAGGGCCACCCATCCTGCAGAGGCAGGACTGCACGTTGCCAGGAATCCAACGATCAGGAATACCCAATGCATGGAGCCGACTCAGTTGCGTAATAGAAAGAGGACGTTGTTATCAGAACCTGATAGGGATGACATAACGACTGGCTGTCGAAAAATCAAGATCGATATGACACAGAAAGGTCACACCATGGCAGGGAGAGCTTGTGAGCGGGTCAGGTAGCCTTATCGCCGCTGTAATCCCAAAATGATAATGTCCGCTTTTACCAAGATAGAAATGTCCTCTTCA
>CABVRZ010000048.1 GCA_902500775.1 uncultured Nitrospira sp.
TGCCTTCACTGGCTATCGGTGAAGAGACTCATGCGGGCGATGCGGCAAAGAAGGACGGGGATAAAGTCGAAAAGGGTCGGGATGTCTATTATAAGACAGAAGGCATCGTGTCTGGTGCTCCGGCTCCTAAGACGACGGATGGTGTTAAGGACTATCCGAGGTATAACTTTGAAAGTCGTGTGTTGCTCTGGTTTGCGAACCAGCAGCATCTCTACTACGGCAGCTTTGTGCTGGCTGTGCCGATTTTCTGCATGATCATCGAGTTTATGGGGGTTGTGACGAAGGATAAGGCGCTCGCGAAGCGCTATGACCAATTGGCTTATGATTTCATTAAGATCAGTCTTACTGCCTACTCCCTCACGGCTATCCTGGGAGGTATTCTGATCTTTACCTTCTTGACTCTGTATCCGGCCTTCTTCTCCTATTTGTCTGGCATCTTCCGTCCTGTCATGCACATCTATGCATTGATGTTTGTGGCGGAGAGTGGAACTCTCTACATTTACTACTATGGATGGGACAAGATGAGGGAGGGCTTCCTCAAGTGGATCCATTTGAGCATGTCCGTCGTCTTGAACGTCATCGGGACATTGCTCATGTTCCTCGCAAACTCTTGGATCGGTTTCATGATGTCGCCTGCTGGCGTTGATGAGCAGGGTCGGTACCTCGGAAATATCTGGCATGTGATTCACACCGCACTCTGGAATCCACTTAACCTCCATCGAATCCTGGGTAATATGGCCTTTGGTGGTGGTGTTGTCGCGGCTTATGCTGCGTACAAGTTTTTGGCCTCAAAAACGGATGAGGACCGAGCCCATTATGATTGGATGGGCTACATCGCTATGGCTTTGGGTGTGGCGTTTCTGATCCCATTGCCATTTGCCGGATACTGGCTCATGCGTGAAGTTTATGCGTATCGGCAGCAGATGGGTATTACATTGATGGGCGGACTGCTTGCCTGGTTGTTCATCATTCAAGCCACCATGATCGGAATCCTGTTCTTGAGCACCAATTACTATCTCTGGCAGGCCATGGGTCGCATGCGCGGGGCAGAGAAATATCAACGATACATCAAGTATCTGGTCTTCCTGCTTGCCTGCGGTTATATGGTCTTTATTACTCCGCACACGATGGTAATGACTCCGGCGGAGCTGAAGGCCATGGGAGGTCAACAGCACCCAGTGTTGGGTAACTATGGGGTTATGTCTGCGAAAAACGGAGGCATTAACGTCATTATTACAACCACGGTCTTGAGCTTTGTCTGGTATATGCGAGGCAATAAAGTCTCGACTGTATCTTGGGCGAAGTTCGGTAATATCTTTATGGGCGTGTTCTTCGCTTGTGCATACTTCAATATTATCTTCCTTGCTGTGTACGGATATTACATTCCGGCAAACGTCCGGGTTGGTCTGTCAGTTCCTCAGGTGGCGACAACTCTGTCCTGTCTCTTCTTCATGTTTGCTTTAAATAGCTTCATGATGAAGGGTGCCAAGCAGATGGGGCCGATTGAGTGGGGTAAGATCTCCGCTCGTTCGCAATATGCTCTCATTATGTTGGCGACCGCGTTTACCTGGATGATGGGTTTGATGGGCTATATTCGCTCGTCGGTCAGGCTCTTTTGGCACGTCAATGAAATCATGCGGGATAATTCCCCTTGGGCCTATACCCATACGGTAGGATTTGCCGCCAACATGATTTCAGCCAACGTGTTGTTTTTCTGGATTACTATTCTCTTTGTTTTCTGGTTGGGTAGCTTAACGGCGAAGAAGGTTCCGGTTGAGTCAAAGGCCGGAATTCCTGGTAGTGTTCCGCAGCCGGCACCCAGTCATTAACCTGTGTCTTCTTTGCTAGTCGGCTCAACGGACAGGAGGGGACAAGTCCCCTCCTGAGTTGTAGCTGTAGGAGGTCACGACCTTGGGTAACTTGATTGCAGAAGCACTGTCGATGGGTTGGATGGCTCTGGCCATCCTTGCGGGTCTGCTGGTTTACTTTCAAGTAAGTATCAGCGACCCTGCTGCGAAGAAGCGCGCAGTATTTAAGACGTTCATTGGGATTGTATCCTGTTTCCTTCTCTTTATGGCGATCGCCAATTACAAGACTAACTTCTATGGCGAAAGCCGGTTGCTCCCTGTCTCATTAGTGATGATCACGGTGACAACCTTCATCATGGCGCTGTACTTCACGAATCTTGGGGCCCTCCTCAAGATCGGTGGCATGATGTTCTTCGTGGCTGCGTTCCTTTCTGGTTACGGGAACTGGCTTCCTCAAGTGGAAGGTGGCTTTCCGCCGGTTGAGGAGAAGGTTACGTGGGAAACCATGTCTACTCAGCAGCTGGCTGACAAGGGTGAGGAAATTATCTTTGGCGGGGTCGGAAAGAATAAGGAGCAAGGTGCGATCGGTAAGGGACAATGTCCGCTTTGCCATGCTTTCCACGCCGGTATGCTCGGTGAGAGAGCGCCAAACTTGTTAGGTTTGCCAACACGCAAGGAGCGCTTAGAGGACCCTAAGTATTCTAAGGGTAACCCGTCAAAGCGTGAGTATTCGGCCAAGGAGGCATTCCCAGGTTCAGGCACTGCCGAGACCGTGCAGGAATATATTGCAGAGTCACATGCCTGTCCGAGTTGCTATGTCGTTGCCGGCTATGGGGTGAAAGGCACGAACGATAAAGAAAGCCCGATGCCCTCGATTCATAAGCCACCAATATCTCTCAGTCTCGCAGAGCTTGCAGCCGTTGATACTTGGATGTATGCGCGCGAAGGGATCGAGCCTCCATCATTCGATGAAATCGTGAAGTCGTATGAGAAGTTCGTTCCTGAGGCAGACCGTCCGAAGCAGGCAGATGATAAGCCAGCAGGGGCCACATCGCTGCTGGCAGATGGGTCAGAGCCTGTTGATCAAATTTTTGCCAAAGCTCAGTGTGTGTCTTGCCATACCATCCCTGGTATTCCTGGTGCCATGGGGACGATCGGTCCGAAGCTTGAGGAAGGGACCACTGCGGCGCAGCGTATAAAGGATCCAGCCTATAAGGGCACAGCAAAGTCATCTGCTGAATATATTATGGAGTCGATTGTTGATCCGAGCGCCTATGTTGTGAAGCCATTCCCGGATAAGACAATGCCGGCTATCTTCGGACAAAAATTGAGCGCTGGAGCATTGAAAAAAATTGTTGACTACTTATCGCAAGTAAAAACTGGGGCGCCACCACCAAAGATTTCATAGTCCTCAGTTGATCATTATGCGTGAGTAAAGGGAGTTTGCCGATGAAAGCGTTGATGTCTCTTGGTGCTTTGATTGGAGTAGCTGGGCTGCTTCTTTTGGGTGGAATGTTCTTTGAC
This sequence comes from uncultured Nitrospira sp., assembly GCA_902500775.1. GTDB lineage: Bacteria > Nitrospirota > Nitrospiria > Nitrospirales > Nitrospiraceae > Nitrospira_D. Next base: position 3,333 of record CABVRZ010000048.1, read on the forward strand.
GTTGTTCCATCCAATACGGTGCGATTAGTCGAAGGGTATATGCCGATCCAGCTGCTGCTTGAAGTGGCATGCTTTGTGATCGGTTTTACTGGGCTGAGCTACATGATGAATGCGATGGGTATGGCTCTCCCTAGGTTTTGGCAAGGGATCGGGTTTTGGATATTTTTAATGGTCTATCTGAAGTATCGCGTCTATCCTCCGATCCCCTTCAGCGTACGTGCAATGTATGGAACGGTGGGTCTTGTCACGGTATTCATGTGGGTGTCCGCTAATGAAGAGGACTGGAAGAAGTTTAAGCAGCCTATCATGAATGTCCTTGATGCACAGACCGGAATGAACAGGCTTCTTCGGTACGCATACCTTGTTCTCATTCCCATTCTAATTGGTGGGTTCTCTTTCAATGCGATGATGCCGAAGTCGGAAGAGCCTATTGAGCTTCGGACAGTACATCCTGCGCCTCCTGCAAGTACGAAGGTGCATGGGAAGACGTATACGCTGCAAACCTCACAGAACCCCTATCGGGTTAATCCGGAAGGGAAGTACGATCAAGAATTCTCGAATGCCAATATTGTCGAGCAGGGAATGGGGCGTTTGATGAAACCAAATGCCAACCCATGGGATGAGAAGAACCAAGGTTATCTGAAGTATGTCAGAGAAGGTGGAGAGATTTTCTTCCAAAATTGTCATTTCTGCCATGGTGACAACCTGAATGGGAGAGGGCTGCACGCCTTTGCCTTCAATCCAATTCCTGCAAATTTTACCGATCCAGGCACGATCGCACAGTTGCAAGAAACATTTATCTTCTGGCGCGTTTCGAAGGGTGGTATCGGATTACCCAATGAAGGATTCCCGTGGGCTTCAGTCATGCCTCCATGGGAACAACACCTGACCGTGGATGAAATTTGGAAAGTCGTTTTGTTTGAATATTGGCACACCGGCTACTATCCACGGACTTGGGATTAGTCGCTATACCCCTGAGAATGCCAAACCAAACATAATGAAGATTATGAGGCCAAACATGATGGACAGTATGACTCAGAAGGCCGGGATCATCGCGGCTGCAGCCTTCGGAGTGGTTTTAGTGTCGAGTGCTGGATATTCGTCAGTTTCAGCGCAAGGGCTCCCCGAGGGATTTAAAAAGGGTGATCTGGCGCCTGAACCTTCTGCAGAAATGATTGAAGCGGGGAAGCGAGTCTATTTCACCAAGTGCGTCTGGTGCCATGGTGTCGATGGGGCAGGTGACGGGCCTGGTGCCGATCGTCTCTGGCCTCGCCCACGTAACTTCAATCAAGGAACATTCAAGATTCGGCATACGGCCAGCGGAGAGTTGCCCTTGTTTGACGCCAAGAAGCCGATCCCAGGTCAAAATGATCTCTTCGAAACGGTGACGCATGGTTTACCCGGATCTGCGATGCCTCCGTGGGAAGGTATCTTGAGTGAGGAGCAGCGTCAGCAAGTCCTCTCTTTCGTGACGACCCAGCTCGTCAAGGATCGAAAGTTTACCGATAAGCAGTCAGAGAGCCAAACAGTGCTTCAGTTGGCTGATTTGAAACCGAAACCTGCCACCGATGAAAGTCGAAAGCGTGGTGGTGAGTTAATCGTTGAAAAAAAATGTGTCGAATGTCATGGCATGGAAGGTCGTGGTGATGGAAACGCCTTCAATCTGAAAGATGACTGGGGCTTCTCCATTCAGCCGGCCAATTGGCATAAGTGCTGGAACTTCCGTGGGAGCCGTCAGGATCCCTACAACGTAGCGAACATTTTTAGAACGTTCTCGACTGGTGTGAACGGTACACCAATGCCTTCGTTTGCAGACAACACCACTGTTGATGAACGCTGGGACATTGCCAACTTTGTCAATTCTCTTTGTGAACGGGATCCACTGGGTAACCCCCTGCCAATCGATCCTCTGACTGATAAACCCAAAATCAATTTCGTCATTCCATCGGATATGGTCGAGGGGGAAATCCCAACCGATCTTGAGCATGAAGCGTGGAAAAAGGCTCCAAAGCGATACGTGGCTATGGGAGGGCAGATTACCCACAAGCCAAGGAACTTTGTGAATCGGCTTGACGATATTTGGGTGCGATCACTCTACAATGATAAACACATTGTCTATCTGGTTGAGTGGGATGACCGAACGAAGAGTGTGGCCGAAGGTAAGCTCCCTTGGGCTCCTACGCAAGTCAATATCGATGTCAAAGAACAGGATCCCAAGACCGGTGAAGAAGGATCCATTGCTGCCCACCAAAATAACTATGCCGTCTATAATGACGCGATTGCCATTGAAACCGCGGTGAAGTGGAAGGAGCTTCCAGCTCCCATCAAGCCGAGGTACTTGTTCGGTACGAACGAACAGTTCCCCATGGATATTGTGAAGTGGGAAGCGGACGGATCGCTTCGTGCCTTCAAAGGGACGGGCTGGGATAAAGACTTTGAAGAGCGCGACAATTACGAAGAGGCCATGAAGCTCTTGAAGGCGGAGTGGAAGAATGGCCGGTGGTACGTCATGATTCAGCGGCCTGTCGGAAATAAGAAGGATCAAGATTACGATGAAGATACCTTCTTTGAAGTGGGCCAATATATCCCAACGGTGTTCTTTGCCTGGGATGGTCATAATGGTGATGCAGGACGGAAGATGGCTGTGTCAGCCTTCTACTACACCTTTATGAACCCACCAGTCCCACAGGAGACGTATATTTATCCGGTCGTCATCGCGGTCGGTGTGGTTCTCTTAGAGGGCTGGGTCTTGACCCGCCGTTCAAATAAGAAAAAAGGAAAGACACTGTAGTCTTTCATTGAACCGCGAATAGGCGTTGTTCTGTCGAAGGGGGTGGGGATAACCCACCCCCTTTTTTATTTATAGAGTGATGGATTCATGATCTCCGATGTCACAGGGGTTCTTCTGGCGGGAGGAAAGAGTCGACGAATGGGTGTCGATAAGCGTTTCCTTACCGTGGGGGAGCGTCCCCTGCTGGAGAGGAGCCGCAATGTGCTTTCCCAGATTTTTGAACGTGTGTGTATCGTAATCGCCCAGGATAGTCCGCTACTCGAGGCTCAGATCCCAGTCGTGCGTGATCTCATCCCATCTTCCGGAAGTTTAGGAGGCATGTATACCGGTCTACACCAAGCCGCAACGCCCTATGTCTTTCTCGCTGCCTGCGATATGCCCTTTATCCGTACAGACCTTGTACGGCATATGGTTAACCAAAGAGATGAGATGGATGTGGTCATGGCTTATTGGAACGGCCAACCTCAGCCGACTCACGCAATCTACAGCCGAAACTGTCTGCCCGTTGTGGAGGAACTCATTAAAGGTGGTGATCTGAAGATACAGCGGCTGATTACAGCTCCTGCACTCCGCGTTCGTCTGATTGCAGAAGACGAAATTCGCAAGATTGACCCCGACGGGCGATCGTTTCTGAATATCAATACACCGCCTGATCTTGATCTCGCTCGCTCTCTCTGCGGTGATCTAATGGATGATCGATACGGTGACCCCACGGAACATGCATGACACGGTCGCTAGTCATTGTGCATCCAGGCTCCTTGGGAGATGTCCTGCTGGCAGTACCGGCGATGCGTCGACTTAGAGCTCGGTCCAACGGGCGAGAAATTCTACTGGTTGCCCAGGAGTCTATCAGTCGGTTGCTCATCGCTTGTGGCATCATCAATGACTGGATGTCGTGGGAGGGACCGGCTGGGGCTGGGCTTTTTTCAAGCGGCGTTCCACTGCCCTGTAAGCTCAGGGTGTGGTTGAATCGATGTGATATTGCAGTTGCTTGGATGGATGACAACGAGGACGCCCTTCGTACCACTTTCGAAGAATTTACAGTCGCCGAAGTACGGATTCAGTCCCCATTCTCTCCTGTATTACGCACGAGGCATCAGAGCCACCGTTTTCTTGAAACGCTGGAGGAGCCAACCGATGATGGGTCCTTGGAGAAGTTCATTCATGTTCCGCCAAGCGCTGTTGAAGAGGGCATCGCCTGCCTTGAGCGTATCGGGATTCCAAAGGGACGGCCATTTGTGCTGGTGCATCCTGGAAGCGGCAGCGTGCACAAGTGTCTCGATCCAGAAACCATGGCGGTCATCATTCAGAGGCTTGATCAGAAGGGCCTGGTCCCGGTTGTCATCGAAGGGCCCGCAGATCAGAATGTCCTGGAGCATGTGCTGAAGGTCAGTAACCGAAGGGTGCCGATTCTTCGAAATCTTGATCTCACGACGCTTGCGGGAGCGCTTGTCCAAGCCAGGTTCTTTCTGGGGCATGATTCAGGGGTGACTCACCTGGCTGCTCTCTTCGGTGTCCGTACCGTTGCCGTCTTCGGTCCGACCGATCCAGATCAATGGGCCCCGCTCGGGGATCATGTGACGGTTGTGCAAGGCGCACCCTGCCTCTGCCGATCATGGCAAGCTGTACGACAATGCCATGAGAAACCGTGCCTTAGTGTGTCGCCCCTTCAGATTATCGGCTTACTGGAAGCCTCGGGCTTGGCGTAGCTTTAATCGGAACCCATCGGAATTCAAGGTGATCCGCCTTGTCTCTTTCTGTCTCAGAATGTTAGAGTACTCCGTTGATTTCCGTTCATTTGTAACGGCGGAGGGGATTTTTTGTCACAAGGTATCGTCCAAGGTAAGGTCACCACTGCGTTGCTGACGGCTCTCAATGGGGCAAAGCTAAAAGGGCAGCTCAAGACGCCGGTCTGGCCGACGCTGAGTCTGGATGCTCCCAAGCGACCGGAGTGGGGAGACCTAGCCTCGACTGTGGCAATGTCACTGGCCGCCTCTGAGCAGAAGGCGCCGCATGACATTGCTCAGATCATTGTCGACAATCTTGCTGAGCGAGACCAACTGTTTGACCGAGTGGAAATTGTCAGGCCAGGTTTTTTGAATCTCACCGTCAAGCCAACGCTTTGGCAGGAAGTCATCCTGGAAATCACAGCACAGGGGCAGGCATATGGGCGGACGGATGTTGGGAAAGGCCGTCGAGTCTTGGTTGAGTATGTGAGCGCCAATCCCACCGGTCCATTGCATGTTGGACATGGTCGAGGCGCTGCGGTTGGACAAGCCGTTGGGCGGCTGTTGCAGGCCGTCGGATATGATGCTGCGAGCGAGTACTATATCAACGACGCCGGACGGCAGATGAAATTGTTGGGTGCGTCGGTGTACGCACGATACCTCGAATTGTCAGGTCGCCCCTTCACGTTTCCGGAGGATGGGTATCACGGGGCATACGTTACGGCAGTGGCGCAAAAAATAAAGGGCCAACTTGATGGGATAGCCGGCGATCTGAGTTCGGAGGACCTCCAGGCTCGTTGCCGAACGCTTGCGTACCAAGAACTGCTGGAGCACATTCGCGATGACCTCAAGGCCTTTGGTATCGAGTTCCACTCATGGTTCAGCGAAGCTTCTCTTCTGGAGTCACAGGCTGTGGAACGGGCGTGCGATGAATTGAAAGCCCGGGATCTCTTGTTCCAAGAAGAAGGGGCTTGGTGGTTTCGGTCATCGACCTACGGAGACGAGAAGGATCGCGTCGTTAAAAAGCAGGACGGCGAATACACCTACTTGGCCTCTGATATCGCCTATCATCACGACAAACTGCGGCGTGGCTATGATCTGTTGATTGATGTCTGGGGAGCCGACCACCATGGGTATATTCCCCGGATGCAAGCTGCGGTGCAGGCGTATGGCCACCCGAAAGAACGTCTGCACGTCGTGTTGGTGCAGTTAGTGAAGCTGCTCCGGGATGGCACTGAAGTGAAGATGTCCAAGCGGACCGGCGACTTCATTACCATGCGGGAAGTGATTGATGAGGTTGGAGCTGACGCGGCGAAGTTTTACTTTTTGATGCGTGACTCCAAAACGCATTTGGAATTTGATTTGGAGTTGGCCAAACAGCGATCCAAGGATAATCCGGTGTACTATGTGCAGTATGCCCATGCGAGAATTTGCCGACTGTGGCGTGTCGCATCCGAGCGAGGTATCGCCCGTCCGTCAGCGAGTGAAGCGGATCTCACGGTGCTCACGGACCCGGACGAGTTGGGCTTGATCAAGAAGCTGGCTGCCTATCCAGAAGTGCTTCAGGCAAGCGCCCAGGCGTTCGAGCCGCATCGGGTGACCTATTACCTTCAGCAGTTGGCGGCGCTCCTACATCAGTTCTATCACGATCACCGAATTCTTCCACCGGCTGCTGAGCCAGATTCTGATGGGTCGATGGTGGATGAAATACTCACACCCAACCGTACTGCGGCACGACTGGTCTTGATGGGAGCGGTCCAGCAAGTGATTCACAATGGGCTTGATGTGCTAGGTCTTTCAGCCCCTGAGCAGATGTAGCTCCTCACTCTCCACGAACATGATGCAGTATCACATTCACCAACGTGAGTCACATACCAAAGGTCGCATCGGCCAGTTGACGACAGACCATGCCACGATTGAAACTCCGGCGTTCATGCCGGTAGGATCCCTGGGGCCGGTCAAGGGACTTGAACCTAAGGATCTTCAGGAGTTAGGGTTCGGCTTGATGCTCAACAATGCGTACCACCTGTACCTGCGTCCTGGGCACAAGATTGTCGCAGAGATGGGAGGGCTGCATGCCTTTACCGGCTGGTCTGGCGCCATCCTCACGGATAGTGGAGGATTTCAGATCTTCAGTTTGGCAAAATTGTGCGCGATTACTGATGATGGGGTCACGTTCCAATCGCATATCGACGGTTCGACACATGTCATTACACCGGAGAAGGCGATCGAGATTGAGGAGGCCTTAGGGGCCGACATCATTATGGTGCTTGATCAGTGCGTGGCGCTTCCTGCCGTCCGGGAAGTTGTGCAGGAGGGAGTACGTCGGACCAAGCTCTGGGCAGAGCGCTGTCAAGCCGCGCGTCGTCGGACGGACCAGGCCTTGTTCGGGATCGTTCAGGGTGGATTGGAGGCTGACATACGCGTCACATCGGCTCGGGACTTGGTGCCGTTAGGGTTCGAGGGCTACGCCATCGGTGGATTGTCCGTTGGTGAAAGCAAGGCGGACATGTACAGGATGCTTGATGTCACGGTTCCGGAGTTGCCGGAGTCGAAACCTCGGTATCTCATGGGTGTGGGACTTCCTGAAGACTTAGTCGAGGGCGTTGCTCGAGGGGTTGATCTCTTTGACTGTGTCGTTCCGTCGCGCCATGGGAGAACGGGGTCGCTTTTTACCGCATCAGGGCGGGTTGTGATCAAGCAGGCGAAATATGCGGATGATGAACGGCCGATCGATTCCGATTGTGGGTGCCCGGTGTGCGCCCGGTATTCCCGGGCATATCTGCATCACCTGTTCATGGTCAAGGAGATGTTGGGGGCTCGGCTCAACACGATCCACAACCTTTGGTATTTCGCCGAGCTGATGCGTGGTATTCGGGAGGCCGTGCGGGAGAACAGGTTTCCAGCGTTCCGCGAGGCCTTTTATCGTCACCGTGATCGACAGGCTGCGGGAGAATGTTCTGGGGAAGGTGAGTCGAATCCTCACCGGGAATGCGAAAACAGTTATCAGACATAGAAGGGAAGATGTGCGATGTTGATGGAATCACTGGCATGGGCGGAAGGAACGGGTGGAGGCGGTGCAGCAGCGGGTGGCGGAGCAGGAGGGATTCTGTCGTTGGTCCCCTTTCTGCTCATCTTTGTGATTTTTTACTTTCTTCTTATTCGGCCCCAGCAACAAAAGCAAAAGCAGCAACAAACGTTGTTGGACGCCATTAAAAAGGGCGACAAGGTAGTAACCACCTCAGGTATTTGGGGAACCGTCACCAATCTTGGGAAAGATACTGTCACCTTGCAAATTGCGGACAATACCAAAGTCAAGATGCAGCGGGAGAACATTTCCCGACTGCGAACGGAAGACGAAGATAAGGAGTAGAGTCGCGTCGGTCAAACAGGATAAGGGGTTGAGGGCGAGATGAAAAAAGTAGGTGGGCGCTTATGGTTGTTGGCACTGGTGTTGGTGGGATCGTTTATCTCATTTCTTCCCTCCTATCCGCCGCTCTATCAAGCCATGCCGAGTTGGTTGAAGACGGTGCTGCCGAATAAAGGCATTACGCTGGGGTTGGACCTGCAGGGCGGCATTCATATGGTGTTGGAAGTGGATGAGGATCGTGCCGTGGAAATCGCCGTGGATCGATCGGTCACGGCATTGCAAGATCTTGTGACGGAGAAGAAGATTGTCGTCGACTCGGTCAAGCGCGTCGGCCATGACCAAATTACGATCCAGGTCTCAAATGCTGACGCCAAAGCATCCACTCAAAAACTGGTCGACAACTTCCCGAGTTTCGTCGAGAACGAATCGGCGGAATCCGCAGCGACCGTCGTGTGGGTGCTGCGTGAGGCGGAGACCAAGCGAATCAAGGACTCCGCAATCAATCAAGCTTTGGAAACCATTCGGAACCGAATCGATCAATTCGGGGTGGCGGAGCCGATCGTGCAGCGGCAGGGATTGAAGCAGATCGTCGTCCAGCTCCCGGGCGTCAAGGATCCAAAGCGTGCCAAGGATCTGATCAAAGAAACGGCGTTGCTCGAATTCAAGATGTTGGATGAAGACATCCGACTGGATTTGCCCGGGCATGTTGCGAAGGACAAAGAGGCTGAGGTACTGCAGCAGTTTGAGAGCAAACTGCCCGAAGGCGATCAGATCTTGTTCGAGCGGGTGGTTGACAAGGACACGGGAGTCGAGTTTCGCGCTCCCTACGTGGTCAAGAAGCGCGTGATGTTGACCGGCGATGTCCTGAGCGACGCGCGGGTCGCCATCGGTCAATTCAACGATCCCTACGTATCGATCACCTTTGATTCCAAGGGTGGGCAGGAGTTCGAGCGAATCACGGGGGAACATGTCAAGAAGCGCATGGCCGTGGTGTTGGATAACACCATCTACTCCGCACCGGTGATTCAGGAGCGGATTGCCGGCGGGCGGGCGCAAATTACAGGGACATTCACAACACAGGAGGCCAACGATCTGGCCATCGTGCTGAGGGCCGGTGCGCTCCCGGCTCCGTTGAAGATTGTTCAGGACTTGACGGTGGGTCCATCGTTGGGGCAGGACTCCATTGACAAGGGCGTCAGGGCGACCTTGATCGCTGGAGTCATGGTCGTCGTGTTTATGATTGTGTATTACCGGCTGTCCGGGCTCATTGCAGATTTTGCCTTAGCGTTGAATCTTATCTGTCTGATGGGGGCGTTATCGGCATTGACGGCAACGTTGACCCTTCCTGGGATCGCGGGCATTGTATTGACGATCGGAATGGGTGTCGATTCGAACGTCTTGATTTTTGAACGGATTCGAGAAGAACTTCGAAGTGGGAAGGCCGTGCGGTCGGCTATCGATGCGGGGTACGACAAGGCCTTGCTCACCATTATCGACTCGCACGTCACGACCCTGATCACGGGGGTGGCGTTGTTTCTCTTTGGGACCGGACCGATCAAGGGATTTGCCGTGACGCTGTGCTTAGGCATCGCGATCAATCTGTTTACGGCATTGGTCGGGACGAAAGTGATTTTTGATCTCTTGTATCAGAAGCAGAAGGTTGAAGCGCTGAGCATTTAACCATGACGCCATCGGTACTGACTGTCCAGGGTGAAGCTCAGGGCTATCAAAAGGGAGCGCGCATGTTAGAGATTCTAGGGAAAACCAACTTTGATTTCATGGGTAAGCGCCAGTTCGCCTTTCTTTTTTCAGGCCTCATGGTGCTGCTTGGGCTGATCGCGCTCGTGCAGATTGCGCGAGGATCCGCCAATCTCGGGATCGACTTTGCCGGGGGAACTGCGGTCCAGCTGAAGTTCGACCAGCCGGTCCGGATCGACGAAGCGAGGAAGGTGCTGGAGACCAACGGTCTCAGTGAGACGGAATTACAGGAATTCGGGCAGGACAATAAGCTGCTCATCCGAGTCAAAGCGTCCACGACGATTGAGGAAAAAGTGGCGGAACGTGTAGTGGCTATCTTCTCCAAGGAGTTCCCCAACAATAAATTCGTGGTCGACTCCACCACCGAGATCGGCCCGACCATCGGGGAAAAACTTCAAGAAGATGCGCTCGTGGCCATCGTCATTTCGTTTGTGGGCATTATTCTCTACATTGCGGCCCGATTCGAACTGCGTTTTGGAGTCGCGGCGGCGCTGGCGACCTTTCACGATGTGTTGGCCGTCGTCGGAGTCTTTTATATTTTGGACAAAGAGATCACACTTCTAATTGTGACGGCACTCCTGACACTGGCCGGGTATTCGCTCACCGATACGGTAGTCGTCTTTGACCGGATCCGAGAAAATCTGAAGCAGCGTCGCCGTGAGAGTGAGGAAGCGACGATCAACAGCGCGGTCAATCAGGTCTTAAGCCGGACCATCGTGACGAGCTTGACGGTGGTGCTGGTCCTCATTCCCTTGACCCTGGCAGGAGGCGAAGTTCTCCATGATTTTTCGCTGGCCCTGTTGGGGGGGGTGATTTTTGGGACCTATTCGTCGGTGTTCGTCGCCAGCCCTCTCTTATTATTGTGGCCCGGAACGCAGGGCCGCCTCTTGAAACGCAATTGATCGAATGGTGCGGTAGCGCCATGTCCCTCATTCGCGTCCAGCGTGGCGTCCAGGGTGAACCGTGGACGGGGCAGGGACTTCTGAGCCGACGCCTGCCGCAACAACGTTTTTTGTGAGAGGCGCCGTACGGCTTCTCCTGGTGTCATCATGTCGATCTGGAGCCGGCCATATAGTCTCCAGCAGAAAATCATCGGCGCGATCGTCCTGGTCGGCCTCCTCCCGCTAGCCCTCCTGCTTGTCCTGATCTATGCGGAAGAACGACGGGTGCTGCGCGAGACGACGGGCTCGGATTTTAAGGAAGTGGCCGTGGAAGCCGCTCGTCGGATTGAGATGCATGTCACGCGGGGGATGAACGAAGCTCAACAGCTTGCGACCACACCGTTTCTCCATACAGCCGTTCTTGAGGCGAACCGGACCTACGAAGGCAAGGATGCACGCAGCATTGTTGAGATTATCAAGGAGTGGCAGCAGCGATGGGGACAGCGGGCGAAGCGAAGCGAGTTTCCGCTGTTCGTCAACCGGATTGTGACCAACTACTTGATTCAGTGGCATGAGATTCGAAAGTCGGACTATATCGGCATCTTGGTGACCGACGGACAGGGCGCGTTGGTCGTCAGTTCGATTCCGCAAGTGGAATACTCCTACGCCAAAACAGCTTGGTGGCAAGCGGTTGTCAAGAACGGTAGCCGACGACCCTATGTAGGTGAGATCGTCTTCGATCCCTCGTTTGGTACACATGTGGTGGCAGTGGTGGCACCGATTCTGGATGATCACCGTCGAGCGGTGGTCGGAGCCGTCACGATTCTGCTGCGTCGCGATACGCTCTTCCACTCGATCGCAGAGGAGTCGTTTGGTGCGACCGGACATGCCATGTTGGTAGCCACAGATGGGGGAGTCGTCATTTGTCCGATCCTCGCGCCGGAAGCCCATTCGGTCGATACCGAATTCCTTAGTGCATTCGCTACTGAGAAGGCAGGGTGGCTCATTGCGGCTGATGATTGGCACGGCAACAAGGATGCGCTCATTGGGATGGCGCCGGTGCGGTTTACCGATCTCCTGGCACCAGGAAGTCTTGGCGGGAAACGCTGGATGACGGTGGTCCGTCAGGATCCTGCCGAAACATTCGCGCCGCTGGGTGCCTTAATCGCCAAAGTTCTTCTCTTCGGTGCGGTGGTGTTAATGGGACTGGGCGGAATCGGAGTCGTTGTCGCCCGTCGGATCGCGAAACCGGTTCGTGTGTTGCATGCTGGCGTCCAGCAGATTGGTAGCGGTCGTTTGGACCAGCGGGTGGAACTCAAGACTGGTGACGAAATCGAAGGGCTTGCCCAGGCCTTCAATCAGATGGCGACCAATCTTCAACTTTCCTTCGGGCAATTGGAACAGCGGATCACCGAAGTCAGACAACTGGAGGAAAAATATCGAGACCTGATCGAGCACGCGCCGGAAATGATTTGCCAGCTGGATCGTGGGGGGCGGCTGGTCCATGTCAATAAGACGGGACTTGATAAGCTCGGGTACGGCCGGCAAGAGATGTTGAGTATGAAGTTGTGGGAACTAGTGCCCCATGGTCAGGAAGGCCAGGTGTTGCACTATCTCGAACAGTTGGTATCTCGGGGGCAGAGTTCGATAGAGACCGTGTTATTGACGAAGGGTGGCCGACGGATTGATGTCGAAATTCATGCGACGGCGCTGTTCGATCACGAGCGAGGCGGGTTGGTGCACTCTCGCGCCTTTGTGCGAGACGTGACGGAACGACGTCGATTAGAGCAGGAGTTGCAACGGTATGCTGTGGGATTAGAACAGGTCGTGTCGGAGCGTACCAAGCAGTTGACCGTCTCGCAAGCTCGCTACAAGGCCCTCTTCGATGTGGTGGCGGATTCCGTGTTTATGGTCGGCGTCGCGGGAGAGATCGTTGCCGTGAATGAGCGAGAGGCACAGGTCTTAGGATATGCGGAATCGGAGGTCGTCGGGAGGCCTATCCGTGATGTCTTATTCCCGGAGTATCACGGGGCGTTCGCAGGATGGCTAGCCGATGTGAGTGTTGAACAGCAGCAGGTGACGACGAAGGAGATTGCCGTGTATCACGCCGATCGCCATGAAGTTCCGGTGGAAATGGACCTGATACGAGTCAATGGGACTGACCCCCTGCTTGTCATGGTGCAGCTTCGGGATATTACCGCTCGGAAGAAACTTGAGCGCCAGCTCCAATCTTATCGAGAGGATCTTGAACTCAAAGTCACCGAGCGAACGCGAGAAATCGAGGAGACGAAGCAATACCTGGAGAATCTGCTCGAAAATGCCAATGATGTCATCTATACGCTCGATCTTGATCAACGGTTCACCTATGTCAACAGTAAGGTCAATGCCTGGGGGTATCGCAAGGATGACCTGATAGGCCGTCCCTATCTCTCGCTTCTGTCACGGCGTCATCGTGGGCGCCGTCTGAAGAGTACGTTGGATATCGATGCCAAACAGGTGTACGAGGTCGAAATTGTGACTCGTCTGGGTGAGCTGCGCACCGTGATGGTCAGTGTCTCGCCGTTGCATGGGGTGGACGGTCGTATCTTGGGAGTGCTTGGCATCGCGCGAGACATGACGGAGACCAAGAAGCTGGAACGACAGATTCAAAACGCAGAAAAACTGGCGTCGATCGGCAAACTCGCGGCCGGCGTGGCGCATGAGATCAACAATCCGCTGGGTGGGATCCTGAATTGCCTCTATAACCTGCGAAAAGGGACACCCTCTCCGGCACGCCAGGAGGAATACTGGGCGTCGATGGAGCATGGTGTCCGGCGCGTTCAAAAAATCGTTCGCCAATTGCTCGACTTTTCGCAACAGCATGAGCCGGCGTTCAGCCAGGCCGATATCAACCGAGTCGTCGATCAGGTGCTGACGCTGACGAACCATCTGTTCGCTCCCAGTCAAATTCGCTTGGAGATCATACAGGGACAGGGCCTTCCGCCTGTCATGGTTGACCGGCACATGATCGAACAGGTGCTGATGAATTTGATCCTCAATGCCGTACAAGCGATGAAAAACGGCGGCGTGCTGACCATCCGGACTTCCGTGTCGGAAGGCGTTTGTCGTGTGGATGTGCAAGACTCCGGGGCTGGCATTCCGGATTCGGTCCTCTCACGTATCTTTGATCCCTTCTTCACGACCAAGGGCGAAGGAGAGGGAACAGGGCTAGGTCTCTCGGTGAGCCTCGGTATCGTTGAGCGTCACGGGGGGAAGATCTCGGTAGAGAGCGAAATTGGGACGGGCAGTACGTTCACCTTGCACTTACCGGTTTCACGAGACCGAGCTTTGGTGGAGAAGGACGTATGAAAGGGTTGGCTGTTCTGCTGGTCGATGATGAACCATTGATGCGCCTTTCGATGTTGGATGCATTGGAGGCCGTCGGCTGTGATGTCCAGGCCGTGGCGACGGGTTTGGAAGGGATCGAGGCCATTGAGAAACGATCCTTTGATCTCGTCATCACCGATCTCCGGTTGCCGGGAGCTGATGGGCTCACGGTGCTTAGGACGGCTAAAGAGAAGGCGGCCCAAACAGAAGTGCTCATGATTACCGCACATGGGTCTGTGGAAACTGCCGTCGGGGCCATGAAGCTGGGGGCCTTTGACTACATCACGAAACCGTTTCAGATGGAGGAATTACTGCTCATCATTGAACGGATCGGCGGGGTGATCGCCCTACGGAGAGAAAACCAGGATCTCAAGCATCAGCTTGAAGATAAATTCTGTTTTCACGGCATCTTAGGGGCCAACAGCCAGATGCGGGCAGTTTTGGACAAGATCAAGATGGTGGCGGAAACTGATTCCACAGTTCTCATTGTCGGGGAGAGCGGCACGGGGAAGGAACTGGTGGCCAATGCCCTCCATCAGAACAGCCTACGTAAGGGATCCCCCTTGATTAAGGTCAGTTGTGCCGCCTTGCCCGAAACGTTGCTGGAGGCAGAACTCTTTGGCCATGAGAAAGGCGCGTTTACCGGCGCCTTGCGCCAGCGACGGGGGCGATTCGAAATGGCCAACCGAGGGACGTTGTTCCTTGATGAAATCGGAGAAATTTCGCCCGTCGTGCAAGTGAAACTCCTGCGGGTCTTGCAGGAACGAGTTTTTGAGCGGGTCGGCAGTAACGAACCGATTGAGGTCGATGTCCGGCTCGTCTGTGCTACGCAAAAAGATCTGCGTAAGGAAGTGGCGCAGGGCCGGTTTCGGGACGATCTTTTCTACCGGCTCAACGTTGTGCCGATCCTTGTCCCACCCCTTCGGCAACGGCAAGAAGACATCATGGTGATTGCCGAGCATGTGCTGGAAACCTGTTCGCCAAAACTGAACAAACAGCTGCGCGGATTTTCCCAGCCAGCCCGAGAGTTGCTGCTGCGGTATTCGTATCCGGGAAACGTGCGAGAGTTGCAGAATCTCGTGGAGCGGGCTGTCGCCTTGGGGCGAGATCGGACGATGGTTCAGCCCAGCGACCTCTGTGGATTTCAGTCCTGTCCGTACTCCGGAGGCAGTGTGCAAGAAGCCTGTGGTTTTTGTCATGAAGGGTTGACCGGAGGGAACAGAAAACAGGCTGCCTTCATGACCTCATTGGCCGTAGCTCGAGAAGGCTTTGAGAAGGACTACATCGTCTCGGTGCTGGAGCGAGTTGAAGGGAGTCGTACGACCGCATCGAAGATTTTAGGGTTATCCCGGAAGGCCTTGTGGGAAAAGTGCAAGCGCTATGGGATTCCCTCGGCGTACGACGACCAAGGAGAACGCGCGTAGACTTTCTGCGATCCTGGATTTCTTTGTCCAGCCTGGGGGCTTTTACGATCCTGGTATGAGGACACACGCAGGGCGCCGTGAATAGGGCACCCTGCGTGAAGTCGTGATGCTTACAGGAGGATGTCGGTGCCAGCCCCTCCGACGACGAGTGCCGGGGCACCGACTAGTTGAATCTGAAACTCCGCTGCTGTATCAGCATCGGTGCTCCCTGAGAGAACTCCCCCGGCATACCGAAGCTGGCCCGCTGTTGTAAATGCCGCATTGCCAATGTAGGTAAAGGCCTGGTTTCCACTCACCAAGGCATTGGCATCGATCGCGGTCAGGTCGATCTTGTCGCCGATCCCGGTACCAGCTTCAAATGCAATAATGACATCTCTGCCAACGTCAAGGAGGGTATCGCTGACGGAGTTGTATTTGAAGGTATCGGCACCGAAGCCGCCGATGAGAGCATCGGCCCCAGCGCCACCGGTTAACAGGTCATTGCCATTGTCGCCGTTGAGCAGGTCATCGCCGCTGCCACCGTTGAGTTTGTCATTGCCATCCAAACCGGAGAGCATGTTGTTGGCGCTATTGCCGGTTATGACATTATTATTCCCGTTGCCCGTACCATTGATGGTGGCTGCGCCCGTCAAGACCAAGTTCTCGATTCCGGTTCCCAGGGTATAGGTTACGGATGCCTGTACTTGATCTACCTCACCCACAGTGTCAAAAAACTCCTGCACTATATCCTGCTCGTTGTCCACGATGTAGGTATCGCTCCCATCGTCGCCGTTCATCGAGTCAGCCCCGGCTCCACCATTCAAGAGATCGTTGCCGCTGCCTCCGCTGAGAAAGTCATCACCAATCCCTCCGTTCAACCGATCGTTGCCTGACCATCCGTTCAGAATGTCGGTGCCAGTCAGTCCCGAGAGTATGTTGTTGCTGTCATTGCCAGTGATGAAATTATTCATCGCGTTGCCGCTGCCATTGATGGCAGCAAAACCGGTGAGATTGAGATCCTCGATCCCAAAGCCCAGGGTATGGGTGGCAGACGACTCTACGCGGTCAAATCCACCCTCTTCATCGTCAAAGAGTTCCATGGTTACATCGCCCGCGTTGTCCACAATGTAAAGATCATTTCCGTCGCCACCGTTCATGATATCGGCGTCTATTCCTCCGTTCAACGTGTCGAAGCCGTCGCCGCCGTTCAAGATGTCGACCCCTGCTTCACCGTTTAATAGGTCGTCGCCAGTGCCTCCGTCAAGGTTATCAATCCCGGCTCCTCCATTCAGGAAGTCGTTGCCGCTGCCGCTATTGAGTGTGTCGTTGCCGTCTCCGCCGTTGAGCGTGTCACTACCGCGTTCTCCAAAAAGTTGGTCGTTCCCATCAAACCCGTTTATTTCATCAACACTGAGTGTGCCCCTGAGAATGTCATTCCCTGATGTTCCGTTTATGATCGCCACAACAGCCTCCTACTATTTGGTTTGTGCTTCTGACTGGATCTTCGTGACCAAGCCCAATGAGAGTGAACGGCTCCCGTGGTGGTCCCACTCTCACCCATCGTTCATTCTCGGTACTCCCTGTGTTCTATTTCTCCCTCCGCTGCCAACCTCCTTTCTTTTTCTGCCGATGGACGTCTCGGCTCGTACCCAAATCCGACCACGTACCCTTGAAGGACACGCCCTTCGGAGTGACTTCTGTATGCCGGTTTGGTTGTTGCGGGTCCTTACGCCAACAGTCATGGATACGGCACGGATGGTGCTGGAATTGATAAGGCTCAAGCATCGGTGAGTTGGTTCGTATTCCAATCAAAATGTATTGCAAGCAAATCTGGTGCCGACCTTGAGAGTGCAGACTCGTAATCTAAGCAAAGTTTAAATTGTAAGCATTCAATACTATGTATGAGATATGCCCATCGAGTTGACCTGTACGAAGGCCGTTGCCTGAGGAAGAAGGTGTATCTGAATGGATTCGGTCAGTGAATCAAATTGGATTCAGCCGGTGAATCAAATTTGATTCGGTCGATGAATCTAGAGTGCGTGCTGGGTGGAGCTGATGGTTGTGGTTGAGCTGGCCCAGTTCAAGGTGTAGGGGGCGAGGTGTTACTTGTTGATTGCCAAACACATGGTATGGCTCTCCCATCGCAATATCTATTGTGCGGATATCCTCTCCATGCTTGAACGGGGGCTATAGAAGTCGTATGACCGCATTGCAAACCTTGGCACCCTCGAGAAAGGCACTCTGGGAAAGGTATAAGCGTTACAGAATCCCCTCGACGTATGACGACAACGGAGAGAGCCTAGGAAGTCTCTCCTGTGCCGTGAAGCGATTCGGTAGTCCGTCTATGACGGCGTGACGGTCTGCTCTAGTAGGGTGTGCAACGACTGGTGGAGGCACTTCGCCACCGCGGCATTGCCGGCAGCTGAATAATGGTCGACCAAAAACCGGTCTGCGGGATTCACATCTAGCAAACAGGGAGTTGGGTCAAGGAACGGAAGACCAGCCTCTTGCAGTACTCGCCTCCCGATGGGAAGAATCGAGGGATTTGCAAAATCAGCTTTGCTCGGGAAATAAATCAAGATCGGGGTCGATCCGGCCTCAGTTGCTGAACGAACAAAGCTCTGGAGAATCGATTTATTGACCGACAGAGTGTCAGCTAAATAATCCGCTTTCCACTCCGGATACATCGTCGAGAACAGTCGAAAGAGGTACAAGAAATGAAGTGTACCCGCTTCCCATTCGTTCCGTTTGTAGCTAGTTTGATGATGAAGAAAGGGGAGATCCGAGGGGGAACTGTAGGCGAAGATCTCACTAGGAGCCATTGTCGGGACATTAATCGCTGTCAATCCACTATCTCGCCCGATGAAGCGAGGTTTTGAAAAAGGCCAGTCCCACTGAGGGACGGCCAAGAACGGATAGACCCACATCGTGCGAGTGAGGTCGTGAGAAATGAGGCTGAAGAACACAACCTGTGGTTTTCGTCCAGCCACGTCTTTCTGATAGCGCAGATAGGTCTGATCGACCCCGTAGCAGGGAACGCCGTAATTCAAGATTTTGAACTTGTCGCCCAACATCTGACCAAGGTGAAACGCCCAGCTCTCCTCATATCGTACCTCTTCAGCAAATGTGAACGAGTCGCCCACCAAGGCAATCTCTGTGCTTCCCTCGGACTTCGCAACGGACATCCCCGGATGTACGATCCGCGTTCCCAATGAACTGGAGAAGTAGAGTCCATTGGCGCTATGCCTGTCCGGTCCTACAGTCCAGCCGAGCTGGTTATCATAGATGATGTAGGAAAGATCGCCATCAGCCTTCTCCATGTGCTGCTGGTAACGGAGTTTGACCTTGTCAAAGCTTTTGGGATTCAATGGCCGATTGCCAATAGTGTCACCATACGGGGAAGGGAGAGACCCTGCTCGCACGATGAGCTCACCGGTTACCATAAGCAGGGCTAGGGCTACCAGGTTCATCCCTAAGACGAGCGCGAACCGGAGAGATGAATGTCGCCGACTGAACCGATAGTGGTGTATGACCAATCCCCCAGCGATGAAGAATATCGTGATAGCACAGAGAAAAGTCATTCCAAGCTTGCTCGTGAAGAAGGCGTCGAGGGGCTGGAGCCCTCTCATGTGCATCGTGGCAGCGATGACCCCAATGGACAATTCCCAGATCGAGAGCGAGACGAGAAACAGCAATTCCTGATTGGTGAGTGAGGTTCCTGACGTCGGTCCATCGTCTCCCATAGCTTTCAACCTACTTGTGTAAGAAACGCCTACACTCAAGGGAGAACCAGCTCCCACCGTGAGATGGATTGTCTGATGGTGATCTCATTGTTCACTCGAATAGATCACGCGATGGCTGCCTCGACAAGCGGCGTTCATTGCGAGGGGAGACATTGGGTCGCTGTATTCTGCATGAGGCACGCCAATACGTATATGAACTCAGTCTATCAGTAGCCCTTCGACTTCATCTTCCGATGAACCGGTAGTCATTCAAGAAAAACACCTGAGCCGTTGATTGAAAATGACCTGAGGAAGGATTGGGAGGGATGGCTGACCTTAGGCTGTAGCTGTTCCAGGGGAGGGAGATGCCGCAAGGTGAGATAGAGCGTTGCTAGACTGCAGGGGATGAGTACTCCGAGTAGTGTATACGGTTTCGTGTACCGGTCACTGGTAGGTCAATCGCTGTGCGCGGACTATGTCCGTTACCATAGGGTTGTAGAGGGACGCTAGGCCGTGTGTGCTTCCAACCAAAAAGCCACTTGGATGAGCGAGGGGACTCCTGGAGGCTAGCGCAGAAACGCTGTCTCATAGGCCGGGAGTCGAAAGTGGCGAGGCGGCTCCCTCTTAGGTTCTTGTGCGCCTAAACGGTGTGGGGATGGACTTATAAGTCGGGAATTCAGGGTGATATGATGAAACACTGTCGACGGGGCAGTATTGTTTACCATAAGAAGGGGAGAACTATGGCAATGAAGCGCGTGCGGGCTCTTATGAGTCTCTTATGGAGTATTGTGTTGTTCACAGGTGCGGCGTTAGCGGCGGAACCGCCGGATGTTGAGAAGTTTGTCAACGCTCGCATTGAAATCGGCGAGATGATGACGAACTACTTCAAGGGTGGAGGCGGGTATGGGGACGGACAGCGACCATCTCCCGAGCGCATGAACGAGATGAGGGCGGATATTAATAGTAAACTGACAGCCATTCTTGCCAAACGCGATCTGACGCTTGAGGACTATCGGGCACGCAGCGCCGACGTGTTTGCGGATGATGCAGCGGTCAAGCAGTACCTGAGCGAGCATCCTGACCTTAAACAGCGTTACGACGCGCTTCCACTCGATCGGATGGGTCGTGGGGGGAGTACTGGGAGGGGGTATTAAGGGTATCAGCTTGTTTCGGTGAGTTGTTCCTCTAGAGGAATCCCATCTCATGCAATATGTTCATCTCGGTCGCTCAGGGCTCAAAGTCAGTCGGCTCTGTCTGGGGACGATGAATTTTGGGCCTCAGACGAGTGAGTCGGACAGCTTTGCCCTGATGGATCGGGCCTTGGAGCAAGGCATCAACTTTTTCGATACGGCTGATGTGTACGGATGGAAGCTCGGCGAAGGCTGGACGGAGCAGATCATCGGCCGTTGGTTTGCGCAGGGTGGAGGCCGTCGGGGCAAGGTGGTGCTGGCTACGAAGGTATTCGGCCGCATGGGGGACTGGCCGAATCAGTCGCGCCTGTCGGCCCGCCATATCAAGCAGGCCTGTGAAGCGAGTCTGCGACGGCTTCAAACCGACTGGATCGATCTGTATCAGATGCATCACGTCGATCGTGGAACACCATGGGAAGAAATTTGGCAAGCAATGGAACAGCTGGTGAGGGAGGGTAAGGTCCTCTATGTGGGCAGCAGCAACTTTGCTGGATGGCATCTGGCTCAGGCGCAGGAAGCAGCGCGCAACCGAAATTCTCTGGGCTTGGTGTCAGAGCAAAGTCTGTACAACCTCAATGAGCGCACCATTGAGCTGGAGGTCGTTCCTGCTTGTGAGGCCTATGGGATCGGTCTGATTCCATGGAGTCCCCTGGGGCGTGGGCTCCTAGCCGGAGTTCTGCAACCAGTCGACAGCGGGCGCCGCGCTGACGAAGATCTGAAGAAGGAGATAGCGAAGTCGCGCCCCAAATTAGAAGCCTATGAAGCTCTGTGCTCAGGGCTTGGTGAACGTCCAGCGGACGTTGCGTTAGCGTGGCTACTGCATCAAAAAGCCGTCACGGCACCAATTATTGGGCCACGCACCATGGAGCAACTGAATGGCGCGATGCGGGCGCTGACTCTCACGTTGAGTCAGGAAACGATGAAGCAGCTGGACGACCTGTTCCCCGGTCCGGGTGGCACCGCACCGGAAGCCTACGCGTGGTAGCAGTTTGGAATTTCGTGGATCAATCGAGGGTTGAATACCTTAGGGTTACAGTGCCTCTATAAATCGAAGGGCCTTTCTCGAAAACCGATTTGTGGCCCGCGATGTAAGAATCTCCTTTGCGAGAGGGATATCCAACTTGGCCAGCTGCGTAGCCCTGAAAGCAGTTGTACGGTCTGCACGCCAGCCAACGCATTGGTGGGATGTTGACTGGTAACTTTCCGCCACGCGCCTGCGAAGCTCAGCGTCGTGAGAGACCGATGCCAGCAACCAATCTAGCGCATCAAGGCGGCGGAGACCATGCGGTTCTGACCGGGCCAAATTTAATAGCAACTCAACTTCCTTTACGCTTCTCTCTCGATCCAGTTTGATCAAGATGCTAAGGGGCCAGGCGGCCACACTAACGACGCGATTGGGCTCATGTTGTTCGTGAGCGGCAGTAAGTGACTCTTCAAGAATGTGGATCGAATCTGGTAGCGGACTAAGAGCCTGAGCTACTGCGGCGAGTGATTGACAGCGATACCAGGGATGGCGAATACCTCTGGCCATCGCAAGCGCAGCAGTGGGGTCTTTCCTGAAACGGAGTAGTTCATCGACAGCAGCACGACCTCGCACATCTTCTGGGAGAATTTCATCAAGCCAGTCATCCAAGATATCTCATGACTCCATAACATGTTGCACACAGGAGAGTGACGAACAGCCTTCTGGGCATGGATGCTTTCATGCGCGGATGTATCGCTTAAAGCTGATCACCAGCTCGATTCCCACAATGTGGGCATTTCTCTAGTGTCAGTAAGCATGTGAGCCATACGCCTGCAGGATTGGTCTTAAGTATGTGTGCCGCTACCTTGGCTTTACAGGCAGGACACCGCACACTCAGCCATAACCAGGTGAGCGCAACCACCCCGGTAATTATGAAGCAGAAGCTGAGGGTGACTTGGTCAGGGAGAGCCGGAACATCTGGGCTCGGGACATTCACCCGCCACACAAAGAGTACGAAAAGGCTTAGGCTCACCGCGATCATGAAAAGGAACAGCCACACTTTCCACTGTTGTTCAGTGTGGCTCATCCAGGAAGCGTTCTTCGTCGCCATCAGGAAAGTATACCTGACCAAAATCCTCTGAAAAGATAAATGCGGATGGCATTGAAAGAGGGTCGGTTTTGAGGCGAGAGTGGATCAAGCCAAAAACCACTGCTTCTGAATCCAAGAACTTGCTTAGTCACTCAACTGTACCCATTCGAACTTCTCGCCAGTCCAGCCATAAGCTCTCGCCCAAGATTCGTATCCAAAATAGATAATAACATCCCCGTTGCTTCGAAAAGTCCTCCCTTCATATGTATCTTCCATACCAGGTTCGTGCCACAAGCTGCCGGGATAACCATCTTCCTCATCAAGTACCTCAACTTCCCAGTGGTGGGTTTCCTTTTTTGCCAGTAACAATTTTCCAACTTTCTGCCATCCAGAGCCACGGTCTGTAAGTATCACGTACACGGTCCGCCCGGCTCCATATACATCCACTTTGGCAATTCCTGGGCACCCGTGACTGGATTCCTTCTTTGTAAGTACATGGAAACCGGGATAGCGTTGTTGGATGATCTTCTGAACAGCGGTCGGAATGGTCTCCGAGCAATGACTGCGGCGGGTAGCGTCAGCACTAGCCTGGGTACTGAAAGAAAATATCGAGTAGAGAAGGAATGTGAGCAAACAGCCTATGATCTGGCTGGCGTTCAACGCTTAGCCGCAAGCTTTTCGTTAATAGCTTTGAGAAAGGGCTCGGTATATTCCTCTCGCCAGGTAGGAGCCAAGTCATGGGCCCGTTGGATCGCGTCTAGGGCCTCTGAGAATTGGCCAAGCTGGTAGTAGGCCTTTCCTCGATACCAATGAACGTGTAGGTCCTTGGGAAACATCTTTTCTCGCTCCTCCACAAGCTTGAGGACCTCCGTCTCTTTCCCTTCTTGCAATAAGGTCGAAGCGCGATCAGAAAATGAGTCAGAATCATTCGACCGTTCGAACGATAACGACATTTCATATGAAAGCCAACCGAAGGTGCCTGCTATTACAGCAAATGATAGTGCGAGCACGACGGTGAACCATTTGATCCATCGCAATTGTCGAAGAATCTGCTCTGACATATCCGTTGTCATCATCTACAGGGACTTATATTGAGGGACATTCGACCATGAGCATCTTGTATTAGCAATGAAAAGCTCAAACTTGAAAAGTGCTCGGAAGGATATCGAAGAAGTGGAATAGGGTCCTAAATGATTTATTTTTTGACCAGCATCAGCATAAGTCTAATTCCTTCAGAAATCGACCAACTTTGGGCGGTATTTCAGATGGGGATTTTGACAGGAGTGTCTTGGGGATTGTCGGGAAGTCTACACCCTGGATCTCGATGGTGCTGGCATTCAATTGGACTATCTGATAGCCATCGGTCGTATACATCGGCTAAGGGTCGGAGACCGATGGTCGAAGAACGGCCAGAAGCGGAAGTTCGGCGCCGAGATCACCTCGCCATAAAGCGGTCCTCAGCCCTGTCGCATGAACGTTCGCCATAACTGGGCCAATAGAACGGAAGCTGTCATATCCCACCTCACGCCTCTCCTCCTATTGACCAGATCTGGAACCGTGCCTCTCAGATGTCAGCCTCAGCGCTGAATAGCATCGGCGTCGTGCCTGCCACATGAACCTGTTATCTTGTCGCGCTCATATTCACCTCAGGATACAGGAGTCCTTCCTACGAGGGGCAATGGAACGGACGGTGCGAGACACAGCCATCTGTTCAGTGGTGATCAGGAACGAACGGCGCGGGACATGTTGAACCCACGCAACAGTCATGACGCATTCCAACGTGCCCACGGGCTCTCAGTCAGTCACTGAGAAAGCTTCCGCTACGCAGCAGTATTTTTCAACTTGTAGAATCGCTGTGGCGCACTATCACAGCTTTCGTTCCATTGCTCCTGGGGCGACAGCTTGCCGATACTGTTGCAGAACAGCTATGCTGAAGCACTGGCATGACACGATCCGGCGTCATATTTTATCCGTTCCATCTGTGCCACGAGCGCACCTTGCAGTGGCTGCTGGCGCGGTATCAGCAGGTGCATTTCCGGGACTATATGGCCATACAAGTCAGTCCTTTCTGCGGGACCACGGCCTTTCCCGAACGTATGGGCGATGCCTTCCCCGACCTCCTGGCAAGCAAGCGACTGGTGCAGGGATACAACGTCAGCGGACCGCTCACGCCGGACACCTGCATCGCCGTGGATCGTGATCTCACAGATTCAACGTGGCGTGGGCTCTTTCATAGCGCGTTAGTGGAGAATCGCCGATTCCAACGCGGTCTGTTCGACGGCACAGACATCACTGGACGTCACACAGATGGCCATGCCGAGCAGCCCTTGATGGTTCGTCTGAAGGATATTTCGTTCGAGACGACTCCCTTTACGGTGGCCGGTATCCGTCAACTCAGCCGGCAACGGCTTATCGGCAGAGAAGCGGATCTCTTCGACTATGGCCTGGCCCTACTGAAAACCTCCGCCTCACTGGTGTATACGATACAACTGGCGACGGCTGAACAGTTGGCCGTTGCAACTGACTCGCGCGCCCATTTCACATTACTCACTCGGCTGATAGAACGAATGGGCTTCACGATCGAGAATGGGTTGGTCGAACAAGGCATGTCTTCACCATGACACTCAGGCTCGAACCTCCGCCCATGCCTGCCCCATCAACGCCCCAAACAATTCCGGATGTCACTGAAGACATTGAGACCGGCAAGCGGATTGGGGAGAAGCCGGGATAACGGAATATTCGATCAGATCAGGGTAAATGACGCCGTGTACGTCTGCTTTGAGTCGATGGCTGCCGGTTGCCTCTGTCAGCATCTGCCTGAACAAGGCTAGGCTTCTCAATAACTTTACATCGATTCACTCCTGCGCTCATTGCGCCCAAGATGAAGGTGTCAGGTGTGAAGCCCTGCTGGCTGTCCTATTCCTCGCGCGTCCTGATCTTTCCCCGCGTGACCGATTTCTCAGGCTTCATCGCATTCGTGCAAACATCTTTGTGGCTCACTGATTTGGACCAGTCTTTCCCAGGACTGCGGGCGCTGCGCCCGAAGCCTATGACTGGTAGGCTGTGCTCCCGCTTCATGCTCGGCTTCCCGCTTGGCTCTGTTCCATGCAGTCCGGAGATAGTGATCTGATAGACCATCTGGCCTGCTTCCGAAACATGGCCAGGGTAGGTGTGGTGTGCCATGTGGACCTGGCTTGAGGAGTTTCGTCTCTAGGTCCTCTTTAGCGTATTTTGAAGCCCTCTTTCTTGCTCACCCCCCTTGACAGATTTGAAACCTCGCTCCTGTTGCTCAGAGTCGTCATCCCCAGAAATGTGTTGAACCTGTGGATAACCGTAGGATAGATGACACGAGCGCCAGGAATAAGTTGATTTGCTTGAATTGTGTCAAGTTCTATTTCTAGGAATATGCAAGAACGCAATGAACTTAAGCTGTTACCACTATTACTTGTGGTGCTGTCTAGGTAAAGCGGATGCCTAAAAAGTAGGCACTTTGATAAATAGATACGCCATTTGCACCGTCTTTTATTGAATTCTGCACTTTGTGCACAGGGCTATCCACAGAAGATGTGGAATGTGAATTCTCGTGCCATTCCCAATCTAGACGGCGGGATTTTGAGCAACTGTCTAGAATTCTTAGGTTCCTTAGAGGTTCAAGTGCGGGTTGTATTAGCGTGACTGTATCGATACCAGCTGGATAGACGTTTCCTGACAAGGTTTGGGTCGAGAGTTGAATAGATTTTCAGGAGTTGAGTGCGACTGGGAGGGGTTTTCTTCAATAGCTTCTCAGGTATAAGGCGGAGCATGCCCCGGTTTCCACTTGATGCTGCAGCCGATGCTGGGTTTCTGATTGCCATCGACAGGTTTACCGTCGAGTACAGCTTGGATGGCAGCGCGGAGATCATGGCCGGTCACCGGCTTGTTGTTACCGGGGCGGCTGTCATCGAGTTGTCCATGGTAAGCCAGACGATGATCTCGATCAAAAAGATAGAATTCTGGAGTACAGGCCGCACGATAGGCCTTCGCGACCTCCTGCGTCTCGTCGTGACAGAACGGGAACATGAAACCTAGACGTATGGCCATTTCTTTCAATTTCGGCGGGGCATCATCGGGATAGTTCTTGGAATCATTACTGCTGACCGCGATGATCCCCAAATTTGTCTCCCGATAATCATGTCCGAGTCGGGCAAGTTCCTGCTCCACGTGTACGACATAGGGACAGTGCCGGCAGATAAACATGACGAGTAGCCCTGTCCTTGTCGCAAACGAGTCAAGCGAGTAGCGTTGCCCAGTTACGACGTCCAGTAAATCGAACGGCGGTGCTGTGGTTCCAATCGGGAGCATGGTTGAAGTCATGGCCATGAGAGAGCTTGTTGCTGCGTGATGGAGTGAGAGAATGCCGGATGTCTTCAGCCTGGGTCAAGTGGCGAGGGGAGGGCATTTCTTGCGTCAGTGTGGCAACGGGACTATGCTGAGTTTTCTGGTGTAGAGCTGTGGGAAGGGCTAGGTGATCATTGATGATTAAGGAGGCGGGCCATGCGGAGTCTTTGGTTGTTGATTCTGTTGGCGGTTCCGGTCGTGACGTTGGCTCATGATGTAACCACGTCCGCGACATCAACTCTCACCGTCAGCGAAACTGGGATTGTGGCGCATGCGCCGGATACAGCGTTCGTGACGTTCGGCTTGGAAACCGCTGGTAAATCACTCGCCGAAGCGCAAAAGCGGAACAGTGCGACCATGAGCAAAATCATGGAGCGCTTGCGGGAGTTACAGGTCGACAAGGAGCGAATCCAAACTTCCTCATTCACAGTCTCTCCTCAATATCGACCGCTGCCGAACCGTCCGACTGAGGCATCGCCTGCTACTCCCGAAATTATCGGCTACGTCGTGAGCAACATGGTGACTGTGGAAATCCGTGCTCTCGACAAAGTTGGTATCGTCATCGAAGAAGTCTTGAAGGCCGGTGCGAATAACTTTCAGGGATTGCACTGGGGGTTGCGTGATGAGCAGGTGGTCCGTCTGAAGGCGTTGAAGCAGGCTGCCGCAAAGGCACGTGAGAAAGCCTCGGTGCTGAGCGACACGTTGCAGGTGAAACTCACGCGGACTCTCTCGGTGACTGAAGGAGGCCAGGCGATTCGACCTCCTATGCCTATGGCACGCATGGCTATGGAAGCCAGTGCCGGCGATGTGCCGATTTCATCGGGGGAATTGAAGATCGAAGCCACGGTGACGCTGGTCTACGAA
Organism: uncultured Nitrospira sp.; assembly: GCA_902500775.1. Lineage (GTDB taxonomy): Bacteria > Nitrospirota > Nitrospiria > Nitrospirales > Nitrospiraceae > Nitrospira_D. The sequence continues at coordinate 30,836 of CABVRZ010000048.1, forward strand.
ATCGCGCCGAGGTGAACACAGGCAGGTTGACTGATAACTTGAGTCACACGTGACTCATTTACCATCGCTCCATCTCACACAACAAGTTCCTCATAGCTCCTCGCACGCCATCATTTTGCCTTAAGAAATTTGAGGCTCGGTTGCGCAAATCAATGATTTGTTTGTGGAAGTTTTCGAATGATGTTCTTCTGCCCACTGGAGTTTTTCAACCAGATATCTCGGTCTCTATGGGGCAAGCACCTACTGTTGTTTCCAACCTCGTCGAACGGTTCGATCGCAACCGCGAAGCCTACAAGAATCACAGTTATAACGAAACACAGGTTCGCCGAGAGTTCCTTGATCCATTCTTAGAAGCACTCGGTTGGGATGTGGCCAATAAGGGGACTGTTGAAGAAAGCGGTGTGTGGCTCAGGGAAGACGCCGATGGCCCAAACGATCACGCCAATGGTCTGCGAGGAACGTCTACGCGTTCGGCACTCCCCGTAGGGTGGTCCTGAGTCGATATCGGCGAGGAGGGGGGGCTCTTTTGAGCAAGGTCCGTGGACCCTGTCCTGCGCCTAGGCCGCCACGAGGTTTGCGTCGAGGACGACCAACCGTTTGAGGTGAACCACCATCGCCTGCAAGCAGGCCGCGAATTGATTCTTCGCCACGCCGCGGTACCGCACCCGCTTCGGGCGGTGGGCAAAGACCCGTTCATAGGGCGCTCGCAGATGCGTATACCACCGATCGCGATCCCGATTCTTGGATCGCATATTATTCCGTTGAATGGCCGCGAGATGACAGTTCCGCTGGGCGGCAGCCTGCCGAGCGGGGGCCGTACAATAGCCTTTATCCCCATAGATCGCCCCTTGGGTGGGGCAGACATGCCGGAGGCCTTGGGCATCGGGCAAATTGGCTGGAGTGGTCGCCACCTTGTTGATCAGCCCGGATTGCATGTCCACGCTGACATGCTCTTTATAGCCGTACCAATATTTCTTCTTCCCTTTACAGCCAATCCGGGCTTGTGTATCCACCGCCACTTTCGGCAGCACCTCATTGTTCAGCTTCTCGATGTGCTGTTGGCGCGCTTTATCGCGCTCTTCCCACAGCGTGGCTTTGGCAATCAGATGCGTGGCATCCACAAAGGTGAAGACTTCACTCATCAGCCCGGCTGCTTTGAGCTGTTCGCGCATCCTGGCAAAGAGTGGGGAGAGGCGAGTCGGCCCGATGCGGGTACGAACACGACTGAAGAGGCTGTAGTCGGGCGTGGGTTCCGACAACGTGAACCCGCACAACCATTTGGCGG
>CABVRZ010000049.1 GCA_902500775.1 uncultured Nitrospira sp.
GAACCGTCCTCGATTTACTCAAGACCAAGAACATCGAACCGCAGATGGTCGCCGTCGAAGTGAACGACAAAGTCTTGGATCGTGACCATCTGGCCACGACCCACCTCAATGAAGGGGACCATGTTGAGTTCCTCTTCTACATGGGAGGCGGTCGGTGAGCACGACCTTACATCACGATATCACGGAACTAATCGGCAAGACTCCGCTCGTGCGATTGAACCGTCTCTCAAAAGAGGGTTCCGCCACGATCTACGGGAAAGTCGAATTCTTCAATCCCGGAGGTAGCGTCAAGGACCGGATCTGCCTCAACATGATCAATGAGGCAGAGCGGCAAGGGAAGCTCAAGCCCGGTGGAACCATCGTGGAGCCGACCAGCGGCAACACGGGGATCGGACTGGCCCTCGTCGCAGCAGTGCGCGGATACAAGTTGATCCTGGTCATGCCCGAGAGCATGAGCATGGAGCGGGCCAGCTTATTGTCCTCGTATGGCGCGCAGCTTGTCCTGACACCTGCCTGGGAAGGGATGAAGGGATCTATCAAGGAAGCGGAAAGCATCTTGGCTCAAAATCCGTCGTACTTCATGCCGGATCAATTCTCGAACCCAGCCAACCCGGCAATGCATAAGATAACGACGGCGGTGGAGATCTGGGACGTGCTCGCAGGAAAGATCGATGCCTTTGTGGCTGCAGTGGGCACCGGCGGGACGATTACCGGATGCGGCGAAGTCTTCAAGGAGCGGAATCCGAACGTGAAAGTCATCGCGGTGGAACCAGCGACGTCACCAGTGTTGTCCGGCGGCGATCCGGGACCGCATAAGATCCAAGGGATTGGAGCCGGTTTTGTGCCCAAGGTCCTCAATCGAAAGATTCTCGACCGAGTGATCACCGTGACGGATGACGAAGCCTATCAGACCGCCAAACAGCTCTCGAAGAAGGAAGGCCTGCTGGTGGGCATCTCTGCCGGAGCCAATGTATTCGCGGCACAGAAGATCGCCGAGGAACTGGGACCAGGCAAGAACGTCGTCACCATCCTCTGCGACACCGGCGAGCGCTATATCAGCATTGAGAAGTATTTCAACATTTGACGATCGACTGGATAACAACTAGGAAGGCTGCTCAAAATAGTCGCCAGCAAGGCCGCAGGCGAGAAGAATCCGGAGGCGTACCCTCTGGGGTACGTTGAAGAATTCCTCGCGCCGAGAACAAAGCTGGAGGCTAGTTTCAGCAGTCCCTGAAATATGGAATTCACCGAAGAACAGATCAACCGCTACAGCCGGCATATCTTGTTGCCCGAGGTCGGGGGCAAGGGACAAAAGAAGATCGCCAAGTCCCGCATTCTTCTTGTCGGTGCCGGAGGTCTGGGCTCACCCGCTGCGTTGTATTTGGCGGCAGCCGGCGTAGGGACGATTGGACTGATCGACAGCGATGTGGTGGACCTCACCAACCTGCAACGCCAGGTGCTGCACCATACTCCCGACGTGGGACGCCCCAAGGTGCTCTCCGGTAAGGAAAAGATCCAGGCGTTGAATCCCGATGTGTCCGTCTCCATGTACGAAGAGCGCCTCACCGCCGGCAATGCGCTCAAAATCTTCAACGACTACGATGTCGTCATCGACGGTGTGGATAATTTTCCGGCCAAGTTTCTGATCAACGATGCTTGCTTTTTCGCGAACAAACCGCTCGTCCATGGCGGCATTCTCCGATTCGACGGACGTGTCACGACCATCATCCCGAAGAAGTCAGCTTGCTATCGCTGCGTGTTCAAGGCGCCTCCGCCACCGGGCCTTGTCGCCTCCTGCCAGGAAGCCGGCGTAATCGGCGTCTTGGCCGGCATTATCGGGACGATCCAGGCCACGGAAGCCTTGAAACTGATCCTCGGCATTGGACGACCGTTGACTGACCGCATGCTGGACTTCGATGCCAGGAAAACACAGTTCCGCGAAATCAAAGTCCGCCGAAACCCGAATTGTGCACTCTGCGGGGAGCATCCGACGATTACCGAGCTATTTGACGATGGGGACCCCTATGCGGGATGTGCCGTGCGTCCCTCTGCATAGGATTTGAGAAGGTGGTACCACGATGAGCAAGATGAAAGCGCTAGTGTGCCGCGAATGCGGAAAAGAATATCCGACCAAGGCGATCCACGTCTGCGAAATGTGCTTCGGTCCGCTGGAAGTGAAGTACAACTATGACGAGATCAAGCAGGCAATTTCGCGCAAGAAGATCGAAGATGGACCGGACAGCATGTGGCGCTACCTCGATCTGTTGCCGGTCGAGGGGACCAACTTCGTGGGTCCGCATGCGGGATTCACCCCGCTGGTCCGGGCGAAGAATCTTGGTGCGTATCTCGGCATCGACGAACTCTACATTAAGAACGACACCGTCAATCATCCGACGCTCTCGTTCAAAGATCGGGTTGTAGCTGTCGCCCTCACGAGAGCGCGTGAGCTCGGTTTCGAAACCGTCGCCTGTGCCTCGACGGGCAACTTAGCCAACTCGGTATCGGCCCACGCGGCTTCCGCAAATCTGCATTGCTATGTGTTCATTCCAGGCGACCTGGAGGCGGCCAAAGTGCTCGGCAACCTCATCTATAAGCCGCAGGTCGTCGAGGTGGAAGGGAACTACGATGACGTGAACCGACTGTGTAGCGAAATTGCCGGTGAGCACGGTTGGGCGTTTGTGAATATCAACATCCGTCCCTACTATGCCGAAGGCTCCAAAACTCTGGCCTTTGAAACCGTGGAGCAACTGGGATGGAAAACGCCCGATCAAGTCGTCATCCCCATGGCCTCAGGCTCACTGCTGACTAAAATCTGGAAGGGCCTACATGAAATGAAGTATGTCGGGTTGATCGACGAGGTACGCACTAAGATCAATGGAGCCCAGGCCGAAGGCTGCTCACCGATCTCCACAGCCTTTAAGGCTGGTCGTGACTTCTTCAAGCCGGTCAAGCCAAAGACGATTGCCAAATCGCTCGCAATCGGCAACCCGGCGGATGGCTACTATGCACTCAAGGCCACGGCCGAGAGCAAAGGGGCCATGGACATGGTGACGGATGAAGAAGTGGTGGAAGGCATCCAGCTGTTGGCCCAGACCGAGGGCATATTTGCAGAAACAGCCGGTGGGGTGACGATTGGTGTACTCAAGAAGCTGGTCAAGCAAGGGATCATCAAGAAAAATGAGGTGACGGTTGCCTATATTACGGGAAATGGGCTCAAGACGCAGGAAGCGGTGATCGATGCCGTTGGTCGGCCGACCCGCATTCAACCCAGTCTCGTCGCCTTCGAGAAAAACTTCAAACTCGGGAAAAATGGTGGTGGTGAGTCATGATTAAAGTCCGTATTCCAACTCCGTTGAGACCGTTGACCAAGAACCAAGGAGAGGTCGACATCGCAGCTGGTTCGATCACTGATCTGGTCAATACACTGGAAGCCTCCTATCCCGGTATTAAGTCCCGCCTATGCGACGACAGTGGAGAGCTGCGCCGGTTCGTCAACATCTACGTCAACGAAGAAGACATCCGTTTTCTCAAGGGCAAGGATACCGCCTTGAAAACCGGCGACGAAGTCTCGATCGTACCGGCAATCGCGGGAGGGTAATCATGGCGCACTTGCGATTCCATATTCGCTTTCCTGAAGAGGGAATTCGGCAGCCGATCATCTATCAGATTGGCCGTGAATATAACGTCGTCACCGACGTCAGACGGGCCGATGTGCGCGATACGACAGGCTGGGCTGATGTCGAGTTTTCAGGTGACACGGCAGAGATCGAGCGCGCACTTGAAGGCCTGCGTAAAAAAGGCTGCAGCGTCGATCCGATTGAATTAAATGTCGTCGAATAGCCGCTAGGAGTAAGGGGTGAGGCGTAAGCGGTAAAGATAGCTGCTAACATGTCGCCTGACGCCTAACGTTTCACCCCTCACCAAACACATCATGGAACTTTCTGAATCAGAAATTCAACGCTACAGCCGACACATCATTCTTCAAGATGTGGGTGGCAAGGGCCAACTCAAGCTCAAGCGGGCGAAGGTCTTGTTGATTGGTGCAGGTGGCTTGGGGTCTCCAGCTGGTCTGTATCTCGCTGCGGCTGGTATCGGAACCATTGGTCTCGTCGATGGAGATGTCGTCGATCTTTCGAATCTTCAACGGCAGATCATGCACTCAACCGCCACGCTCGGAAAACCAAAAGTTGAGTCCGGTAAGCAGACGCTCTCAGCCATCAATCCAGAAATTACCATCAACGCCTATCATCAGCTGGTCGATGCCGACAATATTATCCCGCTCATCTCGCAATACGATATCGTGCTCGATGGCTCGGACAACTTCACGACACGATTCTTAGTGAACGACGCCTGTTTCTTTGCCAAGAAAACGTTGATTTCTGCCAGCATGTTCCGGTTTGAGGGACAACTCACTGCGATCAAACCACACCAAGGCTATCCTTGCTACCGCTGCCTCTATCCAGAACCACCGCCTGCTGGGCTGGTCCCGAACTGCCAAGAAGCTGGTGTGCTGGGTGTCTTGGCCGGAACGATGGGCATTTTGCAGGCTTCGGAAGCGATCAAGGAAATTCTCGGAATCGGCGAAACGATCGCGGATAAGCTTGTGATCTACGATGCGCTGGAGATGAAATTCCGAAAGGTCGGTCGTCCCAAAGACCCATCCTGTCCTCTGTGCGGGCCAAATCCGAAGATCAAAGACTTGAGTCTCGACTACACCGTCAGCTGCACCATTTAGCAAGATGTTGAAAACGTCTGCCAGCTTCGTTCTCACATCGCTCGGACCCTCAAGGTACCTCAGACCGTACGTTTTGGCCCCTCGCTCACTGCGGCCTCGCTGGACATCCATTTTGACCATCTTGCAAAGCTATCCCCAGCTGACCTCTGGGGCAATCTGCAACCTCAGGCTTGAGTAATCGTGGCAGACCTCGTCATTCCCAAAGCGATCCTCGACGACATCATCGCCCATGCGAAAGAGCTGACTCCGTACGAATGCTGCGGGCTACTGGCTGGTAACAATGGCGTGGTGAGCAAGCTCTATCGCATCAAGAACATCGTCGCGATGGAAGGCGCACAGAACCTCTCGTCGTTCGATTCAGCCAAGGCAGCACACCTCGAGCGGCTCTCTCCGGAAGAACGAGCAGAGATTGCCTTCGTCATGGACATGCAGGACTTCTCATCTGCGAAGAAAGATATGCGGAACAACGGACTCGATCTCCAAGTGGTCTATCACTCCCACCCACACGATCCAGCCCGTCCCTCAATCACCGACATCAAGATTGCCACTGACTACGAAGAGATTTGGCCCAAGATCAATCTCCCCATCCCGACCTACCTTTTGATCTCCCTCATGCATTCCACGCCTGATGTGCGTTGCTACCGGATTCAATCCGGACAAGTCACCCCTGTTGTTTTCGAGATTCGCTAACCCTAGCCATACACATTTCTTCTCTGCCGATAGATATGCTAAGGTCGGATCATTGACGATTCTCGAACGGAGCGTTCTCCATGCGGCTATTGCAGACCACGCTGTTTGCCACCCTGCTGGCCATGGGCATGCCCAGTTCGAGTCACGCTGAAGACAAGAGCTTCTATAGTCCGGTCATCTATATCGATGTCGAACATCACCGTATCTTGATTTCTCAACTTGGTGGCGTGTTCTATATCGATGTCCCGGAAATCGCGCTGCCTCACATGGAAAAGCTTCCGATCTCAGGGCTGGTGGACTTTGTGGTCGAGGTGCGTGGTGAGGAGAAACCGCCGCTAATTAAAACATGGAAAGTCAAATCAGGTGAGTCCACCTGCATGTTCTTCAATGGGAAGGAGTGTCAATAAACAGCGACCTTGCTTCTTTCCCAAGACCTGGCAGTTCCGCTTGGCTCATCACACACTGCCGGTAGCGGGTGCTTATCAGGATACCTCTCTCGGTTTCCCAGATGACAGAGACGATCAGTTCTTTGGAAACACATAACCAAGTTCTTTATCCACTTGAGTTGTTGCGAACGTCGAGCCTGTCAGCCTCCGCCCGTCTTTAGATCTTGCGGGACTGCCAGGGGAATCGCTCCTCTCTACGGTGGTCTGTCGCTTCTAGAAAACAAAGAGCTATCAGGAATAAGGCTACGATCTCCACCCAATAGGCACTGAAGGAACGTGAGAAACCTCACCAAGAATCATGATCGCACGGGGAAAAGCTCGCCAGCACGTAAGAGATGCCTCGATCCATGAAGACAGCGCCGATCATCATCCTCGATAATCCCAATGCACAATAGAGATCGGAAATCTGTATCGCCCCGTTCATGAACACTGACCAGTGAAATTATCCCACACATCCCTGCTACGACGAACCTAGACCACGCGAACATCATGGACACACACGAATGCATCATCAACTCCCCAACTCGGTCGTTCCCGTGGCAACACACGATGGTTGTGTTGCCTTATCATATCGCTGCCTCTCGACAACTGCAGAGAGGACCCATGACGAGGTTTCTTGTCACACAACAACATGGTTCCGGCAATTGTGTAATCAAATCGCATCCGGATACGTCTCGTATGGACTACTCGCGAAGGCACAAACAATATCTTTCGTATTCGGACTGATCGCCTCTCTGACGCTGATGGGTTTTCTTTCTCCTGTTGAAGGGGCTGAAGATCTCGTCTTTCTCAAGAACGGCGATCGCGTCAGTGGGCACATTCACACGATGGAGGATGATCAGCTCGAAATTGCCACCAGTTTCGCTGGAACCATAAAAATTGGATGGAAAGAGATCCAACGCATTCTGTCGGTAGAGTCGTTGTCTCTCACCTTTCATGAGGGAACACAGATCCCCCAAGGCATTGGGGCGAGAGACGGGGATCGGCTCATCATTCATGAATTGTCGGTCGATGGACCAATCAGCTTCGCGGACATCAAGACGATCGGTATCTCCAATCTCTATCAGCGAGGGAACATCGCCCTCGGCGGCAACAACGCTTCCGGCAATTCCAACACACATGCCTTGAATCTATCTGTTGGATACACGCTCCGGAATGAGCGACATCGTCTTATTACGAGCGGGCAATTCACTCGTGGCGAGGCCAATGGGCAATTGTCTGCCGAGAATGGTTCGGGAACGGCTAGGTATGACTACTTGTTGACCCGGCAAGTATTTCTCTCGGGACAACAATTATGGGAGGCTGACCGATTTCAGAACTTGACGACCCGCAGCACGACGAATATAGCAGTAGGGTATGACTTTTATGATTATCTGACTCGATCATTGTCGATCGGAGCCGGCCCTGGACTCGTCTATGAGAAGTTCACGACCGACTCGGCAACCCTCTCACCTGCCATAGGATGGTTTGCGGACTGGCGCCAAGACGTGCTGGATGGAAGGGCTACTCTGTTTCATAACCACCATGGCGCCCAAGACCTTATTCTTCGCAATTCGACCCGCATAGAAGCGAGACAAGGCATCCGGGTGAAGGTCTATGGAGCAATTTCGCTGAACTTAGAATATGACCTACGCTTCAATTCCACACCAACACCTGGGAAGCATACTGTGGATTCAGCGCTTATCTTTGGAGTCAGCTATGGGTTCGAACGCATGTCGCCTCGGAGTATCTCGGTCGATCGTGATTCGAATCGACCATAGAGGATGGTCTGCGCCATCCCGCATCTGTGCGCTCAAACTTCGTTGCCCTATCTTCAGGCTGTTTCTGCCGTGATGCGGCAATTGACCACCTCGGTCCACTCCAATGACCGCTCATCATATCAAAGCAGCAACCTGCTCATCTCCATGTGCAGTCACTGAGCGCGCACCTGCAGCTCCTCGGATATCGGTCGAGCATCAAGGAGAGGCACCTCCGATAAGGATTCACATTCTCCGAATCGTCAGAAAATGGGGGTACCCAGAACAAAGATTGATCCCTATCTCCGCCGACTAGACCAAATTGTGTCGAGAAAATTTTACTCGCAGCCCAAACTCTGCTATATCAGACTACTACAATCACCATTTTAAAAATCGAAGGGGGGTGGAGTGCTCATGGCAACGAAGAAAGCAGCAGCGAAGAAGCCTGCCAAGAAGGCGGCCAAGAAGAAGAAGTAATCATAGTCGCACCATGAGGAGGCGTCGGTCACGCCGCCTCCTCACCATCCCGCATCCTCGATTGTCCTCAGCCCCATACCAATTACACGAGTTGCTGTCCGGTCGAATGCTGCCTCGTCAACGCCTCCAACTGGCTCGACTACTAATGGAAACCCCGTTACTGATGAGAGCTCACTCTCCTGACCCAGCCAATGATGCTCCCCGCAGCAAGCTGCGGGGTATCACAGAACATAGCTTCGAAGACTTCTCGGAAACAGAGCTGAACCCCGTAGCAAGCTACGGGGAATATTCAAGTTCATCGGGAGGGAAATGCCAATAGCGTCCAGCTGTCGCTGTGTACAGTGACAACGTGCACCATTACAGAGAGGCTGAACAAAGAAAAAGAGGACAAAACGACAGGCGGGCTGAGATCATGACAACAAAGAGGCAGTACTGAAATAAAAAGGGGAGGTGATAGCCCCCTATCACCTCCCCACTTCCTCAGCACCAGGAGAGACTCCATGGCGTAAAGAAAGCAGCGGGGGAATCTTAGCATGAACCTACCCATGAAAAACCAAGAAAAATTAAATAATATGTAAATATAATCAATAGCTTACATTATTTAATCTGCAGGTATTACATGGACGGACTGCGTGATCTTCCTCTCTGGACGCTAGGCTGTTAGCCAAGAAGTTCACCCGTTCTGAGATCAGTCCCACCGAAAAGTGATCTTCTCGAGATTTGGTGGACATCGGGCTACGCGACAGCTGCCCTGGCCCCAAACTCAATCGGAGATCGATAGTCGAGGGTCGAGTGGCGCCGCTGTCGATTATAGAACACCCCGATATATTCAAAAATCTCCTGCATGGTCTCTTCTCGTGTAAGGAAAATCATAGATTCTAGCCCGCATTATTCATGACAATTCCTGACGAAACCGATGAAACGCCGGGCGAGACGGGCATGCGGAGCCCTGAGAGACCGAGGCATACTCGAAACAGTATGTCGAGGTCACGAAGGGCGACCCTGCTCGACTGGCCACTGACAGACTGCGGCCAGACTTGTCGCAGCGGCGTATCGGCGGGTGCAGTAGAAGTGTTCATGAATAATGCGGGCTAGGCGGCACTATTCTTGTTGCAATCACAAATGTCGTATGACCATATCTGAGTGAGAACCGGAATCACCCCGCTTGCCCCGCAGAAAGAAATCATGGATCCATTGGAAATTGGTTCGATCGTGTTTGTCTGTATCTTCAGCAGCGCAATGCTTGGCTGCTATGTTCGCACCATGTTGCCTCCCCATCACTTGACCGATGATTCCATGCGTGCTGTCACAATAAGCACGAACTTACTCACGGCGTTAGTGGCGATGGTGTTGAGCCTTCTCATTTCATCAGCAAAAGACTCCTTCAACGGTATCAACGGTGAAGTGGCGCAGAGCGCCGCCAAGATCGTACTGCTCGACCGCACCTTAGTCAATTACGGGCCCGAGGCAGAGGAGACTCGCACATTCCTCCGTCATGCCGTTGACTCTGTTATTGAAATGATCTTTACTGAGCAAGATTCCAGGCTGACGACACTCACGGCTCCGGAGAGACTCGCCGGGATGGAACAGTTTCAGGCTATGCTCCGTGAGCTTGCTCCACAAAGCGGCACTCAGCGCTCACTCCATTCGCACGCCTTGAAACTCAGCGATGAATTGGAACAAATGCGCTGGCTGGTCATCGGATATGAACGGAATGCGACGTTCCCCCCTCTCCTCCTGGTGCTGACGCTCTGGCTCTCCAGCTTATTCTTTGGACTTGGAGTGCATACGGCCAACAACACGATTGTCGTGGTGACGTTGTTCGTCTCGGCTCTGGCAGTTTCCGGGGCGGTTCTTCTCATTGAAGAGTTGAACCACCCACTCGACGGGTTGATACGAGTCTCCAGTGCACCTCTGCACACGGCACTGGCACAGATCGGACGGTAGTTGTCGGCCTGTTGATATCATCTTGTGATTGTACGTTGCTAATAAGTCGTAAGACGTCCATACGGTCTTCCGGCATCCAGGACGCTATGTCAAATTCATCACCGCTGATGTGATGTGAATAAGAGGATACCAATGAACGCTCCCATAATGGCCCGAGTTCTTCTCTTACTGACCCTGTGTGTGACGGTTGGATGTACTTTCGTACCGCGGAAATATCTGCGTGTGGCCGTCCCCAATCTTACTTTTTCAGCACTGGCCACCACACCCCAAACCTACCAAAACCGACTTGTCGTGTTAGGAGCCGTCATTGTAGAAGAACACATGCGGGACGGTGATCTTTGGTTACATGTAAAGAATCGTCCACTCGATGAGACGTATCGTCCTCAACTGCCGAACAGTCCGAACGACTCAGAAGGGGGCTGGTATTGGATTGTCGTGAAGAACCATCAGAGCCTCCCGCAGTCATACCACCATTGGGCCGATATGACACTCGTCGGTCGCGTCACTGGCATCGAGCCTGATGGGCAACTACGCGTGCAGTTGATCTATGCACGAGGATGGGGAATGACGTCGGAACATGATGGAGTCTGGGAACACCTTGTAGATGAGAATTATGGACCAACGACGCCGTCTGAACTCATCCGGGAATCAGACCTATTTCGCTAGGATCTGAACCGAAGACATTCCGCCCACAAGTCTGCACCGGTAATCGATCAAGAGCCTGAACAGAACGATCAGAGTTATTTTGAACGAAGAAACGGCTGCGTGGAGTGCATCATGGAAACAGTGATGGCGTGGTTCCACAACTATGAGTACCCTGCGATTGTTCTGCTGCTCATGCTGGGGGTTATCGGCCTCCTAATCCCGGATAAAACACTGCTGCACTCAGTCGGTTATTTGAGCTTCACAGGTGAACTGTCCTTACCACTCTCACTGCTCGCCCTCGTCCAGAGAAGTATCACTGGAATCACGATCAGCTACGGCCTCAGCCGGTTTCTTGACACACGTATACTCGTTGCAGGAGGAGCATAGGTTCGCATCAACCAAACACGCGTTCTTGCAGCACGTCAGTGACTAGAAATATGGGCTCTTTGTCGCCTACTTCGTCTTAGGCCTGAGGTAGCTGGGGGCATTCCTATCGGATACATCCGGGCTTTGGTGTCCAACCTGTGCAACTTGCGCTTATACCGGAGCGATGATTTGGTCTACGACGTTTATCTTAGCAGGCTATCTTCTCAGTGAAGACTGGGCAACCTCCTCCATTGCACTCCATCACACATTCAAATGGATCGGCAGTGGTGTGATGGTTATCGTGGTCGGACTCGTCACGGTGATGATGTTCCACTATTGAAAACTGGATCATAACCATGCGTTCAGCGACATTTTCCTCTCAAGAACGATTTCCCTCGGCCGGCCGTCTTGGCACCACGACCACCAAATCCTTCCGAGCTAACAGAAATGAGGTCACTCGCCGCTGCCGGCCATGTCGTCGATGAGGGGGCGATTGATATCGGTGCATCCGCAACAAATGGTATCGAAGAGGGTGTCTGCGTCTGCGACAAAATTCTTTTCGTCCGTGAGTTTATCTGCTATGACCTGGGCATAGCAGATGTCGCAGAGCATCATCAACCCACGCGACACTCCGACAGTTTTTCGTCCTGTACTTGTAGCCATGAGGTCTATACCGATCCTTTCTGAAGAGCCACAAAGAAATCTTCGGCTTCGAGGTCAATGCCGCATTGCTGACACTCATACGGGCGATCCTCCGGAGGAACCTCTAGCGGAGTCTGATCGATGCGCCCTCGGCAGACATGGTAAAACCTCCCACGGGCATGCTCGTCATCCAGCGGATCACTTTCGTACAGCAATACCATTGTGTTCCCAGTTCCTTATTCGTCCACGGAAGTATAACGAGTCAAGATTTACAACCGCAACCACCGCTGTATAGGAAGGTTGAAGCTCAGCGTGAGCAAGAGTCTTCTGAGCCGTAACCTTTACCTGTGACTTTCTACACCTGGAACTGCGCTTCGTAGAGACTAGCGTACACCCCGCCTCGCGCCAGCAAATCATCATGCCGACCATCTTCGACTAACTGACCGTTGTCGAGCACGAGAATTCTGTCCACATCGTGTAACGTCGATAAGCGATGGGCAATAATGAAGGTGGTGCGCCCGGCGGTGAGTTCGTTCAAAGCCTCACGGATCTTGACCTCCGTCTCTGTATCAATATTGGACGTCGCTTCATCGAAAATAACAATGGGCGGGTCCTTCAACAACACGCGGGCGATTGAGACCCGCTGCTTTTGCCCGACGGAAAGTTTCACACCCCGCTCTCCGATCCACGTCTCGTAGCCCTCGGGCAACGCGGTGATAAACTCCTGAGCCCTGGCGGCTCGTGCTGCTGCCTCCAATCGATCCTGATCGGCCTGGGGATCACCGTAGAGTAGGTTGTCTCGAACCGTTCCATTGAACAGAAATGGTTCCTGTTGGACAAAGCCGATTTGCTGACGCAAATAGGCGATCGGGAGATCACGGAGATCCTTCCCATCGATACAGACCGCCCCTTCGGTAACGTCATAGAACCGCATCAGCAATTTCAGAAGCGTGCTCTTCCCTGCTCCGCTCATCCCAACCAACGCGACACGTTCTCCCGCCGGGACCTTCGCTGAAAATCCTTTAAGAACAGGCACATCAGGCCGATAGTGGAACCGCACCTGATTGAATCGCACATCGCCCTGCGCACGGTGACCCGGCGCGCGCACTCCTGGACGATCGGCGACCTCGGGAACCGTGTCCAGGACATCGAACACCCGTTCACTCGCGGCCAAGGCATGCTGCAACATGTGATTGACGGAGTGGATTTGGTTAATAGGCACATAAAACATCGCCAAGTACGACAGAAACAGCACCAACTCACCAAGCGTCAGGCGCCCGTCCATCACTTCACCCGCTCCATACCAAAGGATCAAGACCGTCCCGAAGGCTCCGATGAGGATCATTGCCGGTGAATACATCGACCACAACACCATGGCCTGAAGATTCTTGTCGCTATAGGCTTGGCTCAGCCGGTCGAAGCGAGCCTGCTCATGACCGTGACGTCCAAATCCCATTGTTTCTCTGATGCCGGACAAGGCATCTTGCAGATAGCCGTTCAGCTCTGCTGCGCTCTGGCGAGTTTCCCGATAGTAGCCGTGCACTTTGGATGTGAACCAACCGGCCGATAGGGCGAGCAACGGGATCGGCAAGAGCGCGAGCGCCGCTAGTTTCCAATTCAGCATGAACAAGAGTCCCGTGATGCCGACCAGGGTGAGCGACGCCGTCATCATGCCCTCAAGGCCATCGATAAAGATCCGCTCGACATGTTCGGTGTCATTCGTCACACGGGACATGATTTCGCCGGTCGAGCGATTCTCAAAATAGGTCATCGACAGGCGCTGCAAAGCAGCAAAGATATGACGGCGGAGATCGTGTACCACCGTCTGCTCGAGTTGATTGTTGAGTCGGATCCGCAACGAGGCGAACAGGTTCTTGAACAGATAGGCGCCAACCAGAAGCCCGATCGCCCCTGGCAGCAACGAGGCCTGTTTTGCCTGGATCACATCATCAATGATGATCTTGATCACCCAAGGCGGCACTAGCTCCATCGCCGTCGCACAGGCAGCACAGAGCAATGTCAGAACGGCGAGAGTTCGATGGGGTCGAAGATACTGCAGGACTCGAAGAAGTGCTTTCACAAGTGGTTCGACAAGGTAGGCATCAGATGACGTTTGAGGATTCTTTCTGCCAATACTGAGAGAATTCGTCAAGCTGCGTGAGGGTGGACATATCTGTCATGCGATCGAGAAAGACTTTGCCGATCAGATGGTCGAGCTCGTGTTGGATACAGACTGCGTACAAGCCCGTGGCTTCAAAATCCAAGGCCTTGCCCTTTCGATCTAATCCCTTGACTCGAACCAGTGCCGGTCTGGTGACTTTCCCCCTCAAGCCATCGACGCTCAGACACCCTTCCCAATTCTCGACCTGTTCTGGTCCATAATAGACAATTGAAGGATTGATGAGGACCGTTTCTGGAAAGCCTCCTTCCCCTTTGCAGCCCACCACAACCAGCTGAATCGACCGTGATACTTGAGGTGCCGCCAGCCCAATCCCAGGTTCGTCATACATCACGTCAAACATGTCGTCGATCAATCGTTGAATCTCCGACGACTTGATCTCCCGTGGGTCAATCGGCGTTGCAATTTTCCGGAGGATTGGGTTCCCGAGCTTGGCGATCTTGAGCATGGTACCGGTCTTCACGTTCATAACCTCTACATTATTCGTAACATAGGCATCTTCGAGCTCGCAACCTCTTCAACTAGCCGTCACAGATTCCGCTTGGGTCGCCGAGGTTCAGGAATCTCAAAGGTCTCCTTGTTGATGTCCCACCACTCGACCCATTCACTCGACCATGCAGCGCGATCCTGTTTGGTCGAGGTATCCCAATCATGAAATTCAGTTTCATGGCGAGTCAAAATCCAGAGTGATTGCAGCGCCGACAGTGCCACAAACCGTTCATCATCGCTGACCATGGGAATCAAGATCGGGATGATGGCCTTCTGACGGATATACCGTGCCTCGAATGCGGCCACCTTTCTTATTGATGGATTGGGATCCTTCGCCATGACATCAATGGCCTCGGACGCCTTGATCGAATCCAGGCGAACGGCGACCCGTAACGCATGTTCCCGTACACGAGACAGTTCGCTCGGCTCCTTCGCGGTCTCGATGAGGGCCGGCACACCCGCGACCCCCTTCATCATGAGCAATGTTTCAATCGCATTGTACCGGATTCTTGGGCTAGACATGGTCAACGCCTTGACCAACACCGGAACCGAGGATTCACCTAAATGCACGAATTCTCCCATGGCCCAAAATTCTTGTTTCCCCTCCAACAGCGGCAACAAAGCCTCAGCTCGCTTGAGCTCTTCCGAACTGAGTGGATTCCTATTGGGGGGAATCGAGTTATCCGGCACATCAGGGCTTACCGGTGGAGCTTCATAAGGCACCTGAACAGTCCAGGCTCGACCCTGCTCTGCCCATCCGCACAGAGGGTCAACCCAACCCATCAAGCTGAATACCCCAACCACTCCCAGTCGGCACACATACGATTGTTTCACGAACATAACACTCCTCTTTTACTTATCGAGACATCCATTTATTCTCGGTCTTCCAGGTTATCACGATGGTGGACGATTTCGTAGAGGACCGGCAAAACCACAAGAATCAAGAAAGCCGCCGTCAGCATTCCTCCAACGACGACTCGCGCCAGCGGCTTCTGTGCCTGAGATCCAATGCCTGTTGCGAGAGAAGCCGGCAGCAGCCCGATCGCCGCTCCTAAGGTCGCCATGAGGATAGGCCGCATCTGGACATCGGCCCCACGCATCACCGCCTGCCGCAGCCCCAACCCAGCCATGCGGAACTCCTCAATGCGCGAGATCAGCAACACCCCCCCCAGTATCGTAACTCCCAATGTCGAAATCATCCCCACCGCGGCCGAAATGCTGAAATGGGTCTGCGTGATCACCAGCGACAACACGCCGCCGACCAAGGCAAAGGGCACAGCAGCCAGGACAAGCAAGGCGTTCTTCAACGAGTCGAACGTGGCATAGAGCAGTAAGAGAATAATGGCCAAGCTCACCGGTACGATCTTCGCCAGCCGTTTCTGTTCCTCCTTAAGCTGATCATATTGCCCGGCCCACTCCATGCGATACCCCTCCGGCAACATTACCTGCTGCGATAACTTCACTTGCGCTTCCTCGACCGTACCTTGAAGATCACGATCGCGCACACTAAACTTGATCGGGATATATCGCTCGTTATTCTCACGATAGATGATGAAGGCACCGGTCTGCATCGTAATGGCCGCGAGCTGCTTGAGCGGAATGCGGGCTCCATCCGGCGTGTTCACTGAAATATTGCCGATGGATTCCACATCCTGCCGATACTCCGGCAGAAACCGAACAACCAGGTCGAAGCGTTTCTCCCCTTCATATACCTGCGTCACTGCTTGGCCTCCGATAGCGGCCTGAACCACGGCATTCAGGTCGGACACCCGTAACCCGTACCGAGCACTGGCTTCGCGATCGACCGTGATCAATAGATTTGGCTGCCCGATCAATCGAAACATTCCCAGATCTTTCACCCCGGGAACAGTGTGCATGACCGATTCAATCTCACCCGCCTTCGCTTCCATCTGTTTAAGATCCGCACCAAACAATTTGATCGAATTCTCCCCCTTCACCCCCGACATCGCTTCCTCAACATTGTCTTCGATGACCTGGGAAAAATTAAAAATGACGCCCGGGATCGTCTTGAGTCGGTGTTCGATTTCTTCGATCAAGTCTTCTTTCTTTAATCCTCGGCGCCATGCTGAGGCCGGCTTCAGATTGGCCAAGAATTCAGCATTAAAAAAACTGGTTGGATCCGTCCCATCATCCGGCCGCCCGAGTTGGGACACGACCGTGTCGACTTCCGGCGACTCTTTGAACATCCGACGGATGTCGTTTGTGAGTCGATCCGCCTGATCAAACGAAATATCGACCGGCATCGTGGCTCGCACCCATAAATTGCCCTCCTCCAGCGCTGGCATGAATTCACCACCCAAGAATTGCAGGGCCAGGGCAGCGAGGACCACCAACCCTGTTGAAAACCCAACCACCAGGAGTCGGCGATCCAAGGCCCATTCCATCAGTCTCAAATAAGTGCGTCGCACAACCCGGATGATTGCCGTCTCACTGTCCTTGATCGGTACCTGCAACAGAAATGCGCACAGCACTGGTGCGAGGGTAAACGCCATCAATAGCGCCCCCGCCAGCGCGAACCCATAGGTGATCGACATGGGAGCAAAGATCTTGCCGGGAACGCCGGTCATCGTGAACAACGGTACAAAGGCCACGACGATGATCGCCGTCGAAAAAAAGATTGGCCTCCCAACTCGACGGGCCGCCCGAATAATGTGTTGATGAACCGTCACCTGTGGTGTCGTACTGTTCGCGAGTTGAAAGAAGATACTCTCGACCATGACCAGCGCCGCGTCCACGATGATCCCGAAGTCGATTGCACCCAAGGAAATCAAGTTGGCCGACTGACCGACAGAGACCATCATGGTAAAGGTGAACAGCAATGAAAGCGGAATGGTCAGTGCGACGATGAGCGCGGCACGGAGATGTCCGAGAAACACGAAGAGAATGATAAACACGAGCACCATGCCGCTGATCAAGATATCGATGACCGTCTCCACCGTCGTGTGAATCAGGGTCGTCCGGTCGTAAAATGTTTTGACGGTGATTCCGGACGGTAGTTTCCCGTTGTTCAGTTCCTGTACCTTCTCTCGGACCCGTTCGAGAACCGGTAACGCCTGGGCGCCGCGCTGGAGCAACACCACGCCTTCCACGACATCGTCTCGGTCATCGATCCCAACCTTGCCAAGACGGACGCGATGCCCCAGGGTGACCTTTCCCAACGTTTTGATGAAAATGGGCGTCCCTTCCTTTTCCGCCACCACCACATTTTCGATATCATCCAAGTCATTGATTAGCCCCAGCCCGCGAATGTTGTAGCTCTGCGCTCCGATCGTTAAGTAGTTACCGCCGACGTTCGCATTGCTGTCCGACAAGGCCGTCATCACTTGTGACAGATTCACGCTGTAGCTAATCAGTTTTCCCGGATCGATATCGACGTGATATTCTTTCGTGGTCCCTCCTAAGGTCGTCACGTCGACCACACCCGGTATCCGCTTGAAGGCCCGTCGGACTTTCCAGTCTTGTATCGTTTTCAACTGAGTCAGACTTTCGTTCGGACCACTCAGTTCATACCGATAGATTTCGGCGATGGCCCACCAGGGGGAGAGGACGGGCTGCACACCTTGCGGCAATTGGACTGCATTGAGGCGATTCAAGATTTCTTGGCGATCCCGAAAGATATCGCTCTCGAAGTCGAAATAGACCTTGATGTCGCTGAGGCCGAAGATTGAGAGCGAACGGATATCCGTAAGGCGCGGAGTCCCACTCAACGCCACCTCGATCGGAACCGTAATCTGTCGTTCGATTTCCTCAGCCGAATAGCCGGGAAGCTGGGTAATCAACTCCACCATCGGAGGAGCAGGATCGGGATAGGCGACAATGTCGAGCAGATGAAAGGCGTAGAGACCGCCGAAGAGGAGTAAAAGCCCGAGGGCACAGACCAGGAATCGTTGAACGAGCGATATCTCAACGATCTTCGTGATCATTGTCCCTCTTCGAGAAAACGGGGCGACCGATCATGGGCCTAGCACCTCTTGCCCCTTGATCAGCACAGCCCCCTTGGTCACGATGCGCTCTCCCTGTTTGAGCCCTTCGATGACCCGCGTCTGATCGGGCGAAATCGCGGCAATCTTGACTTCTCGTTTGCGATAGCCGCGATCGCTCTCGACGACATACACAAACTGTTTGCCGTCGACCTCCAGCACCGCTTCGCGCGGCACCGTTAAAAACGGTCGCGCATCTCCGACATCAAGTTGCAACCGTGCGAACATTTCCGGCTTAAGCTTGTGCGTCTGATTGTCGACACGTGCCCGAACCTTGATGGTTCTCGTGGCCGGATCCACAACATCCCCCACCGACGTGACTTTGGCAGGAAACGACATACCGGGGTAGGCTTCGACCAGCACCATCGCGAACTGCCCTTCTCGCACCAATGCCAAATCATGCTCATACACATCGGCCACGACCTGCAAGACATCCAAGTCGGCCACGGTAAACAACACATGGTCGGGGTCTCCGGTGACGGACTGGCCAGGAGTCACGGTCCGCTCAACCACGATCCCACTCAGCGGACTCTTCATCTCAAATCGAGACGTGATCTGTTGTTTATCCAGCGGTTTATTCAGCTCTTTGGGAGCGATCCGAAACGACAGCAATCGCTCCTTGGCCAGACGAAACTCCGCACGGGCTTTCACCAGTTCGTTCTCGGCTTGTTTGAGATCCTTCAACGCCAGGGCTTTGTCCTCATACAGATCGTTGGCCAACTCATAGGCTCGCGTTGCATATTGCAAATCAGAGTCTTCCCTCACGTATTTCGAGTAGGCCTGCGCAATATCTGGACTATCCACAACCAGTAACACGTCACCCGCCTTCACTCGACCACCCAGATGAACCCTTACCTCGACGACTCGTCCTTGTAGCGGAGAAGAAACCCGTGAATACTTGTCCTCGCCATAGGCGATCTTGCCTGAAAGCGTCAGCCCTTGGCGGGACGAATTGAACTCAACGACCGCCGTTTCAACACGCGGCGACGATTCGATCGGAAGCGCCGCTCCATTCTTATCGGATGGATGTGCGGCAGTCTGTGAATGGGGCGGCTGATCGTGCTGACCGCAGGCCGAGAGCGAGAGAACGATCACGCTGGTGACAATTGCCAAGAAACTCCAGGCAGAACCAGGGCAGGAAGACAATAGACGGTCTTTCATGGTTGGGATTGAATCCTTAGCTAGAAAGGATTTTCGGCATTATGACGTGATGTCCGTCCCAACGGCACGTTCCAGTTGAATCATGTTCCGCTGATAATTGAACAAGGCCTCAATATAATTCTGTTGGATCGTCCTCGAGGTTCTGGCTGCGTCAAGGAGATCGATCAGCGTAACCCCGCCCCGATCATAGGCCCGCTCGGCGATTGTAAAGATCGACCGCGCATCATCAAGTACCCCTCCAAGAAAGGCTTCGACCAACCGACGGCTTTCAAGCAAGTTGCGATACGCCACCTCCACTTGATTCTCAACCTGGTTGAGCGTCTTGTTGAGATCAGCTCCCGCCGCCTGTATCGAGGCCTCTGCCTGCATGATTTTCCCCTGATTGCGATTGAACAACGGCAGCGGCACGCCAAGACTGAATGCCATTTGATTTGAATTGTCCGGTCCATGGGAGCCCTGAACGGCATACCCCGCCCCGACGGTGATATCGGGGATCCGGTACGCCTTGGCCAACCTCAGTTCGGCCTCACGTTGTGAGACCGTCAACCGTTTTGCTCGAATATCAGGACGAGCGTCCGACGCAAGCGCACGCAACTTGATGATGTCCGGATCCACTCGTTGATACGCCAACTCCGTCGTCAACTCCACAGGAGCGACCGGGGAAATCCACAAGAGCTGGCGGAGATCGGATCTGGCCGATTCCGATTCTTGAATCGCTTGAATCACTTGAGTTTGGAAATCGATAAACTGCAGCCGGATCCGAATCAAGTCGACTTCGGCGATATACCCCTTCTTGAATCGAATCGTATTGACGTCAAGGATACGCGAAAAGCGGTCCCGGTTTTCTTCCGCCAGCACCAGGCGTCTCCGAGCCAGTTGCGCACGGTAGTACGCATCCTTTACCGAAAACCGCAGCTGGCGAACGGCATCTTCAAAACCCGCTTCTGCAGACTGGAGTCCGAATTCGGCACTTTCAATCCGATACCCTCGTTTACCAGCCAGTTCGAACAGCTGTTGAACCTGCGATGTGACTTGTCCGCTGTTCCCCAGCGTGCGCCCCTGAACCGGTGAGCTCACGGCTCCCAGCGAGGCCACGGGATTGGGAAACAATCGAGCGGTCAACTGCTCGCCCTTGCTGGACTCAATTCCATATTTCGCGATCAAGAGATCAAGATTCTGCTCAAAAAAAAGGCCGATCGCCTCCTCCAGACTCAACCGTACCGGTGAGGTCGTACGAGGACCTACGTTCGTCACCGGCTCTGTCGTTGATGCTTCGCTGTCGGGGAAACACGTAATGACACCGAGGGTACATGAGGAGGCCATCAACAGCGCGTATACGAGGCGATTCATCTGGTGTATCTGTGAACGCATGCTGATCCTCTGACCTGCTCACTCACAGGTTCTACGAACCATCTTAAAGCTTCAACGCCTTGCATGTCACGGATCGAAGCAGAAGGGCCCGCAGGATATTCAAGAAAACCATCCACCACGGCCGCAGTAACCGAAGAGATACAGCATACTCGAGGCCATATATTGAGCCTCTGAGCGATGCGACCTTCCTGCACGAAGAGGCCTAGGACAAGGCGGGAAACAACACTGGCAAGACTTTCTCGACGTCCTGCTAATCAGGCTCGATGCGCCAAAGGCTTGCGACTGACGAAACCCGTGTCGTGGTGAGATTCGAACCAGAACGTGACGAGAGTCACTCAACCTGACGCCTGTGTCCGGTCGGCGATCTGCAGCGACCTTATGAACCGAGTTCTCGAAGATGCTTCCGTACCCGGACCTTCTCGTGATGTTTGCGAAGCAACTGCTGGCGAACCAAATCTTGGTTTTCGGCCACGATTCGAACCAGTCGATCCATATCTTCCGCATGGTCACGAACCAGTTCAGACAGCTTCTGGATCTGCTCCTCTAATTTTTCCAACCGCCAGGCCATGTTCTGTTGTGGGTCCGAGGTTCTCTCCGCGAGCTTTGTGACACGCCTGGAATCGACTCGTGGCAAAGCTGCGACAACGACATCTCGCTTCATGCTCACTCCTTTGTTCATGGCCGACCGAGCGAACGGTTCAATTCCGGCGTTCTGCTGGCTAGTATTATCCGCATGGCACGGGAAGTCAACGATTCCGTTTTCTTTCTATTTTAAGGCAGTCCTGCTAGAATCCACCCATGAAAAACATCTTCACGATGGTCTTGGCCGGTGGGAAGGGGGAACGACTCCATCCACTTACCGCTCAACGGGCCAAACCCGCCGTGCCCTTTGGTGGGAAATATCGCATTATCGACTTTACGCTCAGTAATTGTTTGAACTCAGGGCTCCGTAAGGTCGCCGTCTTGATCCAGTATAAATCGCATTCGCTCGATCGCCATATCCGAGCTGGCTGGAACATTCTCAGCGCCGATCTCGGCGAATATATCGCCTCAGTTCCTCCTCAGCAACGCATCAGCGAAGATTGGTACCGCGGCACGGCTGACGCCGTATATCAGAATATGTTCTTGATCGACGACGAACGCCCTGAGTTTCTGCTCATCCTTGCCGGAGACCATATCTACAAGATGAACTACGCTGAGATGTATCACTGGCTCATCGCCACAAGTGCGGATGCGGTTGTGGGGGCCATAGACATCCCCATCCAAGAGGCTTCTCGCTTTGGCGTCATTGCCGTGAGCCCTGACTACCGGATCACACGTTTCGATGAGAAGCCTGCACATCCCATTCCGCTCCCCAACGATCCGGACCATGCTTTTGCCTCAATGGGCATCTACCTCTTCCGCACCAAGGTGGTCCGAGATTACTTGCTCGCCGATGCGCGCGAAGGTAGCGCGCATGATTTCGGAAAAAACATCATCCCGAAGATGATCGAAGAAAAACGGGTGTATGCCTTCAAATTTCAAGACGCGAACAAGAAAGCGGTCAAGTACTGGCGTGATATCGGTACACTCGATGCGTACTGGGAAGCGAACATGGATCTGGTGTCGGTAGATCCACAGTTCAATCTCTACGACGCAGATTGGTCGATCCGAACCTATCAGGGACAGTTTCCTCCAGCCAAGTTCGTCTTCGCGCAGGATTTTCAAGGTGGCCGCATGGGAGTCGCGCTCGATTCGATCGTGTGCGGTGGCTGCATCATCTCAGGCGGGCGGGTCCAGAATTCGGTCCTCTCCCCGAACGTGCACGTGCACGACCATGCCGATGTCCGTGACTCCGTCGTGATGGAAAATGTCACGATCGGCGAACAGAGTCGCATCAAGCGCGCCATCATCGACAAGGGTGTAACGATCCCTCCTCAGACAGAGATCGGCTATAACCGAGAGGCCGACGCGCAGCGGTTTACCGTGACAGAATCGGGCCTCGTGGTCATCTCAAAAGGAATGAAGCTGCATGCCTCCGTCGATCCATCCGGTTGATCTGATCTCCGCACTCCGTCAGAAACATCTTACGCCTGCGATCGTCTTTCTCACCTCACGGCGAGCCTGTGATGAAGCTATGGAAGCCTTCGACCACGCGAACTGTGTCTTGCCGACGACACGCCAAGAGGCAATTGCGAAGGCACTCGAGCAGGTCATGGCTCGCCACCCTAGCATTGCCGAGCACCCACTGATTTCCATCGTCCAACGAATCGGCGTGGCCGCCCATCATGCCGGGCATCTGCCGACCTGGAAAATCGCCATCGAAGAATTGATGCGACAGGGGCATCTCGATGCAGTCTTTGCCACCACGACCTTGGCGGCCGGCGTCGATTTTCCAGCACGCACGGTCGTGATCACGCAGTCCAGTATCCGCAAATCCCGGGACTTCACCGACTTAACGGCCGGCGAGGTGCAGCAGATCGCGGGACGAGCCGGACGCCGGGGAAAGGATCACGTCGGATTTGCGGTAATTACCCCTTCACCATATATTGATCTCTCGGTGCTGACCAAAGGACTGACCGGTCAGCCGGAAGCCATCGACAGCCAGTTTACGATCAGTTATCCGATGGTCTTGAATCTCTTGAAAGCCCATCCTCATGAGCACATCCAGGGGATCCTGGCCAAAAGCTTTGCTCAGTTTCAGTTAAATCAGCGGGCCGATGTCCTCGAGCAGAAGCTCGACGCCCTTCACATCAAGATGGAACCGTTCGGCCCTCGCGTCTGTACGGACTGGATCACCCAATGGCACACCTTCGACCATGCGCGAAGACACCGCCATACGCGCCATCCCACCTATCGCGCTGAACCACCGGAGATTTCAGCACGGCTTCCGTTCCTGACGCCAGGACGGGTCGTTGGGTTCAGCCGAGGGCGAGGAATCGTGCTTCGCCAATATCGGAGCAAAGGCCAGAGAAATTCGATGCTCACCGTGTTACGGCCGGAAAACGCCGTCACCGAATGCCCCGTCACCAGCGTGAAAGAGCTCTACGACCACATATATGACTGCCCGGAGACATCAGCCTATCCCTGGTGTTCGACCGACACATTTGATCGACTCAGTCACCAGCTGGACGAACTGCCGCTCCGGTTACCCCTGCTCCCTATTTTGGTATCCAGCAATAGCGAGCCTCTCCCCGACGCCATTGTCCAATCGTTGGAAGACTTCTCTTGTCCAACCTGTCCATCACGATCCGCCTGCCAAAAAGACTTTCTGACAGCATCACGCCTCCGGCAGGAGCAGCAGCGGCATACTAAATCCATTCAGGCCCTGCGCACCAGTTTATGGCATCGATTCCAAGAGCGCGTCGAGGTGCTACAGAAATTCGGCTACCTCACACTGACGACGCAATTGACAGCTGAGGGAGAATGGGCACGACTGATCCGCATCGACCATTCACTGCTCATCACCGAACTCATTCGCGCAGAGGCCTTCACCGGCGCAGACCCGTCCCTCCTCGCCGGCATTCTAGCCAGTCTGGCTCACGATGATGATCGCCCCGGTGCATTTCCTCGCATTAGCCCCGGACTGAGTTCCTTGCTCGGGCAAGTTCGCAAACTGGCGGAGAGCTTA
This sequence comes from uncultured Nitrospira sp., assembly GCA_902500775.1. Lineage (GTDB taxonomy): Bacteria > Nitrospirota > Nitrospiria > Nitrospirales > Nitrospiraceae > Nitrospira_D. The sequence continues at coordinate 24,496 of CABVRZ010000049.1, forward strand.
TCGCCCTACGAAGATCCTCCGCTCCTCCGCGCGGATGTGGCAGCCCTCGTGGAGCGCTGGGTCGCCGACCAGACCATCACCTGGATCGGTCTCTGTCGGCTGACCACCATGGCTGAAGGCGACATCTATCGACTTCTGGCCAGGAGCTTGGAGTATCTATCGCAGGTGCAAACCCTGAAAGGAACCCACCCCGGCCTTGCCGAATCTGCGTCCCAAGCAATCACGGCAATCCGACGCGGTGTGTTGGAGGAACTCCCATGAACATGCCTGTCGTCATGCATAACGCGTCGTTCTTGGGCAGACTACCGACTCGTTTGATCTGCATACGTTTCACGCTTCATGTTTCACGAGAAAGACATGACCACCGACGAACTTGAACAGCTATTAGCTCAACAACCCGTGGCAGTACTGCATCGCTTGGCCCGTGGACGTGTCCAGCGCCACTTTCGTGCCGGGAAACGCCGCCTGATCGAGCTGCTGCTCCAACACTCAAGCCAGAATCGAGCCGGCTTTGAATCCGACCTGCTGACACTGATCGGAGAACGCCAGGCTCCATCACCATCTGGGGCGTCCAGAAATCCAGGAACTCCACCGATCGCTCACAAGAGAGTCGCGATCAGGTCCTCCGACTTAGAGCCCTCAGAGCCCCCCATCTCTCTCTCAGAGTGGCTGCAAGGAATCGGTGTGCCAACACCTCAACCATTCGTCCAGGACCCGTGGCAGATTGAAGCTTTGGCTGCCGTGAGCGAAACCGATGTCGTCATCAGCGTCCCCACCGGAAGCGGGAAAACCTATGTGGCCATTGAAGCAGCAGGCCGGGCCATGGCGGACAATCGGAGCGTCATTTACACCTCGCCGCTCAAGGCCTTGTCCAACACCAAGTATGCGGAGTTTTCGAAGATCTTTGGAGCGGACAAGGTCGGGATTCTCACCGGAGATCGTCAGGAAAACGGGCAAGCCCCGTTACTCGTCATGACCACGGAGATTCTTCGTAATCTACTCTACGATGCCGCGAGTGGTGAGATCGATGTCAGATTGGACACGCTCGGCTTGGTCATCCTAGACGAGTCCCAGTACCTGGCTGATCCCGAACGCGGAGTCGTGTGGGAAGAAACGATTATCTTCTGCCCCTCCCAGGCTAGACTCTTGTTACTCTCAGCCTCCATCGGCAATCCACAAGATATCGCCGATTGGCTGACGTCGATCCGGGCAACCCCCTGTCGACTAGTGCGGCACAGCAAGCGCACCGTGCCTCTGAGAGCCGGCTATCTGCATCCCAATGGGAGACTCACCCCCTTGTTTCGCACGCTGGGTATTCCACAGGGACATCCCGGTCACCTCCACCCAGAAGCGAAACACCTGTTCATTGAATACGAAGAAGAGACCTTGCCGTCAGGACGACCGAGACGGTAGACACTCACGAAATACCCACACTTAGAACGAGGCGGTCAGCCCAGCAGTGAGGCCGTGGCGCAGGGATTGAAATTCCGTCAACGGGAAGGACGCCGATCGACCGTCGGCAAGATGACTTTCCCATCTGCCATCGATCAAGCGATTCCACCACACTCGATAGCCGACTTGAGCCGCAAGCCAGCGCGTGAGGTGGAGCGTCGCCCCGATCTCAGCATCTGCCCCAAACCCAATGCCACGCATGGTAAAACTGGGGGCGCTCAACTCACCACCAGCTACCCGCAAGTGATGGGTGTCATCATTTGTAAACATGTTGATCGGCTTCAGCACGATTGAGCCATGGAGACTCAACCATTGTAGGAGGTGATACTCGCTTGAGGCACCGACTCGCAATGCGTACCAGGCACTGCTGTTGGAGAGCACCAGCACATGATTGCTGAGCCCTGCATCACCCGGCACACATAAGAGGTCTAACCCCGGCGTATCTATATCCAGATCCGTCGAGGCTCCTGCCGCCGAACAATTGATCTGCCGGACTCCATAGGCCTTGTGTTTCTGACGCCAGTATTGAAAACCGAGAAAACCATCCAAATGACCGCGATTATTCGGGAAAGCCATCAAGGATCCGCCCAGATCAGCATTCAGAAACCACAAGCCGGATCCACTGATGTCGCTATGAGTTCGTAAGGAGGGATTCCCTCCGTCGGCCGCAAGAAAATCGTCGTCGGTCAACCGACCACCCCCGATGTGAGCCCCTCCAACCTGAACCCGACCGAAGAAACGAGGCCTTAGGTAGACCTTGGCAGTCAACTCTACAATATTGGTCGAATGATCAGCATAGGTCAGCCGCGAGGTCGGATTGCCTACCAGCCCTTGTGATGATGCATTGTGACTCCACCGACTGTCTCCCACACTGATCCAGGTCCCGAGCGTGAGATCCATCCGCTTCAGCTGACCTGATGATAACTCTTCGGTCAAACCGCATGGCACGAAGGCTAGTGTTCCCAACAGAAGAACGGTCACGAAAACGATTAATCTGGTAAGTGCAGAGACCTTCACCTCCGAACTCCTTCCTGTTGGATAACCACGATACTGAAATACAACCCAGCTCTATTCCAGCGAATACACTTCCCATTTTTCATTGTGCGCGGTCTTTCAGCTCACCGTACCGTCTCACCTTACCATGAAGGCACCATAGGATCGTGCCTTCTAGTCAGATCATACGGAAGACGCACCTACACGGATAGGGCTTTTTGATCTCTCACAGGTGCGATGTGTGTGCACACCTTAAATTATAACGTAGCAAGACTGAGGATAATTCAGAACACGGGAGTTTGAGATAAATACAAGCAGGCATTCCAAGTTCGAAATTAGGCTTGCCTCTTGGCAGAACTCTCAGTTCTCGGATTTGACTCAAGAAGTACGTATAAGCTGAACATCACGTACATATTTGATACCCATCTTACGAATCAGTACGTCGCTGATCCAGCCATACCAGGACTACACTCCGAACTCCTTAGGAATTAACGAATACCAGACAGCCTCTTGTCAGGCATCTATTTTGCCTTTCCCAACGCTTCAGCCATACACGCGCAATGTGCACCACAGTACTAGATGAGGCACGAATGAAACACACGCATACTGATGAGGCACTTCTCATGGAACATACGAACCAAATAACGAGGTCTCGTCGTCAGAATAACTATTCAATGTTCTGGCAAGTTCTTGCAGTGACTGTCTTCATTGCCTTTGGACCGGCTGCTGAGTGCCTGGCCCTCACTTTGAGTCCGCCAGCATTAACGTTTCAGGCTGTTCAAGGTGAAGCAAACCCTCAAAATCAGACATTATCCGTCTCTCGAAAGCGTACAAGTTTGATAGCCGTAACCACTTCCGACGATGTTCCCTGGCTTACCGTTTCGCCAGTCACGACATCGATGACCACAAATACGACGCTCGCGGTAGCTGTCACTACAAGCGGGCTCGCAACTGGCTCCTACAATGCAACCATCACGATCAAGGTGGGAAAAGCCACGACAACCGTGCCGGTGACGATGACCGTGTCATCACCCCCATCAGCCATGAACGCCACTCTCGCGTGGAATGCTGTCACCGATCCATCACTCGGTGGCTATAACATTAGGGTAGGGACGGCTTCGGGTCTCTATACCAGAACGATTCCTGTCGGCAACGTTACGTCCTATACCGTTGACAGTTTGACCAAGGGGACAACCTATTTCTTTGTAGTTACCTCTTATAACAGTGCCGGTGAGAGCCCCCCGTCCAACGAGGTGAGCTCGAGCATCTATTGATAAGAAGTAGATCCTTCAGATAACACACAGGGGACCCTCCATCGCTACCCTGGGTGACGAGCACATCAGCCCTGCCCCCTCACGAGCAACCTGTGTCACCTCCACATTTCCTGCTCCTCCTTTCTTACTGATGGTAAAAGGCCAGCGAGAAGGTGAGCAATGCGCGAGTACAGCTCGAGATACTCACATGTACGTATTCCTCGTTGGCTTATGAGTAGACCCCTTCCAGAAAGAGAGGACTACCGGTAGAGGTACCATCTTTAGGTGTGGAAATAAGATACTGGCGGCGGTGCCTTTCGGTTGAGCCATCAACCAACGTCTCGGTTGTCGCCGAGGGGAAAGGATACGCCACCATGAGGAAGAGAACCAGCACTGCGCCCATCGAGTCAAGCACCGTGTGTTATGACCCCGGTTGTCAATGGTGGACACCATGAATTGCCGCCTCATGCCGCCGGCGAGCGATTCCCGAGCCGGGAGTGCCGCCTGTACCTGTTATAGAAGATCTCGATGTACTCCGTGATCTCACGCTGGGCCTGCTCTCGCGTGTCGTAGTGCCGGTGGTGCACCAGCTCATTCTTCAGTGTGCCCCAGAAACTCTCCATCGGAGCGTTGTCATAGCAGTTACCCTTCCGACTCATGGACGCGGTCAGGCCGAACTGCCGCAATTGCGCCTGATAGGCCTGGGCACAATATTGAGAGCCGCGATCAGAATGATGAATGAGCCCCGGGGCTGGCCGTTTGGTGTCGAGCGCGTTCCTGAGGGCCCTCTGCACCAAGCCCGTCATCATTCGCGCTCCCATGGCATACCCGACGACTTCGCAGGTGAACACATCCTTGATGCCAGCGAAATACAGCCAGCCTTCCGCAGTTGGCACATACGTGATGTCGGTGATCCAGGTCTCATTCGGTCGTGTGGCAGCAAATGTTTGGGCCAAGACATGCTCCGCCACCGGCAACGAGTGCGTCGAATCCGTGGTGGTCGTAAACCAGCGGACTTGTGTGCAACGCTGTCACACTTTCTTACGGAGCCGTTTGATTCGTCCAATCCCCGCGAGGAACCCATCTTCACGCAATTCCGCCTGAAGACGCTCCGGCCCATGGGTCTGCCGGGTGCGCACAGGCGCGGCCTGGATGGCCACTTCCAGACGTGCGTTCTCCTGGGTGCGCTGCGAGGTGCGGCGTGTTCGCCAGGCATTGTACCCACTTCGGGATACCTCCAGCACCCGACACAACACCCTCAGAGGATACTGGAGACGCAGCGTCCTCATGAGCGCGTACCGGGCAGCTGTGCCTTCGCAACGTACGCGGTGGCCTTTTTTAGGATGTCGCGCTCCATGCGGGTTTCAGCGAGATCGCGCTTGAGCCGTGACACCTCTACTTCCAGCTCCGTTACAGGCCGTCGGCTTTCCCTCAGCGTCGCGAGTCGGCCGCGCCGGGCTCGACACACCCAACGCTCCAGCGTCTTGCTCGACATGGTCAGGCGTCTGGCTGCCTCTGGAATCGTCACCTGCTGTTCTAGCCCGGATAATTCACGACTGGTGACAAAAAAGAGCCATCGGGTCTCCAATCT
>CABVRZ010000050.1:0-8646 GCA_902500775.1 uncultured Nitrospira sp.
GACGATACTGAGGCTCGGTAAGTTCCATGGGCACAGTATCGCATAAACAGAATCAATAGTGCTAACAGGCCCTAGCAGTGTGTTGACAACCCCTGTGACGACCTCGGAAAAAGCGTCGTGTCTGAGATCACAGATGCCATCAGCATGCCTCACAGGCCGTCCAGCAAGGCCGCCGCGAGCGAAGAGGAGAATCGTAGACTTTTTTCACCCACCCCACCCATCGCCTGTGTGAACAGGCGATGGGTGGGGCCGTACGGTGAGCCTCTGAGGGAGGCGAGCGCGCCGCTGGCGGACGTTGTCAATAGCCTGCTAGAAAGAAGAATGGATTTGTATGTAATACAGGTAATACACTGTACGGGTGAAGACGATAGTCTTGTGCATAAGAATCTTCAGCGTGTAAGAATCTGAGGGAAGCAATGGGCGTGGTTGTCATCATCGGTGGTGGACCTGCCGGCCTCATGGCTGCCGAAAGGGCAGCTTCAACGGGGGAGCAGGTTGAGCTGTACGACGCCATGCCGTCGGTGGGGAGAAAGTTTCTGCTGGCGGGCAGGGGTGGGTTGAATCTCACGCATTCGGAACCGATGGACTCCTTCTATTCTCGCTATGGGACGCGTCGGGCATTCATCGAGCCGGCGATTCAGTCATTTCCTCCGATGGCTCTGCGGGCGTGGGCTCATGAACTTGGTGTGGAGACGTTTATCGGTACCTCCGGAAGGATTTTCCCTGTTGATATGAAAGCTGCGCCACTTTTGCGCGCATGGTTGCGTCGATTGCGACAGGCCGGTGTACGGTTCCATATTCGACATCGATGGTGTGGGTGGGATGAGCAGCGGAGACTCCGTTTTATGACGGCAGCAGGGGAATCTCAAGTCAAAGCCGATGCGGTGGTATTGGCCCTAGGCGGGGGGAGCTGGCCTCAACTTGGCTCTGATGGTGCATGGGTGAACATCCTTTCGGAACAGCACGTGCCGATCGCACCCATGAAACCGGCGAACTGCGGTATTGATGTTCGGTGGAGTGAGCACTTTCGTACAAGGTTCGCCGGACATCCCGTCAAGACGGTGGCGATGGTGGTGAAGGGAACGGATGGTGTGATGATGCGTCATATGGGCGAGTTCGTCATTACGACAACCGGTGTGGAAGGTGGAATCGTGTACATGGCTTCGGCATCTGTGCGAGAGGTGATTGCCAAAGAGGGCTCGGTAACGGTGTGGCTCGATCTAGTTCCCGATCGAACGCTGACTCAGCTTGAGCGAGCTCTTGCGCGACCGCGCGGGAAACGCACGATTGCCACACATCTCAAACGGTGCGCTGGGATTGCGGGAGTGAAAGCCGGTCTGTTGCGCGAGATAGTGCCACACGACGGGTTGGCCGATCCTGTTCGCTCGGCGACTGCGATGAAATCTCTTCCGCTGACACTCGTGGCTCTTCGGCCGCTTGAGGAAGCCATCAGCACGGCCGGTGGTCTCTCATTTGAAGCGCTTGATGACAATCTGATGCTGCGCTCGCTTCCTGGAGTCTTTTGTGCGGGAGAAATGTTGGATTGGGAGGCACCGACGGGCGGCTATCTGCTCACGGCTTGTCTCGCAACGGGCCGTCGTGCTGGGATGAAGGCGGCGCAATGGGTCCAGACTCACGCTACGAAACATGCGCCTAGAGAACGTCTTAAATGTGAGGGACAGGGAGACTCTCTTAGCTGAGGAGCCAATTCCAGAATGTGGTAAGCCAGCTGAGGATTATGCCGACCCACGAGTTGTCCGCACCAGGAGGGTCCGCCGTCATCGACGGTGACGGAACTGGTGGTGTGGAGGGTGATAAACTCGGTGCTGGAGGCTCTGGTTGGGTGATCTGAGCGATGACGGGTTCTTGTGTGGGCGGTTCTGGTGGCGTGGATGGTTCAGCGATAGTGGTTTGCGCGATGGCTGGCTCCTCTTCCTCTACGGTTGTTGGTACCAGGACTCGGGCCTCTTCCATCTCCTGTTTATACTGTGCGGCTCTGCTCTGCAATGAATCGCTCTCGTGACGAAGGTCCGCGATCTTGCGGGCGAGGCTCCAACTCTGGTTCATGAGCGACGCGACTTGTCCTTTCAGGGAGGCCAGCATGGCCTCAGCCCGCTGTCTCATGACCGGCAGTTGTTCTTCCTCACGGTGAACGGCTTCACGGAGTTCAGCGGTGGTCGCGTCCTCATGCCGATTGGCGGCCTGTAATCCAGCGATGAGTCGATCGAGTTCCTTGACCTCGTCTCGAACCGATTCAAGTGCGCGCGTTTGTTCCTGTGCCTCAGCTTTGACTCGTTCATAGGCGCTCTGACTGACGCAGCCAACCTCCGTGCCGATCGCTCCCGCAAGTAGGCATACGGTGATCACTTGAAAGACGCCTGAGACTGTGATGGTAGGGTTTGTCATAGGCCTCGCCTCATGGGTTACGTGACCAAAAGTACGCGTGCCTTGATGCGCCGTTGGGTGGCTGTGAATTGTGGAGCGTAGTTTCTCAAAATTTACTGAATCTCGCAATGTGCCCAGGATGTACACAGATTGCGTCCGTCAGTCAACCCTCGGGGCGGTCGTCCTCAAGGCACCTTGGACAACATGGGTCAGCTTTGCGTACCATGTGACTATCATGGCATCTGAGCAGCCCGTGTCTATTCGGCTCCCGTCGGAATGTGAAGCCGCGTTACTTGAACGGTTTCTCAAGGCGGAGGCCATGGCATTATGGACGGTGCGATCAGCGCAACTGCAGGATGTCCCCAAGAATGTCTACACTTTTCTGAGAAAACATGAAGAAGATGAGCAGAAGCATTTGGCCCAGTTTGAACTGCTGATTGGTCGTCAGCCTCGTGAACGCGATCGCCTTCCCTCTGTTCCACGACAATGGCCGGCGTTGGCTGTGCAGATCTACGGGTATGAGTCGTTGGGGTTGGAGTTTGCTCGCATCTTGGTGACGCTGCGACCGGACCTTGCCGCAATTCTGGAAGACGAAATCGTGCATGTCGGCTTCTTCGAACGAGAGGTGCGACGACTTCTCTCAGGAGCTCCCGAGGCGGCCGTGCAAGCCTGTGCATCGGCACGGGCGTGGTGGAGAAAACTTCCGAGGACTGTTGGGCGTTATTTGGAAGCGGATGTACTCGATCCCTTTCGGCACAGCCTGACGAGGCACATCTTGGAGGCGATTGAGCAGAGATTTGTGGCGACGGGGTTGTTGGAAAAGATGGGCGCCGAGCTGAAGGGGTGATTACGACTGTTCAGCGAGGAGGCCAGTAACGGCTCCCATTTTGCGGTACTTTTGCTCTCGTTGCGTAATGAGTTGTTCGACCGGCAGATCAAGCAACTCAAACAGTTGGTTGGTGAGCGTCTTCCCAACAACATCGTAGGTCGCGCCTGGTTCGCGGTGGGCTCCGCCAAGGGGTTCTGGCAGGATCGTGTCGATGACGCCAAGCTCTAGCAGGTCCTGTGCGGTCATTTTCAATGCTGACGCTGCCGTAGGAACTTTCTCCGGGCTGTCCCATAGAATGGCCGCACACCCCTCCGGTGAAATCACCGAATAGACCGAATGTTCCAGCATCAGGACACGGTCGGCAACACCGAGCGCCAAGGCGCCTCCACTTCCTCCTTCACCGATGACGACCGCAATAATTGGGACGGTCAATCGGGACATGACGAACAAGTTCCGCGCAATGGCTTCCGCTTGTCCACGTTCCTCAGCCCCAATACCAGGATAGGCTCCTGGCGTATCGATAAAAGTGAGAATCGGACGATTGAACTTTTCCGCAAGCGTCATGAGGCGGAGGGCTTTCCGGTACCCTTCAGGGTTGGGCATGCCAAAATTTCGTTGCATGCGTTCTTTGAGGGTCTTGCCTTTCTGATGGCCAATGATCATCACTGGACGATCATTGAATCGTGCAAACCCACCAACGATGGCCCGGTCATCTCCATAGACCCGATCACCATGGAGTTCAAGGAAGTCTCGCGTCAGCTCCTGAATATAGTCGAGTGTGCTGGGCCGTTGAGGATGACGTGCGAGCTGCGTTCTTTGCCACGGCGTGAGGTTTTTGTACAGCTCGTGTTCGGCCTGTGCCAGCTTGGTCCGAAGTTTTCGAATATCGTTCTGGGAGCTGGGTTTTCCACCGGTTGCCGCAGTAGAGAGTTTCTCAATTTTTTCTTCAATCTCTCGGAGCGGCTTTTCAAATTCGAGGTAGTCTCGCATGGATATCGGTCAATTCGTTATGGAGGTTGTATTGGTCCTGGCGGATCCCCAATAGTAATGGTTCCTACGATAGCAAAGAAAGGGTCCCTTTGCCTAGTACTTCCTCGACATCCGACACAAAATGGTCGCTGGGGCAGACGGTCACGTTGGGGAGGGGATTGGTTTCGGCTTCCAACTGTGCATCCGTCCGAAATAGCATAGAGATAGTCGTGCTGCCAGGATGTCGACGGAAGACGTTCAGCAAGCGAGGCAATTGCTCTCGCACCTCCGGGTGATCGGTCAGGCGAATGCGGATGCGCTTGATGGATTGTGTCTGAACCTCAGCTAATGGTTCAATTTTCCCTCCGCGAATCTTTGTTCCTTTATCACCGCGATCGATCGTGCCAGTAATGCGTACGATCTGTTCTGGTACCATCAGCTCACTGGCCGTCTTAAACAGGTCTGGGAACACGATGACTTCCGTCGTCCCCTGTAAGTCTTCGATCGTGAGATACGCCATGCGATCCCCCTTCTTCGTCAGCATGGACTTGACACTGGCGATCACCCCGCAGATCTTGATTTCACTTCCGTCGGCACAGTCTTTCAATCCTGTCGTCGTCGTGGTGGACAAGGCTCCCAGCATCGCTTCGTACCGGGTCAAGGGATGAGCGGAAATGTAGAAGCCGGTGAGTTCGCGCTCGTATTTCAGTCGTTGGGCTTGATCCCATTCGGCCACCTGCGGTAAGGGCGGTACCGGGAGAGGAGAGGCTGTCCCGTGTCCGTTCATCTCCTCGCCAAAGATACTGATCTGACCACAGTCGCGCTCATGCTGGGCCGCGGCTCCTTCCTCGACTGCTTGATCGAGCACGGCGATCAGTTGGGATCGTCTGGCCCCTGTCGAATCGAAAGCACCGGCCTTGATCAGGCCTTCCAGCATCCGCTTGTTCACTTTGTGGAGATCAACCCGTCGACAGAAGTCAAAGAAGGAGGTGAAGGGGCCCGTCTGGGTTCTTACGTCCAGGACCGACTCCACAGCGCCTTCGCCGACATTCTTAATGGCAGCTAAGCCGAACCGGATCGTTCCATCCGACACGGCGAAGTGTTTTTGGCTGGCGTTCACATCCGGGCCTAGGACTTTGATACCCAAATCTCGACATTCCGTGAAATAGCCCACCAACTTGTCTTGATTGCCCATATCCGTAGTCATGAGGGCTGCCATAAATTCGGTCGGATAGTGAGCCTTGAGGTACGCCGTGTGATAACAAACGACCGCATAGGCTGCGGCATGTGATTTATTGAAACCGTAGCCGGCGAACTTCTGGATCAACTCATAGAGCTTCTCGGCCTTCTTCTCAGGAGTCTTTTTCTCTTTCGCGCCATCGACAAATTTAACGCGGAGTTTCTCCATTTCTTCTGGCTTCTTCTTCCCCATCGCACGGCGCAGGATGTCGGCTTGTCCCAATGAGAAGCCGGCGACCTTATTGGCAATCGCCATCACTTGTTCTTGGTAGACGATCACCCCGTAGGTATCTTTGAGGATCGGTTCCAGTTCTGGAACCTCGTATGCGATGGTGACCTTGCCCTGTTTCCGTTTGATGAAGTCCGGGATAAGATCCATGGGGCCTGGTCGATAGAGGGCGATGATCGCGATGATATCCTCGAATCGATCGGGCTTGAGTCCAGTGAGTAGATCGCGCATCCCGGAGCTTTCCAGCTGGAACAGCCCGGTGGTTTTTCCGGAACTCAATAGGGCAAAGGTGGCTGGGTCATCGAACGAGACCTGATCGATAACAAGGGGAGGTGCCTCGGGATGTGTGTCGTTGATCAAGGTCTCGGCCCGGCGAATCATTGTGAGCGTCTTGAGGCCGAGAAAGTCGAATTTCACGAGGCCGATTTTCTCGACATCCCCCATCGAGTATTGGGTGACAATTTCATCGTTGGCCCCCTTATAGAGCGGGACATGGTCGGTCAGCGGGCCTTCTGAGATCACGACACCAGCCGCGTGAGTCGAAGCATGGCGCGCGAGACCTTCCAGTGACTGAGCATTCGTCATCAGTTCTTTGACCTTGGGATCAGTCTCGACCAACTCGCGTAACCGGGGTTCCGCGTCCAAGGCCTGCCGGAGGGTGATATTCAATTGGGTGGGAACGAGCTTCGCGACCTTGTCCGCGTCGGCATAGGACATCTCCAGCACACGTCCCACGTCACGGATGGCGGCCTTGGCGCCAAGTGTCCCAAAGGTAATGATCTGAGCGACGTGGTCGGTGCCGTATTTCTCCACGACATAGTTGATGACTTCCCCTCGGCGATCCATGCAGAAGTCCATGTCGATATCGGGCAGGGAGACACGTTCAGGGTTCAAGAATCGCTCGAACAAGAGGGTGTACACAAGCGGATCGAGATCGGTAATTCGAAGAGCGTAAGCGACCAGACTGCCGGCAGCTGAACCTCGGCCTGGCCCCACGGGGATCCCGCGTGACCGGGCAAACCGAATGATGTCCCAGACGATGAGGAAGTAGCCAGCAAACCCCATCGAACAGATGACCATCAGTTCTTCCCGAAGGCGTTGGTCATAGACACCTGACAAGATGCGACTGGGCCGCTCCTTTAGTCGCTCCTTCAACCCAGCGAGCGCTAGATGTTCGAGGTAGCTCTCCCGGTCTGTGAATCCTTCAGGGATCCGGTATTGGGGGAGAAACGTTTTGTTGAGCGGCAAGTCGAGTGCGCAATGGTCGGCGATCCGACACGTATTCGTGACGGCCCCGGGAAATTCTGCGAAGGCCAGCGCGATCTCCTCTGTCGATTTGACGTAGAGCTCATCGGTATCGAATTTCATGCGATGGGGATCGCTGAGAGTCTTGCCGGTCTGCAGGCAGAGCATCAGCTCGTGTGGACGGGCGTCTTCCTTCGTCAGGTAGTGGCAATCGTTCGTTCCAGCCATGGGAATTCCGAGTTTCTTATGGATCTCCATGAGACCGGTATTGGCCACACGCTGATGATCGAGTCCATTGGCTTGCACTTCGAGGTAGAAATGATCCTTGCCGAAAATCTCCTGAAATTCTCCGGCTACGGCCATGGCTCCTGGCAGATCGTTCTGTCCGATGAGGTAGGGGATTTCCCCGCTCAAGCAACCGGAGAGCGCGATAATACCCTCGTGATGTAAGCGCAGGAGTTCCTTATCAATTCGTGGTTTATAGTAGAACCCCTCAAGATATCCTTTACTCACCAACTTGATGAGGTTTTGATAGCCCGTCAGGTTTCTCGCCAGGAGGATCAGATGATAGTAGTCGTTGTGTGCCAGTCCGCTATCTTTCTTGGCATGCCGGCTGCCAAGGGCCATATAGGCTTCGCACCCGATGATCGGCTTGATGCCCGCCTCTTTGGCTTTGCGGTAGAACTCCACGGCCCCGAACATGTTGCCATGGTCCGTCATGGCCACAGCCGGCTGATTGAACGATTTGATCTGCCGCACGAGCGGGTCGATCTGGTTCGCACCGTCAAGCAGACTGAATTGCGTGTGAAGATGCAGATGAACAAAAGAAGACGTCACAGAGCATCTACCTCATGTTGAGATGACAGTCAGGGCTTCGGGATCGTGGTCAAGGTTTTGCGATTGTAGTCAGGGTGTGAGATGGAGTCAACGGCGGGTTACGCGGACCCGGGGCCTATTCTACAAAAATGTTGTCGGCGACCGATGATGGCTAGAGTCGCTCCCTATATTTTTGGTAGTGCTGTTTCTTGGCATCGGCAATCCAATTCTCTCGCTTAATCCGTTCCGGATCGGTATCGAGCTTTTTGGCGATCTTTGCGATATCTTCCGGTTTCCAACGAGCGATCTGAATAAACCGATGAGTGCCCAGCTTATTCAGGGTCTGTGCAAACACTGGCCCGATCCCGTGGATCTTCTTGAGATCGTCGTCCTGAATTTCCTTACTGACTTTAGGTTGTCCGCTTTGGGTTGCCGATGCCGCTCCGTTCTGACGGGTCTGACGCGGTGTGTCCGGTGCTGAGCTATCTTGAGTGCGAAGCGTCACACGCATGTCTTTGAGCCGCTTTTGCAGGCGGTCGATCTGCTCATCTTTCCCTGGAATGCTCTGAACCTCTTGTGCTAAGGCTTGCCGCTCGGTCTGGCTGTCCTGCAGCTGTTGGTTCAGCTGTGCGATCTGTTCTTCCCGTTCTTGCAGGTGCTGCTCGTCGAGTAGGTGTTGTGCGTGCAGGTGTTCCTGTGTCGCGCATTGTTCTTGGAGCTTCGCCACTTCTCCTTCGTGTTCTCGAACGGTCCTCTGGTACTTTTTCCCCCATTCATTGAGCTCGGTCTCCTTCTCGTGAAGGAGATGTGTGACCGACACCAGTTCTTCAATTCGACGATCTCGTTCCTCGATGGTCTGTTGGAGCTGACGAATCGCATTGCGATGGGCGGCTTCTCGATCGCTGAGTTCAACTTCGAGTTGGTGGACACGGTC
>CABVRZ010000050.1:8746-29160 GCA_902500775.1 uncultured Nitrospira sp.
CGAGCTGTTTGACTTGGGTGCGGAGCCGATCCCGGTCGGCCAGGCCTTCGTTGAGTTGGGTAATATGGTCGCGCTGCACGCGGATTTCCTGCTCCAGAACCTCACGCGCCTGTTCGGCGGTCCGACCGGTTTGCTGAGCCTCTAATAGTTCTTCTCGCTGGGTCGCCGCCATCGAGTTGAACTCACCGATACGCTGATCACGTTCCGTAAGGGAACGTTCGAATTGCTGGATCGTGCTGCGATGGGCGGCTTCTCGATCGCTGAGTTCAACTTCGAGTTGGTGGACACGGTCTTGTACGGTCTCGAGCTGTTTGACTTGGGTGCGGAGCCGATCCCGGTCGGCCAGGCCTTCGTTGAGCTGGGTAATGCGGTCACGGAGGACGCGCACTTCCTGCTCCATGATCTCCCCGGCCTGCTCGGCGTTTCGAGAGGTCTGTTGGGCTCCTTTGAGTTCATGAGTCTGCGTGGCAAGCATCGACTCCATTTCACTCATGCGTCGGCGAGCTGCAGCGGCTTCTGCCTCCGAGTTCGTCAGTTGTTTTGATCGAGTCGCGAGTTCTGTTTCGAGGGCTTTGAGCCGATCATTGCGTGCGATAAGTTCCCGTTGAGCGGAGGAGTGCAGGGTCTCGGCTGCCATGATCTTCTGTTCAAGAATTCCCACGGCGGAGGTTTTGGCTTTTAAATCGTGCGCCATGGTATCCAGGGCCTGCTCTTTGGTCTGTACCAGACCAGCGAGGTCGTGCATGGGACGCTCCGGTACGCGTGTGGGGAGTTGCCGCAAACGCCAGCCAACCCAAACACCGATTCCTGCCGCTATGAGAAGGCATCCGATCATCTGGCTAATCAGCGTCATCATAGGTCACGTGGTCCTTATCATGAGTAACTCGATCCGTTGATTCTGCGGAAGCCCTGGCTGATATTTTCTATTTGAGAGAGGACGCGTCGATCCATAGCCGATGGTCGTAAATGAGTTAGTGAGTCCCTGACCGGTCAGATAGTGCTTGACGGCGTCGGCACGATGTCGACTTAATTGTAAGTTGTGCTCTGCCTCTCCGCCAATATCGGTATGACTGGCAATTTCGATGGGCGCGGTAGGAGCTTTTCGAAGGAGCACGACAACATGATCGAGGACCGCCTGACCTTTGGCCGTGATGGTCGCCCTATCTGGTTCAAACTCAACGGAGGATTTGGCAAGGACTTGGTTGAGTGACAATTGGAGGGCAGAGAGCGAAACAACAGCTGGGGATGGGGTTGTCGTCGATGCGACCATCACGCGGTCTTCGAGTGTTAACCCAGCCCGTACTGCGGGAGCGACGGCTTGGAGGACATCAGCTTTTTCTCGAGCACTCGTGACCTGGCCAGTCACGACCAGCGAATGTCCATCAATGATGATGGAACCACGCTCCACCATCCAACTCAAGATCGGCAGCAGCTGTGGAATGGTGTCCACCCATGCGGCTGCACCGATCTGCTTATCGACGGTGAACTGGTCGGTTACACGTACACCCTTTTTTGCATACAGGGTATGCGCTTGCTCAAGAATCGCGGTCTTGCTCCGTTCATTGGGCAATGATCCGCGAAGGACCAAGCCGTGTTGTTGCAAGCTGACATAGAGAGAGGCGGGTGTGAGGGCTGCAGCACGTGGCTGTGTGGAGAGATGCCGGGGGATGCAGACCGTCGCAAGTAGTAGTAAGGCGACAACACCGCCGGTAAGAATCCTTGTACGCCTCATGGATTCGGCCTGTTGTTGAGTGCTCTGATTATCGGCATGCGGGTCCTGACGGTACCACATGCCACGACTATGTACTAGGTGGGAGCTGTGCAGTCAAGCTGGTCAATGATAGCGGGGACTTCAGTGTCCGTGTACGATCATCGTAAAATGTTAGCTAGTCGAATCATGTGGTTAAAAACTATGGTCGTGGACTTGCCGTATCTGAATCATTTCCAAACATCTTCGCCCTGAGAAGGGGTTAGAGCCGTTCGCCATACTTTCGATAGTGTTGTTTCTTGGCATCGGCAATCCAATTTTCCTGTTTAATCCGCTCAGGATTAGTCGAGAGTTTCTTTGCGATTTTCTCCACATCCTCAGGTTTCCATCGGGCAATTTGGATAAAGGTGTGGGTGCCCAGTTTCCGGAGTGTGTCCGCAAGGACTGGGTTGATCCCATTGATTTTTTTGAGATCATCGATCTTCTCGGACGCATTCACTTTCGATGGCCCGCCGGAGACCTGTGCCCCCGCTCCATTTGAGCGAGGCAGGCGCGGGGGGACCTTGGTGGTTGACGGGGGCGTTGCCCGTAGAGTCGCCCGCAGTTCTCTGAGCCGTTTTTGCAGGCGATCGATCTGCTCGTCTTTTTCAGGAATGATCTGGACTTCCTTGCGGAGGGCTTGCCGTTCCGTCTGCAGGTCCTTCAGCTCACGCTGGAGGCTGGTAACTTTGGCGTCACGCTCCTGTAGCTGTTGTTCGTCGAGTTGATGTTGGGCCTGGAGTTGGTCCTGAACCGCACAGGATTCCTGGAGCTTTGTGTTCTCGGCTTCGAGGTCTTGCACCGCACGTGCATGGGTACGCTTCCATTCGTTGATCGTGGCCTCTTTCTCATGGAGGAGGTGGGCCGCCGGGACGAGGTCATCAATGCGTCGGTCACGCTCGGCGAGGGCCTGTTCGAGTTGCTGAATCATGGCACGATGGGCGGCCTCCCGATCACTCAGCTCAACTTCTAGCTGATGCACACGATCTTGAGTCTCCTCCAACCTCTTCACCTTGGCGCGCAACCGGTCTCGGTGGGCCAGACCTTCGTTGAGTTGGGCGATCTGCTCACGGAGAACGCGGATTTCCTCCTTCATGACATCGCGGGCCTGTTCGGCAGTCCGACCGATCTCTAGCGCATCCCGAAGTTCGTCTGCTTGGGCAGCTGCAAAGGAATCAAACTCACTGATCCGTCGGTCGCGCTCCGTAAGGACTTGCTCCAATTGCTGAATTGTGGTGCGATGGGCGGCTTCTCGATCACTGAGTTCGACTTCCAGTAGATGGACGCGATCCTGTGCCGATTCCAGTTTCTCCATACGAATTCGGACTTGATCTCGGTCAGCCAGGCCCTCGTTGAGTTGGATGATCTGCTCACGGAGGACGCGAATTTCCTCCTTCAGGAGTATGCGGACCTGCTCCGACGTGTGACAGTCCTGCTGTGCACTGCGGAGTTCGTCTGCCTGCGTAGCGGCGCTCACATCAAACGCACCAATCCGTTGATCTCGTTCCGCGAGGGCCTGTTCGAGTTGTTGGATCATGGCGCGATGGGTGGCTTCCCGATCAGTCAGTTCCACTTCCAGCTGATGCACGCGGTCTTGGGTAGCCTCTAACTTCTTGACCTGAGCGCGTAGCCGGTCTCGGTGGGCCAGGCCTTCGTTGAGTTGGGTGATCTGCTCACGGAGGATCCGGATTTCCTCCTTCATGACGTCGCGGGCTTGCTCAGCAGTCCGACTGATCTCTAACGCATCCCGAACTTCGTCCGCCTGAGCGGCCGCCAGTGAGTCGAACTCACCAATCCGATGGTCTCGCTCCGTAAGCGACTGTTCGAGCTGCTGAATCATACCTCGATGGGCGGCTTCCCGATCGCTGAGTTCAATCTCGAGCTGATGGACGCGGTCTTGAGTGGTCTCCAACTTCTTAAGCTGGGCGCGCAGTCGGTCTCGATCAGCCAAGCCCGCATTGAGCTGTGCAATTTGTTCACGGAGAATACGGATTTCTTCCTTCAGAACCTCACGGGCCTGCTCGGCTGAATCAGAGGCCTGCTGCGCACTTCGGAGTTCATCCGCTTGGGCCATAGCGCTCACGTCAAATGTACCAATGCGGTGGTCTCGTTCCGCGAGAGCCTGTTCGAGTTGCTGAATCATGCCTCGATGGGCCGCCTCCCGATCGCTCAGTTCAACTTCCAGCTGATGGATACGGTCTTGCGATGACTCAAGCGTCTTGACTTGGGCGCGCAGTCGGTCTCGATCAGCCAAGCCCGCATTGAGCTGTGCAATTTGTTCACGGAGGATCCGGATTTCCTCCTTCAGGACGTCACGGGCTTGCTCGGCGGTCCGACAGGTCTCCAGGGTATCCCGAACTTCGTCCGCCTGAGCGGTCGCCAGCGAGTCGAATTCACTGATGCGACGGTCTCGTTCCGCAAGGGACTGCTCAAGTTGCTGGATGGTGCCTCGATGGGCGGCTTCTCGATCACTGAGTTCGACCTCCAACTGATGGACGCGACCGCGCATCGACTCCAACTCCTTGACTTGGACACGCAGGCGCTCTCGGGCGGGGAGGCCTTCGTTGAGTTGGGTGATCTGTTCACGCAGGATCCGGATTTCCTCTTTCAGGACTTCGCGGGATTGTTCGGCCGCTTGACAGGCCTGCTGTGCACCACGGAGTTCATCCGCTTGGGCCGCAGCGCCCCTATCAAACGCACCAATCCGCTGATCTCGTTCCGCGAGGAGCTGTTCAAGCTGTTGAATCCTGCGGCGATGGGCGGCTTCCCGATCACTGAGTTCGACTTCCAGTAGATGGACGCGATCTTGCGCCGATTCCAGCTTTTCCATGCGGACTCGGACTTGATCCCGGTCAGCCAGACCCTCGTTGAGTTGCGCGACATGTTCGCGCAGAACACGAATCTCTTCATTCAGGATCTCGCGAGCTTGTTGCGCCCCGCGAAGTTCTTCTGTCTGGGCAGCAGTGATTGACTTGAACTCACTGACTTGTTGCTGTGCGGCGAGTCCATCCGTCTCGATGTCCGCCACGCGCTTCGATCGAGCGGCCAATTCTGCTTCGAGGGCCTTGATCTGCTCGCCACGAGAGAGGAGTTCTCGTTGGGCTGAGTTGAACTGCGTCTCGGAAGACATGATCTTCTGTTCAAGAATCTGCATGGCGGCTGTTTTGACTTTGAGATCGTGGGAGGTCGTCTCCAGCAGCCGTTCCTTGGTCCGTAGCTGAGTGAGAAGCTCTTGGTGTTGTTGCTCCAAAGAACCCTTTGGAGGAGGTTGTAGCCATCTGCCCAGTGTGCTCATAAGTTCACTCAGTCCTTACATCAGCCCGGTGACGTTGATGATGCGGTTGAAGTCCCGCTCTTGGGTTGATTTCTCCTGAAGAGAGAGATCGAGTCGAAACATAGGCAAGAATCTCCATGCAGTTCATGCGCTCATGTCTACGGTGGATAACCTGTTCCTATGGTTCAACTCTTGACCGTACCATAATTGATAAGGTCGGTACTAGGGCGAAATTTATCCAATTATTCCTGTTCTCGATGAGAGGAAGTAACGCGGCTATTTTCTGCTCAGGGAGGATGACAGTTAGGAAAACGGCGAGCCTATGCACGCTGATGGCAGCTGCAACGACGGATGGCGTGTGCTGAAGGGACAGCGGAGCCAACCGAGGGATCTGCTGAGGATATCGATGTGACTAAAAGATTGCCCTGTTCGTTGTGACTCAAGCACTCATCGCGGTTCCGTTGTATGGGACATCTTCAGTCGAACGTCAGGGGTGTTGTGATCCACATGGTGTCTGTGGGTGGAGGGGTTTTAAGAACGATCGAGGACCGTCGGAGTGATGGTGCGGGACAGTCGCTCCGAATGATGGAGTGATGTAGAAGAGGAATACGTGGGGCTCACCGGTTTCTGGTGAGCCCGTCGGGGAGGTCGTGCATATAATTCCTCTTAATACAGATCTATACATGCACCGTCTGATGGTCTTCCCGGCGACGCCGGAGGTTTGTGCCGATTCGCGCACGTTCCTGTTCATATCCCATGGCGGTGAAATACAGCGCGCGATCGAAGAACTGGGCGAGAATGTGCATCAGCTCTAGCTCTCCCTGCAGCTGCATGGGAGTATCGGAAAACCCTTCGCGTTGGACGAAAGCCGTCATGTGCTCTCTCGTGGCTGTAATCGCCCAAAGGAAATGACTATAGGCGACGCCCTGTGCGGCGCGACGTGCACCTAGCTCTA
Organism: uncultured Nitrospira sp.; assembly: GCA_902500775.1. Taxonomy (GTDB): domain Bacteria; phylum Nitrospirota; class Nitrospiria; order Nitrospirales; family Nitrospiraceae; genus Nitrospira_D. Next base: position 14,723 of record CABVRZ010000050.1, read on the forward strand.
TGTAGCGTCGTTCGATTTCGGTCTCGGTCATGTCCATCAGCCAATTATTCAGGTTTTGGTAGATTTCGCGGGTGCGGGCTTGGAGCTCGTCAGGTGGGACTTTTCGTAAGTCGCTACAGCGGGGAGAATTCCATACTTTCTCGCTCAGCTCGTGAGCAAGCTTTTCGGAGTTCTTCTCGATCAGCCTCACCAATCGGCCAGCCAGCATAGCGCACCTCCATCATGAGTAGGTTAGATTAGTGGAATACATATTGATGTTGTACATAACAATGTATTGATGCGGTAGACAATACTTGAATGCGAGTACCTCCGTCAATGATACGTTTGTTGGGCGGGCTGTCGCACATCGCGCCTGCGCGTATGGATAAACAACGCATACGGTAGGGGAAGACCACCGTCGACCGGCCTCTAGAAGTTCGTCGTACCGGTGAGGATGGGATTTCCTGTTGCCTTGAACTTGCCCTACCCATTTGCTATCCTTCCGCACCTTTCACAGCGACGGATCTCTTCCATTCATTACCACGATTTTTCAAGGAGTATTCATATGGCCGGCATCAAGCGGGCGCTGATCAGTGTTTCAGATAAGACTGGAGTCGTTGAGATGGCCAAGGGCCTGGAAGCGCTTGGGGCGCAAATCTTGTCAACCGGAGGCACGTCGAAGGCGCTTCGCGACGCCGGAGTGAATGTCACGGATGTGGCGGCCTATACCGGATCCCCCGAGATTCTTGATGGTCGGGTGAAAACATTGCATCCCAAGATCCATGGTGGCTTATTGGGTCGGCGGTCCGTTCCGGCACATATGGAACAAATGACGCAACATGGCATCGGTCCGATCGATGTTGTTGTCGTGAATCTGTATCCCTTTGAAGCCACGATTGCCAAACCTGATTGCCGTTTCGAGGACGCCATCGAAAATATCGATATCGGTGGCCCCTCCATGTTGCGCTCAGCCGCCAAGAATCATGAGGATGTGCTGGTCGTGGTGGATCCGACGGATTATTCACGGGTGCTGGACGCGCTCAAGAGCAATACCGCGACACCGGCGCTCCGCCGTGAATTGGCGATGAAAGTCTTTCAACACACCGCGCGCTATGACGGATTGATCGCGGGGTACTTGGAGAAGCAGACAAAGAGCGGAGAGGTGAAGTTCCCCAAGGTGCTGTCGCTTCAGTTTGAGTTGAGCGAAACGCTTCGCTATGGTGAAAATCCGCATCAGCAGGGTGCGTTCTACCGTGAACTCAGCAACCATGAGCCATCCGTGTCGCGAGGGAAGATTCTGCACGGGAAGGCGATGTCGTATAACAACTTCCTGGATGCCAACTCTGCGCTGGAACTGGTGAAGGAATATGCTGATACTGCCGTCGCGATCATTAAGCATAACAATCCGTGCGGTGTGGCGTTGGGAGCGACACCGGTGGAGGCCTATGTGAAAGCCCGGGAGACCGATCCGGTCTCGGCGTTTGGGGGGGTGCTGGCCTTTAACCGTATCGTGGATCTCGCTACGGCAAAAGAAATCACATCCACATTTGTTGAGGTGGTCATCGCTCCCGGGTTTGCCGACGATGCCCTCGCCGAATTGAAGCGCAAGAAGGATCTGCGGTTGTTGGATGTGGGTCCGCTCACCAAGGTCAAACAGGATGGCTTTGACCTCAAGAAGCTCGTCGGCGGGCTTATCGTACAGGATCGCGATCTCGGTGTCTTAACGGATCTTCGTGCGCTGACGGTGCCGACGATCCGCAAACCAACGGACGAGGAGTACGCTGCCTGCGGGTTTGCGTGGACTGTGTGCAAACACGTCAAATCAAACGCCATCATTTATGCGAAACCAGGCCAGACGGTGGGGGTTGGAGCGGGGCAGATGAGCCGTGTGGATTCCGTGAAGTTGGCCGCCATGAAAGCACAAATGCCAGTAAAAGGCTGTGTGATGGCTTCGGACGCCTTCTTTCCCTTCCGCGACGGGCTTGATGCCGCGGCTGAAGCAGGGATTATCGCTGTCATTCAGCCTGGTGGATCGATTCGAGATGCAGAAGTCGTCAAGGCAGCGGATGAACATGGGATGGCGATGATTCTGACGGGCATGCGCCACTTCCGCCACTGATCGGATGCTGAAACAGGCCCCCAACTTCGTTCTCGGCTCGAAAAAATCCTCAACGGTAGCCAAGAGGCTACGCCTCCGGCTTTTTCTCGCCTGCGGCCTCGTTGAATGGCCTGTTTGAGCATTCTCATGATCTGGCTATAACGGAGGAGTCATAGACCTGTGAAAATCCTTGTTGTCGGTAGCGGAGGGCGCGAGCATGCGATGGTGTGGAAGCTCGCGCAGAGTCCACGAAAGCCGATCTTGTATTGTGCGCCTGGTAATGCAGGCATAGCCTCTTTGGCGACCTGTGTGCCGATCAAGGCTGACGATATTCCTAGTCTCAAAGCGTTCGTCATTCGAGAACAGATCGATGTGACGGTCGTCGGACCAGAAGCGCCACTTGCTTTGGGAATCGTCGATGAATTCCGCAAGGCCAGACTCAGGATTTTTGGTCCGACCAAGCAGGCCGCTCGTGTGGAGGCCAGCAAGATCTTTTCGAAAGAAGTGATGGCACAGGCCAAGATTTTGACCGCGCGTGCGAAGAGTTTTGAAAGGGCTGCGGAGGCATTGGCCTATATCGAGCAGCACGATCTGCCGGTCGTCATCAAGGCCGATGGGCTCGCTCAAGGGAAAGGCGTCATTATTGCCACGACTTGTGAACAGGCGAAACAAGCGATTCGTGATTGCATGGAGACGGAGGTCTTTGGGCAGGCTGGGAAGCAGGTCTTGGTTGAACAGTTTTTGGATGGTGAGGAGCTGACGATCATGGCCTTTACTGATGGCCGGACCATCGTACCGATGCCATCGGCACAAGACCATAAACGAGTCGGAGATGGAGACACAGGCCTGAATACAGGTGGAATGGGAGCTTACTGCCCAGCTCCGCTTGGGACAGCAGCACTCAGAGATCAAGTGCTCCATGAAGTGTTACAACCAATGGTCGATGCCATGGCCCGTATTGGTTCGCCATTTCATGGCGTGCTCTATGCTGGTCTGATGGTGGTGAAGGGGGTTCCCTATGTGCTTGAGTTCAATGCTCGAATGGGAGATCCTGAAACACAGGTGGTGCTGCCGTTGCTGAAAACAGACTTACTCGATGTCATCGAAGCGGTGGTTGATCATCGGCTCGATCAGCTATCGGTCGAGTGGTATCGAGACGCTGCTGTGTGCGTCGTGATGACTTCTGGAGGTTATCCTGGCGCATATCAGCAAGGAAAGGTAATTACCGGTCTTCCTGCGACCGCCGCAACTTCATCGGCTTCTGTCATTTTTCATGCAGGCACGGCGCAGCGGGATACGGATGTTGTCACCACAGGGGGACGGGTTCTCGGTGTGCTTGGCCTTGGCTCAACACTTTCCGACGCGCAGCGTGCGGCCTATCGAGTCGTGAACAGGATTTCTTTCGAAGGCTGTCACTTCCGAACCGACATTGCCCACCGTGCACTGAGCCGGTAGCGTGTGTTTACCGATGGGAGCTCGCCGTCACCTCTTGTTCGCGCTGTGCCAATCTGGTGCGCCGTTCCACCTCCTGACAAGTTTGAGGGCCTGAAAGAGATCTGCTCCGCTTCTCCTAGATCCAAATAGCCAGGGGCGAATCACTTTCAGTGGCCATAGTCCTAGTCTGATAGAATGTCACCTCCTTGTCCTAGCTGAAGCCTGTACCCTCCACGCGGAGACGTGATCAATAGTGACACATGAGGAAAGGGGAGACCAGCATGATTCATCAGCGGCGACGGTTCGTCGGTGCATTCGTCTGGGTGGGAATGGCGCTGAGCCTGGTGGGTTGTGACTACTGGCCGCCAACGCTACAGGATGAGATCGAACAATTACGCGCCGAGATCCAAACCCTGACAATGGAGAAAGCGCAACTTCAAGCCCAAGTAGTCGATTTGGCAAGAGTGAAGCAGGAATTCCAGGGACAGATGGACGACCTGAACCGAACAAATCGAGAGAAAAGCGTCATCATTAGTGGGCTGCAGAGTCAGTTGGCAACGTTACGGCTCAAAGCAGTCAAGGCGATGAGTCCGAAAGCCTCGACTCACAAAAGCCCCTTCAAGTCACCTGGAAAGTCTCCGGGAAGCAAACATCCAGCTCCACGATCCATTGGAGTACGATAACCGGATGCCGATGATCATGAAGAAGACGTGGTCGTCGAGGAACCGGTAGAGCCTGACGCCGGTGCCGGTGACGAGGATGGCGCGGGTGTCGCGGGTGCAGCTGGCGCGGTCGACTCCTTCTTCTCTCCCGCTTTCGTTGATGTCGGTTCGCCTCCGGTGGTGGATGGTGGTTTCAGCTTGTCGGAATAGTCGGTGACATACCATCCACTTCCCTTAAACATGATTCCTGGTGACGAGATAAGGCGCCGGACTGATTTTCCGCAACGTTCGCACGCGGAGAGCGGGTCATCCTTAATACTCTGTTTCACCTCAAAGCGATGTGAGCAACTGTCACATTGATATTCATACGTTGGCATTGGTGCGTCCTTCCTCCATTAGTCTTCTGTTCTCAGTACCATGCCACAAGCCGTTTGTCATTTACACGAGCTTGGCAAAGGCCTGTCTCAGTCGCTCAAGTCCTCTGGTAATATTGGCCATACTGGTGGCATATGACAATCGGAGATGGTCATGACTACCAAACGGCTCGCCTGGGACTACCGCAATGTGCGCATCGTTCAGCAGATAATTGGCCAACTCGTTCGGTGTCTTGAGCATACCTGAAGGCCCTCGTTTTCCCAAGACTCCTTTAATATTGGGGAATGCGTAGAAGGCGCCACGAGGCATGGAGCAGGTCACACCTGGAATGGTGTTTAATCCCTCGACGATCGCCTTCCGTCGGCGGGAAAATTCTTCGACCATGTTGACCGTGAAGGGTTCTCCAAGACGCAACGCGGCGACGGCGGCCTTCTGTGCGATCGAACAGGGATTGGAAGTGCTCTGGCTTTGGATATTCGCCATCGCCGTGATGAGCTCTTTCGGGCCTGCCGCATAGCCGATACGCCACCCGGTCATAGCGTAGGCTTTTGAGACTCCGTTGATGATAACGGTTCGTGCAGCAATCTCAGGCCCCAACGAGGCGATGCTCAGGTGTTGGGCACCATCGTAGAGGACCTTTTCATAGATCTCGTCGGAAATCACGAGGAGATCATGGCGAATTGCCACCACCGCGATCTCTTCTAAGGTGCTGCGATCGTAGGTGGCCCCGGTTGGGTTGGACGGGCTGTTGACAAGAATGGCTTTCGTTTTTGGCGTAATGAGCCGTTCGAGTTCAGCAGGCCGAATGGCATACCCTTCGTCCTCTCTGGTGGGCAGGAGGATCGGAGTTGCATCGTTCAAGAGGACTTGATCCGAGTAGGAGACCCAGTAGGGAGTGGGAATGATAACCTCATCCCCTGCTTCAAGTAACGCTTCCGCAAGATTATACAGCGAATGCTTAGCCCCACAGGACACTAGGATCTGAGACTTGTCATAGCGGACTCCCAGTTCGGCTAATAACTTCTCGCCGACGGCACCACGCAACTCGTCGATGCCGGAGGATGGGGTATATTTAGTAAACCCCGCACGAATGGCTGCCTCGGCTGCGGCCTTAACCGGCTCCGGCGTATCGAAATCCGGTTCTCCAGTGGAAAAGTCAATGATGTCCAACCCCTGTGCTGCCATGGCTTTGGCTGTTGCTGCCATAGCGAGTGTAGGGGAGGGAGCGATGCGGCTGACACGAGCGGCAAGTTTCATGATTTGAGACTCCGGATACGTTCGTTCAGACGGCGTGCGACCTCAGGATGAAGAAACTCGGTCAGTGTCCCTCCATGTCGTGCCACCTCTTTGATGATGGTCGACGAAAGGTAGGAATACTCTTCACTGGGCATTAAGAACACCGTCTCCACGGTCTTGGCTAATTTGCGATTGATCAGCGCCATCTGAAATTCGTGCTCAAAGTCTGAAATCGCCCGTAAGCCACGAATAATGGCGTGGGCACCAGACCGCTCGACATAGTCGACCAATAAGCCGTCGAATTGTGTGACTTCAATCTGCGGCAGGTCCATCATGACGAGTTGCAGCATCTCGATGCGTTCGGCGACATTGAACAGCGGATGCTTGGATGGATTCGGTGCCACGGCCACCACCACTCGATCAAATATCCGAAGGCTCCGAGTGATGATGTCGGTGTGCCCGTGGGTAATGGGGTCAAAGGTGCCGGGGTAAATACCAGTTTTCATGTCACGTGACGATTGGGACAGGAGTAGAGCGACAAGGTGGTGTCACCATAGCGATATTGCCGGTGCAGGGTCGTGGGACCGAGCGCCGTGGGGGCTTCGGTCTTTTCCCCATGTTCGACGATGAGCCATGCCTCCACGCTAAAGAGCATTCCGATCATGGATTCATTCAACAATGGGAATAGTCTTGCCGCCTCTGCATAGGGAGGATCAGCGAAGACCACATCGTAGGGACCGTTCCAGTGATCTGGGCGTTGAACAAACTGCTCAACGCTGTAAGGTCGTACGGTTAGCTCTGAGCCGATCTGGCAAAGGTCTCTATTCCGCTGGAGCAGGTTCACGGCGTCTCGGTCCGATTCGATGGCGGTAACATGATCTGCGCCACGGCTGAGGGCCTCAATTCCAACCGCTCCTGTACCAGCATAGAGGTCTAAAAAACGACTGTGCGGCAACCGATTCCCAAGAATTGAAAACAACGCTTCTCGAACTCGGTCAGACGTTGGACGAAGGATCTGTGTTCGTGGGCCATAGAGGCGTCTTCCTCGGTAGGTCCCTGCAATTACACGCATTCAGCACAGTACCACATCATCCTAAGATGCAAACTCTAACATAGCGTTTTTACAGGGGTCAAGAAACAGAGGAGGGGAGAGTGCCCCCTCGATGGCAAGTCTGGCGATTGGCGATGACTCTTCCTCAATCCTGAGGGTGATTCGATGGCTAACGATGTCTGCGGTTTTGACCGTCTTCTGCGGGAAGACTATAATGCGTGTGCGCGATATAAAAGGATTCTTGCGATCAGCGTGGATCGTTAAGGGAGAGGCCTGCGGGCGCGAATTTCGAGCCCGAGTGATCGAGGATGTTAGCGTGTCCCGACAGCCTGAGAGTCTCGGGCAGCCAAACTCTTTCGGCGATTACTGGAAATGGTTCGGTCGATAATGGCACCGCAATTAATGCATTTCCATGCGTAAAATACCAGGAAGAAGTCCGAAAACCGCTCTAGCATCATCATCCCTTTGCACTTCGGACATTCCATTGAGTCCTCCCAGGGTGAATACGTTCACAGCTGACGGCGAATTTAAGCAAGAGCTGCACCAAATTGTCGTTCTTATGTTTTTCAATGACTTGAAATTACAAAATTGACAGGAGTCAGTTGTTTTCAGGAAATTGACAGTACAAAAGAGTTCGGCTCGTCAATTTTTTGTCCATTACGAGGCTGTCGTGGCGGGAAAAGGGCGTGGAAAGGGCATTGCGCACTGGCCCCAAGCGGAGCGACCTCGGGAGCGTCTCCTTGCCAAGGGGCCCGAAGCCCTATCCGATGCGAATCTCTTGGCGATTCTGCTGAGAACCGGCCGTCGCGATGCCTCAGCCGTCCAGGTTGCGCTGGAACTGCTTGAACGGATGGGTGGGTTAGGAGGGCTTGCTGCCTGTGGGACGGACGAGCTCTGCACCATCCCTGGCATCGGGCCTGCCAAGGCTGCTCAGCTCAAGGCCGCTCTGGCGTTGGGAAGACGGTCGCTCGCGGCTCCACTGTCGACTGGGACGCGCATTGCATCGAGTGCCGACCTGTACCAGCATTTTCACCCCCTTTTGCGCGGGGTGAAGCACGAGCTGTTTAAGGTCGTGCTGCTCGATGCCAAGAATGTTGTGATCAGAGAAGTGACCGTGTCCGAAGGAAGTCTCACACTGAGTATTGTCCACCCGCGTGAGGTCTTCGCCCTGGCCGTCCGAGAGTCGGCAGCGGCCGTGATTCTGCTTCATAATCACCCCAGTGGAGATCCCACCCCGAGTGGAGAGGATCGGCAGCTGACAAGCCGACTTGTCGAAGCCGGCCGACTGTTGGGGATCCGTGTGGTGGACCATATCATCCTCGGGGATGGGCGGTATGTGAGTTTTGCGGATGAGGGGTGGATGACCGAGCAGTAGGTAATGGCTGACATCCTGGAAGCTCGTCAATTGGTGCACACTCGCAGAAAGATGAGGAGACACATGGCGTAAGACACCATCGCACACAAGGAGGGCCGATCATGCAAACAACTGGTGTTGAGTCTGTCAGGAATGTGGCGATCGTATCCAGTGCCGGTGCCGGGAAGACCTCGCTCAGCGAAGCCATCTTATACACGGGGGGAGCAATCCAGGCACTTGGCTCCGTCGCGGAGGGAACGACCGTTTCAGATTTTGAACCTGAGGCACTCCGTCATCGTACATCGACCAGCACCAGCCTCCTTCAGTTTTCGTGGAATCACTCCCATCTCACGCTTCTCGATACTCCTGGCGCACTGGCGCTGCTCGGTGAGCCGATGGCCGCGCTCCGTGCCGTCGATGCCGTGGTACTCGTGATGACCGAACAGATCGGTGTGCGCACCGAAATGGCTCGCCTGTGGGAAAGGATCAAAGACTTGGAGCTTCCCTGCCTCCTGTTCCTGAACGGACTTGATAAGGATGGCTCATCCATCGAGAGCGCTCTTGAACTGTGTCGTACGCAACTGGGCCGTCCGCCGATTCTCATGTCGATGCCCGTTGTGTCCGAGGGGACATTGGATGGGGTGGTTGATGTGCGGCTCAAACAACTCGTGCGATCGGGCCCAAGCTCGACGAAAGCCGAACTCCTCCCGATTCCCACGCATCTGGAGGAGAGCCTCAGACAGGCACGGACTCAGCTTGTAGAGGCAGTTGCCGAGAGTGGCGAGACACTTCTAGAGACGTATCTTGCGGAGGGTGATCTGAACGATGACGCGCTGCTTCAAGGCCTGCGTCGGGATATCGTGACGGGGGAGTTTCTTCCCGTCTATACCGGATCGGCCACGCAGAACGTGGGCGTATGGTCGCTGCTTGATGCCCTCGTCAGTCTCCTCCCGTCACCTTTCGAACGTGGGGCGAGTCATCCCTGGTGCGGCATTCAGCCCGACACTCATGACACCTGTGAACGGAAAGGGACAGTTGGGGAACCCTTTTCCGCCTATGTCTTGAAGACCATCATCGACCCATTTGTTGGTCGATTGTCCTATTGTCGTGTGGTGTCGGGCAGCGTTCAGGCTGATTCGACCGTGCTCAATGCTTCCAAGCAGGTGCGAGAGAAACTTGGCCATTTCTATCGAGTCTTGGGGAAACGACACGTCGCGGTCGACTCTGCCAACGGCGGAGACATCGTGGCGATTGCCAAACTCAAAGACACTCATACTGGAGATACCTTATCACACGAGGGGAGTCCACTCTGCTATCCGGGGCTTGGTTTGCCGAAGCCGATTCTGTCCTATGCTATCGAGGCCAAGTCGAAGGCGGAAATCGATAAGGTGGGTCTTGGGCTGCACAAGCTCATAGAAGAAGATCCGACGTTGGAATTCTCCCGGCACGACGAGACCAAAGAAATGGTGCTGAGTGGAATGGGACAATTCCACATCGATCTTGCGCTGGAAAAGCTCCATCGCAAATTTGGCGTGGACGTGATCCTCCATACGCCCAAAGTTCCATATCGCGAAACCATCAAGACCAAATCACAGGCGCAGGGGAAGTATAAAAAACAGACGGGAGGGCACGGGCAATACGGTGACTGTTGGCTGGAGGTAGCGCCGTTACCGAGAGGCCAGGGCTTTGCGTTCAAGAATCAAGTGGTTGGAGGGGCGATTCCTCGGAATTTCATTCCGTCGGTTGAAAAAGGTGTGCATGAGGCCATGCACCATGGGCCACTGAGCGGGTGTCCGGTCGTTGATGTACAGGTTGCCGTCTATGATGGGTCCTATCATGTTGTCGATTCTTCAGAGATGTCCTTTAAGATCGCCGGCTCGATGGCATTCAGAAAAGCGATGGAAACCGCCCATCCCGTGCTGTTGGAGCCGGTCATGACGATTGAGATCGATACACCGACCGAGTCGGTTGGGGCCGTGATGGGTGACTTGAACGCCCGTCGGGGACGAATCCTCTCCGTGAACGCGCAGGATCATGTCGAGCAGATCAAGGCGCTAGTGCCGCTCGCGGAAGTACTTCGATATGCGACCACATTAAACGCCATGACTGCTGGTCGAGGAAGTTATGCCATGGAGTTTGCGCAGTACGATGAAGTGCCACGAGATCTTGCAGGAAAGATTCTGGAGAAGCGGAAGGCTGAAGAACAGACCGTTGCGGCACACGCAGAACATTAGTCGGTTGCAAACAAACTCGGTTCTTGGGAACAGTGTGGCTGAAATATTCCGTGTTGCCCTTGTGTCATGGATGCTTAAAGAGGTTGTCCAGCAAGGCCGCAGCGAGCGAGGAGGGAAGCGTGCGTTTCGGTACGTTGAGCCTTTGAGCGATGCGAGAACGCCGCTGTCGGACTTTCCCAGTATCCTTTTAGTCGGAGGTTTTCAAGACCACATAGAATGCGCGGGTCTCTCGAAGGACTCGCAGTAAAATGGTGTCGCCTCGCCTCGAACGGGAGATGGCTGCAGTATAGTCGGCGAGCGAGGAGGTCTCGGATCGGTTCACTTCTTTGATCAAGTCGCCCTCGCGTAGTCCTTCGGCTTGGGCCAAGCTGTTCGATTCGACCTTCATGATCAATACGCCTTTGGTCTCTCGAAGCTTGAACCTTTCCGCTAGGCTTGGCGTCAATTCCTGAACCTCAACTCCAAGTTTCACCTCGGCTCGTGTATGAGGAACCGTGGGTGTAGCTGCCATGGTCGCTGTGTCACGGCGTTCTGTGAGGAGAATGGTAAGGGTCAGGTGTTTCAAGTCTCTGACGACGTCGATCTTGGCGCTGGCCCCCGGAGTCAGGCTCCCAATCAATCGGGAGAGCTTATTCGGAGAGTCGACGGTCGCTCCATCGATCCGGACGATGATATCACCAGGCTGTATCCCGGCGACTGCAGCAGGATCGTTTTCGAACACTTCATTTACTAGGATTCCTTCGCCTTCGGCAACGCCGAATTTTTTGGCGAGCTCGGCCGTCAAGGGTTGAATGCCGACACCGAGCCATCCACGAACGACCTTGCCTTTTGCCAGTAAGTGCGCAATGACGTGTTTGGCCATGTTGGAGGGAATGGCAAACCCAATGCCTTGGGCAAAATTGATGATGGCCGTATTGATCCCGATCACTTCCCCTCGCAGGTTAAACAGCGGGCCCCCGGAGTTTCCGGGATTGATCGACGCATCGGTTTGAATGAAATTTTCGTACCGTGAGAGATTGATGTTCTCACGACCGACGCCGCTGACGACACCGAGGGTCACTGTGCGGTCCAACCCGAACGGGTTACCGACTGCCAAAACCCATTGGCCGACTTTGACCGTAGAAGAATCGCCAAAGTGCGCGCTGGGAAGCGGCCGATCGGTTGTCACTTTGAGCAGGGCCAAATCCGTATCTGGATCCTTGCCGATGACCTGAGCAACGAGTTTCGTTTTATCTGAGAAGCGAACTTCAATCTCCGTGGCATCACCGATGACATGGTTGTTGGTCACAATGTGCCCATCACTATCCACGATGAGGCCAGACCCAGAGCCTGATGCATTCGGCGTCCGATCGCCTGACGTGTCACGCAGCCTTCCCGCCGTGGTCATGGGGAAGAGGTTCACGACAGCCGGTTTGGCCTGTTCAGCGAGTTCGGTAATGACGGTTTGAATTTCTTCGAGCATGCGAATGCCTGGAGAGTCGGCAGAGACGGCTTCGACGGTAGGGGTGAACGAGACCGATGCGAGAAGGGAAAGAATGAGCAGCGGCACATATGAACGGACATAAGCTGAACGGGACGGCTTCAGTACCATGAGGAACTATTGTAGCTGATCTTATATCGGTGTGCCTACTCCCTGTGGTGAACGTGTCAGAGCCGGAGTGAGATGACGCTGACCGGTACACCAGTGTGTGAGTTGGTCCATGTCAGCTTGGGGGCCGATCGCGATCACAATGTCGCCCGGCTGTAGGATGAGATCACTGCTGGCACCCAGGAGAAAGGGGCCTCGCAGCACGGTGGCGATAGAGGACGCAAGAGGTTTGGGAGTCGCGCTCAACGGTTGTCCAGCTGCCGCAGCTCCGCGTATGACGGTCACACGCTCGATTCCGGCTGATCGGACGCTCAGGTCGTGATGCAGTAAGAGTAAATCTTGATGAATCGCTTCAAGTTTGAGTTCGCGGATTTGTGCGTCGACTTGCAGCAAGGATCGTTTCAGCTCATGGATGCGCGCACGGGCATCGGTTAAGGCCTCATCGACTGCGTACACGATCGAATCCGGCTGAAGTCTGGAGTGGAGTCGATCGGAAACTTGTATCGCAATGAGCCGTCCGACTCGAACGGTCACATCGTCAATGCGTCGGAGTAAGGAGGAAGCTTGCCAATGCCGTCTGATAATCTCAACCTTACGATTGACGACTTCGGAAATCGCCAGGACGCCTTCGTAAAAGGCATGTCCGGTAATGGAAAGTTCTTTGTGAACGCGGTCAAGTAGTTCAAACGCCATGTTCTGATAACGTATATTATGTCAACTCACAGATGAATCTTCCCATCCCTGTTGGCTCTCGACTCTTCCCATTGTTTATCCAAGTCGTGATCGCGCAGATACTGATCGGACTATAGCATATCCGCCTGTCTAGGCGCAGCGCGTGATCAGATGACCGCGTGCATCTGGACCAGACCAGAGGACTGAAAGTCGTTTCTTGCCTACCGTGAAATTGAACGTTCCATAGTGAGACGCAAGTGCCACACCCCTTCCATCTCATCTTTAGCTACCTATGAGTAAAGTTTATGTATTTGTTGAAGTGTGTGAGTGCGAGTATTCAGCCGCATGATTTCTCGAATCGGCTGGAATAGATTTCGTCCGAGGTTGGCTCACCTGCTTTAGGATAGCGAGCCAACATCTCTAGCAGTCTGCGGGAGACAGGATTGTGTAGATCGAGTCAGAAACCGTGAAGCGAATCACGACTTCATTAGGGTGATGTTCCATGGGCCTCAAGGTGTGGCGATACTTCTATTCAGCAGCGCAGCCTTATTTGGGAGTCTTAGCAGGGAGGACCGGGATGCCTTCGGCTTGTGCCGCCTTACGTAGATCTCGATCAAGGGAGGCAAGCGGAAGACCAAGACGCATGGCCAATTCAAGATACGCCGCATCATAACTGCTCAGTTGGTGCCTTCGCCCCAACGCCAGTGTGGTTGTCGTGGTATGCTGTTCTGTGTGAACATCCGATTCAATAGCAAGCTTGCTCAGGCAATTGAGAAACAGCGTGGTGTCAGCCGGCGTCTTCTTCTTCGAACGTTCTGCACCGAGTAGTACGTTGCCAACCTCAAGAGCCCAATGTTGGGCCACAATGGCTTTCCCTGGCCCAGACAGCTTTCCAAGTAATGCATCGGTGTCCTTCGTGGCTTCATGTTCAAACAACCATGTCATCGTAACGGAACAATCAAGCACAAAGTTCATCGTCGCCCCACGTTCTTGAACTCGAGAATATCCTTCGTGGTTAATTTGACAGGATGCTTGGCGCGCAATGCCAGAATCCCTTCGATCGCGTGAATGGCCTCTTCCCGGCTTGCGCGTTTCGCGGGCACGAGTTTGGCCACGGCCTTATCGTGGCGAGTGATCGTGATTTCTTCTCCCTGAGCAACCCGGCCGATCAATTCGGAGAGCTTATTCTTCGCTTCTGCGAGGCCCACTGTGGTAACGGCCATTGTGCTACACCTCCCACACCTGGGCGTTCTTTAACCTGGCTAGATACTGGCTAGATTAACACGGCATCGAGCATGCGACAAGCTATGTAGCTATCGACTGCATCACATGAGGAATCCTTGCTTCATGAATGAGAGTAGGATGGCGACATCCAATTGGCCAGCTACGATGCTTTCCCCTACTCCCCAAGTTTGTTGAACTGAATGATCATCTTGAGGCCGCCTGCAACTTTAGGCGTTTCCTTTCCAGCAATGGCAACCAAATTTCGCAACTTGAATGCGAGAGCCTTCAGCGCTGTTTCAGACCATGTACGTTCTTGGGCGGCCAGGAATTCGAAATTCTTGACCCCCCGAGCCGTCAATTCAGGGGCGATCCCGGTGAAATTTTGCAAGACATATGGTTGAATGGATTCAGCCTCTGGTGTGAGCGGAGTCTTTACCGAGATAAGGTAGGGTCCTTGATCATAGGCTTTCTGAAATGTGAGGTAAGCTCGAAAAAGTGGACGCCTTCAACCTATGATCGAGGTCTGGAGGT
>CABVRZ010000051.1 GCA_902500775.1 uncultured Nitrospira sp.
ACATCATCTTCTACTGGGAAGAGAAAATCAGTGAGACCGCGTTCGTTCCTCACGAACTGAAAGAAGTGCCGGTCAAGCGTGGAACGGCTACGGTCAAAATTAAGTTCGACAGTATCAAACTCATGGACCTCAAACCGTCCGGGAACGGGTCGTTGCCCAATGTGTCTATCACGCTGGCAGACGGCAAGACCGGCGACTTTGTCTTGGCCATTGCCGGAAGCTTCAGAGGGCAATCCGATTTCGGCGAGGTCGAGCTGGCGGCATCCGAACTGAAGAAGCTCACATTCAAATAGACGCAATGTTCATCTTGGCGGGCAGGCAACGGGGTTATACGTATCATTAGGCATTGGATCCTGATACATCAGCAGGAACGAGGAAAGTGTCATGCGGGGGAGAGCCTCAGTAAGGACCAGCATTGATGTCCGGTGTCGGTGCGGCAAGCTCGTGGCACGCTGGCAGGGAGACGATCTCGTGATCAAGTGCACCCGATGCGGACGCTTCGTCGCCATCCATCACTCAGCCATCCAAGGGATTCCGCCGGGCGAGATGAGTTCTGGTGATCGTCAGTAAGCTATTCCATCGGACCTTTCTCCAGCACAGCGTGGTCTCCGGCTTGGCGCTTGATCGGTAGACTCGTGGACGATGCGGTCCTGCCGCAGAGATGCGACTCATGTTCATGATCAAGCGTGACAGCGTTATGCCCTCCGCATCGAGTCCCCTAACAGCAGAGGCTCCATCAAGCGACGATTCTGTATCGCTTCCAGTTCAATCCGCGCTTCGCTCCTTCTTCAAGCGGTTTTGGCTACGCATGCATCTGTATCTTGGCCTTTTCGGCGGAGCGCTGTTCGTGCTGATGAGTCTGACCGGCAGCTTTCTTGTGTTTTATAAAGCTATTGATGAATGGCTTCACCCAACACAGTTAACCACGATCGGGACGGGAACGATCCGTCCCTTGAATGAGATTGTTGCGGTCGCGCAAGCGGCTGGACCTCCGAGGGGGTGGCTAGACAATATCGAATTCCCGTCCCATGATCGAGATGTCTTTCACGCCTGGCACAAGGCGCCAGGCGTGAGACTCGATCAGTTTCGGTGGTATCAAGTCACCATCGATCCGTACAGCGGAACGGTACTGGGCCGAGACCGGGAATGGGGCGATTCTCTGGTCTCGGTTGTCTATATGCTGCATGTCTCACTTCTGCTGGATGATCTCGGAGAGACCATCGTCGGTTTTGTTGCCATTGCACTGCTCCTCTCGATCGGCACGGGTGTGTATCTCTGGTGGCCGAGCCTGAGTCGGATTCGTCGAGCCTTCACATGCACGTCGAGAGGCAGTGTCATCCGTCGGTACTATGAGTGGCACAAGTTGAGTGGCTTCTATAGTGCCACAGTGCTTGGGATGCTTGCTTTTACGGGCATGTATCTTGAGTTCAGCGAATATGTGGTCCCGGTCGTCCGGTTGTTTTCTCCGGTCCAGGAATTCTCCGAGGAGGAAGTCTTATCATCCCTTCCCATGTCGGGCGCACGGCCGTTGTCCGTAGAACAAGCTGTTGCACGGGCGAGTCAGATCTTTCCAGAGGGGGAGTTGCGCTCTATCAGCCTGCCTCAGAGTAACGGCGGGGTCTATCAATTCATCTTTCGCCAGCCGGGTGAAGTCAGGAGATCAAGTGGCCAGAGCGAGGTTTGGCTGGATCAGTACAGTGGAGCGGTGATCAAGGTGCGTGATTGGCGGACTTTCACCGCCGGGGACACGTTCGTGGCCTGGCTGTTCCCTCTTCATAACGGCGAAGCGTTCGGGTTGATCGGTCGATGGATCGTGTTTCCCTGTGGATTTGTTCCGTTGATCCTCTATGTCACCGCCCTTCGCATGTGGTGGTTGAAGCGGGCCGCGCATCGACGACAGAACCAACGGGCAGGTACATAGTCAATTCTTGAGTTCGAGAATGTAGGCAGCCTCGTTGCCGCGCTCGTATCCCCGCATGTGTTTTTTTCTGTAGCCACAGTTGAACTACCTGCCGACGTGCCGAAAAATAAATTGACAGCCGCTCTCCTTAAATGATATTGAGAAAGCATATCAATATTGATATAGGAGATTGGCAAAGCAGCCGGTCCCTGTGATTGGTTTCTCTCAACCGCGAGGCCAGAGGCCGCTGCAGGCCGGAGCCCAAGGTGTCAAAGGATGCCTTGGGCTTTTTTATCGTCCGGCACACCACGGAAGAAAATACGACGACGTAGAGCGAGCATCGTTGCGGATTGAAAGGAGCGAGTATGACAAGAACCTGCACAAAATGTGGAGGACTACTGATTGGCGAACAGGCGCTGGATTTCTACCATGGGAGGCATTGGAAGTGCGTGAACTGCGGGTGGTACTGCGAGGAGACGCTCGCACGGCTGGGCCGGCCTATTCTCCCGATCCATCATCGTGTACACAAGTAAAAATGATTCTCATAGAACAGGAGGACTCTAACGTGGAAAAGATGCTCGGAACGGATCGGTCAATAAAGCTGATGATCTGTGATTGTGGGGGACTGCGCCTGGCCAGTGGTCCGGTCACGATTCACTTTACGCGTGAGGAGTTTCAGGTGTTTGCCGAATCAGTCGGGCGCCTTGCGACGATCGTGGCACAACCCTCACTCGGTCAGGCAGTGAAGAGCGCTCGATCGAATCCCAGCGAGGTGTGTCACTAGGTGAGATGTTGGACCCATAGTAAGTGGATTAGCATAGTGGCCAACTTTAATAAAGAATGTGACATGACGAGACGGTACTTTCGATTCCGCGATGATCTTCCCGTATTGCTCAGTCTGGCGATAGCGGTTGCCATTCTTGTTGCAACTGTTAGCGGGATATGGGTTTGGTCGATCGTCTTGGAGAACGCATCAATGATGACTCTTGAAAGAAAGTTAGATCTACCGTAGTAGCAATCGTGGGCTCCTTGCCTCGGTAGACGCAGAGGCATCGCAGGCAAGGACTTCGTCCGTATCTTCATGGCCGGCGAGTGATTGAACAATCCCTATACGAGGACATCTACCAGACAGCACGAGATTGAAGTTCAGAGCATAGATCAAGAATGAATCGCGCGCGTGACTCTTCACGGTCACGGTACATGAGGCCAGAGGTCGCTGAAGACCGGAGCCCAAGGCGTCTTGAAACGTCTTGGGCTTTTTTATTGCGCACGCGGCATCATAAAGGAGAAAGAGCATGACGACACACAGTACGAACCTTTCCGGAGCAGAGCTCGTGACTGCACACGATCTCTCAGATGTGGGGACCGCACTGCGTCTTACGTATACGCAGATCGCCTCGCTGTTTCATCAGTACCGGGAGGAGCTCACACGCCGACTGGTTGGTATGGTTAAGTCTCGCGAAACGGCTGCAGATCTTGTCCAGGATACCTATGTCCGGTTGTTGCGGCTCGGCGAAGAGCAGGTCGTTGAGCAGCCGCGCGCGTTACTCCATCGTATTGCCACGAATCTCGCCATTGACCACTTACGAAAAGAAAAAAGTGGCATTCAGGCTTTTGGCGGCATGGATGCCGCTCTAGCAGTGCCTTCTCAGGCACCCTCGCCTGAACGTGAACTCCTCGCAAAACAGCGGTTTCGCCTGTGTCTCCAGGCGATCGAACAGCTTCCTCCACGAAGTCGTGAAGCCTTCGTGCTATGCCGAGTGTATGGGCACTCGTATCAAGAAATTGCCCTACGCATGAACATCTCGGAGAGCGGAGTGGAAAAGCTATTGATGCGCGCACTGAGTCAGAGCTGTGAGGCACTTGAGGCTATAGACAAGGCAGAGTGAGGAAGTTGGTTCGTCGAACCGTCACACGGTATACTGGCTCCGCTCCCGTCGGGTCTCTGCCGACCGGACCGGCTCATGCAGTGCACGGACGATTCAGACGACATGGCGCCATCTGAGGAAGAAACTCGGCTCAGGAAAGAAGCCGTCGCCTGGTTCATTCGATTACAGAACAGGAACCTATCGCAGGAAGACCGGCACGCATTCGAGGCCTGGCAAGTGCAGAGCTCTCGGCATGCCCACATGTATCGCAAGGTTTCTGCCGTCTGGGAGAGCCCGGGACTGAGCGCGGCTGCGGCTGTTGCGGCGGGGGCAGGGTCATCTTGGTTTAAGGCAAAGGCTGTCTTATCGTTGCGGTGGCCGGTTCTAACCGTAGTCTGCCTCGTTGTCGTCGTTTTTCTTGCCGATCAGTTTGATGTCGTCACCCGCTGGCGGTCTGACTACCGAACCGAGGCAGGCGAGCGGCGCACAGTCGAGTTGCCGGATGGATCGACCGCCACGCTCAATACGCAATCAGCGATCGTGCTCGCATTTGACGACGAGGTTCGCCGTGTCCGGCTCCTGAAGGGCGAAGTCTTCTTTAACGTTCAGCAGGATGCCGCCCGTCCATTTCTCGTCGAGAGCGAGGAAACCGCCGTTCGAGCCGTCGGAACGGCCTTTGTCGTGCGAGCGGAGTCAAGCGGGGATCGCGTCACCGTTCTCGACGGCGCTGTTGAAGTTGATTCAAAAGCGAAGACAGCATCTCCGGTCGTTGTGACAGCGGGATTACAGATCCAAGCCGAGCAGGATCGGTTGGGCCGACCGCAGGCTGTCGATGCTCCGACGGCTTCCGCCTGGTTGCGGGGACGATTGGTCGCCCAGGGGCTTCCATTCGCACTGGTACTTGAGGAACTGCGACGGTATCATCCCGGCAGCATCATGCTCCTCAATCAACCGGCCGGACGCATCGAAGTGACCGGCACATACAATATCGACGATCCCGTCGGTGCTCTCGCGTTACTCGTTAAGACCCTCCCTCTCTCGGCGATCAGCCTGACTGATCGACTCATTATTCTTTTCTGATCCCTCTACTTTTCCAACACCAAAGCAGGTGAGGAACATCCTCTTCTTGTCCGTCTACTGAAAGATGGATAAGGACAAAAGGCCCTACTCGTAGAGGAACGGAACGATGGAACAAGGAACGATGAGCGACAACAGAAGAGAAAGTTTCCAATACATGGAACGTCTGGCATGGAAATCACAGACCCGATCACAGCGTCTCGGCTGGGGCGGATTTCTTTTCATATTGGTGATGACAGGAACCGGCGACATCTTCGCCCAAGACAATGTGCTCTCAGAGGCGTCAAGTTCTCCGGTCGAGTTCAATATATCTGCACAGCCGCTCGGGACCGCATTGAACGCGTTTGCCGAGGCCACCGGTTGGCAGGTCAGTGTGCCGACGGAGCTGGTGACCGGACTCAATACATCTGGTATCAGCGGCAAGCGTATGCCCGAAGACGCGCTACAAGCGCTGTTGGGCGGAACGGGCCTGACGTATCATCTGACCGGAACCAACGCTGTCACGCTTGTGCAGGGTACCGCAACACCTGTCGTGGCATCACCGTTACTTGCAGAAGAGCAAGCGACATCACCGGATCCAGTGAGTGAGCCGATGGCGACTGCTCCGCAAAAGCCGATCAAGCTTCCCGAAGTTATGGTGAAGGAGAGGAAGGAGCGAAAAGACACGGCTTATACTGTCGAAGAGGTCTCAAGCGCGACCAGGATTCCCGTCCCGGTTCACGACACTCCTCGATCGATCGAGGTCGTCACCAGACAGGTGATGGAAGATCAAAAAGTGATTCGGTTCAGTGATGCCCTTCGCAATGTGAGCGGAGTGTCACAGTTCAGCCCGCAGGGTGGTCAGGGTGGTAGTGTCATGATTCGTGGGTTTTCCTCAGATTTGAACGTATTCAAGAACGGGTTTCGCGACGACAGCGAGTATAGTTCACGCGCTCAGCGCGATATGATCAATATTGAGAGTATCGAGGTCATTAAAGGCCCCCCCTCCTATTTGTTTGGGCGATCCGACCCAGGAGGGGTCATTAACCAAATCACGAAGGCACCATTAAAAAATCCCTATTACTCGGCAGAACTGATGCTCGGCAATTACGATTTGTATCGCCCATCCATCGATATCGGCGGACCGCTGAACGAAAGCAGAACACTGACCTACCGCTTCAATGGGTTATATGAATCAGCCGGCAGCTATCGAGAGGGTGTCCGTTCGGAGCGGATTTTCCTTGCGCCGACCCTAGGATGGGAGCTTGGACCAAGAACAACATTCCGATTCGAAGGTGAATACCTCTACAACCGAACACCGATAGATCGTGGCCTAGTGGCCATCGGTGGAGGAGTCGCATCGATCCCAGTCACGCGTTTCTTGGGCGATCCGACGAGAAAGAATGAGACGAATCACGGGAAAGCCACTCTGACATTCCTCCATGATTTTAACGATATCTTCAGATGGCGCACGGCCTTCAGATCTGCGGTCACCCATGGTCGATACTCCAGCCGGGAGTCCTGGTTCTTGGTGGGCGATGAAACCGACGGCATCCTCAATGTGGCGCAGTTTTACATCCCGACAACGGTTCAGAGCCATTATCTCCAAAATGAGTTGCACGGAAAATTCTTCACCGGCCCGTTTCTCCATAAAATGATTGTCGGTGTCGAGCTAGGCCGCGAAGTCTCGACGGCCTCGGTATCCGGTGATTCCGGAGGAGACACGTCCATTCCAGATGCCTTCAGCTATATCAACATCTTTAATCCGGCCGACAGGCTGTTCTTGGACACGCCGCTGAGGATGTCCAGCAACCAGAAGAATGTGAACGACATCCTAGGCGTGTATTTTGGAGACCATGTCCGCCTGCTTGATAATCTTCATCTACACGGAGGGGGGAGATTCGACTACTTTAAACAAAGACTCACCAATCGCCCTAATGACGATGATCCAAATCAGACCGAAGACAGTCAAACCGATCTTGCATTTAGTCCATCGATCGGATTGACCTATCAACCCTGGAAACCCATCGCATTGTTTGCCAACTATACGGAATCGTTTGCGCCGCAAGCCTCAGGATCGAGGAGTATCAGCGGGACGCTTTTCGACCCGGAGCGGGGTAAAGCCTATGAAGGTGGTGTCAAGCTTCAGTTGTTCGATAACCGGTTGCGGGCGAAAGTTGCTGCCTTCCACATCAAAAAGAAGAATGTCTTAACAGCCGATCCGCTCAATGGGTTTGCGTTTTCCACCGCGACCGGGGAGCAGCGCAGCGAGGGCATCGAGTTCGACGTCGCGGGAAGAATCTTGTCGGGGTGGGATATTATTGCGAGCTATGCCTACATCGATGCGCGAGTCACGAAAGATCTGATGTTTCTCAAAGGAAGCCGCGTTCCAAACTCCTCGCTTCACCAAGGCAGTCTCTGGACGACCTATTTCTTGCAAGACGGTCCGTTACAGGGTCTTGGAATTGGTCTCGGCATGTACGCACAAAGCAAGCGAAACGGAGTATCTCAGTGTACGGATCCGGCCAATTGTCAGGCTTCTTTTGAACTCCCAGGATATGCCCGCATGGATGCCGCAGTGTACTACCGAAAACCGGAATTCTTCACTCGTACGAATCTGCTCGCGGCTGTGAACTTCACCAACGTGCTCGATCAGCGGTACTTTACCGGCACGCAAAACTTCAGAGAGATCGTCTACACCGGCGCGCCATTTACCGTGATCGGCTCGGTGAAGCTGGAGTTCAATTAGAGATAGAATTCGTCGACTGATTCTGTAGAACGCTATGCTGAGAGCTATGCAGAGTGGCCAGCGACGTCCACATTGGGCTGGCGTGGTACCTCATGAAAGCATGTATTTCTGCTCGTTCCAAGAGTGAAAATCGGAGCACCCACTGATGCTATGTCTCCTCGATCTGCAGCGCAGTCCGTAAAGCTTGAATCATCAAGGGAGCATTGACTTTACTCCGGTTGTTGACCAAGACGTATGCCTTTCGCTTCTCTCCTATTGTCTTCTGCGCCAGCTCCACGGTGTCTCGCCGCATCTCTGAGAGTTCCTCCACAATCTTGGTGTACAGCTCCGCTCGCTTCTTCACGGCTCCATAGGAGATCTTGAGCGGCGTCGAGAGGCGCAGGACCGTGAAGGGTGCCGTGAGGAGATCATCGACCTTTTCAAGGAGCGCCGTACTCTGGGACGAAGCCTATCAGACAGGCGAAAGAGCGACGACAGGGAAGGGCGAGACGAGTGCCCATGACTCATCCCTCTTACATGAAGACGAGTCTTGAGGGTCCGATTCCGGGTTGCAACCGGTTGCAAATTTGTGGATGGTTTGCCCTGTTTTGCCTTGATTTGCAGAGCTATCTTGTTGATCTTGTGGATGTGGTGGTGAGTCCGGTGCAATTCGAAACCCGTCATCTACCCGATACAGATGTTTCTGAGTTCTTCCCATCTCTCAGTTTAATAGAGGACAAGCTCCGCCAGATGGCGCTCGGTCTTCCAACGATAAGTCCCACTTTCCCCCAAGCGCGGCATCCCAACTATCTGGTTGCAGCTTCATGTTTCCAGCCGTAGGGGTAAAGGTGAGCTCGCCAAAATAGATTCTCCCATTCACATTATACAAATCGACACGAACAAACCCAAAACCAACCGACAACTTCGATGCAATAGCGATCATCTCTTCTAGGTTTTCCGGTTTTGTCATTGGCCGTTGTGAACGCCCCTCTTTGTTGGAGAGATCCAAGAGCGTCCAGGTCCTGTCAAAAAATGAGCTCATGTCTCGCGTATGGGTGATCACTTGAATGAGCTCTGGCACTCCATTGAAACACCAAAGCTTATAGTCAAGGGGAAGACTCCCGTCAGGATTTTCAAGACATTCCTCAATCATGACCCGTGGTTTGATTCGATAGTATTGATACTCTCGTGCGTTCCAATAGTAATTGCTGTCCAACCAGTCAGATGCTCTGCTGATGAGATCAGCGCGCGTAGCATGCCCCCTGACCACGATCACCTGTTGGCTTGTATGGCTCGGTTTCATGACGTATCGTGCTGGAAGCCGGTTAAAGGGGATGGTTTGAGGGTGTTCGCCATGCCATAAGAGCGTAATTAAGTACTCATCTCCTATGGTACCTGCCACGTGAGTTCTTGCTGCATACTTATCCGACAGCTGTGTAAAGAGAGGATTGACGCCTCGATTCCAGGAGATCATTCTCCAAAATAGTTTTTCAGTAAATGTCTTCGGGGCTATCACGTTGAGGGGTTTGCCATGTACCCGATGATATCGTTCTAAGAGGATGGCTTCCCCTTCGGATCGGCGTAGCAGACTGCGTTTTGCCTTTCGTACGTCATTGTAGAGTCGATGGACCCATGTGCCTCGCAATTGATCTTGAAAGTTGGTGGTCCATGTTTGGGCGGTCGAGTGCTTCATTCTCTATGGGCTCCCTTGGAATATGCTGCTGCAGCTCGTCCATTTTTCAGGCAGCAATCCCGATCCTATGGCGAGTCTGCAGTAGTGGGAATGAATGTGGTTACCCTTGTGAGTAACAGCAAAGATGGTGCCGTCGAATCAGACGTTCAGCCTCACCAATGCTTCGAATCCCAATAAAGCTATGATTTCAACGTGGTTGTGCCAGTTGGCCTTCATGGGATGAACGGACTGGTTGCGAGCCTTAGTATGTGCTTGAGTCGAGGTATGTATGGATCAGGATGTGAATGTGTATGGTGGCGAATACAGTGAAAGGGGTGTGACTCATTGACCAGGTCAATGTCCTGAAAACAGGCGATCTCTCCAAACAAACAGCAGAGATCTTCACCCGACTACACTACGCCATCTTGGCTGTCTTCATTGCGACATTGAAATACTCTCTCATCATTGCCAGCTCGTGCATGTGTAGTGCAGCATTCATTTGATGTCGTCATAGGGAATGCTTAGCCCAATTGAACGACAGTTGTTTCATTGGTGTGTGGTATGTAGGCCACCATCGCTTCTACGGTATGGACGACGTCAGAGTTGTCATATACTGTAGGTGTAATAATCATGAGGGCGTCACGCTTCTACCGGTAGTGAGCAATCTCCTCACGACTGATCAATCTGTTACACGCTTACGTGGTGAGCGGAGCATCGGGGAGACTGTTCTGTCAAAGAGGTCAGCTGACGGTAGAGTTGGTGACTGGCTTGTTCTCACGTCCCCAATGCAAATTCTCTGCGAGATGGGGCTGGCGTAGTTCCAACTCTGTCGTCCAAACTTGTCCCTTCACTGTTGCTGGGAGCAGACCAAACAAAGAGGATTCCATTAATGAGTCTCTCCCCCGGAACATCAGAAGCAGAACATCTGAGATCGGGCTTGGTAAGAGACAATTCTTCGCTGCTTCACAGCGACGACGTGTGGGATGAAGAAGGGGCTCATAGCAAGACGCATCCATCCGAGTCTTGAGCTAACTGATGGAGGTTAACTACGGCATATACTTACCTGGGTTGACGGTCAGGCTAAATTAGTGTAACCATTGGTTACCATGATTGCTCGTCATGATATTGCGCTTGGTGTCTATCTCAGGCAGACAACCGGAGAACGCCTCGGTGTTATTGCTGTTGTGCATCAAGTTGGTACCAGCTGGTCCGGCGAATGGTTCTTTCAGTTGCGGTACTTGAGTCGAGCAGTCGGAGTAAGCAAGCGATCCAGTTCAGAATGGAGCTCAAACCTTCGGGAGAGGGATCTGGTCAACTTTGAACTGATCGGAGCATGGATTACGGCGCAGGCCTTGCTGGCAAGCGGCCCACCTTCTCTCAAGCCCAAAAAACCGTCACGGGTACCTGCTTGGATGCGAGGAATCGGACAACCGAATCAGCTACGCTTGTTTGACGATTTCTAGTTGCTCCCACGAGCGAAGTGGAAGGACGGGGTGGGATATCATTGGAGGAGCAGCCGACCGATAGTGTCCTCTTCAAGAAACGGCCACCTCTCAAGGGAGTTGCTGTTTCCCTTGTGAGGGTGTTGAGTAGGAGAGTCAGCTTTGGGGTAGGAAGAGCTAATTCTCAGGAACCGGATTTCGACCGGTTTGGCCACGAGCAGTCTTGATTGCGACCATGCGTCGAACAATGTAGCGTGCCTCACTCCAGATTGCCTCGGGCACGTCGCCGACGGGCATATTAATCTCACACTGAGGAATGTCAGAATTACCACTTCGATATGTGGCTCCCGGCATAGCAGTCAGCGCGAGATCAGCCGCAGCGACCCGCCGCAGGATGTCTTCTAGGGATGGAAGAGCTGGTGATGGAAGGGATTCACTACGGGGTTGAGTGACTCGGGTTTCCTGCGAGGGTTCCTGGTCAGTGGTTTGCAATGTCCACATGAGCCCAAGTTTATGCCTGAGGAACTCGGTAACCCAGGCTTTATCATCCGGCGCGATCTCATTGGCTTCGATGGCAAACTCATGCTCCTTTACCCACAAGACGATCGCACGATGTATGCATAGCGGGGTGGATCTGTCTGGGACTGACACCTTCAAGGTCAGTTGCATGCCTGGCACAACGGGTACTGATCCGGTCACGCGCCAACCGCGAGCAGTCAGATCGAGAACAGTCCCGTCCGCGAGAAATGCTCCATCTCCATACAGAACGGGCCAGCTCACTGGAAACCGACTATGTCGCCGCATGGGATCTGTTCTGTTACTCATGGACGCTCCCTGTAGATGTGCTTATCAGGTTGTTACTGCAAGGGTAGCGGGAAGAGTAGCTGAGCGCCTTCCTCGAAATATTTACCTCAAAAGAGGGGGATATGGTTTTGACCAAGTAGCTCATCTACGCAGATCCCTCGGCTCCACCAAAGTTGGAGGTGTGAGGGAGTGAATAATGCACTGTTTCGATGGTTGATGGCAAGGCCGATGCGGGGAAATGAACCTTGTTCGCTATCCGAACTGGCTATCCGAGAAGAGGAACGTGTGGAACATGAAATGGCTCTCTGAGACTGAATCGAGACGATCCCGCATACAGGAGGTTAATGAGCTAATTTGTGGTTACGAATTGATGAGGTGGGCCTAGCATGCCTGATTCGTGAGTGTTTCGACTGCAACTACTGATACGTTGATGCGACAAGCCTGACAGGGTGTTTTGCAGCCAGATGAGCAGACGTGTTTCCCGTCGCATCGATCAGGGTTTCATGCATGCCGTGGTTCTTCGGGGCTCCGTGCATTTGTTTTGCGTGATGGGATGGTGGTTTCGTCGTGGACTGTCATGGATAATGCGGACGCGAGCTCTCCCATCCCAGATAAAATGACTGATAACATTCAGCGCGAAGAGGACACCGTAACAATCGTGATCCAGATGTGGTGACGAACCGCACGCACATGAATCGAGAGGAGATGTTGTCATGGAGAAGCGTACACTCAAAATCCTAGTTAGTCTGATGCTCTTCGTTATGATGATGGGCAGCGTGCCCCGTTCCGTTTTTGCCCTTCCCCCGGTCCAGGGAGAAGTGATTACGCTCACAACAGGGATTCCTGGAACGATGGTGATTCGAGACGACAAGGGACAGCTTCATATCCTAAATCTTACGCAGCAAACTCAGCTTGGGGCCCAGTTCAAGGTGGGTGACAAGGTGCTAGCCTTCTTCAGCCCCTATGGGGTGAGTGCGGTCCAGCTTCAGGGGGGAAACCGATAGCGGGATCCGTGTGAGCAAGTGCCTGGATCGAGATGCAGCTTTCCCGATGGAGGGGCTTCCCTCAGCGCCGAGTTGCAATCAGCAGTCCTGCAAAGCCAAGGAGCATCCCCAAGATGACCAGGAACGAAGACGTGTCCAGTAGACCGGCTTCCTGAGGTGGTGCCCAGTTGATGCAAGCGCCCAACAGAATGAGGATCGTGCCTAAGGCGAGCATGAGCTTCCATCTCAGCGTGAGCAGGTGAGTCCTCTTCGCAGGCTCATCCCCTCGTTCACCTGACATGGGCTCTCCTTGATTGACGAACCAACAGCATGGCGAATGGAACCGACGACGGTCAAGGCAAAGTCTTACCCTTGTCGTGAGCTCCTCTAAGGGCGTATCTTTACATCCGGTCAGGTTGACGCAATTAGGTGAGCGTTGCATGGAGACGTTAAAAAAGGGTTGGGCGTGGTTCTGGCGGCAAAGCGTTCTCAGCAAAGTCGCCATTGTCGGCCTCATTGCTGCCTTTGTCCCCTTCGTGCTTCCGACGGTCGTGGCTTGGTTTAGGCCGACGATGATTCATGTAGGGGTGTCATTCTACACCTATGAGCGGGGTGTTCAGTCACAGGGTATGAATACGCTCTATTTCTTCGAACGACGTAATCTGGTTTCCAACTGCAGCATTCGGCGAGAAGAGCAGTCTGTCCCGACCGGACGGGCGAAGACCCTCGATCCACAGAGCTGGGTGCTCATCAAGTTACTTCTTGAAAATGTATCTAGTCGTGACCTGACGAATCTTCAGATTGGCGTGCGGTCTCCTGCCATCAATCAGACGACGCAGTTGATGGCCGCTCCCACCTTAGCTCTCACGGGTGACAAGGAAGCACCGCCCAACGTAAAGCCGTTGTATGTGATCTCGATTGTGACCCTGCCGGCTGAGAGTTCGGTGGTCGTTACCTTGAAGACACTCATGGACGACAACTTGCGTGACTTTATTTACGTCAAACATCGCCCTGTAACCATTCAGGTTCCACATGTCTCGGCGGAGCAATTCAGGCCCTATCCCCCGATTGTTTCACGTACGAACGTAGTCAAGATGTTGAATCGCGAGGGAGTATTGAGAACTCGCAATGGCGGCTCCTCTGATGAAACGCTTCAAGTCACGATCTTGCCTGCAACCGAGTCAGGCAGGGAGGACGGAGATCTCTCGTATCGCCCCCTCCCGAGAGCGAAGGTGTGTTCGGAAGCAGAAGCAGGCACGTGGTGATCGTGCCCTTGGGTCACGCAGAGCTCTCAAAAGACGATGTGTTATCCGAGTGACGATGCTGGGTCAGCGGGAGTCTTGCCATTGAGCAGGCTCCTTGCCGCTGATTCTCCACCTAGCCACCCTGTTGCCCAGGCCCATTGAAAATTGAATCCTCCGATTCTTCCGTCACAATCGAGCATTTCCCCAAGAAGATAAACCCCAGGAACCAGTTTTGATTCCATTGTTCGATAGTTGATTTCTTCTAATGGAACTCCACCGGCAGTGACTTCCGCTACGTTCCACCCTCGATCACCAATAACCAGAAAGTGAAACCGAGTGAGGGCGGTCAGCAACCGGTCCCGATCGAGGCGTGAAACTTGGGCCACTGCTGTCTGCGGTTCACAAGACTGGTGACGACAGAGGGATTCAGCAAAGCGATCCGGGACCAAGGATGACAGCGTTCGTACCAGTGAACGCCTAGGATGCTGAGCCGCTTGGGCAATGAACCATTGCCGAAGCTCATTAACTGACTGTCCGGGAACAAAGTTGCCGTACATTTCGGCGAAGGCGCCTTGTTTCGTTGCCAGAGTCCAGAAGCGGCTGGCGTCTAGGACCACGGGACCGCTGATTCCAACATGGGTCCAGAGAAGGCTTCCTGTGCGGCGGTCCACTTCTCGTCGATCGACCAGTGTGGTGAGTTCTACATCATGGGAGAGACCTGCGAGTGTAGCCTGAAACATGGAGCGGTCAAGCTGAAGGGGAACTAACGCTGGCGCGGTGGGAGTGGCCCGATGCCCAAGCCTCCGTGCCAGCTGATAGCCGAACCCATCGCTCCCGGTTCTTGGTAATGATTGACCACCGGTGGCAAGGATGAGACGGGAGGCATGTGTGAGGCCATGGTTGTGCTGCACGAGGAACCCGGCTTCGGTTTGCAAAATGTCATGCACGCGGTGGTCTGAACGGATCATCACACCGGCGCGTCGAGCGCCATCGATCAATGCGTTCAGCACGGTGCGTGCCTTATCAGTTGTAGGAAAGAGCTTCCCCGTCGGTTCACGTTTTAACTCAATACCCAGCGAGGCAAACCAGGCGATCGTTCGTTCAACCGGAAACGCGGCCAGTACATTTCGGATGATGTGGCGATTCCCGAAATAGTCCTTTGGCGTGATGACATCATGTGTCACGTTGCAGCGTCCGCCGCCCGAGACCAGAATCTTTGCTCCAATGTGCTTCGCGCCATCCATGAGGAGGACGCTGCCCTCGCGTGCTTCTTGCGCGAGCGTTTGTGCCGCGGCGATCGCACCGGTTAAACCCGCTGCGCCTGCACCCACGATGACGATCGTAGTAGGGTGATCCATTATTTCATCACGCTTCTTCATCGGTCAGCACTTGCATAAGCAGATTCGTGTATTCCCTGAAGGGGCATCGAGCGGGGTGTTCTGTCAGCGCATTGGTGCTGAGCTGAAGGAAGGGTCATGGCAGGTCTCGTGATGATACTTGTGCTAAAGGAGCGAAGCGCTCTGTGTAAGATTCTGAAACGCATGAGGAAATCCTAGTTCAGCTCGAGTAACCGGAAAGAACATTAGATAGTTTTAACTGACCGTTAACACGACATTAATGTTTCAGTGTTAAGAGAGTCAGGTCATCATTATTCAGGAGGAGGGAGTCCATGACCTGTCAAAAATGCAAAGGGTTAATGATTCAAGAGCGACAGCCAGCGGTATCTTCCAGTACCGTCATTCTTCGTTGCGTGAATTGCGGCTTAGTCATTGACCCATTAATCGAGTTGAATCGCAATAATCACATGCGTGTCAAGGCTGCCTAGCCCCTAGTATTCATGAACACCTCTCCCGCAACCACCCACACGCTGTTGCGACAGGCCTGGCCGTGGGTCGTCTGCGGCCAGGCCGGCAGTTCTTCACGAACTGCTATGAACTCATGTGGCTAGAAGCGATCATTATCCTGTGCTACCGATTGACGGGGGAATGATCGCTGGGTTGGAGTGGGTGTCGCGTGCGCGGTCAGATCGAAAACTCTGCCCACAAAAACGTATGGTCGGAAGGTTCTTTCGCTCGTCGCGGCTCGACATCCACATCCGCCTTCACGCATTTTTCGGCCAGTGGCCCTGTCGCCATCATATGATCAATGCGCCATCCTTTGTTAGCGGCCAGTGAACTGGGCGCACGGTAGTCCCAAAACGTGTATTGTTGACGAGTCGGGTACAACTTCACGAAGACATCCTCGAATCCCCACGCGGCGGTCTGTTCATACGCTTTTCTCGCTGCTTCATGGTAGCAGACATGATTGAGATGCTTCTCCGGGCTATGGACGTCCATTGGACGTGGGGCTATGTTCATATCTCCGCACCAGATAGCGGGGGCTTGGGGCGAGAGATGTCGGTCAAAGTAGTTCCGCAGTCGGTTGTACCAGGCCAGCTTGTAGGCATATTTCGGTGAGTCGATTTCGAATCCCTGCGGCACATACGTATTGATGATAGGAATTCCGTCAATAATGACTCTTAACAAGCGGGCATCGTCTGGTTCCCCGCCATCGTCGAATCCGTAGAAAACCGCCTCTGGCTTGTGCCGACTGAGAATCGCGACGCCGTTGTAGGATTTCATGCCGCGAAAGGTAATATCAAAGCCACTGGGTGCTAATGCCAGTAACGGAAACTCGCTATCTTGAACTTTAGTCTCTTGAAGACATAAGACATCGGGCTTGTGCTGCTCAAGCCAGGCGAGCACGATTGGTAGACGTTTGCGCAAGGAGTTGGCGTTAAACGTGGCTATTTTCATAGTGAGGATACTCCAAATTACCCGCCGCATCCTAGCAAAAGCACTCCGGGGCAACAAGCAGGATGAACAGCCCATCAGAAAGCGATTATCCAGTCACCATTCTGAGTCCAGGGATCTTTAAGGCTTGGACGGCTTCTCGCAGGACCTCAATCACCTGTGGGCGGGTATATCCTCGCCGCCAGGCAAGGCCGATCCGACGGCCAGGTACGGGTTCTGCCAGCTTGATGGCGATCAGGCGCTTGTTCTGATACTTCGGTGTGAGGGCGCTACAGGGCATCACGGTGATTCCAAACCCAGAGACCACCATTTGGCGGATGGTTTCTAGCGAGTTGCCTTGCCACCCTTCTGCATCAGATCGACTGAGTTCAGGGCATGCCTCAAGGACGTGTTGTCGGAAACAATGCCCGGCATGAGGCAACAGGACTTTCTCAGAACCTAATTGCCGAGAATCAAGCAACTTCTTTTTCTGCCATGGATGTCCGGCGGGGACCAGGGCTTGAAACGGTTCGTCATACAGAGCAGTGGTCAGGATGCCTGGTTCCTCGAAAGGAAGGGCAATCATGATGACATCGAGCTTTCCGCTTTTCAGCATGCCTGCCAAATTTTGCGTTAGGTTCTCCTCGAGTTCTAAGGGCATCTTCGGCGCGCGTGTGTTGAGCAGCGGGACCAAATCGGGAAGGATATAGGGGCCAGCCGTCGCGATGACGCCGAACCGGAGCAGACCATTCAATTGATCCTTGCCTTGAGCGGCGAGAATCTTAATGCGTTCCGCTTCCTCTAACACACGTTGCGCTTGATGGACGATTTGCTCACCCAGAGGGGTGAGTTCCACCTTGTTCTGACGCCGTTCAAAAATCGTGACCCCTAAGTCATCTTCCAGCTTCTTGATGGCCAGGCTCAACGCTGGTTGAGTGACAAAGACGCGTTCGGCAGCACGGCCGAAGTGCCGTTCTTGCGCGACTACCACCACGTATTGCAACTCGGCAAGTGTCATCCGATCCCTTTCCAGTCTAGGCGATAAAGGATACTTATGCTCAGACATAACATTATCAATTAGACTAAGTACAGCGGGAAAGATATCCTCCACTCACGCATGCAGATGGAATCGCGACGGATCCGATGTATGGAGAACCGTATTCCCATGTGTCCGTCTGAGGGGTAGGGAGGAGGGGTATCGATCATGAACCCCACGATCATAAGCAAGGTCAACCGATTGAGTCGATAGGACGAGTCATGATATGACAGGCGCGAGCGGCGTTCAGGCTAAACACCAAGGGTGTCTCAATGCATGCAGAACACCGTGAGTGTGAATGAGATCGAGAGAGCGAGTCAGCTAAGGTGGGCACTTATAGACACATCATATAATGTGCGAGAGGAGGATGTGATGGTACGGAAGACGATATCAGGGCGGAGATTACTGACGGGGACGTTGGCATTCGGAATGGCGATGGCCATGCCGCTCGTTCCTATGGTGGGCCAAGGTGGAGCGGGGAACAAGGTGTTTGCAGCCGAACCTGTGACTTTACCGACGATCACGGGATTAGAAGATCCGAATACCTATGCGCCGGCGGAAAACCCGCTTACGAAGGAAAAGATTGAATTAGGGCGGGCTATCTTTTTCGACAAGCGCATGTCGAAGGACAACACGATTGCCTGTGCCAGTTGCCATATGGCGAGCAAGGGCTTCGCGGATGGCATGAGGGTTTCGACCGGCATCAAGGGTCTCAAGGGTGGTCGGAGTGCACCAGTGTCGTTCAATCGGGTGTACAGCAAAGCCCAGTTCTGGGATGGTCGAGCGGCAACGCTTGAGGATCAGTCCATCGGGCCATTTGTGAACCCCGTTGAGCATGGGTTTGCCAACCATGATGAAATGGTGGCCAAGATGAAGAAGATGCCTGGCTATCGGAAGCTCTTCCAGGAAGTCTTCGGTGGGGAGATCACCATTCAAGATGTCGGTCGGGCTGTGGCCAGCTTTCAACGGACGGTGTTGTCCGGGAACAGCGCGGTAGACAAGTACGACATCGGCGGAGATCAAAATGCCCTGAGTGATTCCGCCAAGCGCGGCCTTGAACTGTTCCGAGGGAAGGCTCGTTGTACGCGATGTCACTCGGGTTTTAACTTCACGGACGAAAAATTCCACAATCTCGGCATTGGGTGGGACGACAACAAGGTTGATCTTGGCCGGTACATGGAAACAAAGAATCCAGAGGATATTGGGGCATTCAAGACGCCCACGTTGCGCGAAATTGCCAGAACTGGGCCGTATATGCATGACGGGCGCTTCAAGACCTTGGAAGAGGTGGTGAAGTTTTACAACCAGGGTGGAGTGAAGAACCCACACCAGGACAATACCATTATCCCCTTGGAATTGACGGACGACGAGCAGCAGGATGTGGTGGCGATGCTCAAGTCGCTCAATGGCGAGGGGTGGCAGCATGTTGCCTCGCCGAAATCATTTCCAAAGTAAGTCGAACGGTTTACGACGATGCAGGGTAGGGAAGGGCCATCGCAAGATGGCCCTTTTCTTTTCTAGGCCCGAGGCGAAGACTCGTGTTCGCTCATGTGGAGCAGATAGCGACGGAGAATGGCTTGCTCGATGCGGGAGCGCCCACGATCCGGGGCTGGGAATCGGAGGACAAGATGGATCTTTCCGGATTCCGGCAATTGAATGGTGATGCGTGGCTCTGGGGACGGGGCCTCGAGGAGATTCGTTTGTTCTAAGAGCTTCATTTGCCGCATGGTCTCGTCCATGAACGGCGCACATTCAACTTTTGCCGCGTCCAGGAGCACACGTTCCGATCGCCGCCAATCATCGTCGTTCTTAATCGGCACGACCACCGTATATAGCCCGTACTCCTGCTCGGGGTTTTCTTTGATCAGCGGATTGGTGAAGAGCAGGCTGTTGGGAAACACGGTCACACGTCCGGTATACAGATGCGCGGATTGCCCCGGGCCAATCTCCAAAAGCTTTGTGGCGAACATATCGTGGTCCAGCACCACCCCACGGTGGCCAGCGATCTGAATCCGATCGCCGACGGCGTAGACCTTGCCACCTACCCGAAGGGCCGCACCGCTCCAACAGAGAATCAGCTCTTTGGTGGCCAGAACCATCGCGGCGGCCAAGGCGACCAGTGATACGGCGAACGCCTGCAGTTCGTGCGCCCAGATCATGACCAGGCCAATGAGAAAGGCGAAGACGACGGAGTTTCTCGTCGTCACCACCCATCGGCGTTTCGATTCCATTGAAAGCGTTGGGTTTCCGGAAATCCAACGTTTGATCAGCATTCTGATCATGACCAGGGTTAGTAGCAGGATCAGCGATTTTAAGCTGTCCAGCGCCACCACACTGTCGAAGGGGAACCATGGACTCTGGGGCACGGATGTCCTCTATTTAGCGGTCAGTGTCTCGCGGGTACCAGGAACGCACTCTTCGCGGTTCCAGGTCTTGAGCATCTTGTCTTCGGAGAAGGTCAGCGTATAGCGGTAACAATAGAGTGTCGGTTTGGCCGTTTCGGCCCCTTTCCCCATCATGCTCGTGATGGAATGTGAGGCATCACCGAGCATGGAGGACCTCCACGACGTCAGGTCTTGATCACTGAGCGGAAAGCGATAGGTCCAGAGGCTGTCTCCGCCGAGCGCAGGTGTTTTCGCCGTGTGTGGGGGGCCAAGCCGTTCACGAACGTCTTCTTGTGTGAGCCGGCCAACCCCTTTCTTGAGATAGGTATCTCGCCAGGGTCCGCCACATCCAGAGGCGCTCACCACCAACGTGATGACCAAGGACCACAGGAGGAGATGGGAAGAAGTATTGTTGATGGAAACCATCGAACCCGACATGCTGGAATATACGCTACACTGGACGATCGCCAAGTGCAACTCTCTTGGAATCTTCTGTGCCGGGATCACAGGCCGATGGAAAGACTGGATTTAGAGGTAAGCTTTCTGTACCTTACCCGCGAGGGGAAAGAATGACCGCGTTACGAATTTTTACCCTATTGCTCATCGGCTGGGGTTTTCTGTTTCTGCCCGATCGGTTCGCGACGGCGATCGAACGCCGGGGGGTGAAGCCGGATGCTCCGTCACGGATCACTCCGAAGCCGGAAACGCTTCTCACGCAGGGGAAACCATCTGATATCAACGGAGCCAACGGCGAAACCAAACCCGGAGACAAAGGAAAGCCTGCTACCAACAGACCCCCCGTATCCTTCCCTGAGCTCCATGGTAAAGATGGAGCGCCGATGATGCTGGTGCCTTCTAGCGAATTTATCATGGGAAGCGACCAGGGAGATGAAGACGAAGCCCCTGTGCATCGGGTGTACCTCAATGCCTTCTATATTGATAAGTTTGAAGTAACGAATGCCCGATTTGCCAAGTATGTGGAAGCGATTCAGAGTGAGCCGCCCTGGGGGTTTTCTGACAAGGAGACTCCGGTAGTCCATGCCGATCGTCCAGTGCGCTGGGTGAGCTGGATGGATGCCATGGGGTACTGCCTGTGGGTCGGCAAACGGCTTCCCACAGAAGCCGAGTGGGAAAAGGCAGCGCGAGGGACGGATGAGCGGATGTATCCATGGGGAAACGATCCACCGACGCCGGTGCATGCTGTCTATGGCCTCAAGGAAGGTGGCGCGGAGACGGTGTCGGTCATCGGCAATCACCATATGGGGCAGAGCCCGTACGGGGTCCAAGATTTGGCCGGCAATCTCTATGAATGGGTGATGGATTGGTACGCCGAAGATTTTTATTCCAGCTTTATCAATAGCCCAGCCATCAACCCCCGTGGACCCACGGAAGGAACGGCAAAGGTCCAGCGGGGAGGATCGTACATCAATGCTCCCTATCGGCTTCGGTCATCCTTTCGCACTAAAGGCGATCCGACCGAACAGGATCCAAACGTCGGTTTCCGCTGCGCACAGGGTATTCCCAAGTAACCCAAGCTTTGAACAGTCCTGGTGGGTCACTAACGTATTCTCCAGAACTCGACGGTCAAGGTTCTGTCATCACCGTCAAGAAGAGGGCCCTATGAAGCGATATGCTGTCAAAGGAGGTCAAAAACTGTCATTGGGCCACTACGATCCTGATGACACAGGCGAGTATAAGAAGAATGATCAAGGGAAAGCGAAGGCAAAAACCGAAACGGCCAGGCTCATCGCCAGGCTGGATGGACTCCAAGAACGGTTGTACGCCAACGCGACCCGATCCCTCCTTATTGTGCTGCAGGGGATGGATACGAGCGGCAAGGATGGGACCATCAAAAGTGTGATGTCCGGTATCAATCCGCAAGGGTGCAAGGTTGCTGCGTTCAAAGCTCCCTCCAAGGATGAATTGGCGCATGATTTTCTCTGGCGCGTACACCGAGAAGTTCCTCCCAAAGGCTACATCGGGATTTTTAACCGCTCCCATTACGAAGACGTCTTGATTACCCGAGTGCATGGATGGGTGTCTGACAAAGTCGCCAGGCACCGCTTCAATCAAATCAAAGAATTTGAAGAGCTGCTCACCGAAAGCGGGACGGCTGTGCTCAAGTTTTTCCTCCATATCTCAAAGGACGAACAGAAAAAGAGGCTCCAGGCCCGCGTTGCCGATCCGGAAAAGCGCTGGAAGTGGAATTCCGGTGACCTAGAAGAACGAAAACTCTGGAGCGAGTATCTGAAGGCATTTGAAGCTGTCATCGCAACAACCAGTACCGAGCAGGCGCCCTGGTATATCGTGCCGGCCAATCGGAAGTGGTACCGCAATCTGGTCGTGGCGGATCGTATCGTGAATGTCTTGGAGGACATGAAGATCAAGACGCCTCCGGCCCCTGACGGTGTCGATTTCACGAAGCTGAAGATTGTCTAGCGGGCGTTCAGAGTGGCGGGTGACGAGTCACGTGCCGTGATGGACGCTCGGTCATGAGCAAGGTGCAGAACAAGGAGGAGTGTGGCAGGGTTGCTGCGCTCCTCCTTCGTGTTTATAGGGACTGTGTCAT
This sequence comes from uncultured Nitrospira sp., assembly GCA_902500775.1. Taxonomy (GTDB): domain Bacteria; phylum Nitrospirota; class Nitrospiria; order Nitrospirales; family Nitrospiraceae; genus Nitrospira_D. Next base: position 22,458 of record CABVRZ010000051.1, read on the forward strand.
GAACTGGATTGTGCTGACGTGGTGCTGTCGCCTACTGATTGGCGGAGTGCTTCTGGCTTCTGCCTTGGGGAAATCCCTTGACCACAAAGGATTTGTCGAGGTGCTGGTCACTTACCATCTGTTTCCGGATTGGTCCCTCTGGGCATTGGCGTTCGCAATCACAGGGAGTGAATGGACTCTGGCGGTGTGGATTCTTGTAGGATGGCAATTGCCGACCGGAGCCCTCCTGGCCATGACGATGAACGGCCTCTACGCTGTGGGGCTCATCATCACTCTCGTTCGTGGCCTCGACCTTCCGAACTGTGGATGCTACGGCGTGTTTTTCCCACAACCGTTACGCTGGTATTCCCCAGTCGAAGATCTGGCCCTGATCGGCATCTGCTATGTGTTACATGTTGGGGCTCAAAAATCCAGGCAGACCTCTTGACAAGGTTTCCTAATAGGCGTAGTGAAGAAATTGCGGCCCATCTATCAATCGATGTTCGAGAGATCGGGTAGACCGCGCGGCTGCCATCCAGGTCTCTCGATGACGTCAATGTGAGAGGAGGGTGGAGATGAGCGACACAACGCCACCTGGCCCATTAGGCCCACCGACAGACGGAAGAGTTTCTCGTCGGTCTGGCTAGCCGGGTTCTTCGCTGGCTGTGCCGCGATGGCACAGAGAATCTTTTCGAAGATTCAAGCCATTGAGCAGAGAATCCTCGGCAGTAGAGGAACACAGGTACCTGGGAGTGATGATCTCTCCCCCGACGGAAAGCTGGACAGTACGAGTGTCGTGTGGGTCTGAGGGGCCGCAACAATTGAAAGAATGAAGCATCCGGCGTCCTAAGCGCCGATCGCGGGCGACCTCCCACCGCAGTGCAAGGTCGCCCGTGCTATTTGTAGCAGGATGTTGAAAAAGTCCGCCAGCTTTGTTCTCGCCTTGCCGAAGCGGCTTCGCGAGGCAGGTCGTATCGTTCAGACCCTCAACGTGTAGAAGGCGAAGGAAAGGGACCCATCCGCTCGCATGTGATCGAAGCGAGCGGTTCAAGCAAGCTTGGTGTATACCTCCTCGGCCCTTCACTCGCTGCGGCCTTGTGCGGTGAACGGCGCGTCTTGGCGCGCTGGGGTGGGCGGGTGAGAACTAAGCCTTTTGAACATCCTGCAAGCCGTTTTCCGTTTGCCCTTTGGCGGACTCCATCAGCACTGGCTGATGCGCAGGATGGTTCTGCGTGGGGCTTTCTTTTACTCTTCCACTGTCCTACCATTACGTGGTGGCTGGTAAGAAATCGAAGAAAGTATCGTTGCTCAAGAGAACCAAACGGCGTCGAAAGCCAGTCGGCGCGTCGACAGGTCTTGTGGCAAGCGATCTACAGGCAGCGGCTCCATCAAGTGCCGTTGCGGAATTGCACCAGACAATCGAAACGGATGGAGGGAAAGTTCTCTCGGTCTATCGGGAACCGTATGGCGGACATTGGCTGGTCTTGGCTGCCCTTCCAATAGAGTTCGTCGAGCCGACACCCTATCAACGAAATATCTCTGATACCCACGTCCGAAAGTTGGAAGGCGTGATTGGGAAGATCGGTCGCTTTCTTGACCCCATCATTGCGGTACGAATCTTAAAGCCAGATCATGTGGCGAAATATTGGACGCCGAATGGGAATCATCGCCTGTCCGCCATGCGGACCCTGGGGGCGAAGAGTATCATCGCAATCGTGGTTCCTGAACCATCAGCTGCCTACCAGATCCTCGCACTGAATACGGAGAAGGCTCATAACTTGCGTGAAAAAGCGCTGGAAGTGATCCGCATGTACAAAGAACTCGCCCAACTTGGTGAGGTCACGGAAGACACCTACGCGCTGGAGTTCGAGGAGCCAGCGCTCATCACACTGGGGCTCTGTTATGAAGAACGGCCTCGATTCAGTGGTGGCGCCTACCACCCGGTTCTGAAACGAGTGGACGAATTTTTACAGAAGCCACTGCATGCTGGGCTGAGTATGCGTCAGCAGCGCGCAAAGACCGTCCTGGAGCTGGATGATCTCATCGTCAAGCAAGTTGAAGCCCTAAAAGCCAAGGGGCTGACCAGTCCCTATCTCAAGAGCTTCGTCGTCGCTCGCGTGAATCCCATTCGATTCCGCCCCAAAGACGCCCCGCCCTTGTCGTTCGATGAGGCTCTCGACCGGATGACGCAGTCCGCACAGAAGTTCAATCCTGACAAGGTCAAACTCGACGATCTGGCGAAGTCTGGCGGAGCGCCTGACGAGGCTGAGTAGTCAATCGTCTCTCCATCCGTTGTCTTGTTTCTCGCCCGAAGGCCCCTTTACAATACCGCATCGATCGTGTGGTAAGGAGGACACTATGAGTCTCGCTGACAATAAATGTGTACCCTGTCGGGGCGGTGTGCCGCCAGTGCCGAATGACCGTGCGCAGGCGTTACTACAAGAACTCGGCCGAGGGTGGGCGCTCAACGGGCATGGACACCTTGAACGACTCTATACATTTTCCGATTTCGCCCAGGGACTCTCGTTTGTGAACAAGGTTGGGGCAATTGCCGAGGCTGAAGGCCACCATCCGGACCTCTATCTGGCCTGGGGGAAGGTGAAGGTTGAGATTTGGACGCACAAGATCAATGGCCTCACCGAGAGCGACTTTTATTTGGCGGCGAAGGCTGACCGAGAATTTGAACCCTTCCGGACAGGAGTTTGATGGTGCATTCCGTAGCCTCTTTATAACCGTCCGTTCGTCTTGAGATTGTCGAAGGACGGATGATTTGATGTTGTTCCGTTCATGGTTCGACAGGCTCACCACGAACGGAAATCTTGGACGAGCAACCCTAGCCGCGAATCTGCTGCTCGCCAATTGATTCCGATCCAGTTTTGGACATGAACCTACCAGGAAGCTGATGAGCGACCAAGCCAAAATCGCGCTCGTCAACATGCCGTTCAGCTACGCCAAGTATCCTTCCATTCAACTCGGTACACTCTCCGCGCTGCTCAAGTCCAACGGGATTCCCGTGGATTGTCACCATTTGAACGTCCGATTTGCGCACTTGATCGGTGTTGAGCTGCACGAGTCGATTTGCGAGAAACGAGCTCTCTTCGGCGAGTGGCTGTTCTCCTACCTCCTGTTTCGAGACAACCCGAAGCGGGTAGAGTATCCACAGATCTTCAAACCGGTCTTGGAGCAGGCGGCACACGAGTGTGGTAAGCCGGTTGGCTATTTTGAGGAAATGGCCACGCGCATTGCTCCGCAGTTTTTGACCTGGGCGCTACGGTCGATTGATTGGGGGCAATACACGCTGATCGGCTTTACCTCGACCTTTGACCAAAATGTCGCAAGTCTCACTCTGGCCAAATTGATCAAGGATCTTTACCCCCATGTGACAATTGTTTTTGGAGGAGCAAATTATGATGGCGAGATGGGGCACGAGTACTTCCGGGCATTCCCCTTCATCGATCATGTCGTCGTCGGTGAGGGTGAAGAGAGCTTCCTGGCGTTGGTTCGTCAGGTGTTGGCAGGCAAGACAGACAACTATCCCACCGGCGTGGCCTACCGTCAAGGTGAGAAGATCATGTTCTCACCCTGCACCTCGCTCTTTTCAGATTTTGCGAAGACTGGTCCGCCGGATTATGACGACTACTATCAGCTGCTTGCAGAGCTTGGCCAGACGGCGCAGGGGCTGGATCGCATTCTTCTGTACGAGGGGTCTCGAGGCTGCTGGTGGGGAGAAAAGCATCATTGTACGTTTTGCGGACTCAACGCGCAGAGTATGAAGTTCCGAGCCAAGCAGCCGGACCAGGTGCTTCGTGAGATTGCCGATCTCTCTCAGCGCTACGACGCCGTCCGATTCCGCCTTGTCGATAACATTATTGATATGGGCTATATCGAGAACCTCTTTGGAAAGCTCGCCGCTGACCATTGCGACCTGGATGTCTTTATCGAAACGAAAAGCAATCTGCAGAAGCGGCAGATCAAGACGTTGGCGGCCGGTGGGGTGAAGTGTATGCAACCGGGGTTGGAGAGTCTGAGCCTCAATCAGCTGCGGGCGATGGACAAGGGCGTCACACCGATGCAGAACATCATTTGCCTCAAGTGGAGCCAGTACTATCATGCGATGGTGTCATGGAATATCTTGTTGGGATTTCCCGGAGAGACCAATGAAGACTACCAACGTCAACTCGATTTGATTCCCTTCCTGCTCCATCTGCAGCCTCCGGAAGCGACGGGCAAATTCTGGCTGCAGCGCTTCAGTCCTTACTTCACCAGACCGCACGAGTACGGTATTAGGATTACTGGGCCCGGGATGGCCTATGAATATGTGTACAACGCGCAACGGGTCGATTTGATGAAGATCGCCTATGACTTTGAGTACAAGCTCGACAACTGGCCGGTTGATCCCCATCTGTACCAAGAACTGGTTGCTGTAATCGAAGGTTGGCAGCGGATGCACCGGTCCGGCGACAAGCCTTTTCTGTACTACTCCAAGGCCCCGAACTATGTGACGGTCTACGATGGGCGCAATTCGAAGGCCCCAACTCGTCGACGATATGAAGACTTGGCTGCGATGGTCATCGAGATCTGCAATGAAGCGGCGAAGACGGTGGAGCAGATTCGAACTGCTGTAGGGGGTCGAACTGCTTGCGACGACGCAGTCCTGCTCCCAATCCTCAACGATCTGACGAGCCAACGTATTCTGTACGAAGAGCGCGGCAAGTACTTCACGCTGGCAATTCCGGAAAATCCGTATTTATAGTTCTCGTCCAAGATCATCTCATAATCCGCTCGTGCTGAGTCCGTCGAAGCACGGCCTCAGGTCTCAAAACAGTGTCTAGATAGCCATACGTACGGACGCTACACTTGGGCCCTTCTTGACCCTAGGGAGCGTGCAGGAAGCCCGTTCATGGTTCGACAAGCTCACTACGAACGGGCTTCGGTGACAAGAGGTCGCCGATCATTCAACTGAAACCGATCCGTTTGTGATTCACCCATGAGTGACAGCTTCATCAGCTATGCCAGCGAAGATAAGAGCCGCGTCCAGGCGCTAGCACGAGCGTTAGGGCAAAAAGGCTGGTCGGTCTGGTGGGATCGGCGTATCCCAGTCGGACGGTCGTATGCCGAGGTTATTGAAGAAGCATTGGATGCCTCGAAAGCGGTGGTGGTTGTATGGACGACCACGTCGGTGAAATCGCAATGGGTCAAGAATGAGGCATTGGAAGGCTTGAACCGGAGGGTATTATTCCCGGTCATGCTCGAAGCCGTAAAGATCCCGTTAGAATTTAGGCATGTGCAAGCCGCGCGGTTGATGGATTGGCAACCGGAGAAGGAGCATGCGGGCTTCGAGCAATTTATACATGATCTGACCGGGGTCATTGGCGCTCCCGTGATGAGAAGCCAAACGTCGCCAGCATCGTCAGGGAAGCCAAGGTTCAAACCTGAGCTAGAACCTCTCTCGACGAGCGTCTCTGAGGTGGAGTACGAAATTGAGAGGCTAGACTCAACACCGTCCTCAATTACGATTGGTGCTGTGAACCTGGATTCGCCAAGGGGATCATTTTTCTTGCGGGACGCCATGGAAGTCGGGCAAGAATCTGGGCAATCTGGGAAGGCTCGCCCAAACCAATTAGCAGGAAAAGATTCATCGACACAGTTCTTACCATACCTGCTCATTAGCATTGGCGTTCTAGCCGTGATCGGAGTGTTGGCCTATTTGGTAGTCTTCTCACAAGGCTCTTCTCCGAGGAATATAGAAGAAGAAACATATCGACCTGCCCTGCGATCACCAAGTCCACCGACGGAGGTGACCCCATCGCCTCCTGTGCCAGAGCCAATTCAAAAGGAAAGCCCTCAGCACTGGGAGGTACAGTCAGTTGACAAATCTTCTTCTTTACTTTCTCAACAAGGTACCCAGTTAGTAACGCCTAGATCCCTTGAGAGTGTGACCGGTCGAGGGTGTTACACCTATGGGGACAATGAAACTGTGACTCAGTCCACACAGGCTGCTCAAAACATTGCCCAAAAGGATGCCCTCCAATCTCATGGGGTGTTTGTTCAGTCTGTGAGCAAGGTCAAAAATTTTCAGCTAGCAGACAATGTGGTTCAGGTCGCCAGCGCTGGCCTGCTGGAACAGGTCAGAGTTGAAAAAGTAGAGAAAAAGACTGGGCAACTAATCTGTGTGTCGATCAGTGCGAAACTCAATCCGTTTTCCCTTGAGGAGATGATTCGGCAACAGATCAATGCTGAAGAAGCCGCCAATGAATCAACGAAGCTAAAGGTGCCTTCTGCCGTACCAGGATTTGGAATTCAGGTGTGGACAAACAAGACAGACGGTCGGTTCTTTGAGGGTGAACGACTCATTATCTATGTGAAGGCGGAACGAGATGGATATCTTAAGTTGGATTACTTTCAGGCGGATGGCACGGTTGTGCACCTGGTGCCAAATCACAGCAGAGCGCAGGCGGTGATAAAAGCTGGACAAACCTATGTGTTTGGTGGTGATGATTCGGCTGAAAAAATCGTCATCCAACCTCCATATGGCAAGGAAATTGTCAAAGCCATGCTGAGTGCTCAGTCATTTGAGTTTCCAAATATTTATAAACCTGCATTACTGTCCGGTTAAGACGTGAATAGATCCAATTGGTTATAGTTCATGGCGA
>CABVRZ010000052.1 GCA_902500775.1 uncultured Nitrospira sp.
CCTCCAGACCTCTCAGTGTAGGTTGAAGGCGTCCACTTTTTCGAGCTTACCTCACATTCGGGCCAAGACCGTGAAAAAGTGGCGTACCACCACCCAGTCCCAGCATCGGTTCCCTGTAGCCGCAAACACCCTGGATCGTGTGTTTACGGTTACGGCGCCGAATCGAGTATGGGCCGGAGATATCACCTACGTCTGGACCGTGGAGGGCTGGCTCTACCTTGCCGTCTTATTGGATCTCTACTCCCGTCGTGTGGTCGGTTGGGCGATGAGCCATCGCGTGACCGTCGATCTGACTGAGCGGGCCCTGACGATGGCGCTGACGAACCGAGTTCCGATGCCGGGGCTCCTGCACCACTCGGACCGCGGTAGCCAGTATGCGGCCACGCGCTATCAGCAGCAGCTCGGCGAGCACGGCATCACCCCCAGCATGAGCCGCAAGGGGAACTGTTGGGACAACGCCTGTGTCGAAAGCTTTTTCGGAACCCTCAAGCGTGAGCTCGTCTATCATCGGCACTACGCCACACGAGACGAAGCCAAACAGGATATCTTCGAATACATCGAGGTGTTCTACAATCGGCAGCGACGGCACTCGACGCTCGGCTATGACTCCCCAGCCGAGTACGAAGCGAGGACGGCTGTGGCTTAACCCAGTGTCCACGGAATTGGGGGAGGGTCAACACAGTCGACAGCTTCGTTGAGCCACCTGGCGAGGCCAGCCGCTGTGCGATAGCCGGCTTCACTGATGAATAAGAATCCCTTCAGCGGCTTGCCAGTGAAATCCATCTTGCGAGCGTGTGGTTTCTTCAGAAGGGTTTCGTAGCGATCTGGCAAGACATGGACCATGAGTCGGTCCTTCTCGATCCCGCAGCACATGTGGCCATTCAGCATGAAACAAAGCCCACCAAACATGCGCTTCTCTTCCACCCCTTTTTGGCGTGTGAAATACTTCCTGATCCGTTCCGCCACTCGTTCGTTGTAGGCCATCTGCCTTTCTCTCTCTCGACTCTACCCGGCCATTGACTACGGATCAATGGATTGGCGCTTCTATTTTGGTATACTCCGCCTCATGCCACCCGACACCCCGGCATCACCCCCATCGCCAAGAGATCGTCGAGAATACTATCGCATCACCGTTTCGCTTCCTATCGGCTTGCAGCGAGAATCTGCTTCGGAAGAACCCACGTTGGTCCAGAGAGCCATCAATCTCAGCGCCGGCGGGATTGGGGTCACGATCAACACACCCGTTCAGGCCGATGAAATTTTATCATGCACCTTGTTACTGCCGGATCAAGACCCTCTCAAGGTCCGACTTGAAGTGTTGCGGATCGATCCCCTTCCAACCTCTCCTCAAACCTACCGCCTTCATGGACGCTTCTTTGAGATGAGCACACAAGACCGAGAGCTATTGGTTAGAGTGATTCTCCAGTTGCAGCGCGAACACCTCACCAAGCACTATTCCGCTTGAGGGGATAGAGCGCAGCGATCTGTTCACTACATCCAAGGCTTTATTAGATACCTGCGCTTCGTCCCTACCAACGAGGGATTCCCTTTTGTGTGAACGACAGACTAGACTGCTCTACCGTGGAATTCACACGCACCTATTCACGCCAGCATTATCGAGTCCCCCTTGCCGTGCAATACCCCGTGATGGTTTCCGCAACCGACACGATTGCGGAAGGGAAGGTCACGAACCTCACGGTGTTCGGTTGTACCATTGAATGCCCGGAGGCTCTAGAGAAGGGCACCTCGCTGCAGGTGCGATTGATCCTCCCCGACCAGGCTCAGTCGTTACCGGTGGAGGAGGCAGAAGTTCGGTGGGTCCAAGGGAATCGCATAGGGCTTCAATTCCATAAGGTCGAACGCGCCGCCGACTTTCGACTCCACGGCTTTGTATGGGATCGTATGATCGAGCGGTTTCGGACGATTGTTCAGGAGGGACTCTCAACCCGTTGATCTTTGGTCAATCCTCGTTTTCCGACCATCGCGAGGCAGAGCAATCCGATCCCAATCCAGACCACTTCTCGGAAACGTCGCAACAGCGCGAAGGTAATGCCCGTCACATCGCTGTACCCAAAGGTTTGTAACAAGAGCATGTTTCCAGCATCTTGAGCCCCCAAACTGCCGGGTATAAAGAAGGATCCACCCTTAATGAACACGGCCAGCGCCCCGATCGAGAGGGCTGACAACGCAGTCACCGACCCTCCGAGGAAATAGATAATTCCAAACACCTCCAGCGATTCAGCCATCCATCCCAAAAGGTATAGCCCAATGGACGCATAAAAGGCCTTTTGATGGTGGCTATAGAAATTTTGAATCGTCTGATCAATTGCGCAGAGATGTGCTTCGTGCGTTTCTAGAGCCTTGATCCGCAACCCCAGCTTCTTTACCAACGAGAGCATCGACGCAAAGAGCCCACGCTGTTGGATAAAGATGAACCCGCCGATTGAGCCTACCAGCAGTCCGACACTCAACAACGCTGCCGTAATCGTCTGCCCCGCGGAGCTTCCTACCCCTAAAATCCAAAAGGCAAGGGCGATTCCCATCAGGATATAAAACACTTCAGCAATCGTCATGGTCGTCTTTGCAATGACGACCGAGGCAGCCCCATCCGCCACGGGAACGTCATGTTTTTTCAGTAGGTAGGCTTTCAGTGGTTCGCCCCCCAGGTACGCTGTGGGAGTGGTCATATTGACAACCTCACCGGCCGTTCGGATCGTCAAGAGTCGCCAAAATGGAACTCGTTGTGCTGATTGCCCCAATACGACTTTCCATCCATAAGCCTCGACTGAATACATGATGACTGAGGGAATCAGTACGGCAAGCAGCGCGGTTGGCCCAAGTTTTGATGCTGCCTCGTAAATATTGCCAGGGCCGATATTCCAAACCAGGAGGCTCAGAACAAGGACGCCAAGGGCGAGTAGGATATAGCGTAACACGTGAGTCTGACGCGAACGCGGTCGTTATAGCCGAGGTGACGCGACTGCAGAGGGACGGATCACCCAGACCATGGCACCAGCGAACATGAGAGAACCGATCGCTGCGAAAAGAAGAAACCAAAAGAGCTGATCAAAGAGAGCAAACGCGATCAAGGAGACAGAGAAGTCGCGGCTGGCAACATTTTTCAACATCACATCGGCCCAAGCGGCATGGGCGGGAGTCCTCCACCCGACCGCGCTTTTGATCCGTTGTGCTTTCTCAACAAGTAGGAACGAGAGTCCATTGCCGAACACGGCTGCCCCACCAAGCACGAGTGGCATCCAGTCGTCTTCTTGGCCGACTTGTGTTGTATAGAGTCCGACCGCAATCCCCGCGAAGATCGCCATATGAACGAGATTGTCGAGAACGATATCAAGCCGGGCCCCGAACGGCGATTCGGTGAAGGTCAATCGGGCGACTTCTCCATCGCAACAATCAATCACTGCGGCCAACTGAAATAACAATGCCGCCAAAATACCGGCGCTGTATGTTCCTAAGCTGAACCCGGCGGCGGCCACCAGGCCAATGATCCCCGCTAAGGCCGTGATCGAATTGGGTGAAAGACCGAGCTCAAGGAACAGGCGCGTAAACCCACGAGAGACCTTCCGATTGAAATAGCGATCAACAAATCCTTCAAACTCCCCCTTAAGAGAGTTGAACAGTTTCTTTTCAGCCCGCTCCACATCCTCTGACGTCCGCACTGGCTGATACCACCGGCCTTGCTTTTCCTCTGCCGTCACGACATGCAGTCGCCCATCGCCTGCCACCTGTTCGATCCACTGACGGACCGGTGTACTGCCTTTTTCCAGTACACCGCCGTGTACGGCATTCATGAGGCCAGCCGGAATAACCAGCAGCTCGGCAACCTGCTGCGTTGACTCACCATGACGAGTGGAGACCATGGATGCCGGGTTCGGAGATGGGATCGTCACCTGCACACCAAAATTCGTAGGAAGCTCCCCCTTGAGGGACCTTGGCTGGGCCACCACAATGATTTGGCCATCTCGTACATCCCGACGAAGCTGCTCGATCAACCCACGTGAGAACACACTATTGACACTCGCAATCAGTACAAACCCGCGGACCTCAGCCGCTAAGGCCTCCCATGTCCGAGGATCGTCAATGGGGAATTCTCGGATCGGCATCCAGCGGACGGGAATCGTGACACGCGGACCTCTTGCCAGGGAATGCTTCAACTGCTCCTCTTCGGGACCAGAAAGGACGATCAGTTGCCGAATCCCAGCCCGCTGCAGCGTGAGCACGGTTCGCTGAAAAAGGCCGATCCCCACGACGCTGGTGAGGGGACTCAGCTGACCGATTTCTAGCCCGATCGGTCCGCCAAACACGCCAACCGAGGGCAGCAAAATCGCCGTCGCCAACCCTTGAATCTCGGCTCGCTTTTGAAGCAGGCTTTTGCTCATCATCCTACCAGCACTGATCCCGAGCGATGTCCGGTTATGTCAGTCACTTTCTCACAGTTTTGGCAAAACTTCCAACTCAGCTTTTTTTATATCTTCAATAAAATCGATCTCCGTCCAGGGTAATCCTCCGATTTTCTCATGACCCACCCGCACCTCCTGAAAATATTCTAAGAGCGCATCCTCATATTCCATGTGCCACATATTTTTCTCAACGTATCCGCGAAGAGACGACACAACCCGGGGCGTGTCGGCATACTTCACCCGAAGGAACCCCACGCCTTCCCCGACATAGTCATAACGGTCCGGCATCTTTTTTGTGAGGGCAATCACTCGGCCTCCGGCCACGACCACCATGCATTCTTCACCGGTTTGAGTGACGGTCTCGTCCATCAACAGAGCGTTTTCAAACGGCGACAGGGCAAGACGACGCAAGATATCCCGATGAAAGAGGACATCTGCATCCATGACGATCACATCGTCGTCCAGCAACGTCCGCGCCTCCCAAAGAGAAGAAATACTGCCTCGCTGAAATTGCTCATTGACCAGAAAGTTGACGCGGACACCGCGCGAATCCTGTGCAACGGCCGCGCGAATCATCTCCTGCTTATAGCCGACCACAATGTCCGCTCGGCGAATCCCGACTGCCGCCAAGGACTCCAGATAGCGGTGCAAGAGCGATTGCCCCCCAACCTCAATCAAGCACTTGGGACGATGTTGCGTAACTTCCCAGAGTCGTTTTCCGATTCCAGCCGCGAGAATGATCGCCTTCATGCTGGCTTGCACGCCTGTTCAAACGCATCCAGAAACCCGATAAACTCGGCTTCGCTGAGCGCTCCCATGTTCGCCACACGGAAAATCTTGTTTTCGAGATTCCCCTGCCCCGCATAGATCACATACCCTTGCTGCTTCAAGCGGTCATGTAACACTTGATAGGACACCCCCTCCGGCAGATGATAGGCCGTGATGGTGTGCGATTGGCAGTCTGCCGGAAGGAGAGCCCTCACCCCCAACTTGGCCAAGCGCTCACGAATCAGGGTTGCCATTCTTTTGTACCGCTGGATGCGCTGAGACACCCCTTCCTCCAGCAGCTCGTCCAGCGCTTCGTCGAACGCATAATACACTTGCACGGCAGGCGTGAACGGAATCATCCCGCGCCCTTCGTTGTCGATATAGTGGGTCAGATGGAGATACCAGGAGCGTTTAGGGTACGCGCGCATTTTTTCAACGAACCCCTTACGGACAAGCACGAAGGATACGCCTGGGAACCCCTGAATGCATTTTCCGGCCGTGCCGGCCACCATATAGATATGCGACCGCGCGATATCGAGCGTCTCTCCGGCCAAGGCGCTGACGGCATCAAGCACAAACACGCGATTCTGATTATCGACGATTTCGGCAACCTCGTGGACGGGGTTGAGCAGTCCGGTCGTCGTCTCGTGGTGCACCATCCCAACGACATGCACTTCAGGATGCTGCCGCAGGGCAAGGAGCAGCCGTTCCGGGTCAGGGCGAACCGTCCACTCATACTTCAGTTCGCTCACCCCAAGTCGATGCAACCCGATGATCTGGGACATCCGCTCACCATACACCCCGTTGTTAAGGATGAGCATACGCTTGCCGTGGGGAAGCGACGACATCAAGGCAGCCTCGACAGCAGCGGTTCCCGAACCGGTCATGAGAACGGCGACGTAGTCTGATTCTGCTCCTGGGACGAAGGCCGTGAGCAGTTTGCGTTGGATACGATGAAGCAGTTCGGAGAACTCATCTTCCCGGTGACAGATGTCGGGCCTCAGAAGCGCCTGACGAACGCGCTCTGAAACATTGACCGGACCAGGATTTAGGAGAACCATGTTTTTCACCTCTAACGACAAACAGAGATCATGCACCAGGGGAGCTCGGCCCCCGCTATCCCTCAATCGCTTTCATAAACCGGCGAGTAATGTCTGGCGGATCATGCTCGACACGTCCGGCATCTTCCGCGAACTCATTCACTTTGATCAGCAAGAGACTGGGCCCCTCCTTCTTCAGCATGTCCTTGAACTCGTAGGCAAGATCGTCACGATCGAGGACCCGTTCCACATTGACGTAACCGGCTGATTTGGCCACCTTGTCCAACGGCACCATATTCGAAATCGTCGGCTGATTTCCGGTTGTCCCATACACTTCGTTATCGAACACCACATGGATAAAATTCTTTGGCCGTAACGCACCCACCGTGGCAAGAGTCCCCATTCCCATGAGTACATTTCCGTCCCCGTCGAATGTCACCACCTGCTTGTTCGGCTTGGCCAATGCCACGCCGAGCGCAATCGCTGCGGCATTCCCCATCGATCCGATCATGTAGAAATGTGTCGGCCGATCGGCGATTTTGTGCACTTCCCGCGAAGGGAACCCATTGCAGATCACGACAGGTTGATCCGTCAAGAGTTCTAACAAGGTGGCGATCGCCTGGGCCCGACTGATCAGCGTACCTTCTTCAGGTCTCACGGCTGCCATCCCTTCACCACACCCTTCGTGAGAATGAGCACAGCCGGGATTTGCCTCTTCCGAGCGGTCTCAGCAACCCATCGGATATCCTCAACGGCTGTCTTTTCAGTCAAGGCTCGATAGGGAATCCTGACCGTATCGAGCAGTTGCGGCATGATTTCGCCCATGACCTGATGCTCCGGCGCATCGTGTCCTCCGTGGCCCCGCCAGGACACAAGCATCAGGCACGGCTGGCGATAGATCAAATTGAGAGAGATGAGGGTATTGAGACAAGTCCCAAGCCCCGAATTCTGCATCAGAACGGCCGGAGCCCTCCCCGCCATGTATGCACCAGCCGCCATGCCAACCGCTTCATCCTCTCGAACCGCGGGGACATAGGCCCCTCGAATCATAAGTTCCGCGATAATTCCACCAAGGATGGAATCCGGAACCCCTGTGAAAAAATTCACCCCCACATCCTGCAACGCCTGTACGAACACGTCACTGTCAATCACAAGAGACATCCTACATGGTTCATCAATGGATACTTGTCAAAGCCGGCGCATTATAAGATAGCCCTCTGCGCGTTCTCAAGAAAGATTGGCTGATTGTGTTCATCCCAGGACCATGGTAGCGTGAGAAATCCATCAGACGCTCGACTCCACCGCAAATGATGATCCCTACTCCCCATCAGGCAACGCGCACCTGTAGCGCTGGACTTATACTCCTTTTGATATTTGGCATCGACTCGACATGGGCAGTGTCCATGTCGGAGGATCCGAAGGGATTTCGAGATCTTGCCTGGGGGACGACCTTGTCTTCCCGCGAGGATGTCGAAATCATTCGTTCGAGCGCCCACATCGTGGAATACCTGCCTAAGGCAGATCCGCTCTCGTTTGCAGGCACGCACATGATCAGCATTCTCTACCTCTCTGTGGATGACCAATTCGCACGCGTGTCGATCCGTTACCACGGCAGTGACGTCCATAAACAGATTCTTAACTTTTTAGAAATTCGTTTTGGCCGCTTGGATCGCATACCAGGGCAAATGGCCCGAGGCCTGACACAGCAATATAATTGGCGCGGGTCCGATACCGAGATCAATCTGACCTATCAAGCCGGCACAGAACGAGGCTACATATTCTTCGACAGTCGAACCCTTGCCCCGCGATTCAACGATTACATCACTGATTCGGCAGAGTAGACGATGGCAAAATATCCGGTTCAGCAATTAGCCAGCCTCGCGATGACATCGATGCTGCTGGCCCTACTAGAGCTGATCCCTTCGGCGTCTGCGGTTCCTATTGCAAATGACCCCAATGGATTTGAGACGATTCCTTGGGGATCGATTCTGGCGGAAGCTGGAAACTTTGTACGAATCGAGGACGCAGGTCGCTTACAGACCTACGAGCTGAACAGGCAGACTCCCCTGCTCGGAGCAATCCCCATCGACTCTCTACGGTTTACAACGTTTGAGAAGAAGTTAGGTCGAGTAACAGTCAAATATACCGGTCAAACAAGCCACGCCAAAATCTTGACCTATCTAGAGTCCACGTATGGCCCCCTTGATCGGACACCAGGCCAGATCGCCGCTGGTCCAGTTAAGGTCTACATCTGGAACGGAATGTACACAGAGGTGACGTTACGCTTCGAAAGCGGACTCGAACGCGGCATCATATTTTTCGAAAGCCGAACCCTTCCTGAAAGATTGAAAGATGAAACCGCGACGACAGCGTTTTAAACATCAGCGCAATCGGATGGGACTGGGTAGGCACTAGCAGTCTGCTGAAAAACCCTTCGTTCATCCTTCGAGAGCCTCAGGACGAACGGGGCAGCCATTGAAACTATTGAGATTTTCCGTTCGTGCTGAGCTTGTCGAAGCACACATATTGAGTTTTTCAGCAGACTGCTAGTCGAAGTAATTCTCCCCTCAACACTCTCCGTCTCTCCACGTTCCTGCATCACCTCACTTACCTCGTCCTCTAGAACAGTCTGAACCACATTCTCAGCGATCAGCTTGTCGGGAGTGTCCACGATTCGTGAATTCATTTTGAAAACCACTTCAATGACGTTATGATCCACAAGTCAATGATGAATAGCCGAAAGCAGTACAGCCCTCTTGACAAGCGATATGCTGAACGTGTCGCCGTGACCTGTCGCGTGCGCTATACAGGTGAAGTCTCGACTCAACCCCATCAAGGGGATGGTCTCACGAAGAATGTTTCGGTGTCTGGATGCCATATCATCAGTGATCGGCCTGTCACTCGAGGAACACTCCTGACTCTAACCATTGCACTTCCAGATGGATTGCCTAAATTGTCACTAAAATCAGCGCTAGTTGTATGGGTGTCTGGCAACCAGTTTTCGGTCCGATTTCTAGACCTGAGCTCCGATCATCGACAGCGGATTCAAGCCTTTATCTGGAAGAGTATTTCCCACGATACTGTGTGCAACCAACGGACGCGCTTCCGGCTGATCTAACCCCCCTTAGCGATTGCCATAGACAATCATTCCTTTACACCGCATCCCTCCAATATGAAGTCTGATCTTCCCTTCAGTCAGCCTTCAGCTTAGTACGAACAAGACCACTCCAAATTCATCAATCAGACTCAAGCCATTGATAGTACTCGATACTTTATAACATCTCTGTAGCCCCCACCTCTGGATAGTTCACTCCCCCCGCATAAGAGGGAAGGCGAAATCACCAGACCGCGGTAGCCTTCACCAAGACGATGCACTCCAAACGACAACGTGATTAGCAACAGACTGCACAAGGGAGATGAGCAGGGGATCTCGGAAAGACCCGATGCAGACACAGAAGGAGAGAGGAGCGGTGCCGAGGAGTATCACAATTAATTCTGGTGATGGAATCAATTAGGAGGAACCTCCATGAGACAAACAAGGAGAACGGTCCGAGTCGAACCACATCAATCCCATCGATCGATTGAGCGTCGCAGGCAAGTAAGAAGGAATCTCTCTTTTGGACTTATGTACTCAGGAGTGTCCGGTGAGGATGTGCTGATTGGAGATGGAACTGTCGTAGACCTCTCTGAAAGTGGCCTTGGTCTTCGTGGTGATGTCCCTGTCCAGGCAGATATGGAACTGACGTTGTTCTTATACCTTCCAGACCGCGATGAGCCTTTATCCATCTTGGAGTCGAAGGTTGTTTGGAATGCCGGGCCGCTTTTTGGTGTCATATTTAACGACCTTAGCCTCCCCGATGTCGAGAGACTGCGGTCATTTCTGCACACCCACGTGAGTCAGCCAAGCGTAGCCAATCCATTACCCTCCTAAACATCAATTAACTTCCTGCCCCCACTGCGATGACCTCCCGTGAACGGGCGGTCATCGCGGATCGAAAGGCTGTTCGACCAAATTCGCACGACCTTACAATCTAGAGGTTAGCCTAGTATCCAAATACCCACTTCAGAATAGAGCCCGGAAGGAGAACTATATCCTTCAACCAAGTACCGTCTTGCTCACTCAGGCGCCTGCCCGTCAGTACAGATAGCATCGTGGGACTTCATCACAACCCAGCATGATCAATGCACAGTGATTATATTTTGATATCAGGCGCATGCCAGCAAGATGTCAATCTCGTTTAGTTCCAGACCGCTGTCATCGAATATCAGCAAGACCAAGAGCGGTGGCCAACTTGTCTTTCAATGAAACGACATGCTAGCTTGGTGAGTAAGCACTCACCTGTTATGGATAAAGCGATAAAACCTCCTCGTCAGCGTGGAACCAGGACATCAGGTCCTCAACGGCAGGCCAGCTTGATTGGCGCTGCGACATCGTCGTTCGCGACGAAGGGTTTTCGAGGGACGACGACCAAACAGATCGCACAGAGAGCAGGTGTCAGCGAGGCGCTGCTTTTCAAGCACTTCCCGACCAAGCACGCGTTGTACACAGCCATTCTATCTGAGAAGGTCCACTACTCTGAGCTACAGGAAGCAGTTGAAGAAGCCGCCGCGAACCGAGAAGACAGACGCCTCTTCTTGTTGCTCGCCAGCTACCGAATCAGAAAGGGCGCCGATCCAATATTGTTTCGCCTACTCTTATTCAGTGCCTTAGAAGGCCATGAGATGTCCGATATGTTTTTTCGACAACAGTATCGAGTCTTTCATGATCTCCTCGCAGGCTACATCCAGCAACGCATCGATGATGGTGCCTACCGTCCACTAGATCCGCTGCTCGCGGCCAGAGCGTTTTTCGGTATTATTGTCCATCATCGGCTTCTTCATGACATTTTAGGCTTACCCATGCATCTGAGCCATGAGGCGACTGTCGAGGAATATGTCTCACTCTTTCTCAACGGACTCCTTCGGCACGAACTTAACCCATTATGATCCAATCCTGACATGAGCCCACTCTCTCGCCATCCATTGATCGCTCTTGGTACGCTCGTCTTTTTTGCCGTCATTGGTCTCGTCGTCTTTCGGCTGAGCACCGAAACCAAAGCCGACGCTCTCAAGCCGCGTGTGATCACGGTCGGAGTTGCGTCACCAATCCGGCAGAACCTCGACATTCGCTTGGCCTATACAGCCGATATCTCTCCCAATCAGATCGTCAATATTTTCTCCCGTGTCGACGGATATATCATCAAACTGCATGTCGACAAGGGTGATTTTGTTAAGACAAACCAATTGCTCGTTGAAATTGACCATACGGACTATCACCATGCTGTGAATCAAGCAAAAGCCAACCTCTCAGCCGCCAAGGCAAAAGTGGCGCAACAAGATGCCGTCGTTCGTAACGCCAAACTGACCTTCGATCGTATGCAGACTCTCATCAAAGACCAATTCGTGTCTCAGCAGGATTTGGATACTGCTCAGGTCAACCTTGATGCGGCCAGAGCAGCACAGGATTCACTCCAAGCTCAAGTCAACCAGATGGAGGTGGCGCTGGCCCAGTCTGAGACAAACTTGACCTACTCCTATATCCGGGCCCCATTTGCCGGCTACATCGCGGAACGAAATCTCGATACCGGTGCCTATGTCAGTAGCGCGACCGCGAGCACATCAACCATGTCGCGGGGCATCATGAGCCTACACGACATCAATACGGTCCGTATCTTGGTTGAAGTCGTCGAGCGAGATATTCCCCTCGTGAAGGTGGGACAAAAGGCAGAGCTGCGTGCGGAAGCCTACCCCGACCATGTCTTTGAGGGAACCGTCTCGCGCATCGTTCAAGCCTTGAATCGGGCAACCCGTACCATGACTGTCGAGGTCGACCTACCAAACGGCGATCGCCGACTCAAGGGAGGAATGTTTGCTCGAGTCGAAATCCTGGTGGGAACCCATCACCAAGCCTTACAGGTCCCCCTCGATGCTATCAGCCGGCTGGAAGACACCCAGTACGTCTATGTTGTACAAGACGGAAGAGCCAAACGCATCGAGGTTGAGGTTGGAGCTCGCAGTGAGAATCGCATTGAGATTATCAAGGGACTAACGGGGGATGAATTGGTCATCGTGTCCGGAAAAGACTTGGTCCACGACGGTAGACCGGTACAAACCCAACCACTGGATGCGGTGAAACGTGAGAGGTAACACGTGAAACGCAACGGACTGACGCGATTACTATGTACCCTTCATGACTCCCTCGCCGACGCCTATCCCTCCACCTTTTACTATTTAGCCCTCACCCCTCACCGATCGATATTATGTGGTTAACCCTTCTCGCCTTGCGCAATCGCATCGGGATCCTCATGCTCTCGCTCGCGATGGTCGTGTTGGGGCTCACGGCTCTCCAACGATTGCCCGTTGATCTCTTCCCCCAAATCCAGGTTCCTGTTGCGTTTGTTGGTGTGATCTATAAAGGCGCGCCTCCCCTCGACATCGAACAAAGTGTCGTCTACCCGATTGAGAAAGCGGTCAGCTCAGCATCCAATGTCGAACATGTGGAATCATTCAGCAAGCAGGGCCTCGGAGCAGTACAGATCTGGTTCAACTGGGGAGCGGATATCAACGTCGGGCAAATGGAGGTGATGCAGCGCATTACCCAGATTCTCAATAGCCTCCCACCGGGCATCCTGCAGCCCTTTATCGTTAAATTTGACGTGTCCAACATCCCTGTTTCCATCCTGTCGGTCTCCAGTGCCGAACTGGATGAACGAGCCCTGTACGATCTGGCGTACAACACCATTGCCCCGCAGATCGAACAGATTGCGAATGTGGCGGCGGCCACGGTCGAAGGCGGGAAAATCCGCCAAATCAATATCAATCTCGATCCTGCGCTGTTGAGCGCCCGCGGGCTTTCAATTCTTGATGTCGTGAAATCCGTCAAGGCCTCCAACGTGATTCTCCCGTCCGGCGACGTCAAGGCCGGCAACCTCGACTACAACGTCTTTACCAACAATCAATTTCGCACGGTGGAACCAATCCAAGACGTCATCATCAAGGTGAATCCGCAAGGCAACCCGGTACGCGTGCGTGACGTGGGCACCGTGACAGACTCATCCGACATCCAAACCAACGTCGTCCATGCGGACGGAGCGAGATCTGTGTTCCTTCGTGTGAACAAACAGCCAATCGCCAATACGGTTGAGGTCGTGGATGCACTGCGTGCCGCCGTACCCAAAATGCTCGGAGTTCCTGAAGGTGTGAACCTCAGCATCTCATTCGACCAATCTCTCTACATACGGCAGTCCATCCAAAATCTCGTCGAACAGGCCCTTCACGGCTCGTTACTGGCCGCAGCAGTGATTTTTCTCTTTCTGCGCAACCTGACGAGCACCTTGATCGTTTCTGTCGCCATTCCGCTCTCCATGCTTGTGACCTTCATCGTACTCTATTTCACCGGACAGACCTTGAACGTCTTCACACTTGGCGGACTTGCCCTTGGCATCGGTCGACTGGTTGACGACTCCATTGTGGAACTGGAAAACATCCAACGGCACCTCAATACCAATCCAAACCGTCGGGACAGTATCCTTAATGCCGCCCGAGAAGTGGCCATGCCGATTCTGGCATCGACAGTGACCACGGTCGTGGTCTTTCTGCCCATGTTTTTTGTCGTTGGCATCGCACGGCTCTTGCTCATTCCGTTGACGGTCACCATCGCGATCGCGCTCTTTACCTCCTTCCTAGTCTCTCGCACCGTCACACCAGCACTCTGCTATAAGTTCCTCCGACCTGAACATGAAGCCCATCAGGCAATGCCCGATGGGCTGGCCAGACTCATGGAGTGGAGCCGTCAGCGCTATGACGCGCTCGATAAGAGTTATGAACAATCGTTACAGTGGGTCCTGGGACATCGCCGCATCTTCATCATGATGGTCCTGTTAATCTTCATGGGATCGCTTACGTTAATCCCTCGGATCGGGACAGAATTCCTGCCCGTATCCGATGAAAGTCAGTTTCGCATCGTTCTCAGGGCTCCAGTCGGACAACGAGTTGAAAAGACTGAGCTGCAAGTCACCGAAGTCGAGCGTGTCCTTCGTGCTACCATCCCTGCGAATGAACTAGAAACCATCGTCTCGAGTACTGGCATTCTGTCCCAAGGTCGCGCTTCACTGTTCAATCCCAATACCGGACCTCATACATCATCGATTCAAGTGTACTTAGTCTCACCGGAGAAACGAACCAGAAGCCAAGTCGACATCATGAACGAGGTCCGTCCAAAGGTCGCGAGGCTGTTCCCCGGGGTCTCGATGTATTTCGACCCCGGCGGGATTGTTAAACGTGTCACCAGCTTCGGATCACAAAAGGCCGTCGATGTGGAAATTTATGGGTATGATTTTGACAAGGCCCGGGAGGTCATTGCACGAGTGAGGGAGATCATGGAACAGACTCCTGGCCTGGCCGACATTGAGCCCAGTCGAGAAGAAAACTACCCTGAAATCAACGTGACGGTGGATCGAGAAAAAGCCGCACTCCTCGGGATCAGCGAGGCGGATGTCGCCAATACCGTTCTTTTTTCATTGAACGGGAACGGCCAAACCGATCCCATCATCTACACAGATCCGCACAACGGAAACGAGTACTTCATCAGCGCCTGGTTGGCCGAGAAGTATCGGGCCAATCTCACCGATGTCGAAAACATCCTCCTCACCACCAAGACCGGCGAGCCAGTGCTGCTGAAGAATGTGGCGTCGCTCAAACTGAATGCAGGCCCGGTAAAGATTGATCGGAAATATTTCCAGCGCGTGGTGCACCTGACAGCCAACCCCACCACTCGCACACTCGGCGAAATCGCCAATGATCTGGAATCGGCTTTTGCCAAATTGCAGCTGCCCGCGGGGTTCAGTATCAAACTCGCCGGGCAAATCCAGCAACAGCGTGAAACATTCCAGGGGATGCAATTCGCGATCATACTGGCACTCTTGTTGGTCTATATGGTCATGGCCGCACAGTTCAAATCGCTCATCGATCCATTCGTCATTATGTTTTCGGTGCCGATGGGCTTCCCCGGTGTCATCTTGATCTTATTCCTCACGAACACGACACTGTCCACCGCATCCTTGATGGGTATCATCATGATGTTTGGGATTGTGGTCTCGAACGGGGTGTTATTGGTCGATTACACCAATGTCTTGCGACGTCGAGGGGAGCCACTCCAGGACGCAGTGCTGACCGCTGCATGCACGAGGTTACGGCCGATCCTCATGACCTCACTCGCCACGATCTTGGGGCTCTTGCCCATGGCGATCGGCTTGGGAACAGGCGGTGAGACGAATGCACCCCTCGCGCGAGCCGTCGTGGGAGGCCTGAGTGTCTCCACCCTACTTACCGTGTTTCTCATCCCAACGCTGTATATGATTTTAGAAGAGTGGGTCCCGAGAAATCTGGAGGAAGACCGGCACCATTCCACACCAGCGAGGCCAGAGTAACACTCTCAATCCTCGGTGATGTCGGGAAACAGGGACTTCAGCTGCATGGCCAATCCGATATCGCCGGAGACTTGCAATCGTCCGGACATGGCCAGCATCATCCCACTCAATTGTCCGTTCAAAACCTTGATGCAGTCCTCACCGGTCATAGACAAGGTCACGTGGGGATCAGTATGCACCCCGTCCTTCACGACACAGGTTTCGTGCTGCACCAGCAGGTGATACTGCCCACCTTGATCCCCCTGGAGGTCAAACTGATAGACTGCATTAAGGTCTTCTGCAGCCTTCGTATCAAGCTTGCCAGGCAGGGAACGGAGCACGTCTTGGATAGTCGTGACTTTCATAGCTAGCTATTACACTCATGATGAGAGGGTTTATAAAACACGTCGGGGGCGCCAACTGTGCGCCCCCGACGCGATCATCACCGCGGATGAGAGTCTAGTCTAGTAGCGAAGCGTGGCCGTCGCAACACTCCGACGGGCACCAAAAAATTCTTTCGAAAACGACTCGACAACGGCTGGATCATACCCCTTGCAGCTGAAAATGTCGAGGTAGGCATGGTTAGTGGCGTTCGCAAAATGGCCGCTGATTAACGATGTGGAAATCAGCTGCACCATCGAATACCCGGCCACAGGTCCATCGCCAAAATCGACGACCTGACATTCGCCGAAGCGTTTCATTCCGATGAGCTCGCAGAGCTCGATCACATAGCGCTTGATATATTCGGCATCTCGGATAAGTTCAGGATTGCAATCGTGGAGGTCAACTGCGGTGCAGAGTCCCCAGGCCTTGCCGCTTCCCACCATATCTTGGATAGGGCGGGCAGGAGCCTCAGGGGCAGTGGATGGTAAGATCGTGGACTCGGAACTAGCCGAGGTACTCATAGGGGGTGGTTCCCTTTCTGTAAGAAGGTTAAGGCGACAGGATCTGTCATGCGTGAACTATACCATGTTTTTTTTCACTCGCATGGAATAACAGAGAATATTTTCGCTCTGGCAAGAAGACTATCATCGATGAGTTGACAAGATCTCGACGCTCAGGAAGAATAGAGATGATGATCGCTACGTCAGACATGCCTCGAGTTGAGTTGCCAGATCGCCTCTGCACCTGGTGCAAAGTACTCATGACCAAACGCCTGGTTGGGGGAAAGCAGTTCGTCCATTACACCTGCCCCAAGTGCATTTTCCAACACACGCGTCGTTTAACACCAAAGTCATAACCATATGACTTCATGTGCTATTTTCACTTCCTAGCTCTGACGCTCACACACTCCCTGCAGGCGACACCATCATCTCCCTCACGCCGTGGGGGCTCTGTTCACCTCGTATACATCCAGGAATTCAATATCACGCCTACCCAGTCCAAACTGCCGAGACCTATTGAATCCTGATTCAGACCTTTCTCCAAACCGAGCTGGCCGTCCCTGAGACACAATGATGCGAACGCTATCCCGACAGGTTTCATTGGCAAAACTGTTGAAAGTCCGTACAACTCGCATGCGGGGTTCTATGCCGCGGACCTCGGAGTGGCACAAAAATGGTGTTGTCGGACTGTGTCAGCATTCCGGTAGAACGGTCGGGTTGGAAAGGGTAGAATAATTCAGGACTGCATGTTCTCAAAAGAGAGTTCAGGAAGGTCAATGACGTGAAAAGTTATGCTGGACATGCTCCTCAAGCGCGTGGGTCAACTGCTCCCGATCCTTGGGACTCATCGACACGATCTTGGCACCGAGTTTCGGCGAGCGGACATACACCACTTCCAGCTCACAGACGATGGGCTTCCCTGTGGCCAACTCCATCGTGAGTTGTAATGCATCACCGATCTTGGTGTAGAGGCGACTCTCTAAGCGGACACCGGATTCACTCACATCAAGCACCGTACAGGGTGCCGTAAGCGCCCCACGTTGCAATCGCCCACTCCGGCCCACATCGACACGTGACGACTTGCGCTTAAATCCCATGGTGGCGCCTCCTGTTGCCATCACCATAGCAAGAGGGCGACACCAGTCCAAGATATTCCTGAAATCTCTAGCGGGATACTGAAAAACCTTTATTTTTAGGGCAGTTAAAGGTTGGAGCTCAGATTCAGTGAATCCATATTTCATCTCGACCTAAGCCTGTCCTGTGTCGCTCACCGCAACCTCGGCTGGTGAGATGCGCGTCTTGGTGCGCAGGGGTGCGCGGGTGAGAATCGAAGCCTTTTTGAGCATCCTCACGGTAGAGCAGTGTGGGTGCTGCACGAAACATTAGACCTCTTGCATAACCTCACGGCATCAAGTCCTTGTTATAGGCGACCGCGATCAGCGTGAATCGGAGGCCGAAGCGTTTGCGGCGGTTTCGGTATCGGTCGGAGACGATCTTAAAGCGTTTCACGGCACCGATGACATGTTCGGCGGGGACGCGGTCTTTCGAGATCGTGCGGTTGTGCCGTTTGTCTGCCTTGTTCAGCGGATTCTTTTTGCTACGTTTTTTCGGCATCGTGGTGTGGCCATGTATCTTCTGCAGGCCCAGGTAGCCGGTGTCGGTCATGGCTGTGGTGTTGGGATGGAGTCTGACGCCAGACTCCTTGAGCACTCGGAAATCATGCCGGCGGCCGGCGGCGTGTGCAAGGCAGATGATCGTGCCCGTCGCCTTGTCGACGACAAGCTGGGTCTTCAGCGTGTGGCGCTTTTTCTTGCCCGAATAGTAGCGGCGCTGTTTTTTTGAGGGCGTTCCACGGGCGTTTCCGTCGCGTCGATGAGGACCACCTCGTAGGCTCGGTCACTCCTGACGAGAGCTTTCTTGCCCGGCAGCGTGAATACCCCGCTCGTGATGAGCGTGTCCTCGCACCAGCGGATGTTGCGATAGGCCGTACTCTCGCTGACTCCATAGCTGTGCCCAATGTGGAGATAGGTGCGGTATTCTCGCCAGTACTCCAGCGTCATCCGCAGCCGCGTCTCCACTGTCAGCCGACTTGGCTTGCCGCCTTGCTTCTTGAGCGCCGCCTCGGCGACCTCCAGCACCGTGACCATCTCGGCAAACGTCCGTTTCCTCACCCCGGTCACCCGCCGGAACGTCTCCCCCGTCATTCCGGCACAGCCCTGAATCTCCATGCCACTCCTCTCTGTCAGAGCGAGCATGGAACCACATCCAAGGCAGAAAGGGAACCCTCACCAGGAGGTTATGCAAGAAGTCTATTCTAGCTACAAGGGGGGATCGGCAATGACCAGGTTTTCAGCAACCTGCTAGAGCTTTCCTAATACCAATGCGCGCACCTGCTCCATCCGCTTCCGATTCACACCAAGATCGCTATAGCCGGTGCGGGAAGCAGAACGAAAGTGAACGGTCTTGGTGGTTTCGTCGAAGAGAAATTCGACGTCATCCACGAAGCGGAGCAACAGACTGGTGCATTCGTAGTGGAGGTAGGACTCATCTTCATCGACAAGCTTCGCCCTCGGCAACGTCGCCAGCACGGCCTTGAGGGCTTCTTTCGCTTCGGCACGAGCCTTCCGATACCCAAATGGCATGATGGCATGCCCCTCATCGGTCGCATGGGTCGAGACGCAATTTGGGCTAGAGGGGCAGGGAGAGAGAATTCGCTCGTTCATAGCATCGCACTGTACCCAAATTCTCTATCTGCTCGCAACTAGACTTCGGTGATCAACACTCAGGATGGAAATTGAGTTGGAGCCGCCTGTACACCTGTCCGCCAGGCGAGCCGCACGAAAGCTGGGAGTTGTGTCATTTCCGATGGCTTAATAGGACACCGTCGCTAAGGTTGGTTGCGCCTCAACCTGCTGCACCACTGTAATCGACACCCGACCGAGGATACGCCCATCTTTGGCTTCAACTTCCACACGCCACTCGCCTACATCCAGTCCTTGCTTAAAGCTATA
Organism: uncultured Nitrospira sp.; assembly: GCA_902500775.1. Classification (GTDB taxonomy): domain Bacteria; phylum Nitrospirota; class Nitrospiria; order Nitrospirales; family Nitrospiraceae; genus Nitrospira_D. The sequence continues at coordinate 19,568 of CABVRZ010000052.1, forward strand.
GGCTCGGTAGCCCCCCTCACGACCACCCGAGATTGTGAGGGGAATCTTATCAGCATGTGTGAATGGCCGGCTGTCATTTGGGCGAAAGTACCAGTGGTGATAGATCGTAGTATTGAGGGCGACTGGTGCAAAGACAGCAGTAAAGCAATAGATGGGCTTGTTCGCCGGATACGTGGTATCGGAGCGTTTCCAAACCTGGTACCACTGTTTCTCGAACGACAGCTCAAACTGATCGCCGCTCCGCTTGATCTCATGATACATCCCGCCGAATTTGAGCGAGAGCGGAACGGGTGGAATCCAATTCAGAAAATAGAACCCCACCAGAATTCCGATCAGTGCTGCGGCAGGAACCGTTACGCCGACTCCTTCATCGCGTGATCGGTCTGGATTATTCCGATAGATCAACTGGGTCACGCGCAAGATCACTCCGATGCTCACAATCGCCCCAATCGCAAAAATTACCACATTCATATACCCAGTGATTACGGGCAAGAAGAACGTGAAGAACGCAAAACAGACCACCGCATAGAGGCAGATCAACAATCGAAGATTCGAGAGCCGATTACGCAGGAACTCATTGGCCACCAAGAGCATGATCAGCAGAGCAAAGAACACCGCGGTGCCGGAGAAGGTGGCGCTCCGTGAATAAAAGATCGTATAGGCGCTGAAGAGGCTGCCTAATAGAAACTGACTCGCCATAGGATAATATGGACGACACTCCAATACCTTGCGCATGAAGGGGGAAGCGGCCGCCAGTTGTCCAGAATCCGGTGGAGACTCATTTCCAACCCGCCCAGTGAGCACAATTAAGGCTCCGAGCATGGCCAGATACAGTAGGAGGATTAAGTTATCCAGAAGCCGATCGATCCGCGTGAGCGTGACAGTGTCATAGATCACCCCGGACAAAAAGAACACAGCCGGCATGAACGGTTTCGTCAGAAGAGACTTGACTCTGGCCAGAGGGCTCATGCCATTACTGTGCAAAATCTCGTTCAATACTTCAATGCAAATGCTGAATCGTGTGGTTCCCTACATCATGTCGGAGACGGATTCTCAGGATGCTCAAACAGATCATCATCTCACCCACCCAACCCCGTCGCACCAAGACGCGTCTTTCACCAGCCGAGGCCGCGGAAGAGACAAATACCGGAGGCGTACCCTCTGGGGTACGTTGAAGATTTTTTCGAGGCGAGCACAAAGTTGGAGGTTTTTTTCAACATCCTGTTACACAAAGGCCGGCAAGGGCGCGTACACGACCGGATGCCCTAGCAATCGTTCTAACCATGGCGCCATCTCCTCCTCCGGGAGCGGCGCGTGATTGAGACGCACTTCGAGCTTAAAGTGGTCATGGATCCCAACAATTCCGATGATCGCAGAGGCATCGTCGCGGTCGGGTAGGAGCACCCGTGTTTGAAACTCACAGAGCGTGGCGTAAAGAACTCCATCCGGCTGGATGGCCGTCAACACTTCAGGGAGATCATCCATTGGACAGTGGACGGAGCATCGATACGTGAGCCGGGTGCTCGGCTCAATCGCATGGAATTCGGCCAGTGCCGATTCGGAAAACCCAGTCAGATAGGCCCGCACCCCTGCCGGCTCAGGATGCCACGTCTCTGCGAGCTTACTGGACGGGACGAGAAATTCAAACGCATCGGACGTATTGTACTCAAATTGGCAAGGACCGAACGCATCGGGCCAGGAGCAGAAAAACGGGATGGAGGCGTCCGCTGGTCGCAGAACCACCGACTCTTTCTCCACGCGGGTTTCAATCGGGAGGTCCAGAATGGCAATCGCCTCCAGGAATGCTGCGCGCCGCTCATCCAGCCATCGCATCCGGTCTGTATCACCTCGCGTTTCCCCTGGAGTGATGACATGGCTCGTTTGAAGCCGGATGCGAATAAACGAATGGGCATGCCGGAACCCAATCCAACACATCGCGCGCTGGTCGTGCAATCGTAGGTGTTCTCGAATGCGCCACGGATGGCTGATGGAGCAATAGGTGCCGATGTCTTGATGCCGTTGATAGACCGTGTGGTAGGCCCCGGATAGGAGAAAGAAATCGCCGCGCCACCCTTCCCGCACATGAATCAGCGTGACGTCTTCCGTCGCCCACGGATCAAGCTGATCTAACGCGTCGAGCGATGGGACCGTCCATTCCTCGACGTAGCAGATGACATCCTGAGCCGACGAGACCGGCTTCAGCCCCAGAGCCACCAGCCGTTCCCCAACTGCGAGAGCTCCAGGAAAATTCAAGGGCGTCGTCGTTTCCCACCGCCGCTCTCGCACGCATCACATCCTTTATGGTGCTCCAAGATCAGAGGCAGAACGAGCCGCACCTCGACGCTCACATCTTTCTTCCTGGATTCGATGGAAGCCCTAGCTGCTCACTTGTGCCGTACCGACCTCAACGCTTTGCGCTCGATCATCGTGTCGCCCAGCAGCCGCTCGATGCCATCCCGCAAGGTCGCGGAAAGTTGTTCCTGCACATCGTCGTTATTGAACCAAAAGACGGTCCGTGTACGGGCGCCTTCCACCCTTCGAATGGTCGTGCTGTGATCCGACTGATTTTGTGCCTGCACATGAAAACGGCTACTGGTGTCAATCACCGTTGAAAAGACGCGGCTCTTGGCGCTCGCCGAGAAATCTTGGACCTGTCCGGTAATGACGATGTCCGCATCCGGCACCGCACCGGCTGGAGCGACGCGCACGTTCCAGACCCGATCGTTCCACCCTCGAGTTTTCAATCGGTCAGCAAGCCGCTGTGTGATCATCTCGGCAAGTCGATCGCCCGGCGCATTGAAATACGTCGTGCCTCCCCAGAGATGGGTACGTGTTCCAACACGACTTTTGTCCGTCCGTTTATCCTCAAAGGGTTCAATGACGATCTTGACTTGCTCGATGTCGCTCACCTGTACCATTGGCAGCTTTTCACGTAAATCGAGCGTTCGCACCTCTCCCGTTCCCCGACAACCGGCCAACATAGCCGCCACCATGATGGCACAGCCCAGCACTCGCAACGACGATGGCTTCACAGGCGCCTCCCTGTCAAAGTTGAGACATAGTAGTGGGCCCAGTCTACCCAAGTTGAGCCTCGGTGACAATTAAGATTACATGGTTAACGACTAATGATGGGGAGCAGTGCTCGAAGGGTCTCACAGGCCACATGCGAGAGTTGCCCGTTCCGCACGCTCACATCCTCAAATGAAACACACCGTGATACCTTCATTAGGGATCGCTCAGCCACGATGGCCGCAATCTGGGCTTTGCGATCATGCGTGATCGGAAAGGTATAACCTTCTCCGCGTTTCCACTCCCAGAGCGACGGAGCGAGCGACAATTCCAACCCTCTTCCCGCCACTTGGTGGAATCGCCCAAGCAGCTGCTGCTTATACTGCCGAAGCTCAACGCCTTCCACCAGTATGGCGCACACCACGTAATGCCCCCACCAGACCAACGTACGGAAGGTGAACGTATTTCCTTCAGAAAAATGTTTGGGACAATCCAAGTACTGGTAGGGGTAGTCTTCCAGATGTTCGCCCTTCACCAGCTGATGGATACGCGGATCGAAATGAGGCGGCACGATAAGGGAGAGGCCCATAAGTTCCTGCTGCAAGGCCCCACGCGTCGTCTCAAGCATGGTTCGTACTTTTGTGGTAATCGCCGCTTTTTGTCGGAAAAACTGCGCATCGCCCAGCAGGGCGGTCTCGGCGTCCGTCAAGACAATAGGCTGACTCATGGTGATCCCGGGGAAGAAGGGGTACTGGCTCGTACTGGAAACCCTACGCTATTTCTGTCTTGTTTCAAACCCGGAGACCGTCAGATCATACAGCCGCCGGCAGTCGGCGCAACGGAGCCGTACCAGATCCTGAAACACGTCCATCTCCCGGAGCGTGACCGACGCAGCGTGAGCAGCGGCGCAGGCCTTGAGACAGTCTTCTCCAGACGGTTCGTCTTGGACAGCCGTTTGTCCAGCCTCCTGCTGTGCTGACGAGGCGATCGATGTGACTGCTGCAATACTCAGATGATGGGCCGACTTGCACGAGCTGCAGAGGAGCACCACCACGTTCTCCCCTGTCATGCGCTTCACAGTGACACAGAGGGGATGGACTGCCCAACACTGCTGAAGAAACGCGCCACTCCGGATGACCTGTGCCATGCTTGCCTCAGTGAACTCTCACACCCATGCAAATACAGAAGAGCCCTGACTGGGAGCGGCCACCCCACAGAACATACGGTCTAGAGTGAAAAAGTGTCGGACCCGCCGCTGCCTCGGCCCAGCAGCGGCCAAGACTCATGACACCGTAGCGACCGGGGGCTCACCTTGTTTCAGGGAAGGAGCAGGACTGCCCTCCTGAATAGAACGGCAGGTTTTGCATACTCGTGGTCGTGCCTTAAGAAAGGAGACCTTTCCACTGGCAAGACAACTGTAGTGGACAAATTCGTCACAAACCGTGCAGCGAGACCACCCCCCACGGAGCATGGTCTTGTCACGATAGAGATCTTCTTGGCACACTCGGCACAGACGCGCCAACACTGGAAGCGTCATCGGCTCCCACTCGCCACCAGCTTTTCGAATACTCATAAGGGGTGGAGTATAGCGGGGCAACCGGCTGAAAAACAAGCGACACTGCCTCACCCCTTCACCAGTAACTCTTATCCAACAATCAGGTGATTCCAGCTGGGTATACGCATCAGTCTGTCGATTCACCAACGATCCGAATATCCACGAAATGTACATCTGACCGCTCTCTGCCGGCATAAGCATATCCGCCCGGCGGTGAGCTGGGAGCTGTATCAACTGTGTTGGTCGTGCGGATGACACCGTACAACCTGCCGGACTTACCCCCCTTCTCGAGCTTGATGACTCCAATACCAGGACAACTACCTTGTGCAGCATGGTTGGCCGTCACGGGTGCAGGTCCACGCAAGGCAACAAACAAATAGTCTCCATTCGGACTTCGCGAAAGCAGATCAGGCGCCGGATCATTCAATGGCATCGAGGGATCATCTGTCACGCTGGCTGCCAAGCAGGGGCCAATCCCGTTCCCTTCACCGTTTTCAGACGTGAGATCATAGATCGCCACTGGTTTGGATTGTCCCCTGGCTTTGACCACCTCGACTTTATTCTGAATCCGATCTCCTGTGTGCACGTACTTTTCATCCACTGTGGCAACCACGCCGTGGGCATCACGGCGCGTAGTAGTGCCAGGGATTTGTCCTGTGTCGTTAGAGGACACGCCGCTATGATCATGATTTCCATTCGTCAGTGTGTTTGTCGGATCCTTGATTACAACAACGGGTAGGGGCTGGTTCTCGGAATTATGTCCGGGCGCAAAAGGAAAGGCCGCGTGAGAAAGCACATATACCGCATACGTGGATTGAGTAAGTCCCGCCACACCAGCCGATACGCCTCCGTCCATATGAATGAGTCCGTTGGCCTGAGTGCCGGCACACCCGGCACCATTGATCACTTCGTTGCCATATTCAGCAATGATTGCCATCGGTGTCGTACTAGAATCGATCACAAGCAAGCCTCCACCGGCTAATGTCACATACACCAAGGCGTTGTTATTAGCTGGAATAGGACAGAGAATTGCATTATTCGGACGCCCTCCGGAGGATCCATTGGAACCACCTGTGCACCCATTCTCTTTACAGAATCCATTTGGGGTCAAATCACTGAAATCGGAGGTTCCAGCTTCAATGCCGCCGATCAGTGGATGTCCTACCGCATTGCTACCAAGATAGACTCGTGGTGGTTCCACAACGGTTTGGCCTTTACCGACTCCCAAACCCGCCTTCATGTTATAGCTCAGGGTTGTAATACGGCCAGTGGCATCCCGTGTGACATCAATTCGTTCCACGATCCGCCCATCCAAGTTACACACCAAAATCGCCAATCCGTCGTACCGCCAAAAACTCATATGGTTCGTCCGTCCAGTACCAGTCTGCGTCGCGCGAAACAACGCGACGGCTTCTTTCGTCTCAGCATCCATCACCCCGATCATCCCACCGCCTGGCGCAAAGAAACTCAGGAGAGCATATTTCTGTTGTGGATCAATAAAGGCAGAATGGAGACGGCCTGCCGGCGGGCGCACATTTCCGGTGGGAGCATTGAACTCGTTGTGTTCGGAAAGCCCAGCAGGAAACACCGAATTGGTATCGCAAGGTGCAGCAGTGCCAGCGCATGGCATCGGTGCGGCAGAGGGGCCACCATCTATCTGTTTCTCAATTGCCATATTATCCCAAATCCACAGTAGACTGCCGTCAATGCCCAGAGCAGCTTTGCCTGCTACAGTATTGGACTGGTCACTGGCCCACAACTCATACTTGACATTGGCCCCCTTACCAGCCTCTGTCTGTGAGGAAAGTGATAGAACGCAGGACAGCACACCCACTAAAACGAATCCTCTAAACAGAATTCTTCGAATCATTGACATCATGTTGCCCTCCTGCAGTTTGGGTGTGACCGTTTCGTAGCCTCTCACTCATCACTCGCCCACTTTGGCTCTTAGACCACGGGATGGAATCGATCGAAACTTAGTCCTATGCATTTCCTGTCCCGTCGCATCGTCTGCAAGGGATGCGACCTCGCCCGCGGCAAGCCGAACACGACAACCACGTTCTCGATGCTATATTCTCCGTTTCTGTGTCATGAGTGTTACCTGCACCTCCACAGCCCTGCACCCTACTTCACCTTGTATCTTGGAACCTGCGTTCACCATCATGATGCAATGGTCCTGAACCTGAGCGCGATAGACCGTCCTAGCCGAGGTCGTTCAGACCGTGGGACAGCGTGGGTCGTCGCGCTCTCCCTCAGACGAGCCCGCACAGTTGCGAGGGCCACCAAGCCCGAATCGTACAAGGCCGGGCCACCATGGAGGATCCAATGATTCAGCCCCTTTGCTTTGTTGGTATCGATGTTTCGAAAACCCAGTTGGATGTGGCACAACGCCCTGGAGGACAGTACACGGTCCCCAATACCGAGGCGGGCATCACCCAGCTGCTCGCCTGTTTGGCGGCAGAACCGCCAACGGTGATTGTGCTGGAGGCGACAGGCGGCGTTGAATTGCCGCTGATGGGCGCCCTGGTTGCGGCGGGCTTGCCGGTCGTGGTCGTCAATCCACGCCAAATTCGAGACTTCGCCAAAGCCACGGGGCAGTTGGCCAAGACGGATGCGCTGGATGCCCAGGTCTTGGCCCACTTTGCCGACGTGATACGCCCGACGCCCCGCCCACTGCCAGAGGCACAGACACAGGAGCTGGCTGCCGTGGTGACGCGGCGTCGCCAACTCATCGAGATGCTGACTGCCGAGAAGAATCGTTTGGCAAGTGCGCCCGCCATCATTCGCACACCGCTCCGGGATCACATCACGTGGTTGGAACAGGCGGTGGATCAGGCAAACACCAACTTGGCCGAGACCATTCGGCAGAGTCCGCTCTGGCGTGAGAAGGAGGCGCTGTGGCGGAGCGTGCCCGGCATCGGCCCGGTGCTGACCTCGACGCTGTTGGCGAACTTGCCGGAGCTGGGGACCTTGACGCATAAACAGATCGCCGCTCTCGTCGGCGTGGCCCCGCTCAATCGCGATAGCGGGACGCTGCGTGGCAAGCGGACGGTCTGGGGTGGCCGCGCCCAGGTACGCGCGGCTCTCTATATGGCCGCGATTGTGGCGGCCCGCTTCAATCCCGTGATTCGCGGCTTCTATCAACGCTTGTGTGTCGCGGGCAAGGTCAAGAAGGTGGCGCTCGTGGCCTGTATGCGCAAGCTGTTGACGATCGTCAATGCCATGCTCAAACATCGGACCCTCTGGCGTCAGGGGACGGAGCCGGCTCGTGCCGAGGTATAGCAGAGCCTGGACTCGGCGGAGATCGTCGCTCCTCTGCCAGTTGTGAGCGATCTTTTTTCGAGGATGCATCGAACATGCTCCCGTCAGCTCTTGACATCAAAGACAGTTGCTGTCCCCTTGCACGTTGCGCACTTATCACTCATAAGTCCTCCCGATCTCTGACGCCTACGTTTAGCGCCGCTTAGGCAATACGGCTTGTTCCGTGATTGCCAACGCAAGTGCGTCAGAATCGACGATAGCATCTCTCAAGATCGCTTGAGTGAAGTTTGCCAGTTTGAGAGTTGCCCCGGTGAGATCAGCCCGTGAGAAATCCGACCCCCTCAAGTCCGCCTCAATAAGCGTAGAATTCTTTAGAGATGCACCTTCAAAGTGCACGCCCCGAAGTTCGGCACGGCGAAGAACAGCTTCGTCAAGCTCCGCGTTGCTGAAGTCAGCGCCGTTCAACTGCACCACTGGGTCAGGCCCTATGAGACCTGTCTCGTGCAGGAATTGAAGAATCTGGGCTTTACGCCCACCATCCAAAGACCGTAACGCCGCTAAAGTACGTGATCTGGCGATTCCGCGTGCGGCGTCTAACTTCTTGCCGGGGAGTTTCTCTTGCACAAGCATTTGAGTCATCGATTCCAAGTAATCATCAAGAGTCTTTTGTCGTTGTCGATCAGCCTCAACACGTAACTCTGAGGCCTTACGAGAACCATCGAGCCACCAAGCGGCAATTGCTAACAAGAGCGGGACTAACAGAAGATCAAGCCAATCCCATAAGGTCTTTGCAGAAGTCTCGTTACCTCTTGAGTCAATGCTTTACCCCATTACTGTCCGGTTAAGACGTGAATAGATCCAATTGGTTATAGTTCATGGCGAT
>CABVRZ010000053.1 GCA_902500775.1 uncultured Nitrospira sp.
TTACGGGGACGCCGATTGAGCAGGCGCTCCACCTTTGCCACGGTCGCTGGATGGATTGGAGAGAAGTCCGTGCCTTTGGGGAAGAAGTCTCGGATCAGACCATTCGTATTCTCATTCACCCCGCGTTCCCACGCATGAGAGGGCGTGGCAAAGAAGACGTGGGCGTGCAGGCACTGTGCGGTGTTCCGGTGTCCGGCAAACGCTTTACCGGTGTCGTAGGTAATGGTGTGGACATGCTGGCGTAACGGTTTCAGGCGATGCACGGTAGCGCGGTGCGTGGCCTGAGCCGTAGGCCGAGACAGTTTCGAGATGATCGTGAACAGGCTTTTGCGCTCAACATGCGTCAGTAACCTGCCTTGCTGGCGGGTGCCCACAAGGGTGTCGCCTTCCCAATCGCCCAGCCGTAACTTGGCCGCCACGATCGCAGGCCGCTCAGCGATGTCGATCCGATGAGGGATCACGCCGCGTCCGGCGTGCTGCGCCCCACGCCGGTTGTACCGCTTGCCCCGTCGACGCAAGAAGCGCCAGAGATCACCGCCCATGCGCTTGTTCGCCCAGATCATCTGATAGATCCATTCAGGGCTGAGCGAGAGGCCACGTTCGTTCCGCAACCAAACGCTGAGCGGCTCTGGACTCCACCGTTCCGCCCGGAGCTTCCGGGTAAGAGCGCGACGGACACGGCTGGTCAGTTTGCGTGGCTGGTGCCGGACCTGCTGCTGTCGAACCTGGGCCGAGCGCTGCGCTTGCTGAAACCGGTAGCCCCGCCGTCCTGCGTTCCGAGCCAGTTCCCGACTGACCGTCCCTTGGCTGAACCCCAGAGCCTGGCTGATCTCGGCCTGGGTCTTGCCTGCCGTTCGCAAGGCATAGAGCTGACATCGATCTTCGTACGTGATCCGACGATACGTCCTCATTCATAACCTCTTGGTGTGCCAAGAGGTTACTCCATCACGTCGTCGCTGAAATTATGCACTGGCTACTTGAATCCGCGCATTAAAAATGACGGACGTTGCAGGGGAATCAGGCATCCCACAACCTTTCCTGACACAAAAGAAGTGTGCAGGAGACCACCCAACTACATTTCGGCAAACGTTACCGTTTGGTTTTTCGTAGGTGTGATGCGCACAGGATCGAGACGCCTGCCTTCCGAGCAGCTTTCTCCAACATATCATCAGCCGTTGCCAAGTCGGCCCCATGCCTGATCGCCACATCTAGATAGGACGCATCATAGGCAGATAATCCGTATTCCCGAGCCACCGGAAGGACTCCTGCAATCTGAGTGGAGATCGACACAGACACTTCCTGAACTGGTACTATCTCCAACAGGTCAATAAATCGCACAACCTCACCCTGAGTGAGACGCTTTCGCCGTTCACCGACTAAGAGGCCATTGGCAATTTCCAGTGCCCAAATAGCAGGAACCAGTACAGACCGTCCTTCCAGCTCTTGCAAAACTTGGTCGGCATAGGGACTCTGTTCATCAGGAAAACACCAGGCCAGCGCCACCGACGCGTCGAGGACAACGCTCTTCACGATCGTCTCCCCTCCTCGATCATCTCCTTGACCGTGATCGTGTCGGACTTCACCCGTCCGCGCAAATCGCGCATGCGCTCGACCAGGGTCGCATGGATCATCCGCTTCGCAGGCTCCTCGATCGGAACCAGCCTTGCTGCAGGCACGCCGTGTCGGGTGATGGTAATGGTCTCCCCCTTGCTCACCCGCTCGAGCAAGGCCGACAAATGTGTCTTGGCTTCAAACGCGCCAATGGTTTTCATGTCAGACTCCTTTTACAATCTAGTCTCAAACTAGTTTAATTGTATCTTCACTCAACGACCACGTCAATCTACTCTGACGGCTAAACCCGCCCTATACTCCTAACCCGGCTACTGGAATCTGGCACCCAAGCAACCTCTGCCGACATCATGCACCCATGGCATTTGTTGCACTATCTTTGTCATTGCGCCATTCTCTGTTTGGCGACAGGATGCTGATCATGAAGCCGAAGAAACCAAAGAAGACGAACCGCACACGCACCATTGCATTGCTCGGATTCGACGGCGTCGCAGCACTCGATATCACTGGCCCCTACGAGGTCTTTTCCCTACCGTCCTACCTCACGCAAGACCAAACCGTGGCACCCTACCGGATCGTGCTCCTCGCTGATCAAGCTGGACCAGTTCGCTCGGCCTCAGGACTCAGCCTGATCGCGGATGCCTCATGGCGCAACTTTCAGCACAAGGTCGACACGCTGCTCGTCTGTGGTGGACCTGACATGACCAGGCTCCAGAACAATCAGAAGCTCCTGGCTTGACTCCTAACCATGGCGCGTCACACCAGACGAATCGGCTCGATCTGTACCGACGCCTTAGCCCTTGCCGCTACCGGCGTGCTTCGAGGCCTACAAGCGACCACCCGTTGGCTCGCCCTCGATGTTTTGAAACAATTTGGTGCGATCCCGACAGAAGAACGGGTCGTCCGACAGGAAAAAGTCTTCACTGCCGCCGGTGTCTCCTCTGGAATTAATATGGCCCTCACCTTAGTCGCTGAAGAATTCGGAGCCGAGGCGGCTCAGCTCAATCAGCTTCTCATCGAATACGATCCGCCCCCAGCATTCGATGCCGGTAGTCCAGAGAAGACACCGGCAAAGATTGTCACCGCCGCACGCGAGGGATTTGCCAAGCTACAGACGACAGCACAGTGACAACTCGCGTGGCAGGTCTGCTTTGGGAACAACGAGAAGCAAAGCTGGCCGGATTATCCTATGGAGGAAACACTACGCAACGCGTCTGCCAAAAATCCCAGTCTACCGTAGGCACATCGAATTCTGGCCTTATGTCCGTGTAATCCACGCCTTACTCGATGACCGCTCCTTGTTAGCCGAGCCGTTGGTTAGTCCTGATGAATGTCACACACTCCTCTGCATGCGTCATTGAGATCAGGTGCCCACCATCAAGTAATAGATCAGCCTGGATTGGCGCAGGAATAACAATGTCGTGCTTACCGTGGATTCGAAAGACCTTTGTGCTCGTAGCCCCAAGTCCGTCCCATTGGAAAATGGCTGAACACATTGCCCGAATAAATGAAGGCTCAACCTCCGCGAACATCTGTGCAACATCCATCGGGATCTAGCCTGCTAAACAGCGAAGCCACTCGATCGGAGCAATCTTCGCAAGTGGATGTAGCAGAGCCAAAAGACCGTTAACCTCCTCTTTTTGTACCGCACTGCCAATCAAGTACAGAACCGGAATGCTTCTGATTCTTGTTACTTCGCATGCAACCATCCCTCCCAAAGAAGAGCCCACGATGATGTCGCCGTCTTCGATGGATCTCGCTTCGCACATCGACCGAGCCACATCGGCCAAACTCAGCTCATTCGCATAGGGCATCCAGTCGTGCGCTGAGAATTCAGGCAGACTTGACCATGGAACTGGATACATGCGGCGGTCAGCACCCATACCTGGAATGGCATGGATCATAATGGTGGGGAACAATTCAATGTTTCACTGGCTAATCCAGTAGACATTTTCAGCAAATCCCCTGCTGACACCAAACCATCCAAATAGAGCGACTAGAAGTGCTTCATATGCACAAAGCTATTCCGCTTCGGCAGGATCAGGATTACCCCTCGAGACAGGTTTTAGACTGAAGCAGGAATCTTAGGCGTGGCTGTCTTCACATCGGCATTCTGCGCCCGATGCAGGAGCGCATGGTCCATGAGGACGAGGGCCAGCATGGCTTCGGCAATCGGCGTCGCGCGAATGCCGACGCAGGGATCGTGACGGCCGTTGGTTTCGACCATGACTGGACTGCCTTGCTTGTCGATCGACTTGCGTGGAATGCGGATGCTCGACGTGGGTTTGATGCCGATGGTGACAATAACATCTTGCCCAGTTGAAATGCCTCCGAGAATACCGCCGGCGTTGTTAGAGAGAAAGCCTTCCGGGGTCAGCTCGTCGCCATGTTCGGAACCACGCTGGGTGACCGAGGCAAAGCCTGCTCCAATCTCAACCGCCTTCACCGCATTGATGCTCATCATGGCTGCAGCCAAGTCCGAGTCCAACTTGGCATAGACTGGAGCACCCCACCCAACCGGCACATGCTCAGCCACCGTCGTGATTTTAGCACCGACGGAATCGCCGGCTTTCCGCAGTTCGTCCATGAAGGATTCCAGCTTGGCGACCGCATCAGGATCGGCGGAGAAAAATGGATTCTGCCCCACAGAATCCCAACTTTTGAACGGCAACTCATGCGGCCCGAGTTGGCTGAGATAGCCACGGATGACGACCCCGTACCTTTCATTGAGCCATTTCCTCGCAATTGCCGCTGCAGCGACGCGTACGGCTGTCTCACGCGCCGAGGCGCGTCCACCTCCTCGATGGTCACGAATGCCGTACTTCTGCCAGTAGGTATAGTCGGCATGCCCAGGCCGGAAGGTATCGATGAGATTGCCGTAGTCACGGCTTCGTTGATCTTCGTTGCGGATCAAGAGCGCAATCGGCGTGCCGGTGGTCTTTCCCTCAAATACCCCTGAGAGAATTTCAACCGTATCCGACTCCTGTCGCTGAGTTACATGGCGAGAGGTACCTGGCTTTCGCCGGTCGAGGTCTTTTTGAATATCTTCCGCTGAGAGGGCGAGCCCAGGAGGGCACCCATCGACGACACAGCCAATCGCCGGTCCATGGCTTTCGCCGAAGGAGGTGACGGTGAAAATGTGACCAACCGTATTGCCAGCCATAAGAATAGAGAAACGCCCTATTCGACCAAGTCCAGCTTGATACGCAGTTCCTTCAGTTGATCAGCACCCACCGCGGACGGTGCATCAGTCAGTGGACATTGCGCCCGTTGAGTCTTGGGGAATGCGATGACGTCACGGATCGAATCGGCGTGGCCGAGGAGCATGACCAAACGATCGAGCCCAAAGGCGATCCCACCGTGCGGTGGCGCGCCATACTCCAGCGCTTCAAGCAGAAATCCAAACTTCGCCGAAGCATCTTCTTTCTCAATCCCGAGCAAATCAAACACTTTGCTCTGTACGTCACTGCGATGAATACGAATGCTGCCACCTCCGATTTCGCTCCCGTTGAGCACCATATCGTAGGCCTTCGCTCTGATCTTTAGGGGATCAGAATCGAACAACCCCAGATCCTCATCGAGCGGCGCAGTAAACGGATGGTGGATGGCCACATACCGCTTCTGTTCCTGGTCATACTCCAACATGGGAAAATCAATGACCCACAGGGGCTTCCAGGACGTCTTGTCGATGAGACTTAGTTCTTCTCCCAACATCAATCTGATGCGCCCCATCACGTCATGGACGACCGTCGGCTTGTCGGCACCGAAGAGGACCAGGTCTCCCGGCTTTGCTTCCGGAAGGGCCGCCGCAAAAGCCTTCGCGTCCAAGAACTTCGCAATAACAGACTCCAACTGCCCTTCTGCCGTCAACTTCAACCAAGCGAGACCTTTCGCTCCGAAACTCTTGGCCGTTTCTCCCAAGGCATCGATTCGGGTCCGGGACAGTGTCGCGCCACCCTTCACAATCAGAGCCTTCACGATCCCACCCTTCGTCGCCGCATCCTTAAAGACCTTAAACTCACTCGCCGCGCCGAAGGCCGTCATGTCATGGAGCGGCATGTCAAACCGGAGGTCCGGCTTATCCGATCCATAGCGACCCATCGCCTCGGCATAGGTCATCCTGGGGAAAGGCGTCGGCAGCTGCACGCCTCCGACTTTGCTAAAGATTATGACGATCATCCGCTCCATCAGGCTCATCACTTGATGGCGATCGACGAACGACATTTCCAAGTCGATCTGTGTAAACTCCGGCTGCCGATCATTGCGGAGATCTTCGTCTCGAAAGCAGCGCGCGATTTGATAGTAGCGATCGACGCCGCTCACCATCAGAACCTGTTTGAATAGTTGCGGCGACTGCGGCAGCGCAAAGAACTGCCCCGCATTGACCCGGCTCGGCACTAGATAATCACGAGCCCCTTCCGGCGTGCTCTTGGTCAGAATCGGCGTCTCGACCTCCAAGAAGCCCTCGGCATTCACAAATTCTCTAGTGGCCTGCGTAATGCCGTGCCGGAGACTCAACAGCTGCTGCATCCTAGGGCGACGAAGATCTAGGAACCGATACTTCAGACGGATGGACTCCGTGACATCCGCATCGTCTTCGATCAAAAATGGCGGCGTCTTCGCCTCGTTCAGAACTTCCACCTCGTCGACGAAGACTTCGATCTCGCCGGTCGAGAGATCAGGATTCTTCGACTCATCCGGTCGCGCCATGACCTGTCCCATCACAGACACGACACATTCACTGCGCAGCGAGTGCGCTGCTTGATGGCACCGAAGATTGCGCTCGGCATTGAACACCACCTGTGTGATGCCCGTGCGGTCTCGCAGATCGATAAAGATGACCATGCCATGGTCACGCCGCCGCTGCACCCACCCGTTCAACACCACGGCCTCACCCACCTGGGCCTTGTTCAACTCTCCACAGCGATGTGTTCGTACCTTCATGCCCCCCTTACTTTCTTCGAAGAAAATTGTTTTGCTCGCGCCGGTTTGGCCCATCCCGCTTGCCGAACTGGTCGCTTCGATTTTGGCGTCGGCACTTCTCCCCGCTCTACCGCGTCTTTCCGTTCTTCTACAAGCTCTCGCAGTGCGTTTGCCTCCCGGTCGCTCAAGAATCGAAATTCACCTGGGGCAAGCCCGCCTAGGGATAAGGGCCCCATCCGTATTCTTTGCAACTTGATGACCGGATGCCCCACGACCTCCAACATTCGCCTGACTTGATGCTTGCGCCCTTCTCGGATCGTGACCTCCAGCCAGGAGTTTTGCTCGGCCTTCTTCACCTTCTTCACATGGGCGGGACCTGTCATACCGTCTTCAAGCCGTACTCCCTGCTCCAGTTTCCTAATTTCCCCGTCCCCCAACACGCCCTTCACTTTGATCAGATACGTTTTGGGTACATGGTATCGCGGATGTAACAAGGCCTGGGCCAGCTCACCATGATTCGTCAACAACATCAACCCTTCGCTATCAAAATCCAATCGTCCGACCGGAAACACCCGAACCAAGACGCCGTGCAAAAAATCCTTCACGGTCGTGCGCCCACCGGGGTCATCCAAAGTGGACATCACGTTTTTCGGTTTATTCAACACCAGATACACGAACGGCTGTGCAGCGGTCAGGTGCCTGCCATCAACCTTCACATGGTCACGCTCGGCATCAACCTTCGTCCCGAGTTCAGTCACAACCTTGCCGTTGACCGTCACGCGGCCGCTGGCAATCAACATCTCCGCCTTTCGGCGCGACGAGAGCCCCGTGCTGGCAATCAGCTTTTGAAGTCTCAGTTCCATTATCGGCGACGCCAACCTCCTATGGAGAAAACGAGAATATTCTACAAGAACCAGTTCTCAATATTATAAATCGGCGTCAATAACCAACCTAGCACCAGGACGCTTCAGGCGACCTCCAACATGTCCGATTCGTTGTTCGCATTATGCTGTATCAGACAGGAGGCTGTCACCTGGCGGCCACAACATCCTTGAGTAAGCGGTCCAAGAGCGGTTCCAACAACGCTGCCCCCGTGCGTGTCAGGTGGTTTGAATCAAAATAGTACGGCTTCTTCATTGAGTCGGAATGGAGACAATCTGAATCCTTCGGGCATAATACATCTGCAGGATCGACAACGATCAAGTGTCGGTCCCGATACTTTTCGACAAACACCTGAAACTCCCTCGTCATTTCGTTATGAACCCTGCGGCTCACCCCAAACTTCTTCATGACCCCCAAACTCTCAGCCTCATAGATCGCCCGAGGGATATGCACCTCATACACCGGTATTGGAGCGATGATTGACACGGACATGCCAACCGAAAGAGCTGAGTTAATCAGGTGATCGATCGCGTCCACATAAGGCACATACGTATACACATTGTTGAAATGAATCACAATGGCATCAATTCCAAGCCGCCTCGCACCCTCAAGTACCTTACCAGCGTCAACCGACGGGTCCACCAACGGTTCATTGTACGTGCTGAAATACACACCTACCCCGTTACGTTCCGCCACTCTTACAAAGGATGACTTGATGGAGTCGGCATGGCTGTTTCCCAGTAACAGAACCTTCCGATGAGCGTTCCCGTCCGTAATCGGACAGACATCTGCCAGTGGATTCGCGATACGGAACAGTTTTCCACAGCGATACTCACTCCTATCCGTCCAGGCCGCAAAAATATTGTGTTCGCGTGGGGACCATTGAAAATCGGTGACGAACGTGACCATCGGGGCTGCACACAGCATAGATACAACCATCGTTGCCCTCATACCTCCAGTCTTGAGCAAGCCGGTTTTCTCTTTCTCAACCCAGTGATACAGACAGTATGAGAGCATCGCTGTGGCGACAGCCACGCCTGCAAAATTTACCGCTCCGTTTACCCCCAGCACAGTTCCGCCGAACGCGCTGTAGTTCCACAGAACAATCAATGGGAAATGAACCAAGTAGATGGAATACGAGTAATCACCAACCGTAGCAAGGGCTCGCCCGAGCCATGCCTTTTCCAGAACCCTTGGCATGCCGAATTGTATGATGGCCGCAGTGAGCAGACAGATCCATGCGGCACTGAGACTCGGATGGCCATACAAAAGACTCCTGTCCTCGGTGCGAATAGGCACGCTCATGACCGAGCCAACAAGCAGAAATAGCAGAACCCACTGAAGTACATCGAGGCGTCCCCCTGCGGCCCGAACATCTGCGCCGTTCCAAGCGATCCAGGCCCCGATAAAGAATTCCCATCCCCTGAACGGCATCAGAAAGAACGCTGTTTTCGGTGAGATGGCTTGCATGCCGATGCAAAGAATGAAGGATAGGCCGGCCATGATAAGGGTCAGAACTCGTCGCCGTTCGAGCAGAGGATAGACCAACGGGACGAGCAAATAAAATTGTGCTTCCACTCCCAAGGACCAAAGATTCAACAGCGGATTGAATGCCGCCTTGTCGAAATAACTATTTTGTCCCCAGAAATGCGCATTAGGAATGAATATCGCACTGGCCATGGCTTGCTCTGAAAGTTGACGAGATTCGACTGGTATCACTCGCCAAGCCGACGCGATCAGCACACCTAATACGGTCACGGCGTACGCTGGCAACAGTCGATCAATGCGTGCTCTATAAAAGTCCCACCTTGTCCCCTTTCCATACAGTTTGGCCATCCAGTATCCGCTGATCACGAAAAATACGTCGACTCCGAGAAAGCCGTTGGTCAGAAATGGTGTCTGCCAATGGAACAGCAGAACCAAGACGATGGCTATTCCCCGCAATATCTGGATATCGCGCCTTTCCCGCATGGCAGCCAAGTTCTCTCGGGCATACTGCGCTATCGACCGCTCCCCCGTTGTACGAATGTACGGGCATGCCCCTGTACCAGTCACACTCGCTTCGACAACGCGTGTGGATGAGGACCGTCTCGCCACTAGGCTCAGACAGAAAAATGTTATCAATCGATATGGAGATTGGAAAGTTTCTCGATCGAATCTGCAGGAAGCGGTTCAAGGCCCAACAGACAGGTTGCAGGAAGCTCACTCAGTGGTCATGTAATGCGTGTTGGTGATGGATGAGTCGGAGATACAACTTACTCCCATTCGATCGTACTCGGCGGTTTCGAGCTGATGTCGTAGACCACCCGATTCACACCCTTCACTTCGTTGATGATTCTGTTCGACATACGACCCAGCACGTCGTTGGGAATCCTGGCCCAGTCAGCCGTCATCCCATCGACGCTGGTCACCGCGCGGATCGCGATGACGTGCTCATAGGTTCGCTGGTCGCCCATCACCCCGACTGTGCGTATCGGTAACAACACCGCAAAGGCCTGCCAGATTTCTCGATAGAGCCCCGCGCTTCTGATCTCCTCATCGACGATGGTTTCCGCTGCGCGCAAGATCGCCAGCCGCTCTGCGGTCACCGCCCCCAATACGCGAATAGCCAATCCAGGCCCTGGGAATGGCTGCCGCCAGATGATGTCGTCGGGCAATCCTAACTCATGCCCTAACACTCGCACTTCATCTTTGAACAGCTCTCGCAGGGGTTCAATTAACTTGAGTTTCATCCGCGCCGGCAACCCGCCGACATTGTGATGCGTTTTGATCGTTGCCGACGGACCCTTGAAACTGACGCTTTCGATGACATCGGGGTAGAGCGTCCCCTGAACGAGATATTTACTGCCTTTCAATTTCTTGGATTCCGCCTCAAACATCCTGATGAACTGCCGCCCGATGATTTTCCGTTTTCGTTCCGGGTCCAACACATTCTTGAGGCCGGCAAGAAACTGCTGCGTGCCGTCAAGGATTCGCATATTCAGGTGCAGCTGCGAGGCAAAGGTTTTTTGCACTTGCTCTCGCTCCCCTGCTCGCAAAACCCCATTATCGACGAAGATGCAGGTCAGCTGATCACCGATCGCCCGGTGCGTCAACGCGGCAGCAACGGAGGAATCCACCCCCCCGCTCAACGCACAGATCACCCGTTCCTTCCCAACCTGTTCGCGAATCTGCGTCACCGCCGTTTCAACGTAGGACTGCATGGTCCAGGTCGGCTGACAGCCACAGATTTCATAGACGAAGTTCCGTAGAATCTTCGTCCCTTCGGATGTGTGCGCGACTTCGGGATGAAACTGCAGACAATAGATCCGCCGCTTGGCGTCCTCTCGTTTCATCGCCGCAACAGGAGAGTTGCTCGTATGCGCGATCGATCGGAACCCCGGTGGCATCCGCTCGATCCGATCCCCATGCGACATCCAAACCGTGGTTATCTGTTTGGCGCCCACTCCCTTAAAAAGGTCGCTGGCATCATCGATCACGAGCTCAGCACGACCATATTCCCGATGTACTGACTTGGCGACTGCCCCTCCAGATAGATGCGTCACCAGCTGCATGCCGTAGCAAATACCAAGGATCGGAATGTTCTGATCAAACAGCTCCTTGGCAATCGTTGGGGCCTTCTTTTCATAGACGCTAGAAGGTCCACCGGATAGAACGATCCCCTTGGGCCGGTAGGCCAGAATAGTGGCTAAGGATGTTGTACAAGGAAAGATTTGTGAGTAGACCTGAGCTTCGCGAATGCGGCGGGCGATCAACTGTGTGTACTGCGATCCGAAGTCAAGAACGAGAATTCTATCGTGCCAGAGTTCCATCGGTTTGTGAAAAGTGAAACGTTAAAGGTAAGACGAAGCGGATACAGAACGGGCCTTTGGAATCACGTTTTACATTTCCCTTTTCACCTTTTACGTTCCCTATTCCCAATCCATTCGGTAGTTCGGGGCTTCTTTGGTGATGATGACATCGTGGACATGACTCTCTCGGAGACCGGCGACTGACTGCCTGATGAACGTGGCATTCTTCTGGAGGTCAGGAATTGACTTACATCCGCAGTATCCCATTCCCGATCTGACACCACCGACCAATTGATATACCACAGCCGCCAAGGACCCCTTGTACGGCACACGTCCTTCGATCCCTTCGGGAACCAACTTCTGCGCCGGGCGACCTCCCTGTCCATACCGATCGCCACCCCCACGCTCCATCGCACCGATGGAGCCCATGCCGCGGTAGACCTTATAGGTTCTGGCCTGATAGAGCACTGTCTCTCCAGGAGACTCTTCTGTTCCTGCAAACAGTCCGCCGAGCATGACGGACGACGCACCAGCCGCGAGCGCTTTAGCAATGTCACCGGAAAACTTGATTCCACCATCCGCTATCACCGGCACTCCGGTCCCACGTAAGGCCTTGGCACAATCCGAAATGGCTGTCAGCTGCGGCATGCCGGCGCCAGACACGATCCGTGTCGTACAGATCGACCCAGGTCCGACACCGACCTTAACGGCATCGACCCCAACTTTCAGCAGATCCTTCGCCGCTTCTGCAGTGCCAATGTTTCCCACCACTAGCTCGAGGTCCGGATACAGCTTCTTGATCATCTTCGCGGTATCCAACACGGCTTGTGAGTGGCCGTGGGCGGTATCGATCACCACAAGATCCACGCCCGCTTTTTTCAACAAGGTGACGCGCTCTTGGGTCTCCTGCCCCACACCGACTGCCGCCCCGACCCGTAACCGTCCATGCCTGTCCTTACAGGCATTGGGATATTTGATCCGCTTTTCGATATCCTTGATGGTGATGAGCCCCTTCAATTCAAACTGTTTATTGACGACCGGCAACTTTTCGATCCGGTGCTCATGCAGGATCTCCCGCGCTTTCTCGAGACTGGTGCCTTCCGGCGCCGTCACCAGCCGGTCCCGCTTCATCACCTGTGACACTTTCAGATCCAACCTGCTTTCGAACCGCAGATCTCGATTCGTGAGAATCCCCACCAGCTTGCGGCCCTTGGTGACGGGAATCCCGGAAATGCGGTATTTCGCCATGAGCTGATGCGCGTCTCGAATGGTTTCATCCGGGGAGATGGTGACAGGGTCCATGATCATCCCGCTTTCAGACTTCTTGACCCGATCCACCTCCATGGCTTGATCCGCCGGGGACAAGACCCGATGAATAATACCGATCCCCCCTTCACGGGCCATCGCGATAGCGAGCCGCGATTCGGTCACCGTATCCATAGCCGCACTGACCAACGGGATGTTGATCCGGATGTTCCGTGAGACGAAGGTGCTTGTATCAACTTCATTGGGGAGGATCCGCGACTTAGCCGGCACCAGAATCACGTCATCATAGGTCAGTCCCAATCGCGGCTCTTTGTCCAGCATCGTTCCCTCGTCAGACCTTCTGAGTTCGTTGCGCTTTTTCCATCTCGGCCAATTCTTCTGCCTCATCTTGCAACCGTTCGCTGCCTTCATCCGCCTGCATAAACTGCTGCACACGGGTGTTGCCGCTGTCAATCACGAACACACTGCCTCTTGCATCAACGGCAATCCCATACGGGAAATTAAATTGCCCGTCGCCGTTCCCAAACCCGCCCCACTGCGTGATGAAATTGCCTTCGCGGTCAAACTTTTCGATCCGATGATTGCCCGTATCAGTCACATACACATCACCAGTTCCATCGACAGTGATTCCCCAAGGCGAGCGCAGTTGCCCCGCCTCCTGCGCCAAGGAACTACTGGCATGCCCGGCAGCCGGACTTCCACCCCATTTTGTCAAGAGCTGCGGCAAGACGTTGGTACTCGTGTCGAATTTCTGAATACGGTGATTGCCCATGTCGACGACGTAGACCGTCCCATCCTCTTGATCGACGGCCACCCCACGCGGGAAATAGAACTGCCCGTCGCCGTTGCCGAAGCTGCCCCAGGCCATAATAAACTCGCCTGCCATGTCGAATTTCTGGACACGGAAATTTGCACTGTCGACCACATACACATAGCCTCGCACACGGTCGACGGCAATGCCCCATGGGGCGTTGAACTGTCCCTCGCCATTTCCGCGCGAACCGAACTTCATCAGATAGCCACCGAGTTTTCCGTCGAACTTCTGCACGCGATGGTTATTGGTATCAACAACCCAAACATCGCCCTTCCCATCACAGGCAATGCCGGTGGGATTATGGAAGTTGGCATTCGCGGAGCCAAAACTCCCCCACAGGATGATAAAGTTCCCCGCACCATCGAATTTCTGCACGCGATTGTTGCCGTTATCCACGACAAACAACGATCCCTGCTGATCCACGCAGAGACCATACATCGGCGCCATGAACTCTCCGCCATGCAGCAAAGACGCACCACGACCAGGCTTCCCCCATTTCGCGACACAGAGATAGCCGGAAGTATTGACGAGAATGGTGGTACTCGCTGGGGTCGAGACATTGTTTCCAATGTCCTTGAACCACACATAAATCGTCTTCTGTCCATCAGCTGGAGAAAGAATGAACGGAATGGTCGCTCCGAACTTGATCGACGGCGTGACATCCACCCACCCCGGCGTGCCCGCCATTGGCGTTAATGGACTTTCGGAAATGAAGTAGGCCCCGACTCCTGTGTCCAAATCCGTCGCCGAGACGGTCACGATAACATCGGGCGAATTCGTCATGAACGCCCCGTGGTTGATCACGGCGTAGGGGTTTTGGGGGGCCGTGATATCGATGAGCACGGGCGTCGCCGTCACCTCTTCGGATAACACGCTCTCCGTCCCATCTTCAAACGATGCGGTGACGGCATAAAAGTAGGGGGTATCGTTCGTGAGCCCTTCGTGCGTGTAAGGATTCGTCACACCCTCGATCTTGGTGGCCCCCTCGATTGTGAGGTGCGGCGCGGTACTAAAATAGAGGTTGTAGGACTGCGCGCCTGACACCTCCATCCAACTCAGGAAGACCTCCGTGTCGCCTGCCTTGACGGCAAGGCTCCGAGGTGGCTGCACCACACCGGCATCCGCTGCTTGCGCGGGCTGCTCTTTCCCACGATTCAACTCCTCTTCGGTCGGCACGTACTTAAGAATGCGGTTATTCCCGCTATCGACGACAAATACACCGCCTTCTTTATCCACGGCAATCCCGTAGGGGAAATTCAGCTGCCCCTCCGTCTTCCCGCGATTTCCAAATGAACAGAGGAAGGTCCCGTTGCCATCGAACTTCTGGATCCGATGGTTGCCGCTATCGACCACATAAACATTGCCCAGGGCGTCACAGGCGATGCCCCATGGAGACCTGAATTGTCCGGGCCCGCTTCCTTCACGTCCCCACTTTGTTAAAAAACTTCCGCGCGTATCGAACTTCTGAATACGGTTGTTGCTCTCATCCGCCACATAGATATTCCCGACAAAATCCACAGCGACCCCACGCGGGAAAAAGAAGGCCCCATCGAAGCTGCCGTCTCGCCCCCACTTCAACAGCGGCTGCCCATCGGCTTGAAACTTTTGAATACGCGCGTTGCTCGTATCGGACACATACACGTTTCCATCTTGATCCGTTGTAATCCCCCACGGCACGTCAAAGCGTCCCATCTCAGCACCACGCCACGCGAAGCCAAACTTTCCCCATGCCTTTTGGACATTGCCTTCGAGATCAAACTTCTGCACACGATTATTCCCGCTGTCCGCTACATAGACCACATCGTCCGGTCCGACAGCCAAGCCACGGGGATAGTAGAACTGCCCTTCTTGTGAACTAGGCTCACCACCCCATCGAGAGAGAAATTTCCCGGTCTTGTCGAACGTTTGAACAGAATGGTTGTCGGTATCCGCCACATAGAGATTGCCCTCCTTGTCGAGCGCAATCCCAGTCGGAGAGCTAAGTTCCCCATCATCGACTCCCTCACTTCCAATAACCATTGCAAGGAGATAGGGCGATGGAATGGCCATCACCTCTTGCGATTCTGGACTTTCGCCCTTCGGAGTAACGACAGTCACAACATAGTGGTAACAGGTGCCATTCGCGAGGTCATCATGAACGTAGGGATTGGAGGCCCCTTCTAAGCAGGTCGCCTTCTCCTTCTTGACTCCGATGACGCTCTTGAAATCATCGGGACCGGCGATAGGGCGGGTCAGCTCCGAAAACTTGATTTGCACACCCTTTGTCGTCTGGAAATAGAGGTTATAGTACATGGCCTCGGGAACCAGATCCCACGTGATGGTAATGCGCCCATTGCCCGACTTGGCATGGACATTCTGTGGAGGTAGTGGCAGATCTTCTTCCTCCGCCACTGAATCTCCACCACCCCATTCCCCTTGGAGTCCTTCAATACCTAAACGGCGATTGACGCGACGTGAATCGTTATCTAACCAAACGTTCATCACGGTGTTGCCTCAGTGTTTCTCATGAAAATGGTTCAGAAATGGTGGAACTTTCAAACATTTAGATTGGCTGACCACTCTAACAAAGCGATGGAAATAGAGTCAAGGTAACGACTCGATGACAGGATAAACCTTTCCAGCCCAGACCATCAAAGCCACTATAGGTATCCGAGGCCAAATCGATTAAAATGCATTGGCTACTCAATCAACTACTCGTGCGGGAAGTGATTATCCTCTCGCACCCTGATGAACGTTCAACAACACATAATGTGTCATATAGGAAAGGAGCCTGACAACACAGCGATGTTGAACTTTATACTCGGTGTTATAGTTGGTACGGTCCTCACCACGATAGGGGTTCAAGCTGCGGGGAAAGATGGGATCGAAAGAAATACACGGCCTCTACTCCAGATCGATGAAAGAGAGCGGCAGTTTCAGTCTCAGCTCGATCAGATGCGGGAACAGACCGAACGGGAACAGGCACGGATGCAGGGAAAAAAGAATCCCTGTTAAGACCTGCTCGAGAGAGCTAACTCTTAAAACAAGCGACCCCCACGTAGGGTGTCGATACAGGTTGAAATCTTTGGCATCATCGAAGGATATATCAGCATGAGAATGTTTCAGGTCAGACGAACCATTAGCTATGAACTCACTATGACAGCAGGAACAGAGCAAGAAGCCCTTCTCAAAGCCAGAGGCATTTCCCTCACGCAGTGGGCTACCGAAACCGACGAAATGACGGCCGAGATGGTGGATGAGACCGACGAAATCGACGACTATTGATCGCCACGCAACATAAATTGCCTATTTCTCTTACAAAACTTTTGAAGAGAAAGGACCATGCCCAAGCTTCAATCCATCTATATACTTTAGCAATCTGTCTATGTCTCGTTGCGATGGTACCGAGTGCGGCTGCTACTGGAGACAAGATGAATACTGCCGGTCCTGCGAAGTCTTTGGACAAAAAAGCAGAGGATCGCGCACACTATGTCATCAAAATCGCGGGATGCAATGATTGCCACACAACGGGCTATGCAGAAGCGGCAGGGAAGATTCCTGAACAAGATTGGCTCAAAGGGGATGCGATAGGGTGGCGCGGGCCTTGGGGCACAACCTACGCAAGTAACTTGCGGCTCTATATGCAGAATCTCTCGGAGGATCAGTGGATCAAGGTCTCACGCTCAGTCGAGTTTCGCCCCCCAATGCCCTGGTTCGTCCTTCGCGAGATGCACGAGCAGGACTTGCGGGCCATTTATCGATTCATTCGATATCTAGGGCCAGCGGGCGAACCAGCTCCTGCTTATGTTCCACCGGACCAGGAGCCCAAGCAACCGTTTATTCTATTTCCCTCCGCACCTGAAGCCTCTCAATAGACATCTGCCCTCTCCTGTGTGCTTCACCAGGGATAGATGTCATTTCACTGCGAGGCCGACTGGATGCTTCAGATACAGTGTCCGTAACCTCGAAACCATTAGCCTACACTGCTACGGAACGTTCGCCAGCCGAATAATCCAGCATGTAACTTGGAAGCGAGTTAGACGCCACGCCATTCAGGATCACATGGATAGGTTTTTGCGCTCGTAGGGAGCCCAGGGCTTGCTTGACCGCTTGTTTTGACGTCACATTCGCCCGTACGACAAGCACATGGACATCGCAATGGCTTTCCAACACGTTCATGGTTGCCACAGGAAGGATGGGCGGCGCATTCAGAAGGATATAATCAAATTCATCCCGCAACCGTGAGAGAACTCGACCTAATTGACCGGCTCGTAGCAGTTCAGTAGAACCAACAACCGATTCGCCAGCGGGCATAATCCAGCAAGGCACATCCGAAAAAGCACCCATCGCTTGCTGTGGAGGAAGATCGCTTCTCAAGCAATCGACAAGTCCATACTGGACCGGTGCTTCCAAAAACGAAGCCATCTCAGGAAACACAAAATCGCAATCCACCAAGAGTACTCTCCTTCCAAAATCTCGAGCAAGCGTATAGCCGAGATTGATCACGGTTGTCGTTTTCCCTTCGCCCTTGATGGCACTTGTTACGGCTGCAACGAGCGGCCCTCCCGTTGCATTGAGGAGTTGCAACCTTGCCGCAGCTACCCGATATTGCTCCGCTGCCATGGAGCGTGGGAAAAGCTTTGTGACAAACCTCCGATCAAGCTCCTGAAGATTCGATTGTCTCGTCAAGGACCGACTCATCGGCGCATCCTCCGATCGAGCGTTCATGGTCATGCCCAGGGAACGACCTGGTGACGGTAAACTCTGTGAAGAATTCGCGCCCCTACCGGTATTCCACAGGGATGAAAAATCAGGGATGGCCGCCAACAATCGAGGGCCCGAGAGAAGAAACTCCACATCTTCTGGTCCTCGAAACTGTTCCGTCAATCGTTCGCGCAGGACAGTTAACCCTCCCCCCAACACACAGCCAAACAAGAGTCCCAGTGCTAATACTTTGGCTTTGTTTGGAACGGCCGGTGCCAGCGGAAGCATAGCATGGTCAATAATGCGGAACTTTCCGCCTTTCTGACGTTTCTCAATATTCTCTTGGACGCGTGTGTGCAACCGCTTATCAAGGAGCTTCGCATAATTTTCTTTCAGATTGCCGTAGTCGCGTTCGAGAACCAGAAGCTCCTGCTCAACTATAGGCGACCGCTCCAACCGTTTTTCAAGGTCTTGCCTGGACGCTTGCAGCTGCCCAAGACGACGCTGGAGAAGCGTAATCTCTGTCCTCTCTTCGCTCTGCAACTTCGCGAGGTCTTGAAGGTAGGGATCGAGCGGTGCCTTATCCGACCGGATTGCATCCCGGCCATATATGTTCACGAGCTCATCTTCTACTTGTCGGATTTCTTCCTTTACGAGAACCACCTCGGGGTACCCATCCCAAAACTCAGCCCTCAACTTAACAAGCTGCTCTCGAAGTTCCCGAAGCCGCTTAAACAAGGGATCTGGTTCCATAGATCGTGACGTCACAAGACTGGGGCTCTGCTGCCCAGACACTCGGTACTGTTGCACGGCCTGATTCAGCATCGCAAGCTTTTCGGAGTGGCGTTGGAGATCCTCGTTTGTCTTCACCAGATCGGCTTCCACCCGATCCAATGAACGCATATTGGCGTCTCCTTGACTAGGAAGCCCTCCCACATGTGTTTTTTTAAACTGACTGATACGCTCTTCCTTCTTCTCCAATTCACGCTTTATCTGCTGTAATTCTTGATCCAAAAACTCTCCAGCGCCTTCAACTTCTTTCTCGCGATCTTTATTCGTATCGTCAATGAATTTATCGGCTATTCGTCCCGTCACCCGCATGGCCGTTTTAGGATCCTGATCTAGGTAGGAGACCACAAATCCCTCTAGAAAAGTCGAGCTACTGAAGCCAGCAGACGCATCCATCTTGACACGTTCAACTCGTGTCCTACGAGCCATCTCGTATAGAGCATCTGCCTGCCCCTCATCATCTAACCCATCTGCATATAAGCCAGATTCCTTGGCAATCTCGCCCAAGAAGTCAGGGCTGATTATTTGTCGTTGAACAAGAAACAGAACTTGGTCAAAATTCTCCTCGAGATCTTCTTTTCTTCCTCCCCTGTCAAATCTATCGATGACACTATTAATTCCCTTCGGGCCTTCTGCAACGATTAGAGTACTCGATTGATAATACTTGTTAGCAACGAGGTAGTACGCCAATGCCAAGACCAGAGACAGTGCAAGTGATCCGAAAATTAACCACTTATTGCGCAAAGCCATGACCCAGTACTCATGAGCGGCACGAAAGCCATCTTGTCCTGCATGTACGGGAGACTCAGTGAGTTGCATGGTTAACTATGCTCCAAGTATTGTGGAAAGGTACAACCAAGATGGGAACGTATAAAGCTTCTCTCTATGGCCATCGTCATGGTTTCATGAATGAATCGACTTCGCTTTGGACTGATTCCGGTTCAGCCTCAGACCCTGCTGCCTCAAACATCGGAACGATTTGCTTCAGCTGCTCAAGCACCGCACTAGGCTCATCCTGAGAACTAGCCACCGCCAAGGCTGATAGTTTCCGTCGAAATACGTCGAAGTCGAGAGGGCTTACCGTCCGGATTTGCAAGATCTTGTCCAATGGAGAGCCAACAGCAATCTCTCCTTCTCCTACTAATTCCTCGTACAGCTTTTCTCCTGGACGAAGTCCTATGAATCGAATGGGAATATCCCTACCCGGAACAAGTCCCGACAATCGAATAAGACTCCGAGCAATATCGAGCACTTTGATTTGTTCCCCCATATCAAGAATGTAGGTATGGCCTTGTTCGCCAATGGTTGCTGCTTGGAGAACTAGCTGCACCGCCTCTGGAATCAGCATAAAGTATCGCCGGATCTCTGGATGCGTAATGGTCACCGGCCCACCAGATCTGATTTGTTCCTGAAAACGGAGTAAGACGCTTCCGCTACTACCGAGAACATTGCCGAATCGAACGAGAAGAAATCGCGTCCGGCTGCTTCTGGCAATATCCTGGATTATTAGCTCAGCCACCCGTTTTGTAGCGCCCATGACGCTCGATGGGTTGACTGCTTTGTCAGTCGAGATATGGACAAATTGCTCTACTCCGTACAGACTCGCCGCTTCGGCCGTGATACGGGTACCGATACAGTTATTCTTCACAGCCTCAACAGGATTTGCCTCAACAAGCGGTACATGCTTATGTGCTGCTGCATGAAACAGGATCTGAGGACGGTATCGATCGAGCACAGCCGAAAGCCTTTGCGCGTCCGTAATATCCCCAATGAGTGGAACAACGGGAAACAAATATTTTCTATCATCAAGCTCCTTATGAATATTGTAGAGGCTATTTTCGTGGCGCTCATACAATAGCAACATCTTGGGCTCGAAAGACGCGATCTGGCGAGCCAGCTCTGAACCAATCGACCCTCCGGCACCTGTAATCAAGACCGCTTTATTGCGAACTAGCTCCCTCGTGACACGATTATCAAGATTAACAGGAGCGCGCGACAACAGGTCTGGGAGTGACACATTTCTGATCTGACTGACTGCACTTTGATCCGTGAGAAGTTCCTCTTTGCTAGGCAATGTCTTAATTGATACGTCATATGGCTCAAGCTTGATAACCAAGTCGCGAAGAAACGCAGGTGTCGGATCAGGCACCGCTACCACAACAACTTTAGGTTTCAGCATTTCCATCAGCTTGGGGATATCTTGCATCCCCCCCAACACGCGGACTCCATGAATACGCTGATTAAGAAGTAAACTATTATCATCAACAAGCCCAATGGGTTGACAGTTAAATGCACTGCGCGTCTTCATCTCGCGCACCACCCGCTCGCCAGGATCTCCGGCACCGATTACCAAAACCTTCCGTTTTTTCTGAAAGACAACCTTGTCTCGCAGCACCCGTGAAGACAAACGCATACCAGCAAGAAATCCAATAATTAGTATGGCATCGATGGCAAAAATTGAACGGGGGTAGCTGGCAATTCCCATCACCCAATAGACCCAGCCAACGAATGCAACCGTACTCACCAAGACGCCCTTCAGGATATTTTGAAGATCCCACAGGCTGGTGTACCTCCACAGACCTTCATTCAGGCCATACAAAGCAAACGCAACTCCTCGCACAGCAACCAATCCTAATACGGTCTGCTCAAAGACGTTACGCTCGCCTAGAGGAATATTCCCATCATATCGCAGGAAAAAAGCCAGGTAATTAGCCAGAACGATCAGACCTACGTCAATTACCACAATAATGGGCCGCCTCCATCTGGTGATGAAGGAAGAAAAACCTACCCATGGGGAAGCAACTGAAACCTCGACTGCAGCCTGGAGCTCTGGAAGTGTGATCACCACAAGAGGCAATTTAGCAATATGCAGCAGAGTTTGTATGATAATCGCGAAATCAAGTCGCAAAGACATATGGCGGACATATAGCTTTGCAAGCTGTAGCTTTTCCGGAAGAACTTTACATTGATACTCTGCTTCAGGATTTGACGAAGCGGCTAAAAGCGCAGCTTCATCAATGTACCTCAATGAAGCCAGGTCCGTAATACCTGGTCGCACCGTCAGCACCTCAGCAAATGCTGAGCGTGCACGCTCCACGTAGCGAGGAACCTCCGGCCTTGGCCCCACAAAACTCATATCCCCCACAAGGACATTCCACAACTGCGGCAATTCATCAAGCTTGAGTCGTCGCAAAACATGCCCAATCCCAGTTATACGACTATCTCGACCAACTGTGAGAAGTGGACCATCTTCCGAATCATTATCATTCGCGACCATTGTTCGAAACTTCAGGATCTCGAATGGGCGAAACCCTTGTCCAACACGAATCTGCCGGAAGATCACAGGTCCGTGCGAGTCAAACTTGATCAACAGGGCTATAATGGCCAACAGCGGCGATACAGCAATCAATCCAATAGTTGCCAAACAGATATCGCAGGTACGCTTCATCAGCGTCGGTTCCTCCTCACAAGCTCACGCACGATCTCGATTACACGATCAATCTCGTCCTCAGTCATTTTAGAATATAGCGGCAATGAAACGATTCGCTGAAACACTCCGCTCGAAACTGGGAAATCTTCAGGTCGGTAACCTCCCATATCTCGATGATAGGGGTGCAGATGAAGGGGAATAAAATGCACACTGCACCCAACCCCGGCCTGTTGAAGTTGGCGAATGAATTCGTCACGGCTTATCTGCAAGCGATCTAACTCCAGTTGAATCACATACAAATGCCACGCGTGTTGCACATGTGCTGCCACTTGAGGACAAATAACTTCGGGTAGGTCCTTAAATCCTTCTCTGTACCTAGCCGCATATTGCTCACGCCCCTTCCAAAACCGATCACATTTCTTCAATTGAGCCAAACCAAGGGCAGCGGCAATATCCGTCAAGTTATACTTAAATCCAGGTGACAGAATCTCGTAATACCACGACCCTTGCGAGGAATAGCGATTCCAGGCGTCACGGCTGAGACCGTGTAAACTCATCATCCGCATGCGGGCTGCCCACTCGGCATTGTCCGTGGTAATCATTCCACCTTCGCCAGTGGTAATATTCTTTGTCGCGTAGAACGAGAAACAGGTAATGTCAGAGATGCCCCCGATCATTTTTCCGTGATATCGGGCCGGCAACGCGTGAGCCGCGTCTTCGATTACATGCAGGTTATTAGCTTTCGCAAGTGCATGAATCGGTTTCAGATCGCACGGATGCCCAGCAAAATGCACGGGAATGATCGCTTTCGTCCGCTTTGAAATGGCCTTCTCTATCAAATCCGTGTTCAGATTCAACGTGTCTTCGGTACAATCCAGTAATACGGGCTTGGCCTTAAAATAGGTCACCACTTCGGCTGTCGCCGCGAAGGTCATGGTCGGAACCAAAACCTCATCGCCTTCACGTATGCCAATCGCCTCAAGCGCAAGATGAAGAGCTGCCGTACAAGAGTTAACGGCAATGGCATGTTGAGCTCCCACCATCGCAGCAAATTCTCTTTCAAATTCTCGAACCTTAGGACCCGTTGTCAGCCAGCCAGATCGGAGAACCTCTACGACCTCTGCTACCTCTTCCTCACCCACATCAGATCTATGAAACGGCAGAAAGTCTTTCATGCACAGAACTCCTCTCTGGTTAAGGCCATCCACAAAACAAGACACACTTTCCCATAACCTCAATAAACCACAATCCTTCTTTGGGGGGGCAGAAGAAACACGGCTGTCCTGAAAGGAGACTCTGTTGAATGGCGCTTGAACCGCTCTATTATACAATGCTAGAAAATTTAAGGCTATACAGTGAATACCCAGATTAGCGTTTTATAATTCTCTCGTACACGGCTCTTCTTTATTCTTACTCAAAACCAGGTGACCTCTCGTTAAATCTGAACACATCAACGAACTGCAATTCCCCGCTCTTGACCAATATCCTGCCACCTCTCGCATGACGCACTCACTAGGACGGATGGTGAAGGCCCCCTCATCCACCTTCTTACACTCCTAATTTCATTTACATTACATAACACCTTTAATTTTCAATATCTTGCACAATAACTTCTTCGGCACACACTTTGCTTGACCACTCCTAATGCTTAAGGCCTTTAACCTTTTTGCAACCCTGTGGCTAGGAGGCGTCTTCTGATGGTAGAGAATCAAACGTGGCTAAGCCAAGACTATCGTAAACTCATAACACTGACAGTTCTCCTTGCATTATCGACTATACCGGGATGCAGTGGCGGTGGAGAAAGTGCCCCGATTACTTCCAACCTCTCCACCACAACGAACGCCACAGAAGGCTCAACTTCCGATCAATCTTCAGACTCCATGAAGACGCCCCAGGCTGAACAAGCAGAGTCTGCGACCTTATTAGCAACTGATTCACCCTCTGATGGAGGGCTCGACTCAATTGAGGAAGATCCTCCATTTCTTCCAGCCTCTTTTCCGGAGGAAGAGCCAGAGCTTGCCACAAACCCAACCGAACCACGAGTTAGTGTCCGTATAAATTGGGATCACTCTCCTGACTCCGATGTAACCACCTACTATGTCCATTATGGGAAACAGCCTAGTACAGAACTCGGCTCATGCGCCTCTTATGAAGAAAGCCAGTCGGTCGCAACTCCACCAGCCACAATCAGTGGGCTCGAACCAAATACACCATACTTTTTCGCGATCAGCGCATTTACAGAGTCGGAGAGTTCTTGTTCTAGTGAGATCATGATGGTCTCACCTCCAATAAGCCCAGAGGAACTCTAGCCGAGATTATTCATGATGAGCCCAACAAAATCGTTCGAGGCACCTCTGGAGGATATCCAAGTCTGGGAGTGGGGAGCGTAGGCCTTATGATGATGGGTTTTCCCCTCTGGGCAGGTGGCTGGAGACATTATCGGGGCTCGGGGAGAGGTCGTGCAGTGACACCCTTCCCGTCGTACCGTTACAGGACGCCCGTGGTGATCCCATCGCGACGAACCTTAGCCAGATGTGGCGCCGACCGCGATGGCCACGCGGCGCCAGGCGTCGCCCCACGGGACGCATTGCGGTAGATGCACGACGAGGCGCCGCACGGACCGTTCCACCCAGACGGCCAGCTTCAACAGCCGCTCACGCAGGGTGGAGACCTGTGCGGTGGCACACACGGTGCCCTGGGCGTGCCGCCGCAATTCCTGGAGCAGCCCATACGCGGCGGCAGTGAGCAGGACCCGAAATTGATTGGCCCAGAACCGCGAGCAACTCGTCCGGTCCAAGGCGAGCCCCTCATGCAATTCTTTGAGCCGATGCTCCACATCGCCCCGTTGGCAGTAGTTCGCATACACCATGGCGGGTGGGGCACTGAGATTGGTCACCACGAAGCGGGGATTGCATTTGGGCTCGCGGCCTGGCAGCCGGACAACCGCGGCCTTGATGATCACGCGACGCCGATGCGCCCAACTCCGGGCGGCGTACAGGGTCTCGCCGAAGACGTGCTCGGTGTGGCCACGGTATTTGGACAGACCATAGGCCTCTCCCACGAGCCGCCCGGCGCACCGCACCAATCGGGTGTTGCTGGCCAGTCCAACCACATACTCCACCCGCTGTCGCTCCAAGAGGTCCAGCCAGTCGTGACCAGCGAAGCCGCCATCCACGCGGACTCGGAACGCGGGGCCCGGGCACGCCCGACGCAGGTGTTGCAGCAGGATGCGCAAGAGTCCACAGGCCCCGTGTTTCGCGGGACTGTGGCCGGGCCGCAGCACAATCGCCACCAGATACTGGTCGGTTTCGTCGTTGAAGGTCAGCGTGGTTACCAGGGGCAGGTAACACCAGGTGTCATAGTGTCCATTGAAGCAGGTGAACGCCTGCTGCCCATGGGTGGGATCGTCGGTCGGGTCCAGATCGATCGTGATACGCTGCGCCCGCCCCTTCAGACGCTGCCGATGGTGAGCTAGGCTCAAAAAAGTGGACGCCTTCACCCTATGATCTGAGGTCTGGAGGTGGGG
>CABVRZ010000054.1 GCA_902500775.1 uncultured Nitrospira sp.
GGGGGGGGGGGGGGGGGGGCGGGGGCGGGGGGGGGGGGGGGGGGGGGGGGGGGGGTAGATTGTTCCCCCTTCACGATCCAATTCAATTTGCAGGGTGGTCAAACAAGTCGTCCAGCGAGGACACAGCGAGTAAACAGACAAGGCGTACCAAGGCGTGCAGCCTCTATGCAAGAAATGTAAGATGATGCTATGACTCCAGCCGAAGATATGGCAAAGAAAGTCGTGGGCAAATCCGACTGGCTCAAGGCAAGTGGCGTTGAAGCTATCTACTCCGTGAGTGGATGCATCTCTCAAGCCTTCGCTGAATACATTACCTTCTGGCAGCATAAGGGGTACTGGTTATTCGATTCCCCGAACATCATTGCACAGCTCGCTCAGGAGCATTCGATCGACTTAGCCGGTACGACCATGTTCTATGATGAGGTGTATGAGCAGGAATATGATGACGTGAAAAACGGTGGCTTTTGTACGGACCAGAGCCTTCATTCAAGACGACTATCCTCATTCCAGAGTAAAAGGTCCTTGCTGGATTTGATGTCGTCAACAATGTGTGCCGCAACAGTCCAGAGTGTTCCCTCCTTTCCTGTAATGCGCTCGCCGATGACATCCAGACCAACGCACACTGCTTATTACCCGACCTAGAAACAGCAAAGTCGCTTCTCGAAGCAGGACGGTTCAAAAATGCAGAGCCCGGTCCCTACCGAATTTATGCGGTGTATATGGTTTAAGAAAGCTGATGAGCGTCGTTTCGCGATGCTCGGCAGGCCGCTCTACATTACCAGATATATGAATCACTTCTTTGACGTGGTTTCTGAAATTCTATACCGCTGCTTAATCGATGTGAGAACGTGCTCTACTTCCGCTTCATCGAGTCCGACGCCAAAGCGAACGGTTCTGGCACCATAATCAAAGGCGATCATGCCGCCGACGCCCCATAGTTGGAAGCTGGAAGAGAGGTCTACCGGGCTGAACCCAACAGGTTGACCACGTAAATTTCGCATCTGCACCAGATCATAGTCCTTCTCAAACCCCACCCCTCCGATGTCACGGCGCACGGTGAACGTCTGGCCATGTACGGTCACGATCTCCTTCCCCATCACCTGCCACAACCAAGCATAGACGGCAACAACGCCTCCGCCCGTCCAAACTCCCAGCCAGGTCAGCATGAAGAACTCTCCCTCTGCTGGCGCATCGCCCTGGAGGAACTGCCGAGACACCATGACTTCGCCCACGGCCCAGCCACAAATCCAGAACGCCAAGAAGACAATCACGGACCAGCTGCGCCGACAGGGCATTACAATGCGGAGCCCTCCCGCAGTATCGGCAATCGTAATACGCATATCAGATGGGTGGACCTTGGCCACGGGATACGTCCTCCAAGATGGCCGACATTATTACCTTCACGGCTGAGGAAAACACAAACGAGAAAACCGGCAGGACTATTCGGCGTGAGATGGCATGTAATGGGATGGTGCTCAGTGCACGGGAATGGTTGGGCCAATTTTCTCTAGGATAACTTGTCTCACCTGTTTCGCAAAGCGTTTGGAGACTTCGAGGTTCCGCTGGGCATGACCGGACTCGGATACGGTGTAGGTCGCAGGTGGAGACTGTGACGTAATCCTGGCCTCAAACACAACCGCCAACATCTTGACCGGTTTCCCGGTTTTTCGATCGAGTCCGTATGCTTCCTTCAAGGACACTTTGGGCGACACTTCAACATCCACACCAGCCGACAAATGGGGCTTCAATAATCCCGATCGTTCCTGATTGCGTTCGACAAGCTTAATCACGGGATCCGCAACCAACTCACTTCGAATCTGGTCTGCGACCGCACCTTTGGCTCGCTCGGCCTTCTGCATCTGTTCATCCAGCTCCACCGGCGCAAGCTCAACATAGATAGGTTCGTTCGGCTGTCGCTTCGGTGCAGAGCTGGCCTGTTCAGGCCGTTCCGTTTTTTTCAGATTCGAGGTGACTGCTGCCTCTTGGACAACCATCTGTCGCTTGGCCATCGGATCATCAAAATCATAGATGGTGGTCTTCCCTTCTAAATCCGTCTCATACACGAGCGTCTTCTCCCCTTGTTCACCTACCCGATAGACCTTCTGTTCACCGTTCGCCTCAGCCGTATAGTAGTTACTGGAACATCCCACGCTCAGGAGGACAACGGCTGTACTGTACGCAAGGCCGATCATTTTCCAATAGGTCTGAATCGTCATCGGGAGGACTCCTTACATCTCGTTCAGAACACGACGGGGTGCTTCACTCCAGCAAGGTAAGTGTAGCAGGCTCACCCATGAAGCCAAGCCCCGGGGCCTGACCATCCATGACGCTCAAGAAAATACCAGCCCAGCCGAAGAAGGGAGAGAAGACGCTTGTACAGCCGTGGGACCCCGATCCCCCATTATTTCGTCAGACAACCCAAGTCAGGTTCTCTAATTCATAGAAGGTTTGAACTGGTGGAACAATCTGCCCGTTTCTCTCGCCCCGTGCCGAGAAAGCGCGTCGTCATTATCGGAGGTGGATTTGGCGGCATGACAACCGCGTGCTTCTTGCGTGATGTCGATGTCATCCTGATCGACCGTACCAATCACCATGTCTTCCAGCCACTGCTGTACCAGGTGGCCACAGCCGCGTTGTCACCAGACGATATTGCCTGGCCCCTGCGCACCCTGTTCCGTTCACAACCCAACGCTCGGATCGTCATGGATGACGTCCTGTCGATCGATCGGATCGCACACGTGGTCCACCTCCGTCACAGCGCGCCGATCAACTTTGATGCCCTCATCGTCGCTCCAGGATCACGCCCCGACTATTTCGGACATGAGGAGTGGGAGGAGAATGCCCCAGGGCTCAAAACCATGGCTGACGCGGTTCATTTACGAGAACGGATTCTGCTCGCGCTTGAGGGAGCCGACCGGCAGCGCGCTGAGACCGGTGCGCAGAATCGCCTCAACTTCGTCGTCGTAGGAGGCGGACCGACCGGCGTCGAACTCGCGGGTGCGCTCCTTCAAATCGGCAGAACAACCATGGGGCCAGACTATCCACACCTACGTGTGGAAGATCTCTCCATAACACTTGTGGAGGCTGGATCACGTATCTTGCCTGGATTCAACCCCACACTATCCGCCAACGCACTGACCGCGTTAGAGCAGATGGGGGTGACCGTCAAACTCAATAAGCCGGTGACTGCCGTTCATGCCAATGGAGTCAGGCTCGGTGATGATGAATGGGTCGCATCCACCAATGTGATTTGGGCGGCTGGTATTAAGGCCTCCCCCCTGTTGAAGACCCTCGGCGTCGATCTGGATCCTTGTGGTCGGATTAACGTTCAACCAGACATGACGATCCCAGGCGACCCATGGATCTTCGTCATCGGCGATGCGGCGCACTGTCCCGACCGCGAAGGGATACCACTCCCAGCAATCGCTCCCGTTGCCATGAGCGAGGGGCGGTATGTTGCCGAGATGATCAATCAGGAACTCTTACCCCAACAGCGTGTCCCCTTTCTGTACCGGGATCGCGGCATGTTGGCCACGATCGGCCGTGGCAAAGCCGTGGCACAGTTCGGCCCCATCCGTGCTTCCGGCTTCCTTGCCTGGGCACTCTGGTGCATCGTCCACGTGTTCTTCCTCATCGGTCTCAGAAACCGAGTCCGCGTGATGACCGAATGGACCTGGTACTACCTCACCTTCAAACCAGGCGCCAGATTGCTTTGTGACCAACCGACCACTCAGCACAAGATGTCATCAAACGGTCAGGCTGGTGAAACCACCAAAGCGAACCGCAATCCCTTACGCCGCGCAGCCTAACGCTTCTGCCATAGTTGACGTGCTTCTATTCTCATCGTAATCTGCATTCGCTCTCTTAATAAAAGTCGGCAGTCCCTGGATCTTTACAACGCGCCTACAAGCTTCACAACTTTTTGCCATACCCAGAACCTGAGTCACCCACTGTTCGCAGGAGGCCTTCCATGAACATCACCGAAATCGCCTGTACCGGTACGCCGGTCACAGATATGCCACGCGCCCACGCCTTCTGCGAAGGCGTGCTGGGACTCAAGCCTACGATGGAACCTGACGGCGGCATGTGGGTGGAATACGATATCGGCCCTGGCACATTCGGCATCGGCAGTTTTGGTGACGTGTGGAAACCATCATCGGACGGAACCTGCGTGATGTTTAAGGTGGACAACCTTGATGCAACTTTCGCCCAATTGAAGGCCGCAGGCGTTCCGATCGCTCAGGAAACCATGGGCACTCCCCTTTGTCGCTTCGCCATCATTGATGACCCCGACGGCAACAAGATTCTGATTCAGAAGAACAAGTGAGACCCTTCTAGGGACTTCCCATAAGGACGCGAGGCAAAGGAGCATTCAATGTCTGAAAGCCAATGGAAGGATATCGGATCGGTTCATGAGCTTAGTCGGCTAGAGCTTCAAGAGGTGCAATGTGGGAAAACTCGCATGGCGCTTTCCTACAAAGACGGGAAGTTTTCGGCGATCTCTGGCGTCTGCAATCATGTGGGCGGTCCGCTTGGGAAAGGCCGTCTCGATGGCGACTATGTGGTCTGTCCCTGGCACTATTGGAAATTCCACCATGAGACCGGTCAAGGGGAGTCTGGGTACGAAGCCGATCAAGTGCCGGTCTATGCAACCAAGATTGAGCAGGGCCGCCTATACATTGATCTGGCCTCTGCCACGAAACGCAAGAAACAGCCGCACGCCCCCCACCCACTTGCCCGTCCCATCGTCCGCCAACCAGGGCCTATTCGAGTCGTCGGCATCGCGACGACCGCCATGACGGTAGAACATCCTCGATACAGTACCTCTGATGCGCTCCTCGATGTGGCGCTCACTCATGCACAGACGCAGCTTGAGCTCGAAACACAATTGATTAAGCTACGCGAGCTACACTTTCGGGCTTGTGAGGGATTCTATTCCAAATCCGCTCAGGCCTGTACCTGGCCCTGCTCCATCACACAGATGGATCCCACGGATCAGCTCGATCGAGTCTATGAAGCGATTGTCCATTGGGCCGACGTGATCCTCGTTTCGACCCCCATTCGATGGGGGAACGCCAACAGCCTCTACTTCAAGATGGTCGAACGGATGAACTGCATCCAGAATCAGGAGACCATCGCGAACAAACATCTGCTGAAGGATAAGGTAGCAGCCTTTATTATTATGGGTGGGCAAGACAACGTACAGGGCGTGGCGGGACAGCTCATGACCTTTTGGGCGGAGATCGGTTGCCAGTTTCCACAATTTCCCTTCATCGCCCACTCACGTGGCTGGAGCGCGGAAGATATGGAACGTAATATCTGTGAAGTGCAGAACAGCCGTGAATTGCGTGAAGGGGCACAAGGACTCGTCTCCCGTGCCGCTGACATGGCGAAGTTGATGGTGGGAGGACAAATCCCCGACTATCATTTGGTTGCTGGTGGTCGCAAAGCGCACAAACTCGACAGCGAGCCCACAGGATAACCTCTCGCGGAGCAAGGTCGTATGGCTCACAAGCGGATTGTCATTGTTGGCGGAGGATTCGGAGGTCTGACGGCGGCCCGATTCATCCGCCAGGCTGAGGTCGTCCTTATCGATCGTGCCAATCACCATCTCTTTCAACCTCTGCTCTATCAAGTCGCGACCGCGGCGCTCTCGCCCAGCGACATTGCTTGGCCGCTACGAACCGTCTTTCGCTCACAACCGAATGTCCGTGTGATCATGGACAACGTCGTGTCGATCGATCGCACCATGCGGATGGTCCGCCTCCAAGAGAGTCCCCCAATCCTGTTCGACTGCGTGATCCTCGCACCAGGATCACGTCACGCCTATTTCGGGCACGACGAGTGGGAAGCCGCTGCTCCGGGGATCAAAACATTGAGCGATGCGGTCCAATTGCGTGAACGAATGCTCCTCGCGTTTGAAGAGGCAGAACGGCAGCGCGCCGCGACTGGAGCCGACAGTCATCTCACGTTTGTCATCGTTGGCGGAGGCCCGACCGGTGTGGAGCTAGCCGGTGCGCTAGCTGAAATCGCAAGAAACTCCATGGGACCAGACTTTCCCACCTTGCGGCTTCAGACGGTGTCAATCCTTCTCGTGGAAGCAGGCCAGCGTATTTTACCGGCATTTTCCCCTAGGCTATCCGACAAAGCCGCGCGAGCTCTTACCCACCTAGGTGTGACCATTCGATTAAGCAGCCCGGTGAGTGCCGTGAAGCCAGATGGAGTAAGAATTGGTCAAGAATGGGTCCCAGCGACACGGGTCATATGGGCGGCCGGCAATAGGGCCTCTCCCCTTCTGAACACACTGGCTGCCCCACAAGATTCCTCCGGACGAATCCTGGTCAACCCGGACCTCACGATCCCGGATGATCCGTGCATCTTCGTCATCGGCGATGCGGCCCATTGTCGTAGCAACGAGGGCACGCCCTTACCAGGAGTGGCGCCGGTCGCAATGCAACAGGGACGCTATGTGGCCAACCTCATCAATCGAACCATGGCTCCTGAACAACGGCCCGCCTTTGTCTATGCCGATCGTGGTATGCTCGCCACCATCGGCCGAGCCAAGGCTGTCGCGCAATTTGGGTCTCTCCAAGCTTCAGGGTTTCTCGCCTGGATTCTCTGGTGCGTGGTCCACATTTTCTTCCTGATTGGTTTTCGAAACCGAGTTCGCGTGATGTCGGAATGGGTCTGGTATTACCTGACCTTCAGGCCCGGTGCAAAGTTGATTATTGAGCCGCCAAGTAACCCTCCTCACAAAGCCGCACAGTGATATGACAGCGAGATCGTTATTCGACAGATTGAGCTGCGAGCGCCTGCTCCTGTTGACGATATTTTGTGGTGGTCGTTCCGGCAATGCCCCAATTATCCAGTTCGACCTCCTGTATCACCACAAAGGTCTGAGCTGGTTTCTTGTGTAGAACCTGCACGAGCAGCTCAGTCACGCCCTTGATCAGGGCTCCTTTTTGTTCCAGACTCACTCCCTCACGTGTGACGTGCATTAAAACATATGGCATATCGTCCTCCGTTGTTGGCGTCGACGTGTAACACCTCTCCAGTCACAAACGTCGCATCGGTGAGATAGAGCACCGCATCGACGATCTCTGAGACCCGGCCAATCCGTTGGATCGGATGCAGCGTCTTCAAAAACCCGTGCGTCTCCGGCTTATGCATCGGCGTATCGATGATGCCGGCCCCGATCGCATTGAATCTGATTCCCTCACCGGCATACTCGATCGCGAGTGCCGCGGTCACAGCGTTGAGCCCTCCTTTTGGTAAGTGGCGATAGTCACTCACAGGGAGCAGAACATGGCTGTCAAACAAAGGAAATCCAAGGTGGCACCCCCGCCGATAGGCTGCCCTCTCACGGCCTGCATGCAGTTTCTCAAGGGGGCCTGGACACCCAACGTGATTTGGTACTTGCGAGAAGGGCCACGCCGATTCAGCGAA
The DNA here is from genome assembly GCA_902500775.1 of uncultured Nitrospira sp. Taxonomy (GTDB): domain Bacteria; phylum Nitrospirota; class Nitrospiria; order Nitrospirales; family Nitrospiraceae; genus Nitrospira_D. Next base: position 7,447 of record CABVRZ010000054.1, read on the forward strand.
TTGCTGGCGGATATTCCCGGTGTATCGCCAAAAGTCTTTTCGGCACGACTCAAGAGGCTGGAGCGAGATGGAATTGTGACACGTCAGGTCATGCCCACCTCGCCGCCGACCGTCGAGTCCGCTCTCACGGACTTGGGCCATGAGCTCACCCCCGCCATCGATGCGATCGTGCAAGTGGGGCATAAGCTCAAACGACGACGAGCCATGCCATGATGGCCATCACCGTGTTGATACCTCTCTCTCCTGCACTGATCGACAGTCGATCGGAAAACGCCCCTCGACAACAGAGACCTTCTCGGGTTTTCTCCTCGTTCATTTTCACTGAAGTGTTTGACTCTTTTTCTTCCGAGACGTAGCCTGACGTTGTTCAATTTGATTCCCATGGTGAGTATCTATCCACTCTAGATGCAGGAGGTGTGACGTGGAGTTTCTTCTCGCAATCTTGCTCGCCGTAGCCGCTGGTCTAGTCAGCTTCCGGGCACGCCTCGTTCCAGCCGTTCGCCGCATTCGCCGTCGAAAATAGAGTTGTTCGCTCTCGTGGGCTATCACACACCGGTCGCCAGCAGTGACACAGTAAGGGCTATCCGGGTTGCCACAACGAGACGATCGAGAGATCGGTTGGTATCGGAGCACGCTGCGATTGACTTTGCCTCCAGACCCACACCACACTACCGGTATCCGCGCCTGAGCGAGGAAGCTAATCACAGAGCGTGACGACCAGTCCATCATGAATCGGCTCTCTCGTCTCACGACCCTCATCAGTCTGATTGCCTTAGCTGGCTGTGCGGGCGTCGGCCAGAAAGAGCCCTTACAGACTGTCACGTCTGTGGATTTCGCCCGCTATGCGGGTACATGGTACGAAATCGCTCGCTTGCCCATGTGGTTTCAGCGGCACTGTGTCGAATCAAAAGCCGTCTATACCACTCGGCCTGACGGGAAGATCGGGGTCCACAACGAATGTGTGACCACCAACGGTTACCTGGAACAGGCGGACGGCGTGGCGTCGGTCGTGGACGGCACAAGCAACGCAAAACTGATGGTCGTCTTTGACAACTGGTTTGCTAAACTTGCGGGCTCATCACGCGATGGCAACTACTGGATTATCGATCTTGCCCCGAACTACCAAACAGCCCTCGTCGGAACTCCGAACAGACAGTATCTCTGGATCCTGTCACGCACGCCCCAGCTTGATGAAGCAACCTATCAACGCTTGGTCGCCAAGGCTCAGCAGCTCGGATTTCCCGTTTCGGAGCTCATCAAGGCGAGGCCAATTGCTGCGAGTTGACACTTGCCTTTCCTCCACGTAGGTTCTCCCTATTTGTGATCTCGTCCGAATCGAACCGGATCCCTACGAACCATGGACTGGCTGGTACTGATCGGTCTTCTGATCTTCATCGTCGGCGCTGGAGCAGGCATCTTTTATTGGCGTGAATTCATCACTCAGCTCTGGGACGACTTCCGGGCTGAGCAGCCGGTTCTGAGTATTACCAACCTCTCAGTCCTCAATGCCGGACAGGTTGTAACCCTCACCCCGGAGTTGGAGAATATAGGACCTGGAGTAGCCTACGATTGTCTCCTCCAGCTCAGCGGATGGGAGGGAAACTTTTCCGTTAGAACCATTCACCCGCAAGGGCCTCGGCATCAAATCCACCCCATCCCAATCGTTCTAGGACCGGATGCACCGATTCGCATGAAACCGGTCAGTCGATGCTACGTGCGCCTAGCCTGTCGGGATCGATGGGAACAACGATATGAATGGTGGTATCCAGTGACTCAAATTGAGAATCTGAGCACAGGCCTGTATGATATTCAGGTCAACCTCTCTCAACCGGAACGAACCGAGCCCCATCCATCCCATTGGAAAGTCTGGAAGTTACTTCGGAATATCTCTGCCCATGACTAACCACTCCTCATCGCCTGGCACACTCCGGCAGCTCCTGTACACGGAGGACTTTTCTTGCTTGTCCACAGACGCTTGCATTCTGAGTTCCCGAACCGTACCATTTCCCTGACTACGTCAGAGGAGATGCGCGTGCGTTTCCTGAGGTCCTGTAAGACTTGAACTGCCTGTTCGACTGATCGGTGCTGACTCCAGCGCACAAAGGAGAGACACGATGCAACCTACTATTCAGATTGATCCCATCATCAAGGTTACGAAGACCGATGAGGAATGGAAAAAGCAGCTCTCAGCCGCCGCCTACCGTGTCTTGCGGCATGAAGATACGGAACGGGCGTTCGTGAACCCGCTGCATGAGAACCATGCGCCGGGGATTTATTTCTGCACCGGCTGCGACCTGCCCTTATTCTCCTCCGAACACAAGTTTGACAGTGGGACAGGCTGGCCCAGCTTCTGGCAGCCACTCGATCCACGAGTAGTTGAAACCAGGACGGACTACAAGTTGTTCATGGCACGAACCGAAGTCCATTGCGCTCGATGCGAAGGACATCAAGGACATGTCTTTAAGGATGGTCCCAGACCCACCGGTCTCCGCTACTGTATCAATGGTGTGGCACTGAAATTTGTGGCTGATTGAATATAACGAGTGTTCTCCCGTTCCTCGATAAATAGCCCTTACGTAGACTACACGGAGGACCTATCGGATTTCGGCTTTCGCCCCTGCCGTCTTTCGCCCCTGGCACTTGTGATCCCATTCGCGGTACAATTACCTCCTCACATGACTGAGTGTGTTGGGTAATGCTTCGCCGCAAACGATCCTATACATGGCTTCTCCTCCCCCTCTTCCTCCTCTCCTGTGGAAAAGTAGGAAGTCTCTTTGGATCGGCAACCGACCCCTGCTCCTTGATCACTGTTGCGGAAGCTCAACAGGCACTTGGGGAGCCGGTCGAGGAAGGGACACCGGGTGAACAGAAGGCCTGCCTCTTCAAAGCTCGTCGAAGTGACGGCAATACAGTCACGGTTCAACTACATGATAGTTCAGCTCAGGACCGGCGGACCTGGTTTAATAAAGAGCGCCTTCGGCGTGACAGTCGGTTGATCCCTGGCCTGGGTGAAGGGGCGGTCAGAATCGATTCTGCTTCCCTCTCCAGACTGACCTTTTTGCACGAAGAAGAGCTGATCACCATTATTGTCGCCTCGACCAAACAGAAACATCTTGCCGACGCCGTCACCCGGTTGAGTCGGACCGTTGCGGAACGTTCTGGCGCCACCTTAACCGCAACCCTCCCCTCCACGATTTCCGACCCGATGGCCGACCAGGACTCACACCGAGACGGCGGCTCCCGCGTTGCCTCCGTGACGCTCATGCAAGCGCGTCCAGCTCCTGCGACTCCTCAGGATGGGCCCAAGAAATCCACAGTCATCGATCCGACCAATTTGGTCGGATCGTGGTATACACACGTCTCCCATAGCACGACACAGCATGATCTCCTCTTGATCATCAAGCCAAACTTGGAATGGTCCCTCTCTTCGATGATGGAATTTGATGGCATCTTGAATGCCGAATCCGGCATGTGGTCCCTAGAACGAGCAAATACATTCAGGGGCCTTGGGTGGAAAGGGACCTATCGAATCACGGCGCCGAATTCGTTTGCCACAACCGGCAGTGTGCAGGCGAACTGGAAACGGCTCGTCACCGATCAGAACCCATCGCGGATTCCCACTGAACTCTGGAAGCTCCGTCGCGAAGCGACCAGCGTACCCGTCTTCCAGATAAAAACGGTTGACCCAAATTTGGTTGGACAATGGGAAGGTTCCGGCACCTATGCCGGCGGTCCTGCCACCTTTGTGTGGGCCATCCAACCGTCAGCTGCAACGGATTTGTTGATTGTGGATAGTCTCAAAGGGACAGTTCGCACCAAGGACGGTCTTCCTCAGTTACACCCGACACACAAAAAACACCAACGCGTGAGCGTCATTGCCTTCAATGACCATGGGTTTACGACAACAGACGGGAAAACCACCATTAAATGGAACAAACTGCACCAGCCTCAACTCGAAGAAACCCCTCAACTCTAGTGCGTGCGACCATCCAGCACGTTAGGATCATTTCATATGCCTGAACCAACGGAGAGTATCGGATTTGTCGGGGTCGGCCGTATGGGCGCAAACATGTCCCGGTGCCTCCACGAACGTGGCCTTCACCTGACATCGGTCTACGATGTCTATTCCGCCGCAGCTGTCAAATTATCCATGGAACTCGGTGTCCACCAAGCCCACACACCGGCTGAAGTTGCTGATCGGGCGTCCGTCATTATCACGGTGGTATCCGATGATGCGGCCATGCGTTCCATTTTCTCCGCAACCGACAACACCAGCCTCCTAGGAAACGCTCGCGGTCGGCTCTTCATCAATTGTGCCACCCTTTCTCCTCAAACCCATCAAGACATCGCGGGGTTGATCTCTGGCCGAGGAGGACTGTACCTCGAAGCCTGCATGGCAGGAAGCATCACCCAAGCCAGGCAAGGCACCTTATACCTCCTGTGCGGTGGCAACCCTGAGACATACGCTCGCGCCAAGGTCATCCTTGAGGCCCTTGGGACAACCGTACGATACATCGGTCGAACCGGCGAAGCCGCCACAGTCAAGGCCCTCGTGAATATGGTCATGAACAGCAATACCGCTGCTTTGGCTGAAGGGTTAGGACTGGGTGCCGCACTGGGAATCGATCTTGCGCTGTTACGCGACGTCTTTAGTCAAACAGGGGCCGCGTCTCGCGTACTGGAGACAGACGGGGACGATATGCAGCAACGGGCGCATGATTGCTACTTTTCAGCAGCCCATGCGGCGAAGGATTCTGCCATTGCCCTCGATTTGGCCCAGCAGGTAGGCATCTCGCTTCCTGTCGCACAAGCAACGCTTGCTCAATACCGACGGCTGATTGCATTGGGAAAAGGTGAGCTCGACAAGTCTGCTATTGCTGAACTCACATTTGTTGATCGGGTCGGACCCCCTTCAAACCTTCACTAATACTAATGTCTCGGTTGTTCTCGCTGCACACATGAGAACAGACTGTCCTCAGATACCTACTCTGCGGCAGGCATGTTCAATCCCACAGACATTGTTGAGGTTTCCTCGATGATGCCTGACCGGCCCCCTCCCTCGCCTATTCGTTTCAACCTTGCCGCGTAACCCAATAAGTATCTGTAACTGATTGTTTTCTTGATAAAGTCCTACTCGCGAGCATCTGGTATGAATGATGCGGTAGCATCTTAAGCACAAAGCTGAATGGCTTCTGCTTAGACGTGGGAGTCTCCTATGCCATATCTCGCGGGTCTTGTGTCTTTTGGGTTGCTCTTCCTTCTAGGGTTCGGCGCAGCGTTCATCGTGACTGGCCTTTGATGACGAGCGTACCGGTTACGTGGACTCACGATCCGTATGAGACCTCGTTCGGAACAACATAGCATTAGGATGGAAACGTATGCGGAAAAAACGGACGATATCAGCCGATACGAGGTGCCTATCCGGGTAGGGTGGCAAAGAACTGCCGGATATGGTCAGCCGGCACACAGCCCACGAGCAGATCGCCATCTGGAGAGACCAGGAGGGGGACCCCGTTTTGACCAGTTGCATGCCACGCCGTCTCCCATTTTTGAGCGACAATCAGATTCTGACCACCAAAGTCCTCGACACACTGTTCTCCAGCCAACAGCTGTAACACCGCTGGATCGGAAATATCTTGCCCTTCGCACCAAAATGCCCGGTAGATGCGGTGAACAAACTTCATACCCTCACCCGGATCTTTCTGTAAGATCCCGATGGCAAATTCAATGGCTGGCAGCGTGTTGGGTTTCCCGCTTGGCAAGACAATGGAAAGATTCGGCGACAAGCGCTGGACAACCGAAACTTCATGCTTCAACTCAGCTTCCAACGACCCCTGCCACGGTCTCATCGGTTTCGGGAGATGTGGGGCATGCTGCACCCCTCGCCACTCACACTGCTCCAGCAATCCCATCTCTTGCAACCGTTCATGCAGTGCATAACAGAACGGACAGTTAAAGTCGCTATAGAGCACAACTCGATTGGATGGAGGAGCGGAAACCATGAACGACACTCTACCGAAGTGGCGAGGCAGAATCTACCCTCTTCTCTCTGCAGTAGGGTGTGATGCTGAGATGGGGTTAAGACGTGGGGTATCGTAACAATTCTTCAAGACCAGCGCGCAGGGTAGGGAGTGTCAGCGGCTTAGTCACCACTTTATCCATACCTGCCTCGCGACACTTCTGAGCATCTTCGACAGATGCATGACCAGTGAGCGCCATGATCGGGAGATGATTCGCCGCCCCCTCTTCACGCTGACGAATTTCTCGTGTTGCTTCATACCCATCCATTTCCGGCATCTCACAATCCATCAGGACGATATCGTATGTAGTTCGGCTAATGGCCTCTACCGCTTCACGCCCGGTGCGAGCCACTTCAACCTGGCAACCCAACTTTTGTAAGAATTTACAGGCCACCACTTGATTGATTTCGTTGTCATCCGCGACCAAGACGCGCGTTGGACTCCCCTGTTCCCTTGAAGCCGATTGATCCGTTCCCAATGGTACTCCACTGGTCTCTCGATGAATCGCCGGGAGAAGATGGGTGGTGTAGCTAAATGTGCTCCCCTCACCACATTGGCTGATGACTGAGATCGTTCCCCCCATTAATTCGACGAGCTGTCGACAAATCATGAGGCCAAGTCCGGTTCCACCGAATCGCCTTGCGGTTGATACCTCGGCCTGCGCATAGGCCTGAAACAGCTGAGCCTGTTGATCAGGAGTCAACCCGATACCTGTATCACGAACGCTCCATTGCAACAACATCGTGTCTGTGTTCTCTAGCTGCGTAGGTTTCACTGCGACCCCAATCGTGACTCCTCCCTGTGTTGTGAACTTGATTCCATTCCCAACGAGATTGAACAGGATTTGTCGCAGTCTGATCGGGTCCCCGCGGAATTCCTCTGGAACGTCGGCATCAATCTCCACAGAAACGGTCAGACCTTTATGAGCAGCCAAACCCTCCGTTAAGGTGGTGACATCACAAATAAGCCCTCGCAGGTTGACATTAGCCACCTCCAAGGTCATCTTACCGGCCTCAATTTTTGAAAAATCCAGAATGTCGTTGACTAATGTCAGCAACGCATCCGCGGAACGATGCATCGTTTCGATGAGTTCCCGTTGCTGGTTGGTTAATGAGGTGTCTTTTAGGAGCTGCGTACATCCCAGCACACCATTCATGGGAGTCCGCAGCTCATGGCTCATGGTCGCAAGGAAGATCCCCTTTGCGCGAGCAGACTCCTCCGCAGCTTCCTTTGCACGACGCAACGCAACATCCGATGTGATATCCAACCCATAGGCACGGACCAGTTCCAGCGCTCTGAGAGGAAAAAACGACCAGGCAATTACACGATCCGCCACAACATGCTCAACCCGCGCTACTGAAGCATCGGAGGTGAGGCACTCGTGAAGCATCGCTTGTAGATTCTCTGGGAACATGACCTCAATCCCAGCCTCAAGCAACCCACACTGCCCCATCACGTTCAACATTCCCGTGTTGGCATAAAGCATGGCACCTGTAGCGTCAAACTCTACAATAGGATTGGGGGCATCCTCGGCCAGGCGAGCTGCGCGCTGCACGTCTCGCTGAATCTCCATCGCATCGGTCAAATCACGCACAATCACAACCCCCCCGACAAATGCGCCTTGCTGTACTCGTGGCCAGAACGAGAGTGACAACTCAAATTGGGTCTCATCCTCACGTGTCCACATATGAGATGGAATCACCACAAGCTCGCCAGTACTTCTCATGCGGATAAACGGACATTGGGATGGATCGTTCTCTCCAGATGTCAGACACCCCATGAGGTCGTGAAACCCTTGTCCGATCAAATGGCGCGTTTGCCCCACCAATTGCTGTGCGGCATCATTCAGTCGCACAATGCGACTATCGTGATCAAGAAAGAAGATGGCCTCCGGAACGGCTTCCAGGAGGAAGCCGGCGTCATCTCCTGTTAGAAGGTCTCGTGGTTGATCCTCAAGATCAGGGGTGGCGCTGTTCACAGAATGTGTCATAGATATGCGTCAGAGACACCATTGAACCTCCAATCTATCGGCAGAACCACTGGCCACCTAAAGTTTCAATGGATATCATCGCTGGACTACAATGTTCATTACCGTAAGTTGCTATCGATTGCATGGCAGCTGTCATGTTCCATTCAAGTTCTCCTCGCACCATCCGATAAGGCACACGACGGGGCGTAGTAGAATCGCAAGGGAGGTATCTATGATATCTGCCATACACACCGCGCTCTCGGGTCTGGCTGCCGTTGGGAAACAGATCGACGTCGTGGCGCACAATGTTGCCAACCTCAATACCGACGCATTCAAGAAATCACGAACAGAGTTTGTCGAAGTCCAGACAGGAGGTGTCCTTCCTGTCGTTGAGAAAGATACTGCAGCAGGCCCAACCGTTCTGCGAGATACCGGCGGGAGTCCATTCCCGATAGAACTGTCGAATGTCGACCTTGGTGAAGAGACCATACAACAGATACTGGCTCAGCAAAGCTTCGAAGCAAACCTTCAGACCCTCAAAACTGGGAATTCCTTACTCGGTACCGTCCTCGACATCAAAAAATAGCCCGGCTTCACCCCTGCGACTCGCGATCGATGCGACCGAATCCGTGCTCACACCAACACGTCGCACAACTTCCTTTCCTCAAGTGACCGCCCGCTGGACGTAGCATTTTTCTCTACCACTATGCTATGTCCGGCTCATGACAACCCAACGTGTGCTGTTAGTCATCCCTCCCTTAACCCAGCTGAACACCCCCTATCCGTCCATCACCTATCTGACTGGATTTCTTCAGTCACGTGGAATCCACGCCGACCAGGCTGACCTTGGTATCGAAATGGTGCTCAGACTCTTCAGCTCTGACGGTCTACGAGCTGTCTTCAAACAGCTACATCACACGGCTCGTCCCCTTCCAAAGGAAGCCCTCCATATGATGATGGTCGAACAGCAATACATCGACATGATCGGACCGGTGATCACGTTCTTGCAAGGACACGCTCCCAACCTTGCGGCTCGTTTGATGCAACCTGGAGTCCTGCCCCAGGGCCCTCGATTCCGAGGCCGCAAAAGATTTGGACCCTCTGTCCCGGTAGACGACAGGGCCAAACAATGGGCGACGTTCTTCCTTGAGGACCTTACAGATCTCGTACAAGCCACCATTACGCCGCACTTCGGTTTGAGTCGGTATGCCGAGCATATTGGGCGCAGCGCGTCATCGTTTGATCAAATCGCCGATTCATTGGCGGAGCCACGAAGCCTGACAGATGAATGGCTCCAGGATCTCTTTTGGAATCATTTCCAACGGACTCGACCGACGCTCGTGGGTCTATCCATCCCCTTTCCAGGCAATCTCTACGGCGCCTTCCTGATCGCCCAATCGGTGAAGCAGCGATATCCAGACCTCCCCATCGTCATTGGCGGTGGCTATGTGAATACCGAGTTACGTCGGGTGACTGACCCTCGAGTGTTTGACTATGTCGACTTCGTCACGTTGGACGACGGTGAGCGACCACTCCTCTCTCTGATCGAACATCTCTCTGGCGTTCGTGACCGACGTGCGTTATGCCGAACGATGCATCGAGAACACAGTCGCGTGGTGTACACCAATGATCCATCGCTCGCTGATTTTCCAATGGATAAGATTGGGTGTCCCACCTACCGAGGCTTGGCGCTGGATCGTTATCTGACCATTCTCGATAGCACAAACCCCATGCATCGCCTGTGGTCGGAAGGCCATTGGAACAAGCTCACCGTGGCACATGGGTGTTATTGGAAGCAGTGCACATTTTGTGATGTGGGGTTGAACTACATCAGTCGCTATGAAATGACACCGACTGAACGGCTCATTCAGCAGATCGAGCAGCTTATTGCCGAAACAGGATGTCGAGGCTTTCATTTCGTGGATGAGGCCGCCCCACCCGCAGCATTGAAGACACTGGCGTTGGGACTCTTGGAACGACGAATCACGATCCGCTGGTGGGGCAATATTCGCTTTGAACAGGCCTTCTCGCCTGACCTCTGCCGACTCCTGGCGGCATCCGGTTGTACCGCCGTCACGGCCGGACTCGAGGCCGCTTCGGATCGTCTACTCGACGACATGAAAAAAGGAATTACTGTCGACCAGACCGCACTGGTTGCCGCTGGATTCAGAGAAGCCAACATCTTGATCCACGCCTATCTGATGTATGGCTGTCCATCAGAATCCGTGCAGGAAACCATCGATTCCCTCGAGCGTACCCGCCAACTCATCGCGGCCAATCTGATTCAATCGGCCTTTTGGCATCGGTTTACAGTGACCGCACACAGCCCGGTTGGTCTAGATCCCGCTGCACACGGACTCCGCATTCTTGGTCCGACCTATCAAGGGTTTGCAGAAAATGACCTTCAACACAAAGACCGTTGCGGTGAAACACCAGCGTGGCTCGGAGAAGGACTTCGACGATCGCTCCTCAACTACCTCGAACGGCGCGGGCTCGATCTCGATGTCCGGTTCTGGTTCGATGAAGATGTGCCGAGCCCGACAGTGTCCCCCAAATGGCTCTCACGCCTACTCAAGAACCATCAGGACGATATCAGAACTTACACAGAGAGGCGGCTCGTGTGGCTCGGTGGGAGCGTAACTAGCAAGTCAGTTGGGAAACAATCTCGACTGATACTCAGAGGACCTCACCATGACCAGATCCTCATGCTCCCAACTTCGCAAGTCCACTGGCTAACGCAATTGATCTCGGATGCGACTCCACAACAGCCATCTCAAACCTATCCACATATCCACGATGCAAGTAAAGAGTTTCCAGGAACAGCAGCAAGCTACAACCGGTTTCTTACCTCTCAACCTTGGAAACAGATCAGAGATACCGGATTAGTGCTCGTCTAGCAGACGAGCTCCGCCACACGCCTCTGGCTCGGGACTATGAAAAACAACAAGAGCCGGAACCCACAGCGTGGATTCCGGCTCTTGAAAGAAAAACATGTGACTACAGGATCTGCTTAGTACTGCAGCTGCAAGGCCACATGGAATGAATCAACCTTGCCTCTCGATTCATTACCCCCAGGGATTCCGATGAATCCCTTGCTTTCGATATCACCGTACCGGCCATAAGCAGATATACGAGCATTGTGGCCAGAGATGATGTAGTTCACACCGTATTCCCACTCCTGCCGCATTGAGGCATACCGCGGATCAATACTGGTGAACCGGAGATAGGGCTGGAACCGTCCAATACCGACTTCTTGCGGTATCAGATACAGCCCATACACAGTCCATGAGTGTCCATTAAACTGGCAGAAGCAATCTCCTGCTCCCGTTGCTGGGATACCATAATTGGCCCAATGCCGTTTAAATTCCCCGTTGAACGTCAAGACGCCCATGTTATTCGCAAGGACCTTTTCAAGCAACACATCGACGGAGGCTCCAGTGAAGTCACTCGTTCCTAGCGTGGATGAACCTGCACCATCTTTTTGGTGTTGCCCACTTACAGCGATCGCCGCAATGTCTCCGGCCGTTCCATAATACGTACCACTCGTGTAGTAACCGGGGTTGTTCTCGTCATTCAAGAGGTTCCACTGTAACCGTCCCGTATACATCAAGCTGGAGCCAACGTTTGGTCCGCCTCGTAAGCCCTGCGACACGCTCACTGCATACAACAAGTGGGTACCAAACTGGGGATGAATCTTACCCCACAAAGTCGCCGCGTTGTCGCGGCCATAGAGACCGGCACCGCCGCCTGCAGGAGCAGTCGCTCCACCATTGTTGAAGTTTGTGCTAAAGTCTGACGGGAAGAACGGCGTCCTGAAGCCATCAAACGTGGCATGATAGAAAGGCCCGTTCAACTCACCACGCTCGCTCGGCAGCAACATCCGTCCAACCCAGAGATTGAACATTGGATGAAATTCAAATTTACCGATCGCATCCAGCAACCCGATCGAAGAGTTGCCGCCAAAGTTCAGCCCCCCGACTTGACCTCCACCAGCTTGGCAGTTGAAGCAGTCCGTGTTGAACTCGAACTTCACGTACTTATGAATTTGTCCGTTGATGTAGATACGAGCGTTGTTGACCGTAAAGTCGTTGCTATAGTGCCCGGCTGGCGACGCCCCTTCGACGGAATTAAAGCTCGTCCTGATACCCATCCCGATGGAAATCCACTTGTCCTCGTCAGCCTTGATCGTGCCACCAGCAAAGGCACTGGGCAACGTGGATCCCATTCCAGCCACCAGTGCCACCATGGCTCCAGCAACTACAAATTGTTTCCACCGCCTCGTATAATGTCCCTTCATACTGATGCCCTCCCTTGTGAATAAGAAACTACCACTGCCCACCTGTCACTATTGCGTAGAAACTCTTGCCCCCTAGGAAGTTGGCGCCGACTATGCCTAAGTCCTCGAAACAAAGCAAGAAACTTTTCGTATGTAGCTCAGCTGTGTCGACTATACATCAGTAGTTCTGCTTGTCCAAATACATCACGAAAATGTACAGGTGCGATACCGAGCCTGCCACCCTCTGTACGCCTCACCGTGATCTACCACTGGAAGAGGTTTCAGCTCGTTTCACCACGGCTGTCACTCGCTAGAATTCGCCCTCCTGTAAAGCAATCCTTGTACCCCATGTCACGGTACATAAGAAAATCTACAGCCAGAGACAACTAGCAGCCTGATACGGAGAAGATTTCCGTCTAAACAAATGAGAGGGCCGAGAAGATAACCTGTTGATAAGTAAACGCCAGATAGAAGTCCTTCTTCATCCCTCTACCTGGCGTTCTATGCGGCAAGCAGCAGAAGTTTATCGGTTAGGCTGAGGCGTATAGCGGAGGTACGGTTTCACCGTCGTGAATCCTTTAGGAAACAACTGTTGCGCTTCTGCATCACCCACTGCGGGAGTAATGATGCAATCTTCGCCGTCCTTCCAGTTCGCCGGAGTAGCCACCTTAAATTTCGACGTGAGCTGAAGCGAATCAATGACCCGTAACAGCTCATCGAAATTCCGCCCACAGGAAGCTGGGTAGGTCAACGTAAGTTTCACCTTCTTATCCGGCCCGACGATGAAAACCGATCGCACCGTCATGTTGTCGATCGCATTCGGATGAATCATGTCATAGAGCGTCGCGACCTTCTTATCAGGGTCAGCGATAATAGGATAGTTCATCGTCGTTTTCTGAGTCTCATTGATGTCGTTAATCCATCCCTTATGAGAATCCATCGGATCCACACTCACCGCAATCACCTTCACTCCCCGCTTTTTGAATTCCGGGGAGATCTTGGCAACCGTCCCCAACTCTGTCGTGCAAACCGGCGTGTAATCCTTGGGATGGGAGAACAGAACACCCCAGCTATTCCCCAACCATTCATGAAAGTTAATCGTGCCCTCGGTCGTCTCGGCCGTAAAATTCGGCGCATCATCGCCCAATCGAATCGCCATATGACACCTCCTTAGAATCGTATCGTCATGAAAAAGAATCTCTTTCGACCGTGTCCCGTTACCATACTGTGTCAGAATGGACGAGTTCAAGGGGTTGCGAGAGTGACCTGACACGCTGCTTACCCGCAACTGCCCGCTTGCGGCATCAGATCTGGTCCCACAGTCAAGTTTCTAGAATCCCAACCGATATGATTCCAGAGCACCCTTGATGGAGACGGAGCAATGGACACAGACCCCTCACGCATCAAACTCCGAATTTCAAAAGACGCGATGTACTTGTTGTTACGCGAAGGCTGCATCAAGGAATTTAACGTCAAGAAAGCCGCTGGAGACACATGCGATCTCCGAGGATGTGACCTGCGGGGCCTTGACCTACGCGGGCTTGACGCCGACGGGCTGGATTTCAGCGATTGCTACTTCCGCCAATCCGACCTGCGTGGCGTAGATTTAAGCAAAGCCAAATTGGACGGAGCCAGTATCAACGCCTGCAAGATATCCGGCGTGCTATTTCCGATCGAACTGAATGCATCCGAGATCGAGCTGTCGCTCCTCCATGGAACACGCATGCGCTACACCATAAAGTAGGGACTCCCCCAACCCTGCTTGCCCTGCTGCCGTCCCATCATCTCTTGCTGTTTCATCAGCATTCAATCAAGATGAGTACACACTAACTTTTTTGACAAGCAAGGCTAGATGCTTGGCAAACAAGCTGTCATCAGCCGGCGGAAAGCGCTAACTGAGTACGCACCCTCTCATGGCCAGACTCGGCAGCCCCAGAACCTAGTAGGACAACTCTTTCTTCGCTCAACCGTCCACTTTCCAGCAACAGGGTGCGAACCACCTCAGCACGTTGTCGAGCCAACGCCTCTAACTCAGCATCAGAAATCACGATCGCTGCGGCCACTCGCTGTTTCATCTTCTCGATGGTCGGCTGGGTAGATTCCGCCGACGTGGTGGCCGGATCAGGCGGAGGGAGCTTTGCATACAGTTTCTCCATCAGCCGCTGCTCATCTTTGGGGGAGAGCGCGTCACCATCGGAGCCTGTTATTTTTCGTGGCTTCCCGCTCATCTCGAAGAGTTGATCCTGAAGTTTCATTGCCTGAAGGGCCGATCGGTCCAAAGCCGTATCGAACGTTCCTTTGACATCCAATCGAAGTCCGGCTCGCTCATCGAGCGCGGTCTCCAATGCCTCAAGCTTCTTCATCTCCTCGTCGGTCAACGAGCTGCTGCCTGGTTGGAACTCGATGAATTGTAGGCCTTCCTCGTTCTCCCCTCCCCCAGGTACCAACTTACCCATTAAGGAAAACGGCGAGGCAACCACTTTGGTCAGGAGGTTGAGCAAGGTTGAAATCACAACCTTGCCGTACTTGAAATCAGGATCGTTGAGGTTACCTCGAATCGGCATATCGATCTCAATCTGGCCCTTGCGATCCTTCAGTAGTCCCACAACCAGCGGGACAGGCAGCGAGGTGGCGTCCGGACTATTGGTCTTCTCTCCAAACGTGAGCTGATCGACATGAACCAGGTTTTCGGCTTCTAATACTTTTTCTGACACCTTGTACCTTAAGTCGAGCGACAACTTCCCTTTTGATAACCCGTACCCTACGTACTTGCCGCTGTACGAACCGCCCGGTCTCAGATCCATACCGGCCAGCGTGATGACCAAATCCGTGAAGGCATCTTCGCTCAACGGGTTGATCTTCCCGACGATTTTGAACGGCGCTGTTCGTCCCACTTTCCCTGCCAGATTGACATCGGCTTTCTTGATCTGCTTGGAGGACAATCCCTTGATGGTCCCGCCAAAATCCGTGAGACTGAACTTAACCTTTGGTTCGATCGACTGATCCTCAAACGTCGCGGCCAACTTCACCAGTTTGACCTGATCAATCCTCACAGGCACGGGCTCCGCCGGCTTGGCTTGCGATTGTTCCCTTCCAGGCTCTTTCTGAACCGGCGCCTGATCAGTCGGCGGAGACGAGGCGGCGAACCGCGAGAAATTCAGTGTCCCATCGCTACCGATGACAATCTGTGCATTTGGTTCTTGCCAGACGATTTCTTCGATTTTTACCGCCGTTGGCTCCACGTCCAGCGCAACGCGATTAAGGTTCAGCGCTTTCCACATCACCGCATCAGTGGGGATGTTTCGTTCAGCAATCGCCAGACGACTCACCCCTAGATTGCCCTGAAACTGCAGCATGGGCCCGTTCGCATGTGCCTTGGAAAAACGCACCGCCCCATCAAGATCAATCGCACCGTCCCGCACTTCTGCCTTGAGGAACTGATCGAGATAGGGTTGAAAAGGACGGATCTCGATGTGCTCCAACGTAAGATCTGCATCAGCCTTCAACGGCTCGACCGTCACCGTTCCCTTTACTCCAATCGCACCCGTCTCATTCAGTTTCAGCGACAGATCGACCGGTAGCGGCTTGCTGAATGGAATCTGCACATCCTTCACGGTCAGATTCATCGCGTCGACATCCACATGGGCCGGCTTGGGGAGCGTCCGATCCTCATACGACGCACTGTAGTTTTTCAGTTCGATTTCGTCGACCGTGATCGCCCAAGGTTTGGCTGGCTTCTCCGGTTTGGCATTCGAAGGCGACAGTGACTCCGTCTTTCCCTCTCCACCCACAGGCGAAAACAGTCTTTGATAATTGACGACGCCGTTCGGTGCCATCCAGGCATCGAACCGGGCATCGGCTGAATGGACCTTGGTAACCACGACGGCCTGTTGTTGCAGGTTCAGTTGAATCCCCTCCACATTAAACACCGGCACGGTCACAACGGGATCAATGCCACCCCGCTCCGCAAGAACCAAATCATCAATCGAAACCTTCCCATTTTTCACTGTCGCCTGGGGAGTCTGACCGCGAAGATCGAAATGATAGGCAGCTGAGAGGCCAAGGACACCCTCATTGACATCAAACTGAAACTGCTCCTGCACGGCTTGATACAAGACCTTGAGCCTGATCCCGGATATATTCAGCTGGCCGTCGGATTCCATCGGGTCCAGAAATATATTTCCCTCCCAAGAAATCTTTCCATTTTTCCCGATCTCCGCCGTAAAGGCATGAGCGTTCTCCCTTCCCTCGACCTGAACCGTGCTGAAGTTTCGTAGCACGATCTCGAACGGCACGACGTCGATAACCACCGGCCTCGGCTTCGAATCATCTCGATACTCGATAATTCCCTTCCCGATATCTAAAAGATCAACCTGCACCGGCATCAGCTTCTTGGGTTCACCGGCCGGTTGAGGAGATGGTTGGGCCTTGTCATCCTCGGGTGGAACCAGCGACATCAGATTCAACTTGCCCTCCGAATTGACCTTGGCGACCACAAACGGCATCGTAAGATGAATCTCATCGAACGCCACCTTCTGTAAGAACAGCGAGACTGCACTCAGATTCACGAACAATTCTTCGAATCCGAGCATCGGCATTCCGTTCTGCTCTTGTACTTCCAACCCATTGAGACGAAGCGACAGCACAAAAGGATTGAAGCCTGCCTCACGAAGCACAAGAGGATGCTTGATTTGTTCCGAGACAGTGGGAACAACGTATGACTTGATGATAGAGGGAACCACCACGAATCCGAGGAGCGTATAGAACGCAATGAGACCAACAAACGTCCCGATAACCACACCTGGACGGAGCAACCGACGCATACCTGACTGATTCCTTTATTACATGGAGCTGAGAGTAAAACTATAGGGGACTCGCCCTTCGAATGTCTACTAGGGCCTGTTAACACTACTGACCCTGTTTCTGCGATACTGCGCCCATGGAACTCACTGAGGCTCAGTATGGTCACATCGAGCGATGCTTGCCGACCCAACGCGGCAACGTGATGCTCGACAATCGGCAGGTGCTGAACGCCATCGTGTACGTCGCCGAGCACGGGGGCAAATGGCGCGGCCTTCCCAAGCAGTTCGGCAACTGGCGCACCGTCTATACTCGTATGAATCGGTGGGCCAAGAGCGGGGTACTGGATCGCGTCTTTGTCCAGCTGCAACGCCTACAGATCCTCCGCGTGAAGATCGAAGCGGTGGCCTTGGACAGCACCATCGTCAAAGTCCATCCGGATGGCACGGGAGCGTTAATAAAAACGGGCCGCAAGCCCTTGGCCGCTCTCGCGGCGGATGGACCACCAAGATTCATCTGGTTGCCGCGGATGCTCGAACGGCCCTAACGGTTGCCCTGTCGCCAGGCCAGGCCCACGATGCGCCCGAAGGCCGAACGCTGTTGCATCGCTTCGGGAAACAGCCGAGTCCGATTCCCCTGTTAATGGATCGGGCATATGAAGGCGATGAGACGCGGCAACTGGCCGTCGAACTCGAGTATGTGCCAGTGGTGCCTCCCAAGGACAATCGCCGCATGCCATGGGACTACGATCACGCTCTGTATAAACGACGCAATGAGATTGAACGACTGTTCCGTCGGCTCAAAGGATTTCGGCGCATCTTCTCGCGGTTTGACAAGCTGGATGTCATGTTCGTCGCGTTCATCAATTTCGCGTTGATCGTGGATGGCTTACGGTAGCGTTAACAGGCCCTAGTGTCCTGACTCTGAAGTTCATGGAATAAGTTGTGCCCCGCTGGTGTTCTCG
>CABVRZ010000055.1 GCA_902500775.1 uncultured Nitrospira sp.
GGGGAAATTGTTGTTCAAAGCGCTCATGCATTTTATTCACCATTTTGTGAAACCCCCTCATTTCTTCGACCTCAAGCGAACCGTTTTTGTTTTTGTCCTGTTGGTCAAACATCCACTCGTGATGTTTCACGAACTCTTTTTTACTGACGCTACCGTCGTGCTCTCTTTTCATCATCGAAGGATCGTTGTCTCCTTCAGTCCCGCTTGCTGCGAGACTCACCGTGGCGAGTAACAAAGGAACCATGGCAAGAATACATCCCGCTTTTCGTTTGTGTCTCATCGCGATACCTCCTTGGCTTAGTTTCCAGCAGTTCATGAAACGGTGTTCAAACTCTCCTTTACAACCTCGACCATTATCCAGACCTACGATATTTATCACCAATCCTGCTGTACCATTTCTGCGCTTGCATCTGATGCCTCTAAGTAGCGCAAGTCCAGTGCCAGCACCGACCACGATCGGTAAAACGAGGGAAACGGTTGAACTGCCAAGATGTTTCCGGAAGACGCTCGAAAAGTGAAAGAGTGAGCCAGGAGATTTCTTCCCACGATATTTCGTAGTGCCACGAACTATCGAAGTGTTAAGTCAATGAGACTAGGGCCTGTTCGTAAGCCGGGGTTTCTTGAGACCGAGTTTTTGCATGCGAGAGCGAAGCGTGTTCGGATGGAGGTCTAATTTGGTGGCGGCACCCCGTTTCCCTTCGATGATCCAGTCTGTTTCTTGCAGTACGCGGAGGACGTAGGATCGTTCCATCTCCTCCAAGGTGCCCGATGCCTCGGGTTCTGCGGGTACGCTCGATTGGAAGAGGCTCTCGTCAATCTGGAGAAGCGGTCCGGGTGAGAGAATGGCAGCGCGCTCGATGATATTCTCTAATTCGCGCACATTGCCGGGCCAGGCATATCCGACCAACAGATCGATGGTTTGTTGGGGAATATTGTCAAAGCGTTTCCCAAACTTTGTGGAAACTTTGTCAGCAAAAAAGCGGATCAGGAGCGAAATATCTGATGTCCGAGCTCTCAACGGTGGTACTTCAATCGGAAACACATTCAATCGGTAGAGGAGGTCCGAACGGAACGAACCGGCTTTGACTGCCGCCCATAGATCGCGATTGGTGGCAGCGATGACGCGCACGTTCGTCTTGAACATCCGGTTGCTTCCGACCCGCTCGAACTCCCGTTCCTGCAAGACGCCAAGGAGCTTCACTTGGGCCTCCATCGGCAACTCCCCGACTTCGTCTAGAAAAATCGTTCCGCCGTCTGCCAGCTCAAAGCGCCCGATTCGTCTCGTTGTGGCGCCGGTGAAGGAGCCCTTTTCATGGCCAAAGAGTTCACTCTCTATCAAGTTTGTCGGGATCGCCCCACAGTTCACACGAATCAACGGCCGTGCCTTGCGAAGACTCAGGTTGTGAATAGCCCGTGCGATCAATTCCTTTCCTGTTCCGGTTTCACCAAGGATTAAGACAGTGGAATCCGTGGATGCGACCTGCTCAACCGTTCGGAGCACTGATTTGATGGGCGAGCTGTTGCCGATGATGTCTTCGAAATCGTGCTCGAGCTGTATTTCTTCACGCAGGTAAAGATTTTCAGCGTGGAGGCGATTCTTGAGCTCTTCGACCTCGGCAAAGAGTTGTGCGTTCCTAATCGCGATGGCAGCGCTGTTGGCAAAGAGGCTCAGCCTGTCAAATTCCTCATCGGTGAGTGGTCGGTGTCCGAACATGGCGATGACACCAAGCAGGTCGCCTCGAAAAGTGAGCGGATATCCGGCGAAGGAGCGGAGGTCGTTGTCCTTCATCCATTGTTTGTTGGGAAGTCGCGTATCCTCCATCACGTCATTCGTATACAGCGCACCATAGCCTTGGGCGATCTCTCCGATCTTGACGGCGCCGAGGGGAATGCGACGATATTCACCGTTTAAGTTGCAGTACAGGCCTGCGCTTGCCGCCAAGTGGAGGCATTGGGTGCGGTTGGCGCAATCCGCAGCTTTATAGCAGTCCGGACACAGATCGCCTGGACCGAGAAGCCAGATACGGGCGAAGGCTGCATCCAACTCCTCAACCAAACCTTCCGTGATCGTCGTGAGGACAAGTTGTAGATCCAGACTCGAGGCCATCTGAAGGGCGATGCGCTCTAAGATCTGACGGCTCTGTTTGGAAATGGAAAGAGGGGAACTGTCGTTCATTATCTGACTCTAAGCCTGTGATCCTGACTGGCTTTGATCACGATAAAAGGCAGATTGTGGATTGTCAATCATCGACTAGAGGTTGAGTCCCACGGTGTGCGGAACGGATGGACGTTACATCGAACAGAAGATTTGAGATCGGATCTTGAATCCTGTACGGCGCAGAGGAAGCGTCTCATGATGGGAGCCCGGTCTTGTTTTGTGCATCGAATATCACATCCCGTTCATCGTCATGCTGCTGGCGCAGGGACTCCTACCAAGCATGGCAGTTCAAACACCTCTACATAAATCTTTTTCACCGGCCTTTCCGCTTTCACTATTTGTACATACTTCCAAGGGCGCCACATATGACCTACTATTCTTTCAAGATTGTTATCGAAAAAGAAACTGAAGACGCAGGATATCCTCATCAGAAAACGAACGAAACGAGCCAGTTTTTATGCTAACGGTTCGTCAAGGTGGGAGACTATTGGGCTGAACTTTACTGGTGAGCAGGAGAGAGAGCACTATGCCCATCGGCGGGCGACGTCGGGGCGAACAGAGGTTTGCGGCGGATTGCTATCGATCGTTGAGACGGCCCAGCGTGCTTTCGATCGACCGTTCAAGTTTGCCTGCAGCTTCGCTCACGGCCAGATCAACCGTCGGCGCCTGATGGCTTACGGCGATAGGCTGGTGACCGGCGAGTCTGGCTTCGAGCACGCATCGGATATCGTCGCCCTTCGTTTTATGGCTATTCGTGTCGCTGAGATGCGCTTCGACCCGAGTAATCCGATCGCGGAACCGACCGACCGCGCCCTCGACGCTCGTCTCCACCAACGAGACAATGGTTTCACGCCCTTGGATGTTATTGTCCGTATTGACCTGAATCTGCATGTCACGCCCTCCCCTGTTCGATCAATGCCCGACAGGATAAACCCTAAGCGCCAGGCGCTCAAAAGTCAACGCTCTCCTTGCGAGTGTCCGATTTCTCATCTTGCGTAGAAGTCCGCCACAGAATCCCAAGAACAAATTAAAGGCGCCGGGAGTCTCTTCTTGACAGCCTCCACCCGATTTCGATACGAACACATCCACGCTTCGCCGTCTTCGATTAGCTGCCGGCGACCTCGCCTACCACGTCCTGAACCGGCGGGTTGGGTGGCTGCCGCTGTTTGACATGGCTGCCAACTATCGGGCCTTTGAAAAGATTCTGGCTGAAGCGCATGCTCGTTCTTGCCTTCGGATTACCGCCTACCGCCTCATGCCCAATCACTGGCATCTCCTCCTCCAGCCACAACAAGATGGAGAACTCTCGGAAATCCTCCGCTGGATCACCCTGCCCCATACGCAACGCTGTCATGCCCACCATCACAAGGCAGGGACCGGACCCCGGTATCAAGGCCGCTTCCGGTCATTTCCAGTCCAGACCGAGGTACTGGTTCTCATCGTTGCGTGCTAGGTGGAGCGCAATGCGCTCCGGGCCAAGTTGGTCCCTCGCGCAGAAGCATGGAGTGGTCCAGTTTGTGGCGACGACACGTGGGTGAAAAGGATCGCAAAGCGATTTGGGATGGAATCCACGTTATGGCCACGTGGATGACCAAAGAGCTCCTAAAGAAAGATGACCGCTGTTCTCGCTGAGTTGTTTTCGCCGGCCCTTTTGGCTGTCAGCGGCGTGCACGACCTGGTATCCTCTTTCTTCCATGATTCATTTGACGAGATTTGCCGTATCATATTCGTCCTCAACGAGCACCAGAAGAGGGTTGCTCTTTGGGGCGTGATCACTCATAGACGTGCGTTCGGTCTTCAGGCTGCTTGCTCCGCCGGAGCGTTCGCATATCGGGCGATTGCCGCGAGGAGAGTTTTCTTCTTAATCGGTTTTGTAACATGCGCCGTACAGCCTGCGGCGAGGCTCTTATCCGATTCTTCTTGGAAGGCATTGGCCGTCAGGGCTAAGATCGGCGTGGAGACGCGTTGCTGTTCGCACTCCCAGCGGCGAATCGCCGTTGTGGCCTGGAGGCCGTCCATCACCGGCATCTGCATGTCCATGAGGACCAGCTCGTAGGCGCTGGTTTTGAATTTCTGGAGCGCCACGGCTCCGTTTTCTGCCATGTCCAGCCGATACGGGGTCCCTTTCAGAAAGAGCGAGACAACGTCCCGATTGTCTTCCAAGTCCTCCACCAGCAGAATACGAGAGGGTGGCAGGGAGCACAGATCTGGAGTCGGTGTGGGCTGGTCCAGCACCGGGCGAGCATGTTCGCGATGCAGTGCAAGGCTCAGCGCCTGCAACAACCGCTTGCGGGTGACCGGTTTGTAGATGAATGCGTCGATTCTCAACTCGTGAGCACGCTCTGAGGTCTGCTGCAGCATGTCTGAGGTGTACAGAACCAACGCCAGTGAGGCGTCGTCCTGTCGCTCACGAATGGCCTGAGCCAGATCCAAGCCGGTCATCTTCGGCAGATGGTCATCCATGATCACCAGATCAAAGGGGCAGCCATGTCGGAAGCCAGCGTCCAAGGCGTCCAAGGCGGCGGACCCGTCGGAGACTTCGACGAGCTCGGGTCCGAACGGTTTGAGATATTCCCGGACCATCATGCGGGTGATCTCGGTATCATCCACGAGAAGGAGGCGTCGCTGCTGCAGGTCGAACGTCGGAACAACCGAGGAGTGTGCCGGAGGGGCTTCGGCCACAGGGAGAGCGAAGCAGAAGGTACTGCCGTGACCATCGGCACTGATGACTCGGATGGTGCCTCCCATGAGCTCCACAATGCGTTTAGAAATACTCAAGCCTAATCCCGTCCCGCCGTATTTCCGCGTCATGGATGAGTCCACCTGGGTAAAACTCTCAAAAATGGAGTCGTGTTTGTCCGTGGGGATCCCAATGCCGGTGTCGGAAACTGAGTAGCGAAGGACGCCCGGAGTGGCCGTGTCGGGCTCGATACGGAGGATGACTTCACCGTGCTCGGTAAACTTAATGGCATTGCTGACGAGGTTGACGAGTACCTGATGGAGACGAGTGGGGTCGCCCAACACCCACGTCGGGACGTTCGGATGCACGAAGGCTGTCAGCTCCAGCTGTTTGGCCTGGGCCCGGCCTGCCATCAGTTCCGCAATCGTCTCCACGAGATCGTGAATATCGAAGGCGACCGATTCCAACTCAATATGGCCGGCTTCGATCTTGGAAATGTCGAGGATGTTGTTGATGAGATCCAGCAAGCTGGTCGCCGCGCGGCTGAATCGCCCAACGTACTCGTGCTGGATCGTCGAGAGCGAGGTTTCTTGAAGTAAATCCGCCATCGCGATGATCGCGTTCATCGGGGTACGGATTTCATGGCTCATCGATGCCAGAAAGTCGCTCTTGGCCCGTGTGGCGGCCAGGGCGAGCGTGTTGGATATGGCCAGTTCTTGATTGCGAGCCTCCATGTCCCGCGCCGCTTGCTCCAGCTTCGACTCGGCGGCTTTCCGTTCGGTGATGTCTCGAAACGTGATGACGGCGCCTTTGAGCTCGCCGGTGTCGGAGTACATCGGAGTGCTGGTGTATTCCACCGGAACCGATGAGGTGTTTTTTCGATGGAAGAGGTCGTCAGAGGTGAGGAAAGAGCCCTCTTGGCGCATGGCGAGGTGAAGGGTGCATGTGTCCGGCGAACACGGAGTGTCGTTCTCTGTGGAGCGATGGACCGTGGCGTGCAAGGACGTGCCGACCAATTCTTCAGTCGTATATCCCAATAAGTTAGCGCCTGCCGGGTTGATGAATGATACAACGCCCTCCAGGTCGATCCCGCAGAGCCCTTCCCCGACCGAGTGCAGAATGAGTCGATTTTGTCGAGCCAGCGCTACCGTCTGTTGCTGTGCCTTGAGGCGGCTGAGGCGGTCTAGGAAGCCTCCGATGGTTGTGCCGATGGTGGTAAGACACTGGAGGAGGAGATCGTCTTTCACTTCAACGTGCGGACTGAAAAATTCCAAGACACCCCAGATCTTGGGGTCTCCGAGAATGGGCAGCCCATAAACGGATTTGAGTTTGGCTTGCAGTGATGCCTGGTAGCGGGGCAAGTCCGGGTCGGCAAGAATGTTTTCCATCCATTGCGTTTGAAGGGATGCGCAGACCTTGCCTGCGAATCCCACCCCTGGGGCAAATGTCATGCGTCGAGAACAGGTCGCGAATGTTTCATGGTCAGGCGATTGATCCGTCCACGTGGTATGGGCTGTGAGCACCTGTTGTTCGATGTTCCACACCCAGGCGATTCCCACGCACCATTGGAATGTCTCTGCGATGATTTGGAGCAGGCGGGGCATCGCCTGCTCCATCGTCTGAGACTCCTCCAGTACCGTCGTGACGGCGTACAACACATGTTTGATGCGTTCGGTCCGCCGATAGTCGGTCACGTCTTCAGAAATTCCGAGCACGCATTGCGGCAGACCATTGGCGTGATACAGGGGAACTTTTTTGGTATGGACGATTCGCTTGCCCCGGTACCTGGTCGGGACGATTTCTTCCGGAATATCTAAGAGCTGTCCGCTGACCAAGGCCTTGCGGTCATCGGCCCGAAACCGATCGGCGTCTTCTCGGGAGAAGAACTCAAAATCATCCTTGCCGAGCAGTTCGTCCTGTGAAATGCCGCACAACTTTTCCCCGGCCTTGTTGAAGCGAGTATATCGAAGCGTTTCGGCTTCTTTCACGAACACCATGGAGGGCAAATTGTCGATGACCGAATCCAGAAAGGCCAAAAAGATGGTGGATTGTTGGAGCTCTTTCTCAGCCTGTTTCTGTGCGGTGATGTCGCGGATACACGTGCTGAAAAATAGGCCTTGCGATAGGATCATGGGCGTCACGGCCAGTTCGATCAAGACTTCTCCGCCGTCTCGGCGCATCGCCGTGAGTTCGATCCGTTGACGAAGGTCCGACGCCTGGTTCGTGCAGAGATAGTGAGTGCGCCAGATCTCACGGTGCGCGGGGGGGACAATGGTCTCTGCCAACTGTCGTTGCAATGCGTCGGTGCGTGGCCAACCGAAGGTCTCCTCAGCTTGCTTGTTCCATTCGATGATTCGCCCGTCGGCGTCGGTGACGACGACGACATCCAACGCCGTGTCGATGGTGGCTCGGATTTGTTGCGCATGGTCTTTCAGTTCGGCAATCAGGCCGCTGGTCACATTGCGATTGATGACCCACGCGGTGGCAACAATCAATCCCACCAGGGCGAGCCCCAAGGACCCAAGCAATCGAATCCGGAACGCCGCCACCTCTGCGGCCTGTTGTTCGATACGATAGTTTTGTGAGTCGGCTAATCGCACGAGATCCAGTATCGCTTGACGATGGGCCTCGAATGCGACTTTCATCGGTCCATAGGCCGTCTGCGAAGCTTCTTCGTAGGCGCCTCGTTGGATGGCTGGAAGAAAATCACGATGCCATAGGACAAAGAATTCCAACGCCGGCTGTGCGGCTTGTTGCACCAAGACTTCTTTCAGCGGTCCCTCTTTCAGTCGGCTTTGCCAGTACGCACGACGGGCGAGATACTCGTCTTCCAACTGGAAGAACTGCTTGATCAGCGCGTCTCGCGCAGTGATGTCCGAGGTGACCAGTAAGCGAAGCGGAATGAAATATGATTCAAGCAAATAGGCAGGAGGCGGAAACACGTCAGCTCTCAGGTCTTTCCCCTGAATGATTGTCTGGTAGAGCGGCCCATAGATCTGAATCGTGCCGATCGATTCGGTGCCTATGTATGCAAACAGCACGATCGCAAGGAGGGTCGTGATGACCAAACCTCCCATGAGGATACGAGAGAGTTGTTGTGACCGTTTCGTCATGATCCGATCGCAGGAATCTGTGGGGTATGAGGGCAAGGTATGAACCGCTCGATCGTTTGCAGGAGGTGTTTCTTCGAAAAGGGTTTCTTCAGATATTCTGTGGCTCCCAAGTTGGTGGCCTCGGCCATTGTTTCAATGCTCGTATCGGCCGTGAGCATAATCACCGGAATCCCCTGCCAGCCCGGTGTGGTTCGAATGACGTGCAGCACCTCCAATCCTGATACGACAGGCAGAGAAATGTCGAGCAACACTAAATCCGGAGGCAACGTCGTTTCCGTCAGGCGTTTGGCGTTCCATCCGTCAGGGACATGCTTGACCATGTAGCCCTGGCGTTCCAGGATGAATCGGACCAAGCAGGCGGAGTCGTCGCGATCTTCGATCATCAACACAGTGGGGACGGACGCACGCTCGATGTTTTCCATTGAACCTCCTGAAGCAGCCTCAGTGACAGTCATGTACAGTTAGTCCACGATAGGCGTAAGGATCATGCGGCCCGGTTCTTCCGTCGACTGCTACGAGCGTGGGCTCGTCTCGCTACCTGTTTCTTTCGACGAGTTTCGACGTTAGATTTGGCACCGAGCATAACCGGTGCCGATGAGGCGGCTTCAGTCTGCGGCAAGATTTGTTTCATCGCCCGCAGCAAATCGGAAAATCCTCTGCTCTTGACGATGTACGCCGTCGCGCCTTCCTGCAGCGCTCGTTGAATATCCGGCTCATAGTAATCAGCGCTGACCATGAGGATGGGCACCTGTTGCCAGTTGGGATGCCGACGGATGATTCCCAGCAATTCGAAGCCGCTCACATACGGGATCACCATGTCCAATAACACGAGCGACGGAGGAGCGATGGTCTCAATCAGGGTTGTGGCCTGTCGTCCATCCTTCGCATGGACGATCGAGAGGCCTTCCCGCTCCAAGGTGCGTATCAATAAGTCCGCGGTATCCGGCTCATCTTCCACCACCACCACGACCGTTTGTTTCATGGCGCCTCCACTTTTCCGATCGATACTCGTAACCTGCGCTGATCCGGTCAAATACAAGACTGGCGCAGGTGGGGGACGGCATTCGATCGTCCCTGTATCCGCTGCCTGTACGCTTCGGGCCACATCATCCGATGGCGCGGAGGGATCCGTGCACAGCGGATGAATGGCGAAGCGGTCGAGACGGAAGAGCGTGGAATCGAAAGGAGGCGCAATCGGAACATCGCCTATTTTCCGATCGCGCGCTTGACTCTCAATTGTACGACTTCATTTTTGATCGGTTTGGTAATGTAATCCACCGCTCCCAGCTCAAGGCACTTTTGCTCGTACTCTTTATTGCCGTCACCGGTCAGAAAAATGACCGGCGTCTTCAGCCCCTTCTGATTACTCAGCTCCAACAGCTGGAGACCGTTCAGATTGGGCATGTTGATATCGGAGAGGATAAGATCGAAAGTCCGGCTTCCCATAGCGAGCAGCGCCTCAATGCCGTCGGCGACCGTAATGGTGTGATAGCCGCTCTTCTTCAGCAGGAATTCGATGATCGCTCGCGTGTCCTCCTCATCGTCGATGATCAAAATGGTCGGCACATCGGAAGGCGACGTTTTTGAAATCGGCGAAGAGACTTGTTTGTCCGCTCCGGAGGTTTTCGTATCGTACTGCGGCGCCACGCGAAGCACTTCTTCCAGTGTCGTCAGACCTGCCGCAGCTTTGGCGATTCCATCTTCGAGGAGAGACCGCATCCCTCCTGCCCGCGCGGCGCCGCGAATAACCTGATCGGACGCTCGCTTTGTGATGAGATCACGGATCTCGTCGGTCACGTCAAGGAATTCATGGATACCCAGGCGGCCTTTGTATCCCGAGTGCTGACAGTGCGCGCAACCGGCACCGGCCTTCCAGCTCGCGATGTCCGGGAGCGGCACCCGTCCGCGGAGCTGCTCCAGTGCCTCGGCGGACGGCGCGCGATCTACGGTGCAGAGCACGCACACTTTTCGTACGAGACGCTGAGCCAAGATGCCGACGAGGGATGCCGCCACTTGAAAGGGTTCGATGCCGAGATCAATGAGACGGATGACCGTTCCGGCGCTGTCGTTTGTGTGGACGGTGCTCAGGAGGAAGTGCCCGGTCTGCGAGACCTCCATCGCGATCTCCGCAGTTTCGTGATCTCGAATCTCGCCGACCATGATAATGTTGGGATCTTGCCGCAAGATCGATCGCAATCCCGTCGCGAACGTCAGGCCGGCTTTGGGTTCAATCTGCACCTGCGTCATCCCGGTCATCTGATACTCGATCGGATTCTCCACGGTAATGATGTTTTTCGCGGGGGTCTTCAGGTGGTTCAATACGGCATAGAGCGTCGTCGTTTTTCCGCTGCCGGTCGGGCCGGTCACAAGCACGATGCCTTGCGGGCTGCTCAAGCTCAGTTTGAAGCGACGGAGCAGGTTTTCTTCCATATTCAGCCGATCCAGATGAGCCAGATTCATGGCGCTATCCAGCAGGCGAATCACCACCTTCTCGCCGAATTGCGAGGGCAGACTGGAGACCCGCAAATCGATACGGCGATCCTGGAGACGCAGCCGGCTTCGGCCGTCTTGCGGTTTGCGATGCTCGGCAATATCGAGGTTGGCGATGATCTTCAAGCGGGAAATAGTTGGTGCCTGCATCGCTTTGGGAATTTTCATCGCGTCGACCAGCACGCCGTCGAGACGATACCGCACTTGTAGGAGAGTTTCGTGCGGCTCGATGTGGATGTCGCTTGCTCCTCGATTGACCGCGTCGGTGAGGAATAGGTTGACCAAGCGGACGACCGGCGGTAAGTGTCCCATCTGTTGCATCTGCTCGGAAGACAGGATTTCATACTCGTCCTCATCGACGAGGCCCTCCTCCGCTTCGCCTTGAGGTGTGACGGTCTCCAGCATGTCGAACAGCTGCGCTTTCGTGCTTTCGGCCAGGGATTTTCCGGCCAGTTTGCCGATCAGCCCATGGGCTTTCAGCGTCGTCGTGACGGTGTTCGGCGTCGTCACGAGCAACTGCACAACTTGCGCGGACGTCGCGCACCGTGCGATGGCGTCCATGATTTCCCAGTTGAACGGGTTGCTGAGGACAAAACGGCGTCGACCGTCAGTGTTCTGTAAGGGGATGAGGCCGTGCATGAGGCAGAACGAAGGAGACAGCACGTCGAGTTGCAGCTCGTCGGGGCGGACGTGTTCCACATAGGGTAACCATAAGAATTCCGCAAGCGCTTTGGCAATCTGGACCTCGTCGAGGCCGACGATCGTCCCTGCGAGATATAGCTTGACCGGGGTCGTCTTGGAAAGAGTCGTGGCCTTCTCAGAAGGGAGGTCGGTTTGCTTGATGAGGAACTCTCGAAAACGAGGAAAATCTGTGGGGCCGATTCGATCGATCGTCAGATTCAACACGTGTGCTCTCACTGGTACTCTCATGCTCACTCTCCGTTTGCACTAGGCAGGGAAGATTCCTTGCCTGCGCGATGTTGATACATTTCTTACGATCATCCGCGGACGCCGGTGCGGGCGCTCCTGAGCGGATTTCGGAATGGCGCATTGGCAGGCATCCGGCCCGTTCTCCCTGTCCGTTACCGAAATTCCGTTACTCGTAGACGATTTCGACACAGCCCAGGTACGACTCCAACACCGGAAGTTCCCGCCGAATGGCCTCGGCATCCGCCGCTTTGGCAGCATGCTCGATCGCTGTGGCGATGTCCGTTACGCGGTCGAAGCCGTAACTCCCGCCGACGCCTTTCATCCCGTGCGCAATCGTGCGCACCATCTCGAAATTCTGGCTGTCCAGAGCTTCCCGCATCGCAACGATTTCTTTTTTCCGATTGGCCATGAATTTCTGGATCAAGGGTTCAAAGGACGCATCGACGAGGACGACTTCCTTTTTCTGAGCCATCGCGGTGGGGTCCAACGGAATTTGTTCCATGCCGGAGTCTCCTTTTGTGGGTCAACATGGTGCGCTGGTCGGTCAGGCGGCCACGTCCGAGGGTGGTCTCGCATATCGTGCAATCGCTGCGAGAAGGGCTTTTTTCTTGATCGGTTTTGCGACATGCGCCGTGCAACCTGCGGCCAAGCTTTTGTCCGCTTCTTCTTGGAATGCATTGGCCGTCAGGGCGACGATCGGTGTGGGGACGCGCTGATCGTGCTCCCATCGGCGAATCGCCGCGGTGGCCTGGAGGCCGTCCATCACCGGCATCTGCATGTCCATGAGGACCAGCTCGTAGGAGTTGGTTTTGAATTTCTGAAGCGCCACGGCCCCGTTTTCCGCCATATCCACGTGATAGGGGGTCCCTTTCAGGAAGAGCGCGACGACCTCCCGATTGTCTTCCAAATCTTCCACCAGCAGAATGCGGCAAGACCTCATGGGGGAAGGCTCGGTCGGTGTCAGGCGGGTGTGCGCATCTGATAGGTCCGGCAATGGATTCATCGCGACAGTCAATGCTTCCATCAATCGTTTGCGACTGATGGGCTTGTACGCGTAACTGGTAATGCCCAATTCACGCGCACGCTGCGACGAGCGTTCCCGAAAGTCCGAGGCATTCATGATGAGGGGCAATGATCCGCAGTCAGCCCGCTGCCGAATAGTCTGCGCAAGATCCAGGCCGTCCATGTTCGGCATGTGGTAGTCCAGGATCGCCAAGTCGAACGGTGTGCCCTCTCGGTGGGCTTCGTCCAAGGCCGCAAGGGCGGCGGGCCCGTCGGAGACTTCGATGAGCTCGGGTCCGAGCGGCCTGAGGTATTCCCGGATAATCATGCGATTGATTTCGGTGTCGTCGACGAGGAGGAGACGGCTGTTTTGGAGCACGAGCGTGGGCAGCGACGCCGCGGCTGTCGGGGGAGAGGTTTCCGGGAGATAGATGACGAATGAGAAGGTGCTGCCACGGCCTTCCACGCTATCGACCGTGATGCGGCCTCCCATGATCTCCACCAACCGTTTGGAAATGCTCAGGCCCAGGCCGGAGCCGCCGTATTTTCGCGTGGTGGATGAGTCGACCTGCGTGAAACTGTCAAAGATCGAGTCGAGTTTATCGGCCGCAATGCCGATGCCGGTGTCGGCGACCGAGCAGCGGAATGATCCGGGAACCTGTTGGTCCGGCTCAACGCGGACGATGACTTCGCCCCGGTCTGTAAATTTGATGGCGTTGCCGATGAGGTTCACGAATACCTGTCGCAGGCGTGTGGGATCGCCCAGCACCCAGGTCGGGGTGTCCGGATGGACGAAGGCGACGAGCTCCAGCTGCTTGGCGTGAGCGCGGACAGCCATCAGTTCCGCAGTTTTATCGAGGAGATCGTAGATATCGAACGCGATGGATTCGAGCTCCACATGACCGGCTTCAATTTTTGAGATATCCAAAATGGCGTTGATCAGATCGAGCAAGTTGGTCGCGGCGCGGCTGAATCGGTTGACATATTCCTGCTGTTCCGTTGAGAGCGGCGTTTCCAGCAGTAAGTCGGCCATGGCGATGATCGCGTTCATGGGGGTTCGAATCTCGTGACTCATAGACGTCAGAAATTCGCTTTTGGCCTTCGTGGCGGAGAGGGCTTGTTCATTCGCGTCGGCGAGTTCACGGCTGCGGCGTTCCATCACCAACGCAGCATGCTCCAGCCGATGCTCGGCCAGCTTGCGTTCAGTGATGTCGCGTAGGATACCGGTAAACACACGACGCTCGCCCAGGCGTGTTTCGCTGAGGGTGAGATCGAGCGGAAATGTCGAGCCGTTCTTCCGACGACCCACGACTTCGACTCCGCTGTCGATGACCCTAGCCTGTTCGGTTTGACGATGCCAGGTCACATAGCCGTCGTGCTCGCTGTGATCGGGGTCCGGTATCAGGCGCGTGACGTTCTGACCGATCACCTCGGCGGTCGGGTAGCCGAAAAGTCGTTCGGCGGCCGGGTTGAAGGACTCGATGGTGCCCCGTTCGTCGATCGTGATAATGCCGTCGACCGCATAGTCTACGATGGCGTGCAGCCGAGCTTCCTGCTCTTCTCGTTTTCGTTCGGCCTGTTTACGATCGGTTCGATCGCGGATGATTGTGGTGAAACCTTTCAGTTGTCCCTCCTGGTCGAACAGGCTGGTGACGACGACATTCGCCCAGAACCGCGAGCCGTCCTTCCGCACATGCCAGCCTTCGTCTTCCGCATGGTGGAAACGTGTGGCCTGTTCCAACATCGCCAGTGGTTTGCCGGCTGCGCGGTCTTCCTCCGTGTAAAAGCGAGAGCAGTGCTGACCCAGAATCTCCAGATAGGTGTATCCCTTCAGCCGCTGCGCGCCCTGGTTCCAGGATGCGATATGCCCATCGGCGTCGAGCCGAAACATGGCAAAATCTAAGACACTCTCGATCATGACGCGGTTGAGCTCTTCGTTTTCGCGCAACGTCGCTTCTGCCGCGAGTCTGGCCGTCTCCGCCTCTTTCCGTGCGGTAATGTCGATGACCGTCGCCATCACGCTGAACCCAAGGGATGTCTTGAAGGGGTTCAAGCCGACCTCGACCGGAAATTCGGTGCCGTCTTTCCGGCGCGCGAAGAGCTCGCGGTTTGTGCCCATGGCGCGGGTGCGCGTCGTGGCTCGCTGGGTGAAAAACGTTTGGCGGAGTGTCGGGTGATGGGCCGCGAAGCGATCGGGGATAAGTCGTTCCACCGGTTGCCCCAGGAGTTCTTCCTGAGTATACCCGAATTGACGAAGCAGCTCCTCGTTCACCAACGTGATCACGCCGGTTTGATCAACCATGAGCAATCCGTTCGGCGCGGCACGCACGGCCAGGCGAAACTGCTCTTCCGCCGCCAGTCTCGCTGCGTCGGCTTCCTTCTGCGCGGTCATGTCGATCGCCATCCCGATAAATCCCGTGATCGCCTCGGTGTGATCGCGGATCGCTGTGACGGACAGCAACACGGACACGCGTGTGCCGTCTTTTCGAATATAGGTCCACTCGTGTTGATTGGGCAGATTCAGGCGGGCCTTGGCCACGAAGACTTCGAACCCCGGTTCTAACACGATTCCCAGCTCGGCGCCGAAGATCGGTGCACGCGCAGCCACTTCTTGAGGATCATGAAAGACTTGCGGCGTCGCAATTCCCACCATTTCGTCTGACCTGTACCCCAGGAGTCGTTCGGCTGCCGGATTGAAATGCTGGATGACGCCCGTGTTCGTCGTTGCGATCATGGCATGGGGGGCATTCAGGAGAATGGCTTCTTGGAAACTGTGGAGTTGGCGCAGGGCCCGTTCCGATTCTTTGCGGTCGGTGATATCGTAATTGACCCCGATCATCCGAGCGGTTTGGTCTTGCTCGTCCGTCAGTGCGAGCGCAGAGGTTTTGATGTGACGGAGGCCCTTGCCCGGAAGGATGATGCGATACTCCATGTCGAATCGACCTCGTTCTTCGGCGGCGGCGTGGAGCGCGGCTATGACATGCGGTCGGTCCTCCTGGTGAATCCTGCTGGTCCAGGCTGTAAAGGGAACGGAAGCGTTCTCGGATGTGTACCCCGTCGTGTACCCATACAGCTCGTACATCTGGGCGTCCCAGACCAGTTTCTTTTGCAGAACGTAATATTCCCAGACACCGATGCCACCGGACTTGGTCGCCAGATCCAGTCGATGGAGAGTGTCGTTCATGATCTGCTCCATCGCCTGTTTCTCGGTGATATCTTGAACAGTTCCTGCCATCTGGAGCGGACGACCGTCTGCTTCGCGGGTCACGGTTCCGTGACAAAGAATATGCCGAAGCTCCCCGCTCGGTCGAAGAATTCGGCAGGTCACTTCGTATGGACGGTTGTGGTGGAGCGCATGCTCGATAGCTTGGAACATTCTGACACGGTCGTCGGGATGAATCGCCCGGCGAAACGTCTCAATATCGGGGGTGAATGATTGAGGCGCATACCCGAAGATTCGAAATTGCTCATCCGACCAGGTTTCGGTTCCCGCCTCCACGTCCCATTCCCAACTGCCCAGATGAGCCAGTGCTTGGGCCTGCGCCAGACTGTGCTGATTGGCTTCCAGTTGACACTGCTGAAGGACGCGTGCCGTCACATCGTGACAGATGCACATGAGCCACCGGTCAGGATCTCGTTCTTCTTTGGACAGGACGAGTGAGAGCTCGACGTAGACCGTTCGTCCCGACTTTGTGATTCCATGAACTTCGCCGGTCCAGCGTCTGTGCCGCAACAGGACCGGCCACCCCTCGCGCTCAATCTGAAAGACCCATTCTGGCGGATGCACGGCTTTCCATGATCGGCCGATCAACTCGTCGGTGGTGTACTCGTAAATGGCGGAATAGGCCGAATTCATGTCGGTATAGCACCCGTTCTCATTGATGAAGGCGAGGCCAGCCAACCCCTGCTGGCCGATTTCCTGGATAATCTCAGCCTTCTCTCGTTCCCCCTGTTTGTGCAGCACAATGCCATGTTCGAGCTCATACTGTCGTCGATGCAGTTCGAGCCGGCTGACCACTTGTCGGCTCAATAACCGAAGTGCATTCCGCTGCTTGATCGTCAACTGTCGCGGAGTCTGATCCAATACACAGAATGTGCCCACGGCATGACCAGCGGACGTGAGGAGGGGCAGTCCGGCATAGAAGCGAATGTGCGGGGCCATGGCGACAAGCGCGCTGTCGGCGAATCGCGGGTCTTTGCTGGCATCCGACACGATGAGCAGTTTACGAGTGTCAATCACATGCATACAGAAAGCCGCGAGGCCGCGTGGGATCTCCTCCCAATCGACCCCTACTTTGGCCTTGAACCACTCACGGTTGGTATCGACGAGACCGATCAGAGCAATCGGCGTCCCACAGATTTGCGCGGCAAGTTTGGTCAGGTTATCGTAGACTTCATCAGGAGGCGTATCGAGGATCTTACACGCGTGTAGTTCGGCAAGACGTGCGGCTTCGTCCTCAGGCAGGGGTATAGGTTGCATCGTGTCGAATCCTCTGCTGCTTGGGCTCCGGAGCTCATGGCTCGTTGGTTATTCGATTTGAGAGGAGCCAGAAGCATCGAATTTGAGTCAGCAGGAGTGCCCTGCGACGTTCCGTCTAATCGGTACATGAGGGAGGAACTTTAACAATAGGGCAGATTTTCACTAGCCATTAGAGCATTTCGTAACTATCCGGCAGGCTGGGGGCCGCATGGTTACGGGATCTCATCGTCTGGTTAGGTGTGCGGCCAACTTGTTACGTGGCCACAAGCGCGTGTTCTGCAGTTCGTTTCGCGTCAATCGCGACCCGACGCAGGTAAGTGAAATGCCGGACCTATCGACGGCAGAAGAGTCTCGCAAAACTCCGACGAGAGATTGCGATCCTCCAAGGTTTCTATCAGCAGGTGCCGGCCCATCGGTTGGCTCATGACCTGGTCAGTGCTCTGAAATTCATCAGTCGGGTCTACTAGAAATTGCATACGGCAGTGTTTCACATGGCGGAATTGGAGGGCATGGCCAGTAAACTCTCCGGTGAGATTGAGCTAGATGAAGCCTATTTCGGTGGGCGACGCTAGGGCAACCATCACACGGTCGATCACAGCAAGAGTCTCGGGTCGAGAAACCATACCAATGGGATCGAAGGTTTCTGGTCGTTCGCGAAGCATATTCTGTACAATTATCGAAGCATGTCCCAATATCACTTTCCAATGCACTTGAAGGCAATTGCGTATCGATTCAATCACCGGAAGGAGAACCTCTTCACGCTCTTCTTGCGCTGCTTCTTTGGTTACGTTTCGCCCTAATGACCTAAATTCATAAGCACGTTCGTTACACACAACCATGAGTCGGATCGTCAACGACCGGTTCGTTCACACGAACCACGCTCACACGTTGAGTACATCGTGCGCCTGTTCAAAACCGAAATGCATTTGTATGAACCGCTTCAAGAAGTCTCATCGTTCAGGCACAGGTGTTTAGCGGTGTTGACAAACCCTGTGACGACTTCGGAAAGGGCGTCGTGTCTGAGATCACGGATCTCATCGGCGTGCCACACAGGCTGTTTAGAAAGGCCGTCCAGCAAGCCGCAGCGAGCGAAGAGGCGAATCGTACTCTCTGCCGTCGTTGAGCCTCTGAGCGAGGCGAGAACGCCACGGGCGGACTTTGTCAACAGCCTGTTAGGTATACGTCAGAGGCAATGGAGAAACCGATGATGATCACGTGTCACTAGGAAACACGGCGAGATCAGAGCATAACAATATAGAATGTAACAATTCACGAGAGGCGATGCACCATCCAGATCGTCAGATGAGCATACCAGGTGAGGTATCGGTTATCGCTTCACGCTTCCAGGGGAAAACCACCCAGTACTCACGACCGAACCAGCTCTCTCTTAGCCGGCAGGGCCGTGGCGCCCAAGACTCGAGTGAAGCTGCAGGAATGTCTTGTCTGGGGGAACTATC
This sequence comes from uncultured Nitrospira sp., assembly GCA_902500775.1. Classification (GTDB taxonomy): domain Bacteria; phylum Nitrospirota; class Nitrospiria; order Nitrospirales; family Nitrospiraceae; genus Nitrospira_D. The sequence continues at coordinate 18,311 of CABVRZ010000055.1, forward strand.
AGACTTCGCTCCGCTGCCTGCGATATCAGCCGGTTGTGCCTCGATCTGAGGCTAACCCGAGGAGTCGCGAAGCGCAGTCCATCCAAACCATCCGACCAAAGCGATGAGAAGGAGAATGAGAATATCCATGCAACACCGTTCGTTATACTGTGAATTGTCGAATTATCGGATGTGCTTATTCTCGCCGATCCAGAGAACGCAATACGCAATACAATGGGTAGCACATCGGCCTGATCAAAACAAATCGATCGGTCTCCATGCTCATGGCTACGGCGTGGCAATAACCTACTCACCAACGATCGAGCAGTTGAGATAATGCTTCTTTGCGTACACCGATCATTGCTGTGTACACCTTGCGGCACGTGTCACAAAAAGTCTCCGTGAACGTATAGCCCTCGGCTGGCTCACCGCACGTTGTGCGGTACTCCTTCAACTGCACCCACACATATCGGTGTGGGTCATAGACCTGCTGGCATAGAGTGCAGAGAGGAACTGGGCGTCGTTGAGAGGCCATGTGGATACCTCCATTACGAATCACCTGTCGATTTGGTCTCCGATACACACTCTATTTGTGCCATAGCTATGCACGAATCATGGCTAGAGAAATCCCTAGTTTGCCGACGCACACCGGACTGACGAGAAAACCCGGCTGGTGGATCCGACATCCTGACACATGGGCAATAGTCGAGTACGCGTGTCGGCGAGGCTTTACGTGAAGAGACTCATCGGTGATCGGTCGGAGGAGTCCGTTTATGGAGCCTCGGGAGAAGATGCGGGTGGTACGACACCTGGCTTTGATGGCTTCGTGGTCGGCGAGTCCTGCGGGTGTATGGCCATGCCGGGATCAATGACCGGGGGTTGCACGTACGACTCTGGGTGGGGCTCTGTGGGTGGGGTCACCACTATTTTAGGATCGATACTGGGACGAGCTGCTTCAGGTTTGGGTGCGCTCTTCATCGATGGAGGAGGTGGTGGCGGATTCGGTGTGCCACCGGGAGATAAACCAGGCGGCGGTGGAGGAGCCGGCACAATGTCCGCTGCGTCCACAGCCATCGAAGCGAACAGCACTTGGGAAACAAGTACAACGCCCATCATGATTCTACGAGCCAAAAACCATCGCATGCTTATCATGATCACATCCTATCGTTTCTGTTCCGGTGTTCCCACTGGGCAAACCCCTAGTTATGGAATCAGAACTGTCAGAATGCGTGATTGCCGTGTCGATATAGCAACAGGCTTCTCGTTCTCAATCAGATGCCGACTCAATGATCAGGATAAGGGTTCAGCGCCTCTTTCGTGAGATGTTTCCTCTATTGATGGTTTTGGCAATGCGGTGACGCAATATGCTATTCGTACTTTACGAAGCCCTTTCACTCTGACCGGACCACCAGGGAGATCACTATGTCCGCTCCATCCTCTCCATCTGACGCGCAGTCCCTCGACGCCGGTGATTCCGACGCCGGTCTTGTACCGTTTGAGGTCCATGTTCCACAGGCTGCTATCGACGATCTGCGTCTGCGGCTGAGTCTCATCAGATGGCCCGATCGTGAGACCGTACAGGATTGGTCACAAGGGGTCCCATTGTCTTCTGCGCAAGCGTTGGTCGATTACTGGATCCATGACTACGACTGGCGGAAGTGTGAGTCTCGCATCAATCGATACCCTCAATTTCGTACGCGCATCGACGGCGTCGGTATTCATTTTATTCATGCACGCTCACCTCATCCGCACGCGCTTCCCATCCTCATGACCCATGGATGGCCAGGCTCAGTGATTGAATTTCTGGACATCATCGATCGGTTGACGGATCCGACAAGGTTTGGCGGACGAGCCGACGATGCGTTTCACGTGGTGGTGCCGTCGATACCAGGCTATGGATTCTCCGATAAGCCCACGGAGCGTGGGTGGAATCCGCAGCGTATTGCGCGGGCCTGGGCGGTCCTGATGCACCGGCTCGAATACCGCCGCTGGGTGGCGCAAGGAGGAGACTGGGGATCGGCCATCACCCATGCCATGGCCAGCCAGCGCCCGCAGGGTTTATTGGCCGCTCATGTGAATCTGCCGTTGGTCGTTCCAGAGATACTCCCAGCGCACCCGAGCAAAGAGGAGCAAGAGGCGTTGAGTGGGATTGAGCGCTATCTCAACCAGATGGCCGGGTATGCCGATCAAATGAACACGCGACCGCAGACGATCGGCTATGCGCTGAACGATTCGCCGTTGGCGCTGGCCATGTGGATGTACGAGAAATTTTTTGAATGGACGGATAACCGCGGCCGGCCGGAAGATGCTCTCTCCCGCGATCACATGCTCGACGATATTTCTCTCTATTGGTTCACCGGCACCGGCACATCCAGCGCACGGTTGTATTGGGAAGGTGTCGGGCACACGATCCGGGAACACAGTTTTTTCTCAGGCTCGCGCGCTGCGTCCGGCCGCATTGACCTTCCGATGGCGGCCAGCATTTTCCCCCGAGAAACATTCCGTGCCCCGCGTGCGTGGGCTGAAGCAGCCTGGTCGAATGTCTTCCATTGGAACGAAGTGGACAAAGGCGGACACTTCGCAGCATTCGAGCAACCAGCACTCCTCGCAACGGAACTGTGGAACGCCTTCAGAGGATTTCGAGACCAACTTTAAACGAAACGGAAGCAGAGCCCAGATTCGCTCCTTGAATGCGTAAGGCGAGAAAGGCAGCCCCACCGGTACCGCACTGCGGGCACTCTTAATCCTGTTATGTTTCCTTTCTCCTCTAGCCGATACAATTCGGTCATCAGAACAACCTCTGTTTTTCCAAGGTTTCCTCTCTACGAGTGATCGTTCTCTCCACGGTAAAGGAGACGACATCGTGGCAACACTCGTTTCGATCGCATCCGCGAGGATGGTATTGGGAAGCGTTCTATTTCTGCCAATTTGGTATTGGCTTTAAAAGAATGGGGTCGTCAACCAATCCGAGCTGGCAGTGTTGCACGTGGAGTAGAACCTAAGCCCGTGGCTAGCTTCTGTCGCTTCTCTGTCTTCATTCCTCTTCGGACTAGGGTTTTGTCCAGTAGAGTTGTTCGTTACGACTGCGTAATGCTTGGGCCATGCAAGCAAACTTGTGTGCACCATTCTGATCGGTAGCCTTGTATGGATCCAATGGCCGGGACCTGCTCTATTGCCGCGCCGGCAGCACTCCGTGCCGAATCAGGATCTGATCTCTCTGATGAAATGGTTCGATCTAGGGTCGAGCTGCAATTGCGAGATGACGGTCGTATCAATTGGGAAAAGTTGAGCGTCGTTGTCGCAAAGGGCAGTGTCACCTTGTTTGGTGAGGTCGCAAACCCGGAGGAAAAGGACTGGGCCGAGACAATCGCCGGCACTGATCCGGGTGTCCTGAGCGTGAGAAACAATGTGCTCGTGGATTCGGCACTGATGCCCGATCATTGAATCAGACGAGACGTCTGGGAAGCGTTCAAACAAACTGCTGTGCTTGAACGCAATCCAACCCGTCAGGATATCAGTATGTCAAGCCGAGGTGACCCTCAAAAGCGATGTCTTTGATGCCCGCTCAAAGCAAGCCGCTAAAAAAAACAGCTGCGGGCATCAAAGGGGTCGAAAAGGTGATCAACCGTTTGCAGGTGGTGGATCGGCTGCCTCCCAGGACAGCCGATAGTCTCGAGCTCATTCGTTGACCGCTTACCGGAGATCATCGTTATCTTGCAGGATAAGGAAACGATCGGAGCCATTGATGACATCATTGTCGCACCGAACATGGCGATCTTCTACGCAATCCTCATTGCCGGCAATCCGTGAATGGGACGATGGTCAGAACTCAACATCATGTGATCACAGGCTTTCACACCGAAATACGAAGAGGAGATTCCATGGATAAACTAATCGTTATTACCTTTACAGAAGAGCAACACGCGGTTGATGCGCTCACGTCTCTGCGTCTTCTTCGCGACCAGGGAGAGATGGGATTCTATGACGCCGGAATCGTCGCGAAGGACAAGAATGGAAAGCTCTCCATGAAACAGGTGACTGACAAAATGGTGAAAGAATATATGTGGGGCTCGTTGATCGGCAGTTTCATTGGCTTGCTCGGTGGACCCGCTGGCGTTATCGCAGGAAGTATTGCCGGTGGGTTGACCGGCGCAACCCTAGATTTTATCGATGTCGGTGTGAAGAAAGATTTCATCGACCGAGTCGGTCAGTCACTGCAGGTCAATAACTCTGCCGTTGTGGCATTGGCTTGGGAAGTCTCGGACGCACCGCTTGATCACGCCATGGCATCGATCGGCGGACGCGTATTTCGAACCGGAATCAAAGATGAATTTGAAAAACAGATCGAAACGCAAGTCAAGTCCGACCAAGAAACCGAAACGAAACTGAAGGCAGAATTTGCTCAGGCAGAAACCGAAGTAAAAACAATAATTCAACAACAGATCGACGGCCTACACGCAAAAAAGGAGATGCTCCGAAAAGAACTTGACGCACGGAATCAACGGATCGAGGCGAATATCAAAGCGGTCACGCGCAAAGTGAGCAGCGTGGTCGGCGAGATGAAGACCACACTCGAACAGCGTATTGCCCAGATGAGGGCCAAGCAGGACAGACAGGGCAAATTACAAGCGTTGCTCTCGTAGGCATAATAGGTGGCCATCGGTCTCCGTGGTGATCACCCTAGACACGTCCGTCGGCATAAGTACGTGTCATTCGGGTCAGGAGTCTTTTCTGACTGCGTAATGGTGTCAGGTCCCCCGCACACTCCCATTTGATCGTATCTCGATGGACCGTGTTCAGGGAGAACGCCGGAATGCAGATGGCCACGTATTCCGCTCCTCCAGGACCTGGCGTGCTGTAACGCACCCACTCCCCTCGCGATGCCACCACACAGCCTGTCCTGTTCGCACGTCTAGCAGTCTGCTGAAAAACTCAATATGTGTGCTTCGACAAGTTCAGCATGAACGGAACACCTCAATAGCTTCAATAGCTGCCCCGTTCGTCCTGAGGTTCTCGAAGGATGAACGAAGGGTTTTTCCGCAGACTGCCAGGACGCCCTGCGCGATTTCCACACACAGCATTCCACGCAACACCACTGTGTACTCATCAAACTCTGACGTCTGTCCCGGCGCTTGCCATCCAGTCGGACTCTGCATCCGCGTGACACTGACGGATCTCGTATTGGAATTGACGCGGCCTATGAATTCATCGACCAATTTCGGTTTGTTGCCGGCTGCTTGAATCTCTGTTGCACGCTCAATACGAATCGCCATTAAACCTCTCTTATCCTCATCACGCCATCACTCCGCACAGCTCGCACGTTCACGTATAGAAGCGTCTCATCGACATCCTGTCAAGATGCCCCTGCAACGGGGGGTTGGACCTTGGATCGTCATTGCTCAGGAATGGATGTTCGCTATTGGCTTGGCCACTTTTGCAGCATCCACCTCTCAAGCCGAAACTCATGTGGTTGAACTGCTCTGCGGTGCCATGTGCGATGAGCGGTGGTTCCGCTTGTTTGGGCAGTTTCTGCAGTTCATAAGTGGCGCCTGGCGGATTGCTGACTACGCGGCGGTCTGCCGTGTCGTCAGATTGTCAGCGTACACCTGGTCAGGCGTCTGGCCGTCAAGCGCCTGATGCGGTCGGGTCTGGTTGTAGAACCTCAGATAGCGCGCCAACCCCTGCTGCGCCGCGCTCATGGTGTCATAGGTGTGCAAATAGACCTCCTCATATTCGATGCTTCTCCACAACCGTTCCACGAATACGTTATCCCGCCAACAGCCGCGCCCATCCATACTGAGCTGGATGCCCTGGTCTTTCAGTAAGCCCGTGAACTCCTGGCTGGTGCACTGACACCTGTGGTCGGTGTTGAAGATCTCCGGGCGGCCATACTGCGTGATCGCCTCCCGCACCGCGTCGAGACAGAAGTCCGTCGGCAACGTGTTAGACAGCCGCCAGGCCCGCACCCGGCGACTCGCCCAGTCCAGAATCGCACAGAGATAGACGAACCCGCGCCGCATCGGGATATAGGTGATATCAGCCGCCCAGACCTGATTGGGCCGGGAGATCGCCAGGTCACGCAAGAGATAGGGGAAGATCTGATGGCCGGATTGGCGGCGGCTCAGAGACGGCTTGCGATACAGGGCCGCAATCCCCCTGCGGCGCATCAGGGTCGCCACCTGGCGCCGACCAACGGCCCGGCCCTCTTGCCTGAGGAGATCGCGCAGCATCCGCGCCCCGGCAAAGGGATACTGCAGATGCAGCTCGTCGAGCCGCCGCATCACCGCCAACGGTGGCTCGGAGACCGGCTGCGGCTGGTCATAGACGGTCGAGCGGGCCAGCTTCAGGAGTTGGCATTGCCGCACGACTGGCAAGGGGTGCGTACGGTCGATCATCGTTTTGCGCTCAGCAAGCCGGCCTTGCTGAGCGCGCCTTCTCAACAATCGTTCTCCAGCGCCAGTTGCCCGATCTCCGCATGCAGCGTCTTGAGATCCGGCATCTCTGCCGGAGGCTTCGCCCCGCCAAATACGTCCGCAGCGCGGGCCAGCAACTGCTGCTTCCATTCGGTGATCTGCGTGGGATGCATGCTGAATGGCTCGGCCAATTCGGTCAGCGTCTTGTCGCCTTTGACCGCGGCTACTGCCACCTGTGCCTTAAAGCTCGCTCCGTGATTCCGTCTCGTTCTCTTCATCGCCTCGCTCCTTTCATCGACCATCCCTCAGCAGGATGGGTGAAGCCAGGCTCCCACTTATCAGACTGTCCGAATTTCCGGAGCCCCCTCT
>CABVRZ010000056.1 GCA_902500775.1 uncultured Nitrospira sp.
GCGTCGAGGACGCCCTGCACGCCACCAAGGCGGCAGTGGAAGAAGGCATCGTCCCAGGCGGCGGCGTCGCGTATCTCCGTTGCATCAAGGCCATCGATGGAATCAAGGATATCCCGGCGGAGCAGAAGGTCGGACTCGACATCGTCCGGCGTTCGCTGGAAGAGCCAATCCGACAGATCGCCACGAATGCCGGTGCGGAAGCCTCGGTCATCGTCGGTAAGGTTCGGGAAGACAAAGGCGCCAACAATGGCTACAACGCCGCTTCGGACGAGTATGTCGACATGATCAAGGCCGGGATCATCGATCCGACCAAGGTGTCGCGTTGCGCGTTGCAGAACGCGGCCAGCGTGGCGGGCTTGATGCTCACGACCGAAGTCATGATCACCGAACTCCCCGAGGAGAAGAAGGAAGCCCCGATGCCGGGCGGCGGACACAGCCACGGCATGGAGGGGATGTACTAATTAGCTGACGGCTCATAGCTGACAGCTTTTTTTGCCGCGAAGGGCTCGGTGGGCAACCACCAGGCCCTTCGTGCTTCCTACCCTCGCCACTTTCCCCTAAGAACCACCCCACAAGCGTACATTGTGCTCGATGAACCGCTCTATCAAGGCCTCCGTCGATGGGCAAAGCGCGACGATATCACGCTGTCACTGAAAGTCCGTGACCTAGGGAAGGATGAGTTGGACATGGAAGAAGATCGGGTACTGACTGATATTGCGGAGCGGTGGGTGGCAACGTTCAGTCGAAAGACCGCAAAGACTCATGCCAAGGTGTGGGGCACCTCGAAACGTCCGAGGCGATAGCTGTTGTTCACCCTCCACTACCACCCACGTTATTGTCCTCACTGGAAACCGGACATTCCACGCAACTTCATCGGTAGACTCCAGTCCAACCTGAGGCCCTGAATCAGGTCCTGTCGCCAGTTCCCCCGTACATCCTGGGGAGGCGGCGGTAACTCCGCCGCCTCCCCCACAGAAACTGATTACTGCCCGTTAGAACGGCCTAAATGTCACCGTGCCGTTCAAGGTAATCGACGGGGGATTACTAAGCGAGTTCGTTAAGACCGTATTCGAGAACGTTATCGTCCCCGCCGATCGATTCACCGTTACACCACGACAGACCTGCAGTGGAATAAGAGGATTTTGAGAGAGACAAGGCCAAAAACCCTCCTCTCCAGTCACATTATCATCCAAGCCAAAACTAACGCTGGATACCTGACCACTGGACAACTCTACGGACACGAGTAGAGATTCCCCATGCCTCGGGAAGTCAACCTCAAATGCGTTGAGATCAATGATATTACCCCTGACCCCTATGTCGTGAAGTGTCGGATCTGGCACGAACGTCCCTCCCACGCTGGCTGGTGCATTCGACACCGTCAGCTGGCCTCCTCCGGTTCCGCCTCCACCTCCACTCGAAATGATCGTGAGAGTCAATGGCTGTTCAGCTGATTGCTGAGGCGTCCCACTGTCCTGTACTCGCAGCGTAACGGGAGACACGCCAGCGGTCGTGGGTGTCCCGTTGATCACTCCCGTAGAGACATTCAGCGACAGCCCTGTCGGCAAAGTGCCAGAACTGACGCTCCACGACTTACTGCCGGTGCCACCGGTCGCTGCCAAAGTCGTGTTGTAGGCTGTGCCCACAGTCCCGATGGGAAGCGCCGTGGCCGTAATCGCGAGCGGCTGAACATTCGGTGTTGCAACTGCGACGGTAAACTCCTTGGCCGCAGTCCCACCTGCCGAATCAGTCGCCTTAACCGTGATCGTCGTGGTGGCAGCCGCTGTCGGCGTCCCTGAGATCACACCGGACGGATTCATGGACAACCCATCTGGTAACGGATTCGACCCAGTGTTCAAGCTCCACACATAGCCAGGAATGCCGCCGGATGCAACCAAGGTCTGGTTGTACGCCAGCCCAACCGTACCGCCGGGAAGTTCCGCCGTCGTGATCGCCAGCTGACCCGGCTGTTTCACGAGACAGTTGGGGCGATTAATATCCGTCGCCGAGGGCCCAACGTTCACCGTGTTGGAGACCGGCACAACATTGAAGGTCTGCCGATCGAACTCGAAGAGCCCGAGCTTCGCCCGACTGTTCCTGCGCATGGCGACCGAGAAGGTTCCATCCGGTGCCGTCGAGTCGTACGCCACACCCGTATAGTCGATGCCCTCTGTTTGCACGAGGGCATTAGCCACCGGCTGTCCATTTGCGTCCTTCACGCACCCATTCACCACGACGCTGTCGAGCACGAGATCGGCATTCCAATAGGTGATACGGGTCACGGGTCCTTCATAAAATCGATTCGCGCCGGTCCCTTGCAGCGTGGCGGTGCCATCCTCTCGCCATACCCCGGCGCTGTCGTCAAAAAACCACAAGGGCATCGTAGCCGGTGGATTCGGCGCCTGGGTCCTGAGCGGAATACGAATCGTCGCCGTGGTGCCTGGCGCCAGCGCGTAGCGAGCCCCGGCGCTGTCGCGAACGTCGACTTGCATGGCACCACCACTTTCCAGCGGTTGCACCGAACCTCCACCAGCCGAAATGCCATTGAACCCTCCCGGCATCACCCGAGGCTCTTCGGCTGGATTAATCGGCGTCAAGGAAACATTCACCGACCCTGCCAGCGCTCCTCCAGCTACCGGCACCAAGCCATTGGCTGGAATCGTCACACGAGCCGGCGAATTGGGCACTGATACGGTCCCACCCGCCGCAACGGAGACCGTCTCTGTCACGCCAATCGGCACGAGCTTGACCCCGAGATTGGTGGTCTGGCCTGTTAAAACACGCACAACGGGGAAAGCCTCAGCGAATCCGCTTCCTTCCACACGCACAACGGTCCGATCTCCAGCGGGAGCAGAGATGCTGAACTTTCCATCCGCTGTAGTTGTAGTGGTTCCTGCCTCCGTCTTCACAACAGCTCCGCTTACCGGCGCATTGTTTGCCAGTGAGACGACTTGCCCCGTCACTATTCCAGCGGCTGGCGATGCGGAGGGGCCTGATCCCTCGCTCGAGCCACCGCTCCCGCAACCACTGACAAGCATAACCATGACACTCAGGACTGCTGCAGCAACGGCTGGCTGGTATTGCTTATCCCTTACCCGAAAATTCGCCATCATGCTTCTCCCCGTTATAATTTAAGAATCGGCTCGCTGACCGCCCCTCACGTCGCTGACTGCTTACAGAACAACACCCGGCGACAAATATGGGGGTGCACCTTACGATAGCCAGCCAAGCCGACGCAATCACATTTTTACATGTAATATTCATTCACAATTATTACATTTACAAACCATTCGCCTCACACTCCCCTTGCTAGCCACCCTCGAAGTTCCCTGACGGGTAGCCTGCAGAACGAGCAAAAGCGATGCCGCAGGCAATATGCCTTATCACTTTTCAATGAACGCAAGCATTTCGAGAGCATTCTGTGAACCCACGCGTGTACAGCGATCAGCTGTGGCGTGGATTCGAAAGACAAAGATGCGATTTGTATCCAAATGGATGCTGAATCCAAATCGATACGCAGTTCGTCCATCGGCCTGTGCGGTCGACCGACGTTTCCTCACCAATGGTTATGGTTTATGAGCAAGTGACAGCAACCCTCTGGACGGAGAGGGATCCCGACCAATCTCACCAGTAACTTCTGCTGTTCAAATCGATTGAATAGATTTCCATGTTTAGGCATGGAAATAGTTCGGTTGTTCCACCACATCCTTGCCCATGAATTTCGTCACATGTGTGACTTGTGATTTGTTGGTCGCTGGAGTGAGAGATGACTCTATTGTTGGTATTCAGAAAGTCCGACGAAGCGTCAGCTATGGAAGAGATATTCTATGCAACTGACAGTTGATGCCCAAGACAGAGAGATCGGTTGACAACCACCGAGCCCTTCGTGTTTCCAGCCATTTCTTACCGCTACGATTGGACGCCTATCGTTTTAAGCGTGGCCTTGAAGAGTGGTGAGGTTTTCGGTTCTAGAAAAAGCGACTGGAAAGTCTGATGCACCATCTTCGTATGTCGCTGATGGTCGTCATGGAAGCCCTTGACGGCTTTCTTCCGATCCTCTGCGCTGTATCCCATCCGAACGGCACACTGCTCCAATTCGTCTTCTTCCTCGGGAAGAGAATGCGTTTGGAGATCGTGCACCATCTGGAGTTTATGCTCGACGTCGCGCAGAAACACATACGCAGCGGTCAACGCATCCCGCTCTTGAGTTGAGAGCAGTTTCTTGTTGGTCATTCGCTTCAGGGAACCAAGCGTGCTGCGATCCAACAACGTCGGCACCTTTCGCCCGGCCAGGACCTGGATGGTCTGTACCAAAAACTCAATCTCCCGAATCCCGCCGATCCCCAATTTTACATTGCGTTGTGTATGACCACGGTCAGTCATTTTGGCGTCGATCATATCTTTCACGGCTCGCACGTCTTGCACGATGGAAAATGCTGTGTCCCGATCCATCTTTCCTCCGGTGCCGAGCACAAACGGCTTGATCAACCTGAGAAACGCGAGGCCCACCTCGTGCGAGCCGGCAACCGGCCAGGCCTTGAGCAATGCCAATCGCTCCCAGGCCTGCCCTCTCGCCGCATAATACCGCTGATATTCCTCCAGGGAGCGAGCTAATTGCCCGACCGAACCCTCGGCCCTCAAGCGGAGATCAACCCGAAAGATGTGCCCTTCACGACTTGGTTCAGCCAATACCCGGGTCAACTCACGAGCCAGAATCTCAAAGTATTCTTCATTGGAAATGCCGACGCCAGCAGGGATAGGATCCCGCCGACCGTTCGGGGCTCTAGTTTCACCACCGTGCACCTCATAGAGGTAGATCAGGTCGACGTCGGAGCTGTAGTTCAACTCATGTCCGCCGAGCTTGCCCATCCCAATGACGGCGAACTGGGTCTCAACCCATCGCCCTTTTCTGGCCTGATGCATCGGCACACCATACTGTTGGCGCAGATCGGCATCGATGATCTCATACACGGTATGGATCAACACACAGGCTAGGTCGGACAATGACGCTGTCGTCTCTGGAACCGTGGCACGTTTGAGCAGATCCCGGACGCCGATGCGCAACATTTCCCGCCTTCGAAAGCGGCGGAGGGCATCCAACTTCGTTTCTTTTGCCGTCAAGTGCCCGATGCTTTCTCGAAGTGCTTGTTCAAGTTCTTTCCGCGTCGGCGCGCGCGCGAGGACCTCTTGCTCAGCCAACCAATACACCAGCATGGGGTCTCGAATAAGCGTAAAGGCCAAGGCATCGCTGTTGCCGAAAATTGCGCACAGCAGTTCGAGCATGCGCGGCCACGTTCTCAGGTAGTCGAGCAATGACGCACGCGAGACGCTTCCGAACAGCCGCTCCCAATGATTGAGCGCCTGGTCAGGATCGGCTGTCCGTGAGATGGATTCCAACATCATCGGCAAGATCTCAGCCAGCCGATTGCGTTGCAGTGGATCACCGGCCATTGCCTCGAGATTCCGATCTGCCAGGTCAAGATCCCGAAGACCATAGGCAGATAAGATGGCTCGCACCTGCTCGGCGTTCCGGTTGGCAGCCAGCAAAACCGGCGTTGGGTCCGGCCCACGCGACGCGGTCAGTGCAGCCGGCACTTGCGCGCCAGACCAGATTCTTGCCATGCCTGCCTTCTCAGACTTTCGTTTCACGCTTCACGTCTCACGTTTCACGATCGCTGCGTATAGCGCGGCATTATACTGACAGGTTTCTCTACGCACAATGAAAGCATTCGGGTATACTGACATCCATGCCAACTCGCACGCCAGACCGCATCGGACTCCTCAATACGGTCCGTCCTCTCTGCCCCGATGTGCCACCGGATATTCTTCAGGATTTCTTTGCCCGTCTGGACCAGGAATACTTCCAACGGTTCGCTCCCCCAACGATTGCCGAACACGTCCGACTCACGGCCCAATTGACGCCGGAGCACCTGTGCGAAGTGGCATTTGCTGAACAGTCTGACCAACGGTGTGTCATTACGATTGTCGCCTATGATTACTTTTCTGAATTCGCAATGATTTGCGGATTGCTCTCAGCCTTTGGATTGAACATTGAAGAAGGCGACATTTATACATTTTCAGAAAAAACTGCTCCCTTATCCGCTCGGACACGTTGGAGCGAGTACGGACCGCGAGTCCGTCCCAAGGCCACTCCAAGCTTGACCCAAAAGAAGATCGTCGATGTGTTCCGTGTACATCCAGTTCCTGGGGTGGAGTTAGGAGCGGAACAACAACATCTGCTGACTGATGCGCTCTCTTCAGTAATCACTCTGCTGGACAAAGGACAGTTTGAAGAGGCACGTCTCGCCGTGAACCGTCGTCTCGTGGAACAGCTCGGCAAACGCCGTGGCTCTTTCAGTGGTCTGCTCCATCCCGTGCAGATCACCTTCGACAACAGTCAATCGCCAGCGGACACGGTCATGGAGATCCGGTCGGATGATACACCGGCATTCTTGTACGCCTTTGCCAACGCCCTCGCAATGCGGAATGTGTACATCTCCAAGGCGCAGTTCGATGTCAAAAGCGGAAAGATTCACGATCGATTTTATGTGCGCAACCGCCACAACCAGAAGCTCACGGATGCAACCGATCAGCAGCAGTTGCGCCTCACAGCCGTCCTCATCAAGCAGTTTACCCATGCTCTCACCTGGGCTCCCGATCCGACCAAAGCCTTAGAAGCCTTCGACCAATTCCTTGATCTGACGGTCCAGCAGACAAAAGGCAAAGCTCAGCAAGAAGCCTTGGCCTTTCTCAGCGACAAGAAGACCTTTCCCCTTCTCGCTCGTCTGCTCGGCGCCAGTGATTTTCTGTGGGAAGACTTTCTCCGTCGCCAACACAGTAACCTTCTGCCGCTGCTGCAAGACTACCGGGATGCCCCCCTCATTACCCCGAGAGCCACGCTGCGCAAGGAACTGGATCGTCTGGTCAAACGCACCAAAACCAATGCGGATCGGAAAGCCGCGCTGAACAGCTTCAAGGACCGCGAGATGTTTCGTATCGACATGAAGCACATTGTCGAACCGGACACCGCCTTGCCTGACTTCTCCGCTGCCCTGACACAACTGGCCGAAGCCATCCTCGACCGAAGTTTGAAAGACTGCCAGGCCAAGCTCAACAAACTGTACGGTCCACCGCGCCTAGCCAATAAGAAACCATGCCCGTTCACCGTCCTCGGCTTGGGAAAATTCGGAGGAAGAGAGCTGGGCTATGCCTCCGACATTGAGGTGTTGTTCGTCTACGGAGATGCCGGCCGAACCGGCGGGAAACACCCCATCGACAACAGCGAGTACTTTGAACGGTTGGGGTACGAGCTCCTTCAATGGATCGAGGCGAAACAAGAAGGCATCTTCCATGTGGATGTCCGCCTTCGACCGCATGGAGGGAAAGGCTCGCTCACGAATCCATTCGATGAAGTTGCTAAGTATTATAGCGACCAGGGGCTGGCCGCGCCATTTGAGCGTCAGTCGCTCATCAAATTGCGCCATGTCGCAGGGCACCCAGATCTAGGGAAGCGAGTCGAACTCCATCGCGACCACTATGTCTACAGCGGCAAGCCATTGAATCCGAACGTCGTCCTCGATGTGCGGCGTCAACAGCTGAAGCAGCTCGTGGAACGAGGCACGGTGAATTTAAAGCACAGCCAAGGCGGCATCGTTGATATCGAGTACGCCATCCAATGTCTGCAGATTCAACACGGACATCGCCTCCCTATCTTGCGGACCTCCAATACCATGCAGGCCTTAGCAGCCCTTGTTGATTGTGGCATGGTGACCCGACAGGACGGTGAGGCGCTGCGTAAGGCTTATTTCTTTATCCGCATGCTGATCGATGGCCTCCGCATGGTCCGTGGCAACGCAAAAGACCGTGTCCTTCCAGCCGTCGACTCCGACGAGTTCATCTTCCTAGCCCGCCGCGTCGGCTACACGACAGACGATTGGCAAGCCGGCGCACGTCACCTCCAAACGGACATTGCCCAGCACATGACACTCACCAGAGAATTCTTCGAGCGGACCTTCGGAAAGGTATAGCTTCATCCACCCACTGATGGCCGTGGATCATCAGTAACACACCTACGATAAGTTCCCCACTGATCGGGAGAGTGGCCTTGGCGCCCGACGCACGACCGTCCACTATTCAGTACGTGCGTTTCATTTCTGCCGATTGACACACTTCCTTAGGAGCGGTAGCCTATTTATTCAAGCGAATCCGACTGACCCTGCAAGCTGTAGAAAGGGACCCCAGCAATGACATCATCATGGCGCGTTCTGTCTCTGTGCCTCTGCCTCGTTGCCGCCGGCTGCGGTGGAAATAGGGCCGAGATCAAGGAAGACCGCCTTACCGTTGGTAAGGTGCAGGGCGAGATTAAGATTGGCATGCCTGCCTCCCAGGTGGCCGAACTCTTGGGGAGTCCCAATATCGTGACTACAGACGAGAAGCGACGCGAGGTCTGGATCTACGACAAGGTGTCGACCGATCGCGTGGATACAACCAGTTCATCCTTTGCAGGCCTCATTATTGTTGGCGCCGCATCTCGCGATAGTTCCAGCTCACAGCGCCAACGAACCCTCACGATCATCATCAAGTATGACGAAGAAAAGAGGGTCCGCGATTTTGCCTACAACGCCACGCAGTTCTAATCGGGCGGTGGAAGAGACGCGCGCTAAGACAATCACGAGCGTGAGTACCGCCCTAGCTTTTACCTTCATCGGCCTATTCGGTTGTATCCCCCATACCGAACCCACCGAGCTCTTGGCGCTGACACCAGACATCCCAGCACAACGGGTCATGCAGACTCGGGCGTTCGAAACGCCAAACGAGCGAGAGCTTCTCTCAGCCTCAGCCGCAGTCCTGCAAGACCTGGGGTTTCAGGTCGAAGAAAGTCAACGGGAAGTGGGGTTCCTACGCGCCACGAAGGAGCGCAGCGCCCGCGAGTATGGTCAGTATGTTCGGCAGGCGTTGGTGTTGATCCTCTCCTTGGGAAAAGTCTTGCAGCCGGTGGACCTCCATCAGCAAATCGCCGCGGCCCTTATCACCCGTCCGCTCAATCCCGACTCAACCCGCCAAGAAGTCCGGATTACATTTTATCGGATTGTTTGGAAAGGAGATGGTCAATTCGACAGACAATACATCCCACCCGGCCAGCAATATATGGAGATGATCCGCGATCCTGACATCTACCAACAGTTTTTCGTCAAGCTATCCAAGGCGGTGTTTTTGGAAGCCCATCGAATCTGATGGCTGTCGCAAGAAAGGGCTCACGATGCAACCCAACAGGATAGGCGCGACCGTCGTGCTGATCGGAACCCTCTGCCTGTATGGGTGTGTTGCGCCCCAGCCGCCGCCGGACCTCCTCGCACCAACCGACGCTCAAATGAAGATCCGAAGTCTCCAGACACGAACCTTTGACCTCAAAGACCGCAATGCCGCCATCCGCGGGGTCATGGCCTCGTTGCAAGACCTTGGTTTCATCATCGAGCGGGCGAACGAAGGACTCGGCCTTGTGACCGCGGCTCGATTCGCAGAACCCAACTATTACGACGTCCTCACCATTACCGTCACGGTGCGGCAAGAGATGGCGGACAAAATGAGTGTCCGTGCCAATGCGATCTACAACAACAAACCGATTGAAGACCCGAAAGTGTATCAGAACTTCTTCGCCGCACTCCAGCGGGCCCTGTTTTTCTCACAGAGTTCAACTCCATCACCATGATGCCCACCCGATTCCTTGGTTCAGCCATACCTCTGCGATGGCAGCTTACCCTGGTCCTGATTGGACTCATGTCGTTCACCGCTTGCTCACCTTACGTTATTCGGCACGATAATCAATCCGATGCCCGGACACAGATCTGGCTCTCAGAGGAGAGTCAGGTCAAAGTTCGCTCTACGCAAACACGTGTATTTGATACGAACAACCGGCACAAGATGCTCCAGGCAATCGTCACGACCTTGCAGGACCTCGACTGCAAAATCGAGGTGCTTGACGAGGAACTTGGAATCATATCCGCCAAGAAATACGTCACCATCGAGCAACCGACCGTCGTTGATCCGTCCTATATTCTGTACCGTCCGGATACGCTTCTCTTTCTCACCAGAAATTACCGAGCCTGGGGCCCCTTTTATCACCGCAGCGACCTGGTGCGAATAACCGTGACCGTCCGCGATCGTAATGACTCGCAACTCCGCGTCCGGGTCAATGCCCAGTTTTACCTTCGCCCCGTCGAAGACCCCGTGCCCTACCGGCAGTTCTTCCGTACCTTGGAACAAACGGTGTTCCTGGAAGGCCACTCCGTAGAATAGCTCATGTGGTGTGAGGAAACTCCGTCCGCTCACGAGCATTCGTTCGACGGACTATGCCGCCATGGTGTAGGGGTGGACCAGTGCCAGAGTCTCCTCCAACTGGAGTCGGACTTCTGCAAGGAGTGATGGCAGATTGGCTGGTACAAACCTTGTAGCAGTGAGGGCTTGAGGGCTGAAGGACATGGTCGCAGGACGTCGATCGGAATCGACTTCTTCATAATCGACGGCAACACCGGCCAGATGGACGATGGACGTCTGTACGATAAATTCACCGGCATCCTTTGGACTCAGTTGGCAGCGAATGGCCTGTTCAATAGGCATGGGTAGGCCCCATGATCGAATGAGTTCGGCTCCAACTTCTGCAAAATCGCAGCCGATATTGGACTGTTCTACTTCGGCCAGAGAAGCATCCAGGTAACCCGCCTCAATCAGCGCCGACTGAGCCCGTTGCGGAACGGCCTGGTACAGAACATAGTGGCCGATATCTCGCAGGAGGCCAGTAACGTAAGATTGTTCCTGACTATCAACCCCACAGGACTTCGCGATTGCTCGAGCCATCAGCGCGCAGAGGACACTTTTTCGCCAGAACTTGGGCAGATCCATCAGATGAACCGGGATTCCCGAAAAGGTTCGGCCAACAGTCATGGTCGCAACAAAGTCGCTGATGACTTGCTTCCCGAGAAGTTGAACTGCACCCGCCACGGTGTCGACCTTCCTGGATGGCCCATGTGGTGGGTTGTTGGCGAGGCGAAGTAGCCTGGCGACAATGACCGGATCCAATTGAAGCGCTTTGGTGAGATCGCCCGTAGTTGCGTTGGGATTGTCCACCACATCCCGCACACAGCAATAGACTTCCGGCAATATCGAACCCGTGCTGCACGCGTGGACCAATTCGCTCGCCAATGGCATGGTGGAGCCCCTCCTTCTTGCCTGTCAATGCGGACCGGCTCTCCAGCTTCTCTATCGGTTAGGAATGGGCAAAACTGTTGCAGAGACAAGCTACGAGCAGAGTACGTTTCGCCATCACCATAAATTCTAGCCCTCGGAGGAGCCAATCGACTATCAGATTGCAATTCCCTGCATAGCGATTCCTGCTGGAACGACGCGTCGGAAACATCATATGTCTTGACGGAGTTTCCTCCGAAAGTGATGCGCTGATCACTCTTCCCAGTACCTACCTCTCAAGCTGGAAGGGATTCTTACCGATACAGTCTCTAGACTATATCGGGGAACCCCTATGTCTTCGACCACTGACTCGACCCTCATCGATTCGATCCGCTCTCGGCTCCATCCAAAACTGAGGCCACTGTTCGACGAGTCCAGTCGTTGCCTGCCGATCCTCCAATCCACCTGCCAGCAAATCCTCAATGACACAAACCAGCAGTCCGGCCTCAACAATCTGGTCCAAGTAATCAGCCGGGACCATGGGCTAACCTGCAAAGTCCTGCAAGTGGCCAACAGTATTGCTTACAGCCCGCAGCAGACGATCGTCGCCATCCCCCATGCCGTAAGCTGGCTTGGACTCGATACCGTTCGTACCCTAGTCGCTGCTGCACATCTGGTCGAACAATTGAAACACTGGCCGGCTCACCAGCAGGAACTCCGAACCTTGATTGCCAAGTCCCTTGTCTCCGCCACCTACGCCAGTGAGTTCGGAAGGGCCCTCAACTACCCGCAGCCCGGTCAATTGTTTACTGCAGCACTCCTGTATTCTATCGGAGATTTAGCCATTGCCTATCAGGATCCAGATTTCTTTGAAGCACTCCAGATGATTTCCCAGAAAGCGAAACACCCAGCCGAGCGCATTGCGCAAGAGACCCGGCTCATCGGTGTCCCTCGACTAACCTTGACGAGAGCCTTGGTCCGACTGTGGATGCTACCGGATAACCTCGTGGACATCTTCGACAGTGCCGGAGAATTGCCGATTGGACGTTGGCAGAACCCTCCACAGATGTATAGAGGCCTCGTCGTTGGCTCGATCCGGCTCGTCGAGGCGATCACGAATTCTGATTCCTCCACGGCCGTTGAAGATTCGAAACAAACGCTCCAACTCGGAAGCGGGCTATCTTCACGACGGTTTTCAGATTTGATGAGCCAGGCCATGGATCGAGGTCACCAGCTCACCCGCTCCATGGGGCTGGCGATCGACTCAGTTCACGACCCACTGGTGCCGCCGAACGGGAAGAACCTCACTGAATCCACTGCTCCCCAGCTATTAACCAAGACACCCCCCCCTGAAAACCCTATACCCACTTTGCAGAAAGCTTCTCGCAACCAAGAGCAGCCGTCAGTCCCTATTCGGAACAACCCATTCGAAACACTTCAGGTCTTTCAGAACTCGTTACAGAATGCGATCGACCTGAACAGCCTCCTTGGAATGTTTATCCAATCGCTGCACCGGGACGCGGGATTGGGCCGTGTCGGGCTGGCCCTTCTCAACCCAAATGATAGTGATCTTCTGGTTGGAAAGTTAGCGCTGGGTGTCACTCCTCTGGCACCGTATCTCTCCTCCCTTTCCGGTTCTCTCAGCAGAGAACATCCCTTTTTCCTCTCAATTCTTAAACGTGTCGATCCACTTCTGATTCCAAACATTTCAGACCAGCCGACGGGGTCCCTGAAACAGGAATTTCTCGATGTCTGGCACCCCATATCGGCAATTCTCGCCCCACTGCGAGTGGGGGTGAAACCCATCGGCCTTGTCTACTGTGACCGGGGACCGGACCGCCCACCGATGCAACCTCAGGACTACCAGGCCTTCCAGTTGCTCTTTGCTCAGACGACATTGGGAATGAATCGCTTAGCCGGCATACTCTAGCCGGAAGCCTAAGCGGAGGAAGGGGGCATGCAGCTTCCTTCTCAGGCTGCTCGAACGATGGTACAGACACGTCGCTACCACCTGATGAGTAGGCGACGAACCACGTGATCGAGATTGGATTCGGTTCAGCTATCGGACAGATTTCGACTCCGCTAGGCCGCTACGGCCTGCGGATAAACTAGTGCGAGCGTCTCGTTCAACTGGGTCTGAGCATCTCTCAGCAGTTCCGGTAGGTTGGCCAGCACAAAACCTGTCTCCTTTATGGCCTGCGGGTGAAACGGTACTTCAGCGGGTCGACGCTTGGGGTCACGCTCCTCATAGTCAACGACCTCTCCAGCCAAATGCACGATGGACGCATGCTGGATATAGTCACCGGCCTCGTCCGGGCTCAGTTGATGACGGATGGCCTGTTCAATCTGTATCGGCATCCCCCAGGATCGGACAAGTTCAGCCCCCACTTCAGCAAAGTCACACCCAATGTTGGACTGCTCCACCTCGGCGAGGGATGCATCCAGATAGCCCGCTTCAATGAGCGCCGACTGCGCTCGCTCTGGAGCATACCGGTAGAGCACATAGTGACCAAGATCTCTCAGCAGTCCTTCTACAAAGAATCGCTCGCTGTCCTGGATCCCACAGGACTTCGCAATTTTTCCGGCCAGCAGCGCACTGAGCACACTTCGATGCCAGAACTTCGACACATCCATGAGTTGAATCGGCACCCCGGCAAAGGTCTTGCCGACCGTCGTCGCTGTCACGAGGTCGATGATGGCCTGTGTCCCAAGCAGACTGACAGCACGGGAAATCGTATCGATCTGTTTTGAAAACCCATAGATGGGGCTATTGACGATACGGAGGAGTCTCGCTGAAATCGCAGGATCTAGCTTCAGAATCTCTGCAAGATCCTCCATGGTCGAATTGGAGTCATCTACCACCTCCCGT
The DNA here is from genome assembly GCA_902500775.1 of uncultured Nitrospira sp. Taxonomy (GTDB): domain Bacteria; phylum Nitrospirota; class Nitrospiria; order Nitrospirales; family Nitrospiraceae; genus Nitrospira_D. The sequence goes on from CABVRZ010000056.1 coordinate 14,048, forward strand.
ACGCGGAAGTAGATCTCCGGCAAGGTAAAAATGGACGTACAGGATTGCACCAATTCTTGTGCCGTTGGCATGGGCGTGACTCCTCATCGTTGAGCGCCTCTCTCTATCTATATGGAGAGGCGCTCACGTTCTCTATCGGTTCAGAGTGGACGGAACTGTAGGGGACAGCTGACCACTCCCTGGCTAGGAGTAGCGTTAAGGACAAGTTGGTACCGGTTCCTGAGATAACTGAGAGTACCAAAGATGGCACATCTGGCCAATCTGCTCCTTGCTTAGTTTATGGAGATGTGCCTTTTACCGCCTGATCTCGTTTTTCTTCCAGCTCAGCCCATCTGGCATAGAGCCGCTCGACATCCTGCTGTGCCGCATGGAGTGAGGTGTATCGCTCTTGTAATTCACTCGCGGATGAGGCAACGACTGGGTCATTGGCTGCGGTCTGACAGGAAGCCACCCTTCCCTCCGCCTCTTGAATCGCTGTTTCGATCTGGTCCCATTCCTTTTGCTCCTTGTACGACAGGCCTTTTCGCTTAGACCGCCCACCTGGGATCGCACGCTCCTTTGGGCTCTGATCCGTTGTGCCTTCCGTCACGTTTCTCCCCTGTGAGGTCTCCCACTGGGCATAGTCGGCAAACCATTCAGCGCGGCCTGTCCCATCCAGTGCCAACAGCCTGGTGGAGATACGGTCCAGCAGCCATCGGTCGTGGGTTACAAGAACAAGTGCCCCGGTAAATTCCAACAAACTGTCTTCCAACACATCAAGCGTCGGAATATCTAAATCGTTCGTCGGTTCGTCGAGGATCAGGAGGTCCGCAGGCTGAAGCATAAGCCGGGCAATCAACAATCTGGCCTGTTCCCCACCGGACAGTCGAGAAACCGGGAGATCCAGCTGTTCTGGACGGAACAGAAAACGTTTGGCCCATGAGACCAGATGGATGGACCGGTCCTGATACACCACCCCATCGCCACCAGCTGGAGCAAGGGCTCGCCGCAGTGAAGCCTGCTGATCCAGCGACTCTCGATGTTGCTCAAAGGTGACAATACGCAACCGATCGGCGCGAGTGATCGTACCCACATCGGGCGTCAAGGTGCCGGCCAACAGTTTGAGTAACGTAGACTTGCCGCTCCCATTCGGCCCGAGCAGCCCTATCCGCTCACCAGGCCCTAGCTGCAGATCGAGATCCCTCACAATCAGTTGCGTACCCAGCGTCTTCCCCAGGCCAACTACCTCAATCAGTTTCTTGGACCGTCGTCCTGAGGCGGTGAAATCGATCCCGGCAGCCCCCTTGGATTGCCGCGCCTCGATATCAGTGAGTTCACTAATCATCCGACCTGCTTGGTCAATCCGAGCCTTGGCTTTGGTTGTCCTGGCTTTGGGACCTCGCCGCAGCCATTCCACCTCACGCCGAACTCGATTGGCCAATGAGGCCTGATAGTCGGCTTGCACCTGGAGTGCCGCATCACGTTGCTCTAAGAACTCGCTGTATCGCCCCTTCGCCTCAAAAAGGCCATTGGGATATTGGCGGTTCAATTCCCAGATCCGCGTGGTCACCGCTTCCAAGAATCGCCGGTCATGACTGATAACGATGAAGGCATGGGGCTCGGCTTTCAGGAGAGCTTCGAGCCAGAGAATGCCCTCGACGTCCAGATGGTTGGTCGGCTCGTCCAGGAGTAACACATCCGGCTCCAGCATCAACGATCGTACAATCGCCAATCGCTTCTTCCATCCTCCGGACAGTGTCGAAACAGGTTGATCAGTACGGACAAACCCGCCGAGACCCAGGGCTCTGGCGATGCGCCCACCCTGTTCATGGGGGTCCAGCCCCTCATCGAAAAGCACCTGGGCTAGCGCATCTTCGACGGAGTGCTGTTCGGCAAACGAAGGTTCCTGCGGCACATAGTCGATCCTGAGCTGTCGGCGCACAGAACGAGTCCCGCTGTCAGGCTCCTCAACTCCGGCGAGAATTTTGAGCAACGTTGATTTCCCAGATCCGTTCGGTCCAATCAGCCCGACATGATCCCCTTCGCTCAATCCGAGCGACAGGTCGGTGAACAACGGTTTCACCCCATAACTTTTCTCAAGCGACTCACAACTGAGTAAGACCGTCGGCGGCATAATTACCTAAAAATGACCAGTGTACCTGATCAGGACGGATAACTGCCTCATATTTCTCCTCGATGGGGAGCTGTCAGGAGAGGACCGCGTCTGATCAACGCACTGTTAACGGCAGGGCCTGGTTACCCGTGGCACCTTACAGGACACAAGAGCTTGTTTTAGCTAGACGAGTAGGAGAGAGTTGTAACAACTTGCTGGATCTTGGGTGGGAATTGATGCATGCGAGGACAAATTCTTCGTGACTGATCCGACTCACCGTTGCTCACGCAATCAGGAGCAAAATGGAGTTTCCCGTTTGCAACGATCACCGTGCAGACCTCTCCCGATGACCATGTCAGGGACACTCGTCACGAGACCATCTCACAAACTGCGAGGGGCAGAGGTCCATCGCCCCCATTCTCAGTCCCTCGACTAAACACGGGCTCTATCAACAAAACTAGCATCTATTATTTAGACTATCGTCTCCTGCCCGCTGACTGTTCCGCAGGCGGTCCTATCCATTGCCCTGTCCGGTCTAGAACCGACGGGTCGTGCAGAAACACCGCCTGACAACGACTGGTCACCTCTTTCATCCAGGCCTTCCACCAGCCCTGGCTCCATGAAAATTGTCCGCTCTTACTTGAACGCAAATGCTGAATCCGTTGTGCCACATCGAGAAATTCTTGGTCACTTGCACTGATACGGCCATATATCTCAAGACCTTCCGCATCACGCCCTAAGGATTCCAACGTCTGCCCTAGCTGGTAAAGAATATGACATTTGTCAGCAGATGAGACCATGGGAGACTTGGCAGCCTGTTGAAATACCACCACCGCCTCTTCGTCATGACCAATGGCCCTTAAGCACGTGCCCATCTCTCCATAGGCCTTCCCTGCGTACTGAGGGTCACTGGCAGCAGTTTGAAAATCATCAATCGCTGGGTGAAACATGCGGACCTGCTTGAGCACCAAACCACGTTCGTAGAATTCCCAAGGGGACATTTGTTGATCCATGTCGACACCTCCGTTCATTCATAGAACAGCTTCAGCTCGACGAACACTTAGAATACATAAGCAAAAATGGAGCCTTGACGAACCTCAGAGCCTACCCATGATTTCAATGGCTTACGTAGATGCACAAAGACGACTGTGTAGGGAGTTCCAAACAGGGTGAACTATTTTTGCTACACTGACAATAGTTCGATGAGCCGAATCAACTAAGGAAGGTCTGAATTAATTCACGTTTACATTCGGAATGCTGTTGCTGCGTAGCTTGCCAGGTGTAGTTCGTTTTGAATTCACTGGTCTGGGAGCGTTTTCCTATGGCTCGCCGTGCTCAAGCCACCCACAGGCCTTCCTGCACAGACCTGTCATCTGGCCTCGACCATGATCCGCTGCCGTGCCACATACAGATTCGCTAATTCACAGTTAATCTGGAGCCGGTGGGTGATTCTTCGCCAAGCCCGCGGTACCTGATTTTGCCCCCCGAAGATCCGCTTGATCACCAAGAACGCATGCGCCACGTTAGTCCGCACTTTTGAGTTTGTGCGGTTTCTCGCCCGCTCTGCCTCACTCAGTGGCCGATGCGCTTTCGCTTACACAAAGCTCTTGGCCTTGGGTGCGTGCTGCCGGACCATCTCGCGTTGTCCACTGTAGGCGGCATCACCCTAGACGCGCGTCTCCTTGCCATGCAACAGCTCGGGCAACACCTGACTGACATGCACATTGGCCGCCGTGGCTGCTACGGAATAAATCAGCTTCGTCTGGCTGTCCACACCCACATGGGCCTTCATGCCGAAATACCACTGGGTGCCCTTCTTCGTCTGAGGCATCTCAGGATCTCGCTTCTTCTGCCGACTCTTCGTTGAACTCGGAGCGGCAATGATGGTGGCATCGACAATCGTCCCGCGGCTGACCGTCAGTCCGTGGGTGGCCAGATACGCCCTAATCCGCGCGAAGAGTTGTGCCCCGATCTGGTGCGCTTCCAGCAGATGCCGAAACTTGCGGATCGTCGTCTCATCCGGCACGGGCTCGCGGCCCAGATCAATCCCCACAAACTGCCGCCTCGTGTGCGAGTCGTACAGCGCCTCTTCGACTGCCGGATCCGACAGGTTGAACCACTGCTGCAGGCCATGCAGCCGCAGCATGCGTTCGATCTCCACCGGTGGACGCCCGGGGCCTTCGCCATTGGGATAGACCGGCTCGATCGTGGCGACTAATTCCGTCCAGGGCACGACGCGATTCATCTCTCTGAGGAACTGTTCGCGACGGGTGGGCTTTCGATACTGTTCAAACCTGACTTCGGCAAATGCCTGCCGATGTATGAGGTTCGCCTCTCATTTAGTGCTGCGCTATCCGTAGCACATCCCGCGAGGGGAATAAATTAGACCTTTCCTGAAGGCCCCTAACAGGGACAATCTCTCTCGCGGAAAAGAAAACGTGGTGAAACTCTGGATGAGTGCAGCAAACTGTCGCAGCCCACTCCGCATGCATTGCACTGAACCACTTCTAGACGGATCGTTGATCTTCGAACCCTCTCAAGAGGTCGGAAACGGACAGTACGCCGATAATGGTCGCATCCGCGGTCACGGGAAGATGTCTGATCCCTTGTTTCTTCATCAGGGCCATCGCTTCGGACAATGGTTCGTCTTCTTCAATTGTGACAATGGATCGGCTCATGCAAGCTGCCACCGTCGTCGTATTCGGATCAAGCCCTTTGGCAACCGCCTTCCTGGTCAGATCTGAATCGGTCACAATACCGATATACCGTGAGCCATCGTCCACGATCAACGAACCGACTCTATACTTTTGCAACAGTTGCCCGGCTTGTTTGATCGTGGCGTCTTTATGAATACTCCGTACATCATGTGACATATAATCTTCGACGAGCGTCTGGTCGAGCCCCCTGCCCCTTCTCGTCGCCTGCAGGCGGCGACGCAGCTCAAGATCGGCGAGACAACTCTCCAGCACTTGCCGACGCTGGTGGAGACTCTGGCGCTCGACATCGTGCGTCCCACTCTCTTGGGCTTCTTCCGGCAGGAGCGCTGACTCTCCCATTTTGGCAAAGAAATACGCCTCAGACTCGTCTGATGCCGCGCCGAATACCTGACTAATGAGCTCTTCGGCTGCCTCGTCGAAGTCTTCAAGCGAGGCCGAACCACGTTTACGTGAAAGAAAGGGTTGGAATTTGACGAGCTGCTGCTTGAACCGTTCAACATACCGATCGAGAATATCGCTCCGGGTTAACCCTGTGCGGACTCGTTTCGGCATGGCGTCCTCCTTGATTGTGAATGAGAATACCCTATGTGAGGACGCTACTCAAGCGGCGATAAGGCTACTGTCAACCCAATTTAGAAATGTCCTCTTCCTCCCAAAGTAGAAATGTCCGGTTTATGTGAGGGGCCCCACCGCCAGGAGTTCTCGGGGAGGCAGTGCCCGTTTGCGCCCTGGATGCGCCGGCCCCTGTGTGACCGGCCGGTGCCGGCGAGACGTCGTCTGCGGGACTGCCGGGCGGCCTGGACGTGCGGCGATGGGGGCATAGGCGAGGCGGTGACCCTGATGCGTGATGCGCAGCGTCCCATCGACCCGTTCTTCTATGACCACCTGTGTCGCCCGTACGTTCGTCTGGACCTGATAGAGGTGCCCGTTGTGGGCGACGGTCCAATCGCGTCGCAGGACGCGCTTCGTCTTGAGGCACAGGATGCGATCCAGTTCGCCGCGAGCCGGCCTCGGGCGATGCAGATCGGCTGTCTGGGCAGGCCGCACGGCGAAGCGCCGATTGTAGATCGGCAGATAGCCCTTGAGGAACGCATTCGCCGCGTCCAGCGTGGAGACCTCTGCAAGCCGCAGCTCCTTGATGACCCGATCTTGGAAGGTCTTAAAGAGCCGCTCGACCCGTCCCTTGGCCTGCGGGGAATGGGCCGCGATCAGTTCGACACCCAGTTCCACTAGCGCTCGCCCAAACTGACTCTGGGGCGCTGTCCCCGCCAACTGTTCCTCGATCGTTGGCTCAGCGGGCGACCGATACGTCGTATGCTTGTCGGCATAGACAGCCAGCGGAACCCCATACTGCCGAATATAGCCCTGGAAGCTATCCATCGCCGGGATCGTGCCCTCGTACGCATGGAACCGTGCAAAGACTCGACTACTGGCATCATCGATGTAGGCCATCAGGACACAGCGTGGCCCACGCCCCTCGAACCAGTCATGGTGTGAGCCGTCCAGTTGGAGCAGTTCCCCCACATGCGCGCGTCGCTCCCGCCAGGCTCGATGCGGGCGCTTCCGTCGTCGAAAATGATCGACCCCGCTCTCCAGCAACCAGCCTCGCAGTGTCTCGTCACTGATCGTAATCCCGTGGTGTTCGGCCAGTTTCTCCGCCGCCAAGGTCGGGCCAAAATCCCCGTACTGCTGCTCGTAGAGCTGCAGGGCCTTGGCCTTCCTCTTCTCAGGCATCCGCCGATTTGACGGTTTCCCGCGCCCCCGATGCACCAGCCCCGGGTCGCCCTCCGTCTTCACCCGCCCAAGCAGGTGCCGGATCTGCCGATCCGTCACCTGCAACAGCTCCCCGGCCGCCCTCTGCGTGATCCGCCTCTCTCGCAGCTGGTGGAGCACATGGACTCGCCGTAACTCCTTGGTACTCATCGTCACTCTGTCCTCTCTGACCATCCCGCCCTCCTTCTGAAGGCAGACAGTCTCGCGTTGAAGAGGACATTTCTATCTTGGTAAAAGCGGACATTATCATTTTGGGATTACAG
>CABVRZ010000057.1 GCA_902500775.1 uncultured Nitrospira sp.
TGGGTGAAGCCAGGCTCCCACTTATCAGACTGTCCGAATTTCCGGAGCCCCCTCTGTCCGCTGATGTCTTTTTTATGTATTTTCATGGTGGATAGTCCTTCCCACCTGTTGCCGCCTCTCGTGTGGACGGTAAACAGGCAGACTCTCTGATGATTTACGAACGTTGGCTACCAAGGAACGTGACAACATGTCCTCGGAGAGCGGCCACGAATCGATGGAAGTTGAGGTCATCAGCCGGTTGCGTAATTTTTGTTTTTGGAGAGTTTGTGGCCATCATGAAACAGGCCGCGCTATAGAGCCGCTCCAGCACCAGACGGCGGCATAGGAGTTCGTATCGCTTGCTGTAGGAGACCCCGTGATATCGCTGAAGGGTTGTCTTGTTCTTGAGGTACAGCTCCCCTCGAAATTCGGGATCAACAGGGAAGTAGGGCGCCTTGTTGGCAACGGGGATTTTGACGCTCTCGCGATCTTCCAAGAGAAATAGATACCCGAGAAAGGGAGAAGGCGCATGGCCAAAGCGGCCTTCCCGGAAGGCTGTCCAAATATCTTTGGCACTGCCGACCGCCGCCTCCGCCCGGTTGTTGACATTGTTGCCGATCGATTGCCCGGCTTGTGATTTGAATTCCATGGCCAAAATCAACGCGCCGTTGGAGATCACGATGAGATCCCATTTCTTTGTGGCTCTGAAATAGCCTGGTAGCTCAAGAGCGGTTCTTGTGCGGATATCGACCTTTTTTAACCCGGCGTCGCACAGGATGTCGGATACCAAGACTTCCAGTGCACCCATCTGAGTTCCGCCTGTGACTTCACCGCGAGTTCCGGCGTCGATTTTTCCTGATTGGATCTGCTTCTCTTTGTTTTTCCTGCGGGCATTCCAGTAATTTTGAACAGCGGCTTGCAATCTCTTGTCGATGTTCAAGCGCAGCCTCCATCGTTCGTGCATCGATCTCATACAGATCCAACGCTGTTATGGTTGCAAGAGTCTTGTCACGAAGGCGGAAGGCCTCTTTCAATTTAAGTGAATGGACTGTGGAGAGGGACTGAGGTACAGGGACTCGAATTCGACGGAGGTACTGCGCTTGGAAACGCAAGTAGCCTCCACGCATGCGGACTCCATAGGAGTCGACAAAAAATTGTCCGACCTTCGACAGCAGGAGACCGCCGAGGACTTCCAGATCCCAAGCATCCGATTGGATGAAATACAGGTTATGGTGCGGATATGTTTCACCGCGATCTAAGACCGGCTCGAGGGCATTTTTGATATCCGGGATGTACAGTTTATGTGCATGGGTGAGTGTGTGGTTGACGCGGTCGATTGTCTTGTACCATTTGTCGGCGCTCTTTTCCGCTGTGTGGCGCTTCTTCAGAACAGCCGCGTGATGTTCGTAGTAAGCCTGTAACTTCGGATAAGCTCTCAGATCAACGAGTCCCTCATCGTTCCATGGATTCACGAGATAGTGCCCGGACCATTGCACTGTTCCAGCTGTTAGATCTTTCGCAAGTGCGAGCTTCAGCAGGCGGGAAGGCTCCACCAGCTCAGGATCTGTTGTGATATAGATGCGATCGTGTCCAGTGGCCACACCTATCCCCACCCTGGCGCTCAGTTCCAGAGGAGGGAATTGGTCTTCCAATCGCCGAAGCAGCGCCAATTGTTCCGGCGAATGACAGGGCCACGGAGAGGATCCCTTGAACCATGTTTTTACCACGGCGCGATGAATGCCTTGGGGCAAGAAGGTTCGGTTGTGTGACTTGAGCATTGCCGCCAATTGGCCAGGCTGAACGTGTTCGGCCTCATGATTTGCGCTGGCCACAATTGTTGATTGCTGTGTGTTACATCGGATCACCGTGATGGCCGGGTAGGCGTCCACGTCATCATCGAATGCATTGGCGTGGTGCATGCTCAGGAGTATTTCAACGCTGTATGCCGAACTTATGAGCTGCCGTAGTTCTGTCCCATATTGATTGCGCATCCACCGATCTGCGCAAATAAATGAGCACACCCCGTTGGGCTTTAGTTGCCGAAGGGAGGCCTCGAAAAACGCCACATACAGATCGGCTCGTCCTCGCATCGTCGGATAGGTGCTCCGATATACCGAGGCGGTCTCTTCCGGAATATCCTCAAGGCGCACATATGGAGGATTTCCGATAATAAAATCGGCTTGTCGGTGGTCGGCATCGAGCAGGTAGTCTCGGGTCTGAACCCAGGCGTCGGCGAGTTCTTTTGCCTGAGGGCCGGGTGTGCCATGATGGATGAGGGTGGCTTGTGTGACTGCATGTGCGCGAGCCGCACTGCTCTCATCCAGCTCGTATGCGAGCAAGGAGTGCTGGCAGTCTGACAAGGAGCGACCAAGTTTTTGGCACGACATCAATAGGCGTTCGATCATCGGGCCAAGAAATGCCCCGTCACCAGCGGCTGGTTCGATGGCTAGGCGGTCAACTAGGTTCTCATCCGAACGATAGCCGCTCAGGTCAAGGAGCAGTTCAACTACCCAACGCTTTGTGTAGACAACGCCTTTGGACCCAGTGGTTGAGACAGGCAATGGATGACGGACGGGAGCAAGCAGCGGAAGCTGTATGCCTCGTGTGGCAACTGCTGGAGTAAGATAATTATTTGCCACGAGGGTCTTGATCTCTTTGAGAAGTTCAATGAGAGGAAAGTGGGCAGATGTTAGCTTGTCTTTGCGCTTGGTTCAAGGTTTGTTCGTGAGTGGTGGTTTGGTTATTCAACCCATGACGGTTTCTTTCTCACGAAGGTGTTTGTCGAACACGAATGGTCCAAAAGGGAGAAGAGCCGCCAAAAAGGCAGAGAAGGAAAACTTGTTGTCCCATTGATAAGTGCTTCGTAATTTAACCAACTGGGCGACATAGAGCAGAAACAAGATCCCGTGGATCGATCCGACGACTCTTACTGCCATCGGCATTCCCATGAAGTATTTCATCGGCATCGCGATACATAGCAACACGAGAAAGGAGCTGCCTTCGGCCAAGGCGGTTATTCTAAATCTTCGGATTTCACTCATAAGTGATGCGCTTTCGTTTCACCAGTGCCAACGGATAGCAGGTGGGTATTGCCAGGGACTTCCGATCAACAGTCAATGAGGCGCTATCTTGCGTGGCCTTTTATCGGGCGCTGGCGTCGGGGAGTCGGCTGATCCGTGGTCGGTCGAGTGGGAGGAACTCAATCTCAGCCATCACACCGCGGTGGTCGGATGGCCAGATCGCATCACCATTCGGGAGGCGGCCGGGTTGATCAAAGGCCAGCGTGCTTGAGTGCACAACGGGACTACTTCCAGTGCCTTCGTCCAGTACAAAAATAAAATCGACCCGACGGTCAGTGGTGGGCCAATCGACGTAGATATTTTGCCAGACGGTTCCGCCTGATACACCTGGATTGGCGGCCCGAAAGACGTCGATGAGCCCCGGCTCTTTTTGCCATCCCATGAGGACCGGGGATTGCTCTCCCGCATTCAAGTCGCCCATGAGGATGGCACGTCCTACTCCTTGATGTTCACGGAACAACTCGCCGACTCGTTGGAGCTGGCAGTCATCCCCTTTTGCGGTGTGGGCGGAGAAGATCTGTATTGGTCCATCCGGCGCGGTGATCTCAGCCCGCAAGAGAATACGCGGGTCTAGTCGACTCTGACAGCGGGGCAGGTCGTAGACCTCCGAGGTGGCGATCGGGTATCGACTCAAGATTGCCGATCCTTCCTTGAAACCGATAGCTGCGGTGATGAGTTTATCGATCAGACTGAGGCCGAAGATGCGTTCCGTGGCTGGTGCGAACACCATCTGGTAACCCAGCGCCTCGGCGATCCGTTGCGGCACATTGCCATGCTTCCGACTCTCTGAGGCTTCTTGAAGAGCGATGATATCAGGCTGCAACCGCTTCAATTCTTGAATCGTCATCGCTAACCGCTCTTCGAGGTGCGTACCGCTCTCGAAGAATCCTGACCATCCTCCGTCGTGAAGAAGATTGTATGTGAGGACACGCAGTCGAGACGAGGCATCTTGGCCAGGTTCAGCCATTGATGGCAACGGGAAGAGTCCAAGTATGGCGGTAAGCCAGAAGAGGATATGAAAGCGGTGGCGAAACATCTCTCAATACCATACGCCGATTCCATTAAGCTTTCCAGCGGTCAAAGGCGGTTTCTGACTGCCGGAGCGGCAGACCTGTCCCGATCGCGACGGCATTTTGATGAACTCAGTACGAATGGGTCTAGCTATTTACAAGGCTGAATTCGCTAGCCCTGAACCGAATCAAAGCGTTCACCATGAACATTTTTCAGGAGAATCAGACTGTGCCGTCCTTGCGCAGACTTTTGAGCGGGTGCTAAGATCCAAGCATTAGAATAGTTTAAAATTGGTGCGGAAACATCATGCCAAACATTACGTTACTTGTGTCGCCTAGTTGTGGGGCCTGCCCATCAGCGAAGAGTTTGTGGAAGCAATTGAAGGTGAAATACAGTTTTTCTTATCGGGAAGTGGATATCACCACCAAGGACGGGCAGGAGTTGGCTGATCGGCATTCTGTGCGGGCTGTGCCCGCGACGATCCTTGATGGGCGGCTGACGTTCGTTGGTGTGCCGAGCCGGGAGAGTGCAGAGAAGGCCATCCAGTTAAAAATCAAACAACGGGAAGAAGGGTAGAGACGTCATGGAAGAAGAGGATTTTGAGCTGCCAGATCTTCCCCGGATTGATAAGGGACCTCCTCCCGACTGTCCCATCTGCGGCGACCCCATGTCGTTCATTGACGGTGATTGGGCCTGTGTCGATTGCAACGGAGAGCTCTTGGGCCCGGAGACTGGGTAGCGTACAATGACTCGCCATGCTGCGGGTTATCACTGGTCGCTTCCATCCATCCCTCGAGTCCTCTCTCGTTGCCCAGCTCCATCAGGCACAGACTGACGATCCATTCGCCCCGGTTGCGATTCTTGTCCCATCAAGTACGTTAGTCGCTCGCCTCAAACGGCTCCTTAGTGCTGAGCAAAACTGCGCGTTGCTCAATGTGCACCTGTTTACCTTTCACCAGTTCGCTCTTCGCCTCGCGGATGAAATCCATGGTCTGGATCGGGCGACGAGAATTCGTTTTGTTGACGATCTGTTTTTTGAGCAGCTCGTCCGCTATCTTGTAAGGAATCGCTCCACTGGGTTAGTACCACTTCAACGGATCGGACATGCCTCCGGGACCTGGGGAGCTCTCTGGTCGAGCATTCGAGACCTGAAGGACGCGGGGGTTGATCCTGCCGCAGCCATCCAAGGTGCCACGGAAGGCTATTTCGGCCAAGATGAATCCGATCAGCTCCAAGCCCTCTTCTCCTTGTATGCGGCCGTGGAAGAGGTGGGCACGACACTTGGGGTGGGGACGGATGATGATTTTGCTGAGTCCTTGATCCCCTTCGTTTCATCGTCTCCATTTCTTGCCTCACTCACGCACCTGTTCTATTACGGATTTTATGATCTCACGCAGGTGCAACTCTCGCTGCTTGAAGCAGTGCGTGCAACGGTTCAGACCACATTATTCTTCCCTCTGGAGCAGGACAGCGCCTACACATTCGCACAACGCTTCTTCGATCGGCATATCAACCTATTGGTTGCAGGTCCTCATGCCTGTGTCACATTACCGCGGCGAGATGTGGATGTTGCTGGCAGCCCTGTGACGCTGTCGGTCTCCAGCGTCATCGGGGCGGAAGAGGAATTGGCGTCCACTTGTCGTCAAATCCTCGACCTTGTCGAGACGAACGGGTATCGATTTGATGAGATCGGCGTCGTAGCCAGGACTTTGGACCCCTACAGCGGGTTGTTGAGAAATGTATTCGATCGGCATTGTATTCCCTTCGTCACGAATGGAGGCACTCCGCTGATCCACGAGCCGCTCTCCAAGCTTCTCTTGCAGCTGGCTTCCCTACCCATCACCGATTTCTATGGCACGACGGTTCTCGACGTCATTGGTTCGTCACTCTATCGATCGTCCCAGCCACTGGAGGGGAACCCCCACTATCGGCCTGAACAATGGAAGGCCATGGTCTCTGCTCTCCGTATCACCCATGGCCGTGATGAATGGGAGCGGGTGAGACGGGTGAGCCAGTCCATGCTGACGCTCCAAGATGGTAGGGATGAGGAGATCCAGGGAGGATCACTGGATGTAGCACCGGAAGTGGCGGCTTTGTGCTGGCAGGTCGTTGATGAATTATTCCAATCCTGTGAGGCGGTGCCCACTCAGGCGACGATCCGAGAACACATGGACATGCTTGAACAGCTGGTCTCTCGCCATCTGCCTCGTCAGGAGGCAGATGGTTCCGAAACGGAAAGTCCGGCTGATAGGCGATTCAATTCCATTTGGCAGGCTATCGAGCAGACCTGGGATGGGCTACGGTCGCTCGCTGTTCTGGGAGAAAAACTGTCTTGGGCCGAATTTGTTGAACTGCTGCAGCATGCCTTGGAGCGTGCTTCTGTGCCGGTGAGTTCCGTCTCCAATCAAGGTGTGACCGTACTCGATGCGATGGCTGCTCGCGGGATTCCCTTCAAGGCGTTGTTTGTCATCGGGCTGAATGAAAAACACTTTCCCCGTTATATTCGCGAGGATCCCTTTCTGCGTGACCGTCATCGTGCGGTCCTCGATAGCACGCTCGGGTTTAAGATCGATGAAAAACTAGCCGGTTACGATGAGGAGACGTTGCTGTTCACCCTGCTCTGTCAGGCTGCAACCCAGCGATTGTTTCTGTCGTATCAACGGGCCGATGAAAATGGGCGTGTATCCGTGGTCTCGCCCTATGTCGAGCAGGGCTCTCGGCAGCTCGGTCAGCTTGAGTGTCCGGTAGAGACGGTTCCACGCCGCCTAACAGATCGAGTGGCCCAGCGACCTGCGATACGCCGGTATCTTCCTCCCAGGGATTTAGTGAGATGGATAGTGCTGCAAGGGCAGGATCCGGCTTCGTTCTTTCAGGCCATGGGAGAAGATGGTGAGTTGTGGAGTCATGCGATGGTGGCCGTGGCGGCTATCGAACAGGATGTGCCGTCGCTCACACCGTTCGATGGGCAGACCGGGCCGCTTCCGTCCCACTGGTCACGGATGATGCGACGAGGGGTGGCTCCGACCCCGCTTGAACGGTATGCCCGCTGTCCTTTCCAGTATTTTGGGACGGACGTGCTACATCTCGAACCGGTTCGTTTGGCGATGGGGAAAGAACCGGACGCTCTGGTGCTGGGTATCCTGCTCCACTCGGCACTGCGTTGCGCCTATGAGTCGCTTGTTGGAAAGGGATGGCCTGCCACTGCCTTGCTGGGCGACACCGTTCGTCGAGTCGCTGAGGAGGCCGTGGTACAGGCGGCTGCGGAGTGCGAGAGAGAACATCCACCAGGGCATTTTCTCTTGTGGGAATTCGCGAAGGAACAGACCGTTGCCCTGGTACTCTTAACAATTTCTTCCGATCAAGCGGCCTATGCTGAGCTGCTCTACCAGCCGATTGCCTTTGAACAGGAGGCGGCCGGCATGTTGTCGCTTGTGGTCGAGGAGGAACCAGTCAGTCTGAAGATTCAAGGCCGTCTGGACCGTCTCGACAGACATCGAGACAGCGGCATCCTGCGAATCATCGATTATAAATACAAGACCGGCAGCGCCATGAAGACGGAGGACCGGAATCTTCGCCAGTCGGCGGTTCGAGGTTCTCGGTTGCAGCCGCCGTTTTATGCTCGCCTGGACCTGGGTGAGATCGGAACAGCCGAAGGAGTGCAACTGCTCTTTGTGGCCCCAAACTGGGCAAAGCCAATCGATCGTTCGATGTTCACCACACAGGATTGGTCCGGCAATACGGGCGCGTTGCTCCAGGACACGATCGAGCGTCTGGTGACCGGCCTCAAGGCCGGCCAGTTTTTTATCCTGCCGGGCACCTATTGCGAGACTTGTGAGTACCGGGTGGCTTGTCGGCGTGAACATCAGCTGACCTGGTGGCGGTCGTATCGTGCACCGGAATCCAAAGATCTTCGATCCTTGAGAATGATTAAGGTGCAGGATGAGTAATCAGCACGAGATTTCTGATCGTGCCGCCCGCGAGGGTGCTGAGACGACGTTTGATCGGAACGTGGTCGTGATTGCTGGGGCAGGAACCGGAAAAACAACGCTCTTGGTCAATCGCCTGGTGCATCTGATGATGAAAGAGCCACGCCCAGTGCCCATCACGCAGGTTGTCGCTCTCACGTTTACAAACAAAGCGGCGATGGAAATGAAAGTGCGCTTGCGTGAGCGGCTGACGTGGTTGGCTGATCCGAGAACTGATGGGGCGCGACTACAAGATGGTGGAGCCGTCTCAGCTCAGGATCTACAAGAACGGTACGGGCTCACGAGAAATGAGATCGCGGCGCGTGCCCGTGCCGGACTGGCCGATATGGAGAAAGCCCAAATTGGGACATTGCATAGTTTTGCCGCACACCTGCTGCGGCTCCATCCCCTGGAAAGTGGTGTCGATCCGGATTTTCAAGAAGACGACGGTCTGCGATTCGAAGAGTATTTCACGCAAGCGTGGGATGTATGGATCGATCAGGAGTTGAGCCGACAGGGCTCGAACCATGATCAGTGGCGTCGCCTGCTGGGTGTGACGACACTCGAAGAGGTCAAAACTCTTGCTTATGCACTCTGCAGCGAACTGGTGGATCTCAAGGTGATGCAGTCACAGCTGGCCCAGGGCTCAGTCAATACGAGTGTCATTCGGTGGGTTGGTGAACGTGCGGACAAGGCTCACGCGTTACTGAAGACCTACGATCGTCCCAAACGACGAAAGATTGAGGAGATGCTTGGGGCGTGTCTCTCATTGCTGACTCAGGTGGCGAACGAAGGTCCGTGCGCGCTCCAACGGCTGGATGTCTCGACTCGAGACTGGCTCAGCAAGGATGTGGGGAGTAAGGTCAAGGACTGGGATGAGGTAGAGTTTCAAGAGGCCAAACGACTCATTAAAGCCAGCCAATCTCTCTTGGATGTCGATCATGGTCTGTTTGTGGATCTCCTGAAGCTCCTCGGTCCACTGGTTGAGTCGATCCGCTCATCTTTCGTGGACAAAGGGTGGTTGTCATTTGACGGTCTGTTGGCGAGGGCGAGGGGTCTCCTTCACGCGCATCCCAGGGTCAGGGGAGGGATCAAGCGAGAGTACCGGGCGGTGTTGGTCGATGAGTTTCAGGATACCGATCCGATTCAGTATGAAATCATTCTTGCGGTGTCGGAGCAGCTCGGCTGTCATGAGACCGCATGGCAGGATATGAGACTGGATCCCGGGAAGCTCTTTATTGTCGGCGACCCAAAACAATCGATCTATGCATTCCGTCGAGCAGACATTGAGGCTTTCGATCGGGTGGTCGACAAGATCACCCAAGGCGGTGGTGTCATCCAAACGCTCACGACGAATTTTCGCAGCGCCGCAGCCGTGCTCAACCCGATCAACGACATCTTTGACCGACTCTTTGTTCACCACCCACTTGTGCAGCCGGCCAATGTCAGGCTTGAAGTGCGCCCGCAACGTCGCCCTTCAACGATGGAGACCGGAGTCCGGCTCTTGGTGACGACTCCAGCTGACGCGAATGAACCGTTTGATGCGGATCTTGCCGTGCGAGCCGAAGGGGAAGTGCTGGCACGGTGGTTGAGGGATGAGATCCTCTCACGGCCTCATGCTGTGGCAGGCCACGTCGCGTTGCTTTTTCGAAAGCTCACCCAGGCCGATGCCTACCTCGACGCCCTGCGCCGACACAGCATTCCCTATGTCATTGAAGGAGAAAAGCATTTTTACCGTCGTCAGGAAGTGATCGACCTGGTGAATGTGCTTCGAGTGCTTGACCATCCGCATGATCGTATTGCCCTGACGGGACTGCTGCGTTCCCCGCTGGGCGGTTTGACGGATCGCGAAGTGTTTGAATTCCATGAGGCCTCTCAATTGGAGTATAGGCTCTGGACAAGTCTCGATTCGTTCGACCACCCGAGAGCTGCGGCGATTCGCCGCCTCTATGTACAGCTGGCCTGGCTCCATCGGGCTGTCCCGTCGGTTCCACTGGCCGACGCGATCCAATTGATCTTCGATCGGCTCCCGCTCTTAGAGGCCGCCGCTGCTTCCCTGCATGGTGAACAGGCTGTCGCCAATTTATTGAAAGTGAAACAAACAGCTGCCTCACTTTCCGATCGGGCCACGATGACGTTGAGTGCGTTCATCGAGTTGATGGTGACGCGATTGGATGAACAGCCGGAAGAGGCAGAGAGTCCTTTGGCTGAAGCATCTTCCGATGCAGTGCAAATCCTGACGATCCACAAGGCCAAGGGACTGGAGTTCCCTATCGTGGTCTTGCCGGGAATGCACCAGGGAACAGGACGGGACCGCATTGTGCCACATGTAGCACACGATTGGTCAAGCGGCATCTATGGATTGTCCCTCGGCCCAAAACGAACGATTGGGGCGGTCCTGGCTCAGGCAAAATTTGCCGTACGAGAAGAGGCCGAACGACGGCGAGTGTTCTACGTCGGGATGACGAGGGCCAAGGAACTGTTGGTGTTGTCTGGAGGGAAAGTGGCCCGGTCGGTCGGGGAAACTACATTCCAATGGTTGCAACAAATTGGCGATGGGCAGGTTGGGGAGATGGCCACACAGCAGCTCTCGATTGGAGCGAGTATCATTCCCCATCGCATCGTGCATGCGCCGGAGCGAACCTGGCAGCGCCAGTCATCCTCACCTGACGATCCGGCTACCTCGATTGATGTACAGTCAATCGCCAGACTGTGGGCGCAGCGGAAAGAACGGTGGAGTGCCGTCGGAGAGACCGACTGGCATGTGACACCCACCGCATTGAATCGGCAAGAAACGCGACACAAGCCTTTTCCCGCTCAAAACAGTCAGCTCCGTGACGTGGGGCGACTGACAGGGATTGCCGCGCATCGGGTCTTGGAGCGATGGAATTTTTTGTTGCCGCCGAGTGGATTGATTGAGCAGATTAGTCCGGTCCTTCAAGCTGTGCTCCAATCAGATGAACAGTCCCTGCTGACGGCCGTGACAGACTCGCTTCATGGACTGCTCATGACATTTGGCGAATCGCCCCTCTATGACAGACTTCGGTCATCTCAGATTGTGGGCCGTGAAGTTCCGTTCACCATGCCCTGGGGTGAACAGCAGGTCATGGAGGGGGTTATGGATTTGCTCTATCGATTTGACGGGGAGCTCTGGATCGCGGACTATAAGACAGATGTCGTTTCATCTGATCAAGCAGTCGTTCGAGCTGAGCAGTACAGAATCCAGGGAGAAATATACAAAGCTGCGGTGCGACAAAGGTTGAAACTGGAGCCACGATTTCATTGTTTGTTTCTGCGCTGTGCGACTGCCGTAGAGTTGTAAGTTGTAGATTGTGAGTATGGCCAGGCATGATCATATTTCTTCCGAGGCCTTTGCCAAACTGGTCCAACAGGCCATTGCCGACCTGCCGCCTCCCTATGCCCGGTTGATGGAATCGATCGCGGTGGTCGTCGAGGAGGAGCCACCGAAGGACGTCCTCGAAGATCTGGAGCTGGAGAGTGATGATGATTTGCTCGGGCTTTACCAGGGTCAGTCGCTCGCCGCTGATTCATTTTTTAGGCCGGGAGGGGAGCCGCCACCTCAGATTTCGATCTACCGCGGGTCAATTCTCCGTCTCTGCGAGAGTCCGGAACAAGTGGTTCAAGAAGTGTACGACACCGTCGTCCATGAACTCGGTCACCATGTAGGCCTGGACGATGACGAGATGCCCTATTAATCAGTGCTGAGGACCGAGGGGTGCGTGCCGAGTGGAATTCGAGGAGCCTCTTTACTCAGTCCTCAGCACTCATTCACTCAGAACCGTTAGGAGTAGGCAGGCTTCTGTTTAGCCCGCTGGTAGCCTAAGATCAGCATGAGGATCCCGGCTAGCACCATAGGGACTGAGAGGATCTGGCCCATGGTGATCGGTCCAAAAATGAAACCCAAGTGCTGGTCCGGTTCACGGAACAGTTCGACGATGAGTCGGCTGAGGCCATACCCGGTAATGAAGGTCCAGAAGAGGGTACCGGGTGGGGTCGGGCGGCGGTCGATCCACCAGAGCACCGTGAATAGTATAAGTCCTTCCAGCGTCGCCTCATATAATTGGGAGGGATGGCGGCAGGCAGGCCCTCCCCCGGGAAAGACCATGCACCAGTCGACATCGGTTGCCCGGCCGAAGAGCTCACCATTGATGAAATTCCCAATTCGTCCGCACCCCAAGCCGATCGGTGTTACGGAGGCCGCGAGGTCTGCCACGGTGTAGGCGGGAATCCCTTGCTTTCGGCTAAACCAGATCAGGGCGATGATCGTCCCCAGGAGCCCGCCGTGAAAGGACATTCCTCCTTCCCAAACTGCGAGAAGTTTCAGGGGGTTTTGGCTGTAGTATGAAAAGTTATAGAAGAGCGTATAGCCGATCCGTCCCCCAAGAAACACGCCGAAGGCGGCATAGACAACCATGTCATAGACTTGGTCCTTCCTGATTGCCAACTCCTTCCGGGTCACCTTCCGCTGAATGAGAAAATACGCGGCGGTGAGCCCGATCAGGTACATCAGCCCGTACCAGCGAAGCTGAATGGGGCCGAGGGCGACGATGACCGGATCAAGATTGGGGTAAGGGATCGCGGCTGGGGGGGGCATCAAGCTTTTTCCAAGACCGTCCGTTGCAAGAGCGTGCCGTTCTCTTCTATAGAGGAACCCGAACAAGAAGTCACGTGCCAGATCCTGAAGGAGCTAGGCAAGACTTGCCCGTGGATAATACGGAGGCTCACGTATCAATGCAAGTGCATCGGTCATGAGAAATCTTTAACGTTTCATGGTCGGCAAATCGGCTTCCATGGCGGTCAGGCAAGGATCGATACGAGGCAGCTGTTGGATTTCTGAGACGGCTGTGCCGAGATTTGTTGAGAAAAAGAGACCAAAAATTAGTCATTCCTCATTGACAAAAAACGCGCCCCGCGATTTTCCACGGAAATCCGTCTCTCAGCGGCGCGTCTCACCCTGGCACGGAGCATGCTGATAGATTTGTGTAAGAGATATGGGGTGCAACGCGATCTTCCGGCTCATTCACCATCATTGGGAGGTTCACCATGTCGGAGCAACAGAAGCAAGTCGCCAAGGCAGCTGCATTCATCGCTGGTGGGGCGGTCATCGGAGCAGGACTCGGGCTCCTCTTCGCTCCACAGACCGGTGTTGAGACCCGTCGAACGATCAGTCGCTATGCTCGAAAGGCGCAAGCCCAGACCAATCGCTGGGGACGGGCCGTCAAGTCAGGAATGGAAGAAGTGCTGAACCGGAAGCCTGGGAAAGAGAACAGTCGCGAAGAAGAGCGGCCACAACTCGTCGCGATGATGAACTGATTACCCTGGTGATCGTCGGTAGCAGCTCGGCCTGGCGCCTCCCTCCGTCGGCGCTGGCTGCCTGCTACCGATGGTCCACGGGAATTTGAATGCTGATCGCTCCCGCCAGCGCTCCTACCTGGGCGCCTTCTCTTGGATAGCCCGACATATCTAGAATGCCTTTTGGACTTCCGTGGCAGGTAAGACAATCCTCAGAATAGTACAACGGAGTCATGACCCGAAGGGTGGTCCCACCATCTACCCACTCGCTGATGGGAGGGCCTGCCGTCGGCTGCGCGGTAAGTTGTAACAAGATCTTCCGCTCATAGGCATCAGGGGTGTTGTGCAAATTTCTTGGATCGAGTGCAGTCTGCTTGATCGTCACCTTCGATCGCTTGCTGAATCTCCGTGCCGCCTGGCTGCCGAATGTGGCAGGAATGAAATTCTTGTACCCGATCCCCCGTTGATTGATCACGAATTGGGCATCCGACACGACTTCCTTGCTTGCCAATAATAGCAGGGTCAGCAGTTCCTTCGTGCGCGACGGCACGACCGAGGAAGCCTGTCTCAGATCAATGTGAGTTTGCTGGCGAAACTCATCGACGACTTGCTGCTCGAAGACCTCGGGGGTGAAGTTCTTGTCGCCTTTCCGTGGATCGTTGATCACCGGTTGGTTGCGATCGATGACGACACGTCCGGCATTGAGCACGATCGCCAGCAGCTCGGCGGCTTGTTCGGTTTCCGCTTTGGTGAGTTGAGACCAGCCGTGACGGGGGATGACGAGAAGAAACAGCACACCGCAGAGGATGAATATCTTCGGAAGTGGAGTCATTTGTCTCTCCGTGTCCTCATCGTTCATCCGACAGACGGCAGTGGCCTTGGTCATAATGTTCAGGAACCTGCGTGATCTCCAGAGGCAACCCTTCAGTGGTTGCGCGTCGAGTGGGTGCATATTCCTCCTCGATCCATCGCTTGCGCATCTGTTGAAGACGTCCGGATTCCTCCAAACGAAAGACCAGATTGTTCAAAAACCATTGTAAGCGTCTGTGTTCCTCGCTCGTCACGAAGGAAAGATCGCCGGATGTCAACATCATAGGGACACCGTCGATTCGTGACAAGGGCTGCCAGTCGTACCAGACCCGCTTTGTCACATATCTGAGGATGGAATAGTCCGAAAGGATGACATCGATATGCGGATCCTTCGTTTCGATTGCGGCAGGAAGTGAATCACAGACCACCAGACGGACCCTTTTGAGATTGGCTTTGGCGTACAGGTGCGCCGATCGCTCCTTCTGAACCGCGACGGTCAAGCCAGCAAATCCTTCCTGAACGGCTGCAAGCGTATCCCAATCGCCGTTCTGTTTGCGAAATTGTGCCGACAGGCGTTCTGCTACTTCAGATCCTTGGGTAATGGCCCCTACCCCATCGTCACGGAGGTATGGAGCGGAAAACCACAGGCCGGTCGGCTTTGTTCCGGGAACGGTTCTACTGACAGAGGAGATGAAGAGATCGAGTTGCCCTTCGTTCATCTTGATGAAGAGTTCCGGAAAGCGAGTAACATAGAGTGTGGGGACGACAGGAGTCTGTCCGCCGCAGTGAATGGTGAGGGCGTCTGCAACCTGTCGGATCAGTTCGATATCCAGGCCTGTGACCCGAATCCCCTCATCCGTGTACATGGCAGGAAAAATGAACGGGCGAAACGGCTCAACCGAAATGCCCACACGCAATCGCCCGCGGGCACAGATAGCCGACAGCTCATCCTGGGTCAATGGATGGACCATTGTGACGGCATCGTAGAGCAGGCCGCAGCCTTGTAGAAGGAAAAAGGCCAACCCCAGAAGGAGGCAGTGCCACCAATGGCCGCGTGTCTCGTTGCCTAACCCGTTGATCGTTCGTGCGAGAGGACTGCGCAATTGCATAGAGAGTACCCGATTACAGGCGAATCCCGATCGTAAACAGCCATTGCTGGGAGAGGTCAGATCTACTTTTGAAATCAATTTCAAACCGTGTGTACTGGAGTCCCATATCTACCGAGAATCCACGAGCGACCGGGAATCGCACCCCGATTTGACCTCCGTACAGGTAGCCAGGTGAACCCTCGCTCCGCCCGGGGAGGGTGCCGCCAATTAGTGTGCCGACGTAGGGGACCGCACGATCCTCAAGCGGTCCGAATAGCACATGTCGGATGATGCGGTTGATCGGTCTGGTCCGAGGGAAATCCAGGACATCGATGAAATTATTCCAGCGTGGGTTCAGGAACAGGGAATGTTGATCCGTCGTAAAGGTAGGAGTGTGATGACTGTAGTATTGATAGACCGTCCTCATTTCAAGCGGCCCGTACCGAAGGGCCGTAATTCCGACCTGCGCGGCAATGACCCTGGCTTGCGGTGCAAAGGTGCGCTGATTAAAAGATACGTCAAAGTTAAAGGGGCGGAGCGGAAGTAGGTCGAGCACGGCCTCTTGGGCGGCGGCCTGCGGCGGCAGTACCACGATGAGCAGAAAGAGCCAGACGACCCATCGAGAGACGTGTGTGCGCAGGAAGGGCCTCATTCAGTGAGTGGTGTGCCGCGATGCTCTTACTATACGCAGCATGCATTCTAACTGAATCGAGCGGCCGTTTGCAGACAGTCATTCTACCTGCCATAGAGAAGGCGTTCCTGAGAGCCCCGAAGCGAGCAGCCTCCTTCACCCTACTTCCAAGCCTACACGAGGGACGTCGACGATGAGAGCATGAGTCTGAACCAAAGCCATCAATCGTTGTGCTGGAAGAATGGATGGAGGATGGGCTGCGAGAATAGTGGCAGACAGCCAGGGTCGCTATGATACAATCCGCCGTTCGCCGGAGTGGCGGAATAGGCAGACGCAAGGGACTTAAAATCCCTCGGGCTCAAAAGGCCCGTACCGGTTCGATCCCGGTCTCCGGCACCATAAGAAGGGGTAAAGTTTTCCCCACAGGAGCTTGGGCGGTTCTTCGATTTTCAACGTACCGAAAGAGGGATTCATGAACGTCAAGCAAGGAATGATGATGGTCGGTGGTGCCGTAGTGCTCGTCTCGGCCTTGGTTGGGGGAGCATGGGTCGTCACCGCGCCTCCGGACAACGTAGAGCCCTGGAAACAGAAGACATGCGATGAGCATGTGCAACAGTTGGACATGCTGAATCGGTACAAATTGTTTTGGTCATTTGTCCAACGTCGGCAGGGATTCAACGACTGCTTGAAACGGGTCGACGAGCTCGGCATGAAGCCACCATCCGAGTGACGACGAATTCCCGTGTTCTCCACATGGCATATCTGTCAGTGGGTGCCGCTTCCGTTGGCACCACGTTTCTTCGTGGTGCTATTCCAACATGCGTTATGGTGAGGTTGTGCATGCCGTACGCTCGTGGGTATTTTCGGACGTCTCCTGGAATTCTTCTCGTATTGATGGCTCTTCAGTTGTGGTGTGTAGCAGCTGTGTGTGCGGAGTGGCTGTTGGTCGATCGTAACGAGAAGGATGCAATCTACGTCGATTCGGAGAGCATCAGCCGAAACGGGGTAATCGTGAGGGCCCTGGTTTTAGATGATCTCAAGGCCGCCAACACCAGAGGGCTGAGCACGTTCTTATCCACTCGCAACCAGGAGGAACACGATTGTTCTAAAGAACGGTTTCGTCTTGTGGCGATTGAGCGATTTGCTGGAAATATGGGGACCGGTCACTCGATCTACAAGAAATCGGGTGAGTCAAGCTGGGTGCCCATCTCCCGAGGCACACTCGCGCAGTCAGTGTGGAAATTTGTGTGCGGGAAAAAGTAGTGAAGACTGAGCATGCAAGTGTGCTGCATCACGGGGATGCGCTGGTTCCTCCACACCTCCAACATTCAGAAAATTGACGCTCGTGCTGTTCGCCACATCCGATGCATACCCAAGCGCTTGAGTTTGACGGCTGCGTAATCAACTCTTCGTCGAGGACTTGTCCGGCCCGATAGGCGTCCTCGTCTTGGATGACCCACAGTTCTGGAAACACTTCTGTAAAGGGAATCTCCCCGGCCAGGCCAGATAAACGCTGGTTCTTGATCAGGCACTGGATGCCAGCTTGCTCAAGCCGCTCTTTGCGCATCTCGACTTCGAATAAATGCTGAGAGACGAAGACCTTTTTCATTGAGAATGAACCCACAAGGGAATAGCTCTTCTATGACCGCCACATCGTGTGAATCTGGTGCATAGCCCATCTAGCACAATAAGGGAGTCTACGCTGTCCAAGTTTTGGATTATGTCACGACAGGAAGGTCTTCTACCCACATCACCCTCCTTCCATGATGTCCATTCCTCAGACCTGCAAAGAACTTGTGGTCAGCTGTCACTATGATGCCATCAATGACTTCGGCTAGGGCAAGATAGAGGCAATCGTAGAGACTCCGGCGAGTGTCGAGTGCGAGCTGATAGGCCGCAGCAAACAATCGGGCATCGGAATGGCGTTGAAGCGGTAGTTGTTTGAGCTCCCTGAGAATCGTTTCTCCGTCCCCGGGCGTCAGCTCGTTTCGCCGAATCTTTTTAGCCAAGACGTTGCCCAACTCCAAGACCATAAAGGCAGGGATGTGGAGGTGTGTTCCACTATGCTGGGCTCGAAGGGCTGCGTCCGAATGGATTTCTGGGACAAACCACTTGATGGCCACACTGGCATCGACGACATAGCGTCTCACCGATCACGGTCCTCTCGGATCAGGTCGGCGCTGTCGCTGAATGCTTTGCCGGATCGCCTCAGTTTGTCTCTCAGCGTCTGAATTCGCTTCCAAGCTTGCTCATAGTCCGGCACCGCCTCTTCAAGGATCGTCTTCACTTCCGCTTGCAGCGACCGGCCATGTTCCTTGGCGCGCTTCTTCAGCCGATTGACGACCTGGTCAGATAATTGTCGGACAAGCACTTGTGCCATGAGACTCCTCTTGCTTGGTTGATTATATTCAGGTGCTATCAGAATGATAGCAACCAGGTGAAAGACCGTCAAGAACTGGTTCCGCTGACGGCGGCGGCTCATGTAAACGAATAGTCAGGCTGAAATGACGGCTTGCACGCATGATTCAAGGTTGGATCACAAGTTACCTTTCAAGCGTTGTTGGATCATAGAGTCAGAGAATAATAGTGGAGGGCAGAAAGGTCAAAGAACATGCCCCGCTGATTAAGAGTCCCGCCCCTCTCCAACCTGAGAACACTCAGGCTACCCAAGACAACCAATTTTCACCACTTTCTGAGGATGAGGAATGAACACACCTCATCTAAGTTTTCCTAGTTCAGGGCGTTTGGCACCAGCTTGGCACCAGCTCGATCATATTCCTTCTAGTCCGTCTCCCCCGTATCCTCAATTTCCTGATAGGCCAAAGTTTCCATCAGACTTTCTTCATTCCCAAATAACGAGAAAGAGGTAACGTTCATGCGTTGTAACTGTTTCAACACATTTCTTCTTTCGTTGGTCGGGAGAGTGTATTTTTTCAATTCCCCCTGGTCTAGTGCATCGTTACTAAAAGCCGCTTCATGGCTGACGTACACGCGCTCATCCCCAACCTCCTTCTCGCAAACCGTGTATTCACATTGCTGTGCATAGTGCCGCTTATGAGTCTCAACATAGGGACCCAATCCATGAACGATGGGCGTGCCTACACAGGATCCTCTGGATCCTTCCGGGTACTCCACATAGAAATAGATGGCGACTCTCTCGTGTTCTGTGACTTGGGGCGAGCGAAAGGCAAAAAATGCGGCAACGTATGGTGACCGAGTCCAATCAAGCAAGGGAGATGGAAACCCGTGATGTCTGAGGTAGACCATAAATTCGTAACCTGTGGGTGCCATTCCACCTACACCTTTCTCAAATCGTGGGAGGCTCCACTCTTTTTGGGTGATGGTAACTACCGCCGGCATAACTCTCCTGATGGCTCGATAGTAATCGAACGTGCTGAATGTATGATTGGTGAAACGCTCCAGAGTCGTTTCTAGTCGCCAGGAGGCATTCGACTGACCTCGGAACAAGGGTGCCGAAATGAACTCAGGAAGCTTGTCCTTCGTGCGTTTGTTCCATTGAGCAAAAAATGAAGAAAGAGATTTCTCAAATGCCTCCCAAGAATCAAGGTCTATGGTTTCCACTCAGCAATGCCTCCTCTGCGAAGAGGAAATTGGTTGCTAGCTTGTTTTGTGCAGAGATTATCAGCCCCATGGACAAAAGCAAGCTGGCGCATAGCCCGCTGATTAAGAGTCAGCGGGGTAAATGTTGCAGGGCTGCTTACCAAGCGACGGTCTGCTCTTTACTCACCAGTCAGGAATATAGACAACAGTCTTTGAATATGCGATGCTCCGTC
>CABVRZ010000058.1 GCA_902500775.1 uncultured Nitrospira sp.
GAAACACATCAGTCTTTTGCAGCCGCTTCAAGGGCGCTCCCATCAGATCAAACAACTGCTCACGCCCGACCAAAAACAGTTTCTTCGCCAATGGCTTCAGGTTCAAGCTCCACAGGCCTGGGAGTCATCAGGCGATCACTTTCAGGACCTCTTCGAGCTGGAATGATCGGACTGTCACCGCTTCTTGTATTCACGTGGTGCGGCCGGTTGGTCTCTGTCGTGCTACTGGCCACTGTTCTGTTCTGGTTCGGTGGAACGGTTTCAGCCGCAACGGTAGAGGTCTGGTATGGCCCAGAGGATAGACCACTCGAACATCTAGTCCGAGTGTATGATCGTGCCAAACGCTATATCTATGTCGCGAGCTATGGGTTCACGTCGCCACTCTCAGTGAAGGCACTGGTCGGGGCCACCAGACGGGGTGTCGAAGTTCGGATCTTGACGGATCGAGAACGCCTCAACGATCCAAAGCAGCGAGCGGCTCTTTCAGCGTTGCGTGAGGCCGGGATTCCAATCAGGATCAATCAACACGACAGCCTCATGCATCTGAAACAAGTCGTAGTCGATGATGAGATCAATACGAGCGGTTCGATGAATCAGACGACCAGTGGAAATCAGTACAACGACGAACGGCTGGATGTCATCAGAGACTATGCCATCACCGTGAAAGCCCGTGAAAAGTTTCTGTCACTCTGGAAAGACCAGGAACGCTTCCAGGAGTGGAAATAGCGAGAAAGTTAGAGGTAAGGTGGCGCTGTGTCTGCGTGGTTGAGGAGCGATGGTTGAAGAAACTGACATTGCCGTCGTGGGAGCCGGTGGCGGCGGAGCCGTGCTGGCCCTTGCGTTGGCGCAGAAGGGGATCAAGACGATTGTCCTGGAGCAGGCGCCGGGCCCCCCACAGGGATTGCGAGGAGAAATTCTCCAGCCGAACGGACAACAGGTCCTCGATCGTTTGGGCCTGTTGAATAAGCTCCCAGGATCGTCCACGCGGACGGTGCACAAGTTTCATTTTTGCCGAGTAGGTGGTCAACGGCTCTGCACCATAGACTATCGTGATTTGCCGCCTCCGTATAATCAGGCGGTGGTGACACTGCCGAATGTCGCGCATCATGCCATTGTGAACGCAGTCGAACGAGAACCCTCCGTCTCCTTACGGTACCGAGCAACCTTTACCGGATTGCTCCGTGAACATGGACGAGTGGTTGGCTTGACCGCCAAGCAGGGAGACCACGAGGGGACGATCAAGGCGAAGGTGGTGGTGGGGGCCGATGGAGCCTTTTCAAAAGTTCGCGAGGCACTGCAGATCCCAGCTGATCTCTATCTTTACCCGCAGGGGTACTTGATTGCACTGTTGGACGCAGCGATTCCCATGGGTGAAGCGAAGTATTTTGTGGGGAAGCGAACGATTCTTGGATTGTTCCCTGCAGCTGGGGATAAGGTCTATGTTTTCTACATGATTAAGACCGGTTCGTATGATCAGGTGAAAGAGCAAGGCATTCTCACGCTGCAGAACGCCTGGAGCGCGATCGATCCAGCCAGTGAGCCGATATTCCGGACATTGACCGATTGGAAGCAGACGGCCTTTTTACCGACTGGTCGGGTGCGTACTCCGACTTGGGTCGCTGATGGGGCAGTGCTCGTTGGGGATGCCGCGCATGCCATGAACCCGCACGCATCGCAGGGCCGTATGCAGGCCATGGTGGATGCCATGACGCTGGCCGATCTGCTGCCGGAATGTCTCGCGACGAACGACTATTCTGCCGCCATGCTCAAGCGCTATGAAGAGTCACGACGGCCTCACGTTGCGATGCTCCAAAAGTTGGCAGACGAGCAGGTGCTTTTTTGGAATACGGCCAATCCCATCATTGGCTTTCTTCGGGACCGGGTCTTCAGCACCCTGGACCGCAATGCGCGCCTTCGCTATCGAGTCTTGTCGACGACAGCGGGACTTCGCAAGGATCCGCCATTCGGCATGGTGGATCGCCTGATGGCAGCGGGATTCCTTCCAGACCCCTCCGGTCGAGACATGGCGACGGGAGGCATCCGGTAAGGATATGCAGTCGGTTGATTGGACCATAGATGGGTTGCCGGAAGAGACGCACAAGCTCTTGCGAGCCTATGTGAAGGGTGTCACCAAGGTTTATGGATCCGAACTGGAAGGCATCATCCTCTACGGCAGCGCGGTGCGCGGGGAGTTTTTACCTGGCCGCTCTAATCTCAATCTGCTCTTGGTCATGTCGTCCTACGACCTTGCCGCGTTAAAAATGTATGACAGCCTGCACAAGCGATGGAGTAAGGACCACGTGGTCGTGCCCTTGTTTCTGACGGCCGATGACATCCAATCCGCCTCCATGGCCTTCCCGCTGGAGTACCAAGACATCCATGATTGTCGGCGGTTGCTGTGGGGGCAAGATCCCTTTGTGGGGCTCAAGATCGATGCTCGGTACTTGGCCGCTGAAGTGTTCCAGGCCTTGCGTGGAAATCTGCTCCGGCTCCGACAGCGACTGGTGGAAGGCCGAAGCACCGAAGAGGCCATCACCATTCTCTTGACCCTTTCGATCACCGCGCTCCTTCCGGCCCTTCGTGGCGTACAGCGGCTGCTCGGGCGACCGGTGCTTACCCACGGAGAGCCGCTGCTCAATGATATTGAAACGACTCTCGTCGTCGATCTGACCGGTCTTCGCGATGCGCTGCTCCTCAAACGCGGGCAGATTTCTCCGGGTCAGAAAGAGACTCCTCGGCTCATGGATCGGTACCTTGAAAGCCTGACCAAGCTTGTGACAGCCGCAGAGATACGGATCAAATGATTGGGGCATTACCAGGGAAAGCATGGTTTGGGATGGTGTGGTTGGGCTTGCTCGCCGAGCTCGTAGCACCACTCGCTCATGCCGCACTCTATGATCGGCCGAAGGAACGAGTACCGCTTCCGAATCCCATCGGCTATGTGAGCGACCATGCCCAAGTTGTTGAGCGGGAGTGGAAAGACCGCCTCCGATCCGTCTGCACTGATCTCGAAAAGAAGAGCGGTGTGGAGATGGTGATCGTCACGGTGCCGAGCATCAAACCCTATCCCTCCGCCAAGGAATATGCAGATGCCCTGTACGCAAAATGGCAGATCGGTTCGACGCAGCAGGAACATGGATTGATGGTGTTGGTCGCGGTGCAAGAGCGCCAGGCGGCGATGACCTTGGGACGCCAAATGCTGCCGGCGATCACTCCGGAAATTCGGAATGAAGTCAGTCGTCAGTACCTTCAACCGGCCATTCAACGGGGACATTTCGGTGAGGGGCTGTACCGTACTGCGGTGGCACTGGCGACACCGGCCCAAGAAGTGAGGCTTGAAACTCCGTCACGCCGTCGCATCAAGGGACTTGGGATCTGGATTACGCTTGGCACTACTGGTGCCATTGTGGGGTTCTTTTGGTGGCTCAGTCGTCCTGACCTGCGGCATCCCTATCGACGGATTCAGCAGGGCGAATATTGGGGAACCGGCCAGGGTGGCTTCGGCGGCAACTGGGGCGGCTTCGGCGGTGGTACGAGTGGGGAGGGGTATCGATAGTTCAGTCGTCGTTGGTCATGAACCTGTGCGCTTCAGATTACTTTCATCAACTATCTCCTTCAGCTATACTCATGGTATGAAAAAAGGGAGCGTGATCACTAGGGTCAATAGTGCCGAGGCCAAGAAACAATTGGGAGAGATTCTTGCGCGCACCGCGCGCACGAAACGTCGAATCATGGTCACAAGCCGGGGCAAGGATGTGGCGGCCGTGGTGCCCATTGAAGATGTGCAGTTGCTTGAAGAGATCGAAGATCGGCTGGACCTGGATGAGGCTCGTGCAGCGTTGGCGAGTGTGAGGCGAGAAGGTACGGTTGCCTGGAAGAAAATCAAGCGAGACCTCAGGTTATGAGTTAAACTGTGCTCTATCAGATCGAGTTCTCTCGCCAAGCCGATCGCTAGTTCCGGAACCTACCAGTACAGATTCAACAACGCCTCAAGTCAAAAATCGACTCGCTTGCAACTACGCCGCGCCCTCATGGATCCGAAAAACTCAGTGGGACTGAGCAACTGTACCGGATTCGGGTCGGAGACTATCGCATCGTCTATGCTGTGGAAGACAATCGCCTGCTTGTCCTTGCGGTCAAAGTGGGCCATCGTCGTGAAGTCTATCGTTAGTCATACCTCATACAGGAGATTGCACAATGAATGACAGTCATCTTGGGAGCCGCTTCCCATTGTCACTGACTATCCTTGCTGGTCTAGTCCTGTTTATCGCTGGTTGCTCTGCTACGGCGAAGGATACCAAGGGTGTACCAACTTCTGCTCCGGATGTCGCTGATGCTGCAATTGAGCGCTACCTTCGTGCACATCCGGAAGTGATCGAGCAATCGCTGCAGGCGATGGAAGCCAAACGAGAAACGGAACAAAAAGAACGTCAAAAGATAACTCTCAAAACGAAGCAGGATGAGTTGCTGTACGATCCCATGTCGCCGGTCAGCGGCAATCCGAAAGGCGAGATCACCGTGGTTGAGTTCTACGATTACCGCTGCGGCTTCTGTAAGCGCGCGGCACCAGCGGTCACGGAGCTGCAGAAGGTCGATCCACGGGTGCGGGTGGTCTATAAGGACTTTCCCATTCTAGGCGAGCCGTCGGAGCTTGCGGCCAAGGCTGCGCTGGCGTCTCAAGCCCAAGGCAAGCATCAAGCGTTCCACGAGGCATTGCTTGATTCTCACGCGGACATGAACAAGGAAGCCATCCTAAAAATAGCAGCGAAGGTCGGACTCAATGCAAAACGTTTGGAAGCGGACATGGCCGATCCCAAATGGAAGGCCGTCATTGCGAAGAATCGAGCCCTTGCCCGCGAGCTCGGTATTTCTGGGACTCCCGGTTTCATCGTCGGCAATGAACTGGTACCAGGGGCCTTGGATTTAAATGGGCTGAAAGAGTTAATTACTCGGGCGGGATATGGAAGATGAAGGATTCTTGGGTCAGCTGAAATTATTGCCGTCCAGGGGTACACTAGAGGCCTGGTACACCCTGGAATGAAAAATTAGATGCCTCCAAAGATCAGGGAGCTGATAGCTGAACTCACCAAGGCTGGATTCATGAATCGAGGTGGTAAAGGGAGTCATCGAAACTTCATTCATCCACGAGTAACGAAACCGGTTACCTTGTCAGGGAAGCCAGGCGATGATGCCAAGCAGTATCAGCTCCGTGCTGTCCGGTCAGCCATAGAGGAGGCCAAAAAATGAAAGAGAGCGCCAAGTACGCAAAAATCGTTGAATGGTCTGAGGAGGATCAGTGTTACATTGGAAGCGCTCCTGGTCTGGTGCTCGGCGGTTGCCATGGAAAGGATGAGAAGGCGGTGTTCGAGGAGTTGTGTCAAATTGTCGAGGAAGCGATCGTGCTGTATCAAAAAGATGATAAACCACTGCCTCCCTCCACCTCAGGGCGGGATTTCGCCAACAAGATGCAACACGTCGCGTAGCGCTCGCTTGATCGGATGCTGAAATGCCTACTCATTGAGTGGAGGGCTCTGTTCTCACCGATTTCTTCAGTCTTAGGCAGTTGGCTTCCCAGGAGATGGGTTTAGGTATCACCCAAGGTTAAAAGTTTCCCTTCTGTAGTGGATCTAGACACTGGCTTTCGTCTAAGAACGATCTGCCTCCAACGTCTTGTAAATATGCTCAGCCGGTGAGGACATAGGCGGGGAGATCGATAGTATTGCGTTATTTCTTTGCCCTGTCTTTTATCCGCTGGAAACTGGCTACTTGTTTTACAATTTCTTTTGCGAGATATTCCAAGAGTCGGTTGACATCAGGAAAAGACTTCTTGCTTTCAAACACTTGGTAGCAAAGGAATGATGTTTCTTGCAGGTCAAAGCCAGGAGCTGATTCAAGGGAGGGAGGTTCATCCTCAGGATCATCATTTAAACGATAACTGGGTTCAATATTCCATCGGGTTTTGATTTCAAAGGTGCCGTCCTCAGGTCTGTTCCAGCCTATTTCAATAATGGCCGCATAGTCCGAAAATGTTTTCCGAATATACTCTTGCGGCACAGCGTTGGTCAGCTCTACAAGAAACTTGCTCATGGTATGAAAACGGCTTTTTTGTGTCGAATCGTAGGACTCCATCTTCTGTTCATGATTTTTTAGTCTATGGCGCTCTTTGGATATCAAATTGTTGATTTCCTCTTTTAGCCCCATAACACTCCTCCTTGCCTTCACGGATTAATAACCGCCACTACATTCACTTTTGTCTGGATTTAATTTTACCAACGTTTATTGAGCATTGCATTTCGGATGTTATGGGCTTTCATGGTTGTGCTTCAACGGTGCCTTAGCGAAGATAAACCATTCCCGTTCCGTAAAGCATCGGCCAAGGTATTGCCGTCAACAACTGAGCTTGGTCGTCCTTGACCTTTTCTTGGAAAAATCGCATTTTCATAATCACAACAATGCATTAGGGAGGTCGTATGATTATGATGTGTGCGAGATGCAGCGGAAGACTTGACGTTAACCCAGTTATTCAGGTTCGGGAAGGGACTCATCGGAAGACGATCTGCTCCTTGTGCGGGCAATTGCATGAATGGGATCAACCCGTAGACCACAAGAATCATTCCGGAAAGATTCGAACTGGCCCACCGCGAGAGTGTACGCATGCTGATAAGAAGCAGGAGGCCAAAATCCCCTGGGTAAGCAGGGAAGGCTGATTTAGGGAATAGGGGCGCGTTTTGCTATACGACAGCGTGTGACATAAAACAGAACAAGAGCATTCGTCTTCTTGTTGATCACCTTTTGTTGGACACTTACACTGATGTGTTGGTGGTTCAAGTGGTGTCGGCTGGAGGCAGAGGTGACATCTGGTACTGCTTCTT
Organism: uncultured Nitrospira sp.; assembly: GCA_902500775.1. Taxonomy (GTDB): domain Bacteria; phylum Nitrospirota; class Nitrospiria; order Nitrospirales; family Nitrospiraceae; genus Nitrospira_D. The sequence goes on from CABVRZ010000058.1 coordinate 6,873, forward strand.
GCTGCACGCCTCTTCTTATCTGCATTGAAAGTGTTTGAGCCAATAATCGGGGTAGTAGAGCTCGTCGGATTCCCAGATCGATGCTTGTGGTTGTCAGCTTGGGAAATGAGAGCGGTTGTGATTGTATCGTATGTTGGGTGTAATCGATTTCCTGGAGGAACCTAGTTGCAAGCCCACGTCGGTGAGTTTCGTACCAGGCGGCGGCTTCGGCCAATTCCAGGACAGCCTCAAGCGAGAGACTGATCGGCATCACGGCTTAGGCAGGCGATTCAGCACCTGTTCGCGTGCGTCTTCCCACGTGATGCCCGGGGTCCCGGCTTGTGCAGCCTTGGCGCGGCGCTCAATTTCTGCAAGCCATTGAGCGTTGCTGCGATCTTGTCCCAACAATGCCGGTGGGAGGCTGTCGAGTAATTCAGCACCTAGCTCAGCTCGCTCCTGATCGGGTAGTTGCAGCGCGTCTTTGAGCACTTGTTTGGTGGATGGAGCCATAGGACGATGGTAGCGCTTCTTCGTCAGAAATGGAAGATAGGCATTCAATGGCGGCGCTTGACGGAGAGTACGAATCGGTTGAGGGTTATCCTCTGATTTTGTAGGGTGCGGCATGAAACACGACGCTAATACTCAGCTCTATATAGGTCACCATGCGTTGGTAACGTGCGGTGGTGCACCGGTAGTTCTAAACAGCGTCGGCTGGAAGTTGATACGACCTCTGACCCTGCTTCTTGCTACGCTCCTATTTGGTTTCGCCGGAGTACAGGTTACGTACGGGGATCCCGGCTCCCAGATTCAGACAGCCGAGTCGGCTCAAGTGCCGCTCTATGACAACCTGGGATCGCTTCATTACCCAATCACCACGGCGGTACCGCTTGTGCAGCGGTATTTTGACCAGGGTCTACGGCTGTACTACGCGTTCAACCATCAGGAAGCTATTCGGTCTTTTCAAGAAGGCGCACGACTCGATCCGAACTGCGCCATGTGCTACTGGGGCATTGCGCTCGCCTATGGTCCCAATATCAATGCGCCGATGGATGCCGCGAGCGGTCGTCTCGCCTCTGTTGCCATTCAGCAGGCCAGCCAGCATGCGACCAGGGCGAGCGATCGAGAACAAGCCCTGATTCGAGCGCTTGCGATGCGATACAGCGCTGAGCCAACCGCCGATCGTGCCGGACTAGATGCTGCCTATTCGCATGCGATGGCTGAGGTAGCGCAGCGTTTTGTAGATGATACAGAGGTTAAGACACTGTATGCCGAGTCGTTGATGGACTTGAGTCCATGGGCCTACTGGACAGCGGATGGCAAACCAAGGCCAAATACCTCCACGCTCTTATCACAGCTCGAGCAAGTCTTGGTTGCGAAACCGGATCACCCTGGTGCCAACCACTTTTACATCCATGCGGTTGAGGCCGTACACCCGGAACGGGCACTCGCGACTGCCGAACGCCTTGCCGACCTGATGCCTGGCGCGGGACATCTGGTGCACATGCCGGGCCATATTTACATTCGAGTCGGCCGGTACGAAGATGCCATCAAGGCCAACGAGCATGCCGTGCACGCGGATGAAACCTACATTCGTGACCATAGTCCAACTGTCGGCATCTACGTGCTGGGGTATTACCCACACAATTACGACTTTCTCGCGTTTGCGGCGAGTATGATCGGTCGGGAAGCGCAGGCCATTGCCGCTGCGGACAAAGTTGCGGCTTTGGTACCACAGGAATTGTTACATCAGCCTGACATGACCTTTCTGCAGCATCACCAAACACGGAATCTCCAGATGCGCGTGCGGTTCGGTCGATGGGACGAGCTGTTGAGTGCTGAGGGGCCTGCTGAGGATCTGCCACATGCCCGTGCCATATGGCTGTACGCGCATGGGCGAGCGTTAGCGGCACGCGGCCACATCAAGGCAGCCGATGCCGCGTTGGCGCAATTGCGTGGGATCGGTCAGAATTCCCGGGTGATGTCCTTAGGGCTGGAATTCAATACCGTCGGCGCCGTACTGGGAATTGCCGTCGAGGTGCTTGCCGGCCACATTGCCGCGGCGAAAGGCGATCTGCCGGGCGCAACCACTCATCTCCTGGAGGCCACCCGACGTGAAGACGCGCTTGTCTATGGTGAGCCACCAGAGTGGACGGTGCCTGTAAGGGAGGAGCTCGGTGTCGTGTTGCTCAAGGCAGGGCGTCCAGCCGAGGCCGAACAGGTATTTCGCGAAGACTTGAAGCGATTCCCTAAGAACCCCTGGGCTCAGCAAGGTCTTGCCGAATCCGCCCGTTTACAGAATCGTAAGACGGAGGCCAAATGATGAAACGGGGTGAGATCCGTTTCTGTGCATTGCCTTTCGAAATCAGCCTTGGCCTGCTCTAGATCGCACGGTAGCCAGTCACCTTCTTGTGCGGCTCTACTCTTCCTGGGTTTCTCTTGCGCCTCACGGTAGAGGTACGTATGATCGCCTCCTCCAATTCTTGAGGAGGTTTCATGGCAAAGATCACCGAAATCGCTCCCGACCTATTCCGCATCACAACGTTCGTTGAGCCGTACAACATTCAGTTTAGCCAGTTTTTGGTACGTGACGATCAGCCGTTGCTGTTTCATACTGGCCCGCGCGCGCTATTTGCGGACGTCAAAGCTGCTGTGGCATCGCTCATTGATTCACAGACTTTGCGCTGGATCGGGTTCAGCCATTTTGAATCCGACGAATGCACAACGGTGCCGGAGTGGCAGCAACTGGCTCCGAAGTCGGAAGTGTTGTGCAGTGTGGTCGGCAAGATGGTGAGCGTCGACGATTGTCTGGCGCTGCGTCCTACAAAAGGGGTGGTCGATGGTGAAGTGCTCGAGGCCGGACGATATCGCTTCCGTTTTCTTGCCACGCCGCACGTGCCTCATTGCTGGGAAGCGGGGTTGCTGTTTGGGGAGACCCAACGGGCGCTCCTTTGCTCGGACCCTTTTCACCAAGAGGGGGATGTCGAGTCATTGACCGAATCCGATATCCTCGGTCGCTGTCGGAAAACGCTGGTGATCTACCTGCCATATTGCTCGTTGACGGAGTCGACGCTGAACCGACTGGCGGAACTATAGCCGAAGCGGCTGGCGACTATGCACGGGTCGGTCTATGTCGGTGATGGTAGCCAAGTGCTCCATGATCTTACCGCGGTATGGCGAGACGTGCGCAACATCCAGCCAGGCTAACCGTTGCCAGCCCACTCAAGAATTGCATTGTTCTTGGGAATAACATCCATTGCGGTGATACTGCACAAGCAGCACATCCGGCCAGTACAACCGTGGAGGGCCTATGACCGGTCCGGCGAAGATCGTTGTGCGGTATCAGAATGGATCGCTATTAAAGGGCTATGCCCAGGACTTCTCGCCTGGAGCCCAATACTTTCATGTGCGCGCCGATGGGGCTCAACCGTCGAAGCCACTGACGCGTGTGGTCATGCAGGAGTTGAAGGCGGTGTTCTTCGTGCGTGACTTTGTGGGAAATGGCGGCTACAAGGAAAACAAGTCATTCGCTGTCAGTAAACCTTTGTCTGGGAGAAAGGTTGAGGTCACGTTCCAAGATGGTGAGGTCCTTGTAGGGACGACCACGGGGTATGAGGCCAACCGGCCAGGCTTCTTCTTGTTCCCAGCAGACGATCGAAGCAATAATGTTCGCATGTACATTGTTGCCAAAGCGGTCAAGGGCGTACGGTTCCTCTAGCCCCATCCGGTTGTTCCTTCTCAACCGCTCAATCTGCTTCACCCGTGGAGCGTTTGCCTGCGCACGCAGGTCTGCACAGCTGCCCGGTTCGCCGTCGCGTGTTCTGGCGGATCTGTCTATTGGGTAGGATGGATAGTGCCAGCTTTATCGGGCGGCGCAGCGGCGCAGACGGTCCATGATTGCCATTCCCAGCCCTTCTTCGCGACAAGGCTCCACATAGATCCGATCAAGACCGTGAGCGTCGAGCCGTCGGAGCGCGGCAAAGAGGTTGTGGGCGGCTTCACGAAGATCACCAGTTGTTGAGAGCACTTCAATCGCGGCAAAGCGCTCGCCCGATGCATTTGCTTGCGAGAAGATCAACAATCCAGCCCGCTCGTTATTCAATAGCACTGGTCTGGTTTCTGCGGATGTCAGGATGGTGACGGGGGTTTGTGTTGCGTAATGGCGAGCCAGTTGCCCTGGGGCGGTGGGCTGATCGATCACGGGAGATGATCGGCGAAGTGGACCGATCACGGCGCTGAGCTGTTCAGGTGTGATACTGCCAGGCCGCAACAACTCCGCCTGGGAGCCGACCAGTGAGACGATGGTCGATTCGACGCCGACGGAGCAGGGACCTCCGTCCAGGATGAGATCAATTGCGCTTCCCAGCCCATCCGCCACATGGTGCGCCGTTGTTGGACTGACGTAGCCAAAGGGATTGGCACTCGGTGCGGCAATTGGAGTTCCTGCCTCTCGAATGAGGGCTTGCGCCACCGGATGGCTCGGCATTCTGACCGCGACGGTCGCCAGGCCGGCGGTGACGAGATCTGGGATGGCCGGCTGTTTCGGCAAGACCAGCGTGAGTGGGCCTGGCCAAAACTGATCGATGAGCTGCCTAGCTATGGCTGTGAGTACTGTCACCACCTTGTCCAACTGCATGCGATCAGCAATATGGACGATAAGCGGGTCAAATTGCGGGCGTTGTTTAGCCTCAAACACCTTCGAGGCTGCTTCAGGATTCAATGCGTCGCAGCCGAGTCCATAAACGGTTTCGGTCGGAAAGGCTACAAGTCCGCCCAGCCTGATGGTTTTGCCAGCTACGCGAATGGATTCAGACGCTGAGGCTGGAAGGATTCGAGCTTTCACAGGCGTGATCGTGGAATTGAAGGGTGATCTGTAGTTACCGACTAGCTATTCTTTGACGGTCATGGTCATTCTGATTGGTTCGAAAGGGTTGTCATACTCATCGCGTGGAGCAGCGACGATCTTGTCGACCACGTCGATCCCACGGAAGACTTCTCCAAACACGGTATAGCGCCGGTCCAACCCGCTATTGTCGTCCACACAGATGAAAAATTGCGAGCCGTTATCGTTGAAGTCGCGTGTGCTGTTGCTCTCGCGCGGCATTTTCGCCATGGATACTGCACCGCGCTTGTGCGGGTAGTCGTTGGGTTCGGGGGAGAGAAAGTATCCGGGGCCACCGGTTCCATGAAGCATACGATCCGGATGCTTGCTCAAGGGATCGCCGCCCTGAATGAGAAATCCAGGCACTACTCGATGGAATGTCGTACCGTCGTAGAACCCCATCTTGACCAGGTTGATGAGGTTCTCGACGTGCCGTGGTGCGGCATCAGGGTACAGACGGATCTTGATCTCGCCTAGCTGGGTGGTAATGGTGATCCGAGGATCCTTTTTCTGAAACTGCAGCGTCATAGTGCTGACTGTAACAAGGCCATCCTCTTGGTGACAAGGACTCCCAATAATGGTCAGTTCTGCTGAGTGACTTTTCTCAACACTCGATTCTCAGCACTGTTTTCTTTAAACCGCTCTTCCGGGTTGATGCGGAGCCACATGAATCCGCCGAGTAGCGCCATGAACGCTGCCAGGCCGAGCGAAGCGGGCCATCCCCACTGCTGCGCGATCCATGGCGTGAGGGTTGGGGAGATTGCTCCACCAAGATTAGCCCCCATGTTCATCAAGCCGGACAGGCTCCCGGCATGGGCCGGAGACAAGTCGCTGATGGATGACCAATACGCGCCGATGGTGAAATAGAGCCATCCGGCTCCTAATGAGAGACAGGTAATGGCGAGATAGGGTGATTCAACCAAGGCGCCCATGGCGATGGATAGAGCTGCCAAACCCATACCGGCCATGCCGACGATCCGGCGTCCTCGTGTGACGCCATGTTTGGCCGCTAGTCGATCCGTGACCCATCCACCAAGGGGACAGGACAGGAGGATGGCCAGGAATGGGGCGGCGGCGAAGAGTCCACCGCGTAAGACGCTGAAGCCTCGCTCGTTGACGAGGTACAAATAGAACCAGGACATATAGACATAGGCGACATAGCCCAGGCATCCATAGCTCAGCATGAGCCACCAGATCGTGGAGGTGTGTCGGAGCTGACCCCAGGGCATCGAAGTCTGGGGCGTCGGCGTGGGTGCCGAGGCGATCGGGTCTACGGAAGGAGTGAGCTTGGGGTGACTTACGGGGCGGTCAGCGGCAAGCAGCCACCAGATGATGGCCAGACCTAGGCCAAGACCACTGGAAAGATAAAATGCCGTCTGCCATCCATAGTTGACCATGATCCAAGCGGTGATTGGAGGGGTGATGGCAGCACCGACGCCGATTCCTCCAATGGCAATGCCGATACCGAGTCCTCGTTCGTGGTGTGGAAGCCAATCTGTGACCGCTCGATTAAAGGTCGGCAAGGCTGCCGCTTCTCCAACTCCAAGGAAGAAGCGGATCAAGGCAAGTGCGCCCACGATTCCCAATGGCCCGGCGAGGAACGACGTGGCTGCCACAGCCGTCCAGGCCGTAAAGCAGGACCACCAGATGAGGGCGATGGTGAGGACGATACGAACGCCCCAGCGATCACTTAGCCATCCACCTGGAATTTGGAAGAGGGCGTATCCTACGACGAAGGCGGAGAAAATCCAGCCCATTTCCTGGTCGGTCAGTCCCAGTGCCGGCATCATCTGACGAGCGGTGACGGAAATATTGACCCGATCGATGTAGGTGACGACGCTGATGGAGAAGAGTAAGCCAAGGATGAGCCAACGCACTGGCGAGGGTGGGACGGATTCGGTGTGAGGAAGAGAGGCCGTGTCACTCACGGCAGTCTTGAGGGTTGGTGCTTAGCGGGGATGGTTCGCACGATAGGTCAGTTGGGTGGAAGGCTGAATAGAGTGCCACCTCTTGTACAGAGGTGGCACTCTCGCCGTTATTTTGCAGCCACGATCTCGAGTAACTCCACTTCAAATACCAACGTAGATCCTGGCTTAATGGGCGAGCCAGGTGGGCTTGCATCACCATACGCCAGGTTGGAGGGACACACCAACCGACTCTTTCCACCGACCTTGATCTGTTGGACTCCTTCCGTCCAACACTTAATGACTTTGTCGAGGGGGAACGTGGCCGGCTCACCTCGCTTGATAGAGCTGTCGAATACGGTGCCATCGGTGAGGGTGCCATGATAATGAACCTTGACGGTATCGGTGGCTTTCGGTGTTGCACCGGTTCCTGGCTTGATCGGTGTGATCACAATGCCCGACTCAGTCTTGGTGGAACCCTTTTCTGAAGCGGCTTTGGTGCTGAATGCGGCTCCAACCTTTTTCTCACCTTCGGCGACGAGGGCCAAGCGAGCTTGCTGAAGTTGCTGGATCTTTGGCCCGAAGGTCTGGAGGTCAACTTTGGGAGAGCGCTTGAGCACCCCATCAGTCATCCCATTCTTGACCATATCCAATTCTGCTTCAGTGAGGGAGAATGTCCCGATCGATTGGCTGAGAGCCAAGCCGAGGGCATACAAAGTTTTTTGGTCATCGTTGGCTGGGTCCGATGCTGCCCACAAGGGGGCCGCAAGGAGAAAAAGCCCTGAGGCAAGAGTCAGTATACGGGTTCGCATAGATCGTTGGGTCCTTTCTTAATAAGAGGCCAAATAAGCTTGTAAGCATACGATACGTATCTTGGTCCTACAACACATATTTCACGGGGTGAGTTTAGGAGGTCTGGGCTAAAAGTAGAGAATTACTCGAAGAAATTCCTGCTAGCAACAGTGGCGGAGAGGGAGGGATTTGAACCCTCGGTAGAGATTTTGTCCCTACGACGGTTTAGCAAACCGTTGCCTTCGGCCACTCGGCCACCTCTCCACGTCACGACTGTAGGGATCGGGCCGCATCCAAAGCGGAAATTGTCGCTAGGGCGGGACATCACCGACGCGGACGCATCTTACCTCAGCTTATGGGAGAGGCACAAGGGATGAATCACACTCGGATTTAGTTAAACTGCACAGGCTGGAGGCTGTCGCACGGTGGAGTTTGAACGTGCTGGGTTTCATGAATTGTGGTTCTAGCGATTTTAGCCGTCTTATCGCCAGTTGCAGTAATCTGATAAATCGATGGAGATGGTTTGATACTTGTGAGGGGCTATTGAGGGAATCGCTGGTCTGTTCTTCGGCCTGTGTGAGAAGCGTTGTATATCGTAGTCCTATGTGGCTGGGTCGTACGACCCCGCTGAGTATCAGCATGTGGAGTGCTGTGCGCTTTTGTGTGGTACGGTTACGATACATTCGTAGTCTATGAATCGGCATGATGAACCCTCCTCGATGATCGATCAGGTTACCTGGATGAGCATTCAGACCCACAAGATGTGTTTGAAGTCCGTCTGAAGACATCTTGGATGGCCGCAGTGACGGCAGCGGGCAGATAAGACGGAGTTATCTGCAAGGCCTGTCGTCCGCAGCACTAGGTGATATATCGTACATCCACAGGAAGGACAGGCCTTTCCATGAAGGTCCCGTCGAATGGTTCCTCTAGAATTCGGCTGTTTTCCCATGTACGGATCTCCTGCTCACGCTGAGGTGCGGTATGGGACGGTTATAAGAATGTGAGTGAAGAGAGATTTCTTCTGGAGGGAGAAGAAACCCGCATTGTCTGCGGGTGGGCATCCGCAAACAACGTCCTTCACCCACGTGTTCTGCTAGCAGGCTGTTGACAAAGTCCGCCAGCGGCGTGCTCGCCTCGCTCAGAGGTTCACCGTACGGCAGAGAGTACGATTCGCCTCTTCGCTCGCTGCGGCCTTGCTGGACGGCCTTTCTGAACAGCTTGTGGGGCACGCTAATGACATCCGTGATCTCAGACACGACGCCCTTTCCGAGGTCGTCACAGGGTGTGTTAACGCACTGCTAGTCTTTATGTGCCGCTGCATCACGGGACTCATGTTCCCTATTGGATCGCTCTCCCTTCATGCGCGAATCACGATTTGTTCCCACATTCGGTGTGGGACTGGCAGTGCCTGGCTTGTCGGTGCGATGAATTGCCTGAGGCGGGCTTGATCTTTAGGTGACGTGAGGAGCAGGTCGAGCTTGACCCAATGGTGTTTGACCCACTGAACCTCGGCGAGGTCTATCTGGATAGCTGCTCCCCCATCGTCGGGTAACCATAGGCGTAACTTGACATAGTCGCCGGGGTGTAGGTGCTCAGGGCCTGAGATTGAAGGAGGAGAAGTGGAGAGCCCATAGATACATCCATCGCCTTGTAACCCTTCGCTTCCTTTCGACAGGATGCAGTCGATAGCGACCTTTGAAACCATTGCCTGCAGCATAGCGACGCCTCCTTGAGATGTCTCGATTGTCATCGCAGGGTAATACGAGAGTGAGAATGCGACTACTACCCTGGTAGGTGGCAAGACCCTTCAAATGGGGGTAGAGGTCCAGAACGAGCAGGTTGTCAACGCGCTGCCCATCGAGACTGTAGGAAAAACGCCGGACCTGTCTCCGTATCACGAGCCATACTAGCGGGCGGTCCTCGCCTATCGTCGTTCCCACTCGCGGTATTGCCATCCTTGGTGACGGCAACACGATCGATTTCTGCCTCATTGGCTGGGACACTCCAGGCTTACTACCAGGGTTTCTGCTGCTCTCCAAATGGGTGGCTCAGCCCCCTACAGATGCGGAATTGGATCTCCCCAGGGTGAAGGCACAATGGGCGTCTGATGCGTCGGTTCGTGGGGCAATGCCCCGTTCCCAGTTACTTATAGAGGAAGGAGAGGATGATGGGTATGTTCATTCACTCTCAAGTGAGGCATGGGGTTCATACGAGATATCACGGTGTTCTGGCGATTGGAGTTGTGTTGGGGCTGATGCTGTTGATAGTTGGCTGTTCCACGCCACGGAAAGAATACGTGGTGGATTATACCCTCGGCAACGATGCCATCGCCAAAGGTTCACGCGAGCGTCCGTGCCAGACTGAGGGATATTGCCGAATGTTAGCTGAGCGCGACGGGGTGCGGTCGTATTGGATGGTGTATCAGTAAGCGTGGCAATGGATTCAGCGAGCGAGCTTAAGGCGACGGGTATGAGGGTGTGATCCGGGAATACTCAGATGCTGAGCCGAGCCCGATCTCGATGAAGAACTCTTCACCAGTTCATCATGAAGCTTTCATCTTTCAGGTGTACAAGAAGCACAGGGAACGAAAGAAAGGGGTGACCTACTATGCTGTCCTTCATTGAAGTGTACACATTCGTCGCTATTTTCGGAATGCTTTACGGAATGCTGCAGCTCACCGGTCGGTGAGGGGCTCGGCCCTAGGAGGCGAGCTCATTCCCACTCAGGGATAACTCACTCGCGAACGTCCCGCTTCTGGTCCTGTGACAGGGTCGAAAGTTCCCTGTGCCCTGAAGATATAGGTCCAATTCTCTGATCAATTGGCGTATCCACTCAAAGGTTGATTCCTAGGCTGGTCGATGAGCCCGTTTATTGAGTTCGCCACGGGTTCGACAGTTTCTTCGGGGCATTCAAGGAAATAAGGTAATAGTTACAGTGACCAGGGAACTCGGTGAGAATGCTGGTCGTATCGAACCCAAATCGCAACCATATTGAGATATGGCGGAGGGGGCGAGATTTGAACTCGCGGATGGGTTACCCCATCTCCGGTTTTCAAGACCGGCACGTTCGGCCACTCCGTCACCCCTCCAAACCGACCTTCAGTTGACCCGGCGCCTATTCATCGCGTTTTCGAGATGGCATCGCCGGATAAAATGCCGTTCGCTCTTTAGAAACTGATCAAGCTTGCTTGCGCCAGAGAATATTAGTCATCGACCTACTACGAGATGGCGCAGTATACGGGGTTCTATCGGGCTTGGTAAACACCCTCCGTTATTTTCTTTCGAAAGCGATTCTGACAACTCACGCAGCCCACAACACAGTCATGGACTCGGTGCTCGCCTCTGACTTAGAAGTCAGTTAAGCTGCACGAAACATCTGTGTCGATCCTAGAACCGCTGACTGGAGGAAGCATCTATGAAATGCCCACATTGTTGTACGGAAAACGACGTCTCGGCCACGAAGTGTTCAGTCTGTGAGCAGGCATTGAATCCACAACGACCGAAATCAGTGAGATACATGAGCTTCTACGCGGAGTATTTTGCCTTTCGGGAATTAGTGACTCCACAGCTCATTAAAGTGATCTACTTTGTCGGAGCTGGCTTCATCACCGCCGCAGGGCTGTTGTCGATCTTATCTCCTGATGCGTTGGAGGAGTATGCTGTTGGCCCTATTTTCACTCGCCTTGGCGGAATCGCAGCGCTCGTGGTGGGCAATCTGGTCTGGCGCCTCATGTGTGAAGGGGCCATCCTGCTCTTCAGTCTTCATGATCTCCTGGTCAGCATCGATACGCGGACAGCGTTGCTAGTTCAGCAAGGTAAACGCCCGGAACCGTGAGATAGCTCAATCGGAGATTACACAGAAGAGCTTCTATTGCAACCAGGCGTTGCAAGTTCTGAAATCTTGGAAAATTCAAAAATGTGCCTGGTAGCCCAATCGCAGGTCTTGAACCATTAGTGTTTCAAAGGGTCTGATCTTTCGAGCGTTAGCATTCTGAGTCCATTTGCGTCAGTTCTGAGTTCAAAATTAGCTTGGTTTCGACTCAGGCAAATATCAAGATCGTTGAAATCAGTAATGCCACGCTTAAGATCGACCACTTGATTTACGCTCTCTTGATATAAAAACACGAGGGCATTGACTGAATCTGAAAAGTGTATCTCGCTACGTTCCTCAATATTCCAATTCATGTGTAGTCCGGATCTAGCTTTTTCATTATTCGTGTAAGTTCAAAAAATACGGTGCTTCCGGGTTTTCCGTGGGTAGGGTGAGCGGATAGTATGATCGTCCAGAGA
>CABVRZ010000059.1 GCA_902500775.1 uncultured Nitrospira sp.
CCGATGCTACTGCTGCCGCGAGGCAGTGGGAAAGTAGGACGCTGCCGGGTTACAAACAGAGCCCGATGATCTTTCGATCATCGGGCTCTTTCTTTTTAGAGGATCTCTGTAAACTGGTGTGGGTGATTTTTCATGTCATTGAGAAGGTCGATTTTAGTGAGCCGGTTGGCTGAGAGACAGGTAGTGAGCCTTGGACTGAGTGCAAAAGGCTACCAACTCAGCCAGCGGTTTGCTGCAATGTTGAATTACAAGACGCAACCCTTAGTGAGATCCTCCACAGCCCAGCCCCCTGGGTACCGGTGTCCGGTCCAATACTGGACGCAACAAGCAACTCAGGTGGCGTGATTTCCGAGGGGCGCTACACTTCAATGACTAAAAACTAGGCAAAAAGCTTCATTGGTTCACATTTCGCTCATTCATGCATGAGGAAAACGTTTGCTCACAGTAGTTTCTCCAGAAACTGAGGAGAGTGAACAGACGGGTCAACACTGCTACAGACGGAGCTGCATGCTGACGTAGAAATAATCCGAGTCTTTCGTGCTGCCGAGAGGAAGACCTGCAGATGCTGGGAGGCGATCGAAGTAACTCCCTTTAAACCAATGGTCGTATCCGGCTTCGAGAATAAGATTTGTATTGACCCACCAGATGGCGGCCAATTCCAGATCATGCCCAAGATAATTCCCTGAGGACCCTGTGGCATCTTGTAAGGCCGCGACCCCCGGTTGGTTGGAGCCGATGAAGGCATCCTTGGCCTGCGCCAAATACCAAAAGCGCTGTTTGAGAAAAATCTGGAGATCTCTTCTTGGTTTGACGACGAACCGCCATCCGGGTGAACTAATGTTGGATCGTGCAAACGGTCCAAATAGTCCAGGTTCCATCAAGTCGAAGCGGCGGATGCCGAATAAGCTATCGAACGTCTGAGACTGGCTGCCTCCCGGGTTGTTGGTGCCGCTGGCATATTGGTATTCTGCCGCAAAGCGAGGATACCATGTCATATTGAGCGTATAGCCGGCTTGGGCATATCCCATTTGGGCAAAGAAATCTTTTTCACCACGCGTACCGGTCTGGATGGTTACTTCAAGCTCATAATCAAACCCCAGACTCCCGTTGAGCAGGGAGGACTCCTCTTCATCGAGCAAGTTAAAGAAGTCCGGGTTCGTCGGAGCCTTGTGGATACGGAGTCCGTACGTATTGATCACTCGCCTGGTCGAACTGACGGAATCGTGCAGTCCGAGGTAATACGGTCCAACGACTATCCAAGGCAGTTGTCGGAATTCCCCGGTTGTTCCCCAGAAAAGTCGATTGGCGCTCTGGGTGTCAAGGTCTGTGGGGCGAATATGGACTGGCTCGGTGAGGAACGCACGTACCTTCCACTGGTTGGGTTTGCTGATATGGACATGGATGCCGTCGTATGCCTGTGTCGCATTGAGATAAAGGTGACGTCCAACCAGGCGAGTGGAACCGAACTCAAACGTGAACCGGCCGATGTGCGCGTCGGTTCTGATACCGGTGCCGAGAGTGTCACGGAAGGTGGCAGAGACAAACAATTGCAGAATGTCAGCGTGATTGACCAGATAGGAACCGTTGAAATCATTTGGGAGCGTCTGGGCACTGGTGTGACCGTCTATCCCCTCGAACAAAAACGAAAACGGGCCCTTTGTGACGCCGAGTCGAACATGGGTTCGTTGCGGGATTTGCATGTCGGTGTCGCCGAGTTGGCCATGCCGCCAGGGATGAGACACCGATTCGAATCTGGTGCGGTGTTGCACGCTCAGTTCCACCCAGTTCGGCAGCGACAAGGTATCACGCAAGAGGCGATTCCATTTCTGCTCGGATGAGCGATACAGCACATGATCGGGTTGCTCGACCCATGTGGCGCCATCGAGAGACGTGCGAAACCGATCGATCATGCCTTGAGTAAGAACCGGCAAGACATGGTCATTGGCCAGAACGGCTGGTGTGATCACAGCGAGCATCAGAAGAGACAGAGCCAGGCTATTCAAGAGACCGATGACGTTCGAGGGGGTGGTATTGAGACGTGCGCTGGACTGAGAGAAGAAAGAGAATGTCATATGGCGCGACCGTCGTGTGCTGTCGTTTCAGTTCTGTAGCTGTCTATTGAAATAGCATGTAGCGAGTATTTAGAAAAGCGATGCAAATCTTCCAGGAAGAAGATTGTTGCTTAACCAATGAGAAACATCTGTTGCTGTCGTGCCGGCCCATGCAGGAACCTGTGCAGAGGAAAGTGAGACGAGTTTACAGGCAGTTTTCCTGTTGATCTTTCCTGTGATGGCGGTTGGAGGTTCGCGTAAGACTCGTTGTGCCGATTATTCGGCAATTCTTCGCTGGAGCGATAGGTGGTTTCAAGGCCTAAGTGCAATGAGTGAATGATGGCGCAATGGTGTGAATCCCTCCCGTGGCGTCGTAAAGGCGAGGCACTTGCGTGGGCGCGTATTGAACCAATGTGCAATGGAGTTCAGTCCACGCTGGGTGTAGCCGGACCAGTCTGTCCCCTTGGGCAAGTCCTAGCGCAGCAGCCTATTCGTGTTCTCATTGGGGCCGCGTTGCCAGGGACAATGTGGGGTCACAGAGAAGACGCGAATCGCCAGGTGCTTCGCCAACTGTTCAGGAGCGGCCATCGCTGTCCCGCGATCATCGGTCAGGGTCTGGCGCAGCGCAGCCGTCACATGCCGGAGCTTCTTGATACACCCACGATACGCACGTTCGGCATCCACCCCTTCCATGTTCGCGAAGAAGACCAGGCGGTTCAGCATTTCGATCTAACACTTGGCTTGAGGGAAGGAAAGTGAGATCCTCGACCTTGTGCACACAGCCCAACGAACGGCACTCAATGAATATGTCATCAACGACGACGCTGGTTGTCTTGTGTCTGCGATTTCGTTTACGGAGCAATTCGCCGTATGGACGGCAGAGGGAGCTCCGCTCACGGGAACGATTCGAGCGTTCAATAAAGAAGCATTTCCGGTCGTTTCCATTCGGGGAATCCCCCATATCGCACGGAGACGATTGTTGACGAATAACTTCTTCTTGAACGATTTCGACATATGGCTTGAAAAAGAGGGTCAGACAGCGATCCACGCTCACATACAGGGTGCACGATGGACAAGTGTTATTTCCTATCAGAGGGAGACCTATCAGTTGAGGAGGCGATCACTTTTCAGCTTTCGGTTTGATATGCAGCGAGAGGGTGGCCATCGGGTGGTCTCGTTCAAGGAAACGACTCCGTTCTGGAGTATGTCCGTTTGCCGCTCGTATTCGTTGGCATCTCTGAAGCCGATTGACGATACTCTGCTCACCTTTGCTTTTTTTCTTGCAGCGACGAGCTCCTACGGGTAATCAGCGAGTCTGCTACGCAAAGCGTACGCAGCCATAGTCTGGTCGTGTGTTGTGCATCGCCAACCACACAGAATTACCTAGACGCCGGTTTGGTAAACCCCTCACTGTTTCAATGGAGCGCTACACTGGCGGCACGATGGACAGTGTTGCCATGGCAGTTTGAAGCCGGCGCACTCGTGCGAGGCTAGGTTTCTCTGGATGCTTGGTCAGGACGAACGGTGGAGCCGTCAGATCACGAGGGCTCGCTACGGCTTGGTCTGCGGAGGCATGTACGTGATCATTTTGTCGGCGAGTTCTTTGGCGATGTCTTTGAGGCTCGGCTTGATGAACATGTAGCCCTTGGACCATTTATGGCGCGTTTTCCAGACGGTCGTGCCGGTTGTGGCGTCGATCAGCCGGAGGCTCAGGCCCACACGTTCCACGTTATCGCCTTCCTTACGCACGGATGTTACAAAAGGGGCGGGAGTCTTTATTTGAAACAGATCGCGCCGTCGACGGGATTTGAGCTACTAGCTTTCAGCAATCTTGGATTGCAAGACTTGATCCTCATTGCCTGTCATGCAACGAGCAGTCCATCAATGTAGGAGTGCAAGGCGCGGCCTTACTTGGATGCTACGAAAGAATCGACGGAGGGTCGGTTTGTCCAAAAGAGGCGAAGACGATCGGTACATTTGTAATTTCGGTCCACGACAGCATCGTGATCTCATATCCGAGCCCGAACGATTGAATCAGCAGGAAGAGACCAAAGCTGAGGGCCAGGATGCCAGGCCAGATCATCGAGAGAGAGCCAAGAGCGAAAACGAATACCACCGTGGCCACTGTGTCCTGGGCAAGTTGGCTTTTGACTATGAGCATACCCTCCCCTTTCCTGGCTTGTTCGTGGGGAAAATACTCGATCAGTGGTGGTTGCACGGCTCGTAGGATAGCTCCAAAGGGGACCTAATGAGCAAGAGAGAAAAAGACCTAGTCACTGTTAGGGCTATTATCGGGAAGGCAACTGATCCAGTTCGATGTCAATGGGCTCGTGCCGATGGAAGCACTCGCGGTGGGGAGTTTGGAATCGAGACGGGGACTGTTGAACAGTAGTGGACCATGGTTCCATTGTTGAACGACGAGCAAGTCGTGTCGGCGGACAACCTTGACCGGCATGGTTTGGCGGGTGAACCGCTCTGGGTTGAGAAGATTAGGCAACTGCCTCATCCCATCTCTCGCACATCCTTCCTGTTGTTGCGCATCTGATTCTCTAGTATCCGCCGCTTTTACGCTGAGTCTCCGTCTGTATTCGCCTAATGGCTTGTCCCTGCGGGGACAACGTTCGGCGAGAATCGGAGGCTTCAAGCCACGCGCCAAGGAGTCCCTGATGAATCAGGAGCAGTTTGGACAATTCTGGAATCAACTCAAAAACTCGCTTAACGCAAAGTGGGAGAAGATTACCGACAAGGATCTAGCAGAGATTCATGGCAATTGAAGCCGATTCGGCAGCGTCTTACAGAAGCGCTATGGAGAGCTTCAGATGGAAGAAGTGTTCACATGGGCCAACCGGCGCTATGCTCATTGATCTGGAAACTATGTCGGATATAAGGATCCGGCGCCCGTGTCATAACCGTGATGGGCCGCTATGCGCACACTCATCAATCTGCTGGCGCACTGTGTGTGGCCGTGATCTTGTACAGGGAGAGGTTCCATGAAAAAAACGTCATCAGCAAGTGCTACGAAACATTTTTCGTGAGTCATGAGGCGTTCATTCGATTGTGCGAGCTTGGGCAGGCGGAGGCGTTGCAGAAGATCGATGGGGGCGCGCATTGGCCGCTCTCGGCGGGCCCACAGGAACTGAGTTTGAATCGCTGCGGTGCACTCATCCGACGTGATGACAAAAAGCTCGTGCAGGTTGTGGAAGAACTGCGGGGGGCGGCCAAGGGATACGCCGCCGAGTTGAGAGTCGTCAAGATTCTAGATGATGTGAAATGGGTCATCGGCAAGATCGATGGGGTGGAGCGCGTGAGCGAGGTCCATCGTATAGGGGAGTGAGTGAAATGTCGCGGAAGGTATGATCAGAGCTCGGATATGAACGATGGTCGTCGAGACGCCAGGGTAGGCAAGACTCACCAATCCGGCAAGACCGATGGAGAGGTGCTCAACGCAAACGACGTGACGTGCCAGGAGGCACAGATCGAAGAACTGCTTTCAAAAGGGGAATCCACCGAAGGCGAAGCTGATGAGGTGCAAGATGAAAATCCTGCAGATCGGAATTGTATAGCTCAATACTTCATCTGACAGACAGCGAGTCCATCCCCGGTTAGGCTGCCAAGATCTTGTCCTTCGCCAGCGGTACACTATCCAGAAACGTCTGCATCGGCGTTTTGCCATAATACCAGCGGCCCTGGTGGGACTGTTGCTCGTTGTCCTCCTGCAGCCACACATCCAAGTCCGTCTGAAGTTCTTCCAGGGTGGAATTCCCAGGCTTTTGTGGGCATATCGTTACGCCAGGTTTGAAGCGGATTCAAATGTCTCCGGACTGACCCCGCTCAGATAGCTGAGTCGATGAGTGCGTCTGTAGGACGCGCGCGGAACCGACTCTCAAAACGGCAACACCTTTTTCATATCTTGCTGTAACTTGACCAAGTCGTATTTCAGGAGAAAATTGATCCGAAACCCGTCTCCCGATTCGTCGTTCTTGTTGACCCGCTCTCCCCAGAGTACCCCTCCACCGACTGTGAAGCCTGGAACGGGGCTATACAGAAGGTTACAATCGACGTATTGTGTTCTCTTGTAGATATCGGCCGGGGAGCTCTCTGATGTGTTGACTTGAAGAAATCCATACGTCACCGTGGACCGCCAATTGTCATTCCAGAAATGTTGGACTGCGGCATATCCTCCATAGGCCGGTTGCGCATTGAACGTTCCTGACGCGTCATAGCCGACATCAAGGTTGAGATTTTTGGTGTCGGTGAAGTATCGAGAGATGCCTTGGCCATAGACAGCCTGAAAGACAAAATTATCTCGCCCCCAGAGTCTGACTAATCCCGATGCCATAAGGCCGTATCCGAGCACATGGTCTCCATGTCCGGACGTCGTGACTCCGCCGACCGAGCGAAAGAGTGCCGCTGTGTTGAAATGGTAATCATCCGTTTCATACCGATACCGGATCACAAAGTCCGGAAGAGGGTTGGTGGCCGAAACAGATTCGGCCCTCACAGGATTCGTCGCAGGAATGCCCGCGGACGGTTGCTCAACCGCGGCTGCGATCGTCTGTCTTTCGGTCAACGCGTACGTATATCGAATCTGCGGGCTGAATTGGAAAATCCAGGAATTGGGGCCGTTGAAATCTGAGGTTTCCGGGATTACATCTGAATCGTGGAACGTCGACCAGGCTTGCCCGACCAAGATATTTCTCCATTGTCCATAGAAGTGGCGAAGACGAAATTCGGTGCGGTTCCCTGATCCGACAAAGTCGACCTCGATATAGGTACGTAAGACATCCCCATACTTCGTAATGCTCCGTGATTCCAGGCTGAAGCGCGAGGCTCGAGCGGACATATTGAAATTGGAGTCGCCCAGGCTGGGAATCGGAATGGACTCCGGCCGGAACTGATTGATGTTTCCAAGCTGATCGAAATCATAGATCGCATCCGTCCTGATGTACCCGCCTACTCGCATCATAGTCAGGGTACCAGGGATACGAAAAAAACCTCGCAGGGCTGGGTCAAACGGCGCATTGTCCACTCGCGGGTCCGCATAGGCGTCGTCCGTGATCAATCCACGCTCTCGATCAATGGCCGGAACCGTGGTGGTCGTTCCAGGCGAAAGCGGCTCGCTCGGCTCAGGCTCCTTTTTCTTCAAGCTATCGACTGATTGTTCCAGTTGCTTGACCTTGGACTTCAATTCTTCTATCTCAGACCGCTCAGGAGACTGCGCTGGACCTTGAATTGGGGTGGAAAGATCTTGCCCCCGGGCAGAATCCACTACACACGCCGTCATCATGACGATGATCGTTCGTACAACCATCCTCTTCCATCGAGGGCTGCTCGCTCCTGCTCTAGTGTGGTCACTATCTTCGCGAGCTGTTTTTTCCATTCGTCTGACTGTCGGCATTTCTTTCCTCTCCCCAGAATTCATCTGACCACCTGCGCCCATAGTACTTAATCAGGACCTCGACAGTTAGTCATACTGACGATCAGCGCGTGATTCGCAGCATATTTATAGCCCGTAAAAAGTTATCAGGACGGTGTGGGAGGCGCTCATCGGTGGGGCATTCACACTGAGGCCGGATAAACTGTTGCTACGGGGGGCTTCATTTGGCTTCTGCTATCTTTCGAACCACTTTGGGACGAATCGGACTATCGTCTTCTCGCACGCCGGGCACCTCGTCCATTACTTGCCGCTAACGAATCAGCAAACAACGTCCCGATCCATCACGCCCAGAGAGCTATGTCTGTGTATAACTGATGCACATTTTATACATACTGAATGGAGATTCCAACATACATCGTGCTCTATCGAAGCGCCAAATAAGGATTGAAGATGCGATGTAAGCGCCCTCTCCTCATTACTCAGTCACAACTTGTGTGTGTGCGATACTTGCTCCCATGGGGTCTTGGCTCCCACGTATCGGAAATGGGTGTGGCAGGAGGCGATTCGAGAGCGCGTGCGGGAGTTGTGTGCGAGATTGCCGCGCATCACGGATTTGAGAAGGAGGAATTGGAGGTCAATAAAGATCAAGTCCATCTGTTTCTGAGTGTCCCGCCGCGGTATTCGATCAGTGCCGTGGTGAGACTGCTGAAAGCGGTCAGCGCCAAGGAGATTCGGGAAGAGTTTCCGGAGGTTTGGAAGCAGCTGTGGGGTGGGGAGTATTGGGAAGATTGGAATTTTGTTCGAACGGTGGGGGATAAGGTGACTGTCGACGTCATCTGGAAGTACATTCGGGCTCATAAGGCGAAGAAGCGAGGAGTTGACCAATTAGACCTCTTCTAGAAAACCCCGTCTGGAAGGGCGAGGTTCTTTACTTCGCTTCGGTCCTCCCGTTGGATACGTTTGGGTTCAACCGACTTTGCGTCTATCGGGGTACACCCCTGTGGCAGGAATGCGTCAAACGTGGGTTAGTCAACAAAACCACGGATTGGTACAAGTACTTTAAATGTTCGGAAATCGACCCGACCTGTCTCTCAGGCAAAACAATCAACCACGTGCGACAGGCCGGGATCAAAAAACTCTTTCACTAGAAGCTCATCCATTTAGCTATCCCCGCCAGACCTTTCAGCTTCTCCGCCGCTTTTTTCAGTATATGCCGATCCGAGATGTGCTCTATCTCCTGCTCAAACTCTTCATGGGTCAGAAGAAGGGTGCGACGAAGGCCGAGGTGGTGTCTCTCTTGGTCGAGCACGCCGACATGAAAGATGCGGCGCCGCAGTTGACGCGGGTGTCGGATGAGATGCTGCACAATATGTTCGAAGCCTCGCGCCTCGAACATCTGCAGATCCGGCAAGCCGTAGAAGAGTCACGTGAACTGCCGATGATCCAGAGCCGATAGGGTAGGTCGTACGCGGGTGTTCCTTTGTAGTGCTTGGTCAGAACCCAGGCACTGTTACTCTAGGCTGACCGACGCAATTCTGGAAACTACATCATCAGAACTATCTTCTAGATGGTCGACCGCCCGGTGCGCATCCAGCGAGCTGACGGGGTCGAGACCGTACCAGCGTCGTCGTTGGCCCTTCCCAACCCAGTGGAGCACGCTCGTGCAGGCGGCACGCAGTTGCCGTAGGCATCGTCCGATACAACCACGAATCACGCAGACCGTTCAGCCACCAGAGCTGTGAGCGGCCTGCGCTCTCGTTCGAAACCTACCGGTGTGCCGCGGCAGGAGCATGCAGAACGGGCTTGCTTATTTTGCCTGGCGTCCGTGAAAGTTCCAGTTCGATCAGTTTGACCGACAATTCCAAAATTTTCGTCGCCTGTGCCTGGAGGGCCTCCTCCTTAATGGCATGGTTGAGGTAGTTCTGGCAGAGGTTGTACATGGCCGCTTTGTACAGTTGAAGGCCCTGCGTGCGTCTGACAAGTGTGTGTGAAATTTGCGAGAAGTTTCTGGTCAATTCTGCGTTCACGCTCGCATCGATCTTGTCGGTTGAGAGGTCTCGTATGGTCGCGAGCGCGTTCGTGACATTCTGATCCGTGTCGAGCGGCGGCTCCGCACAGAACCGGCCAGCCGCACTTGTAGCATCTTTCTCAAGCCGAACCAGGACGACCCTCCGATCGGTACTGACCGCTAACGTTCCTACGCGACTTTCAATATCGTCGATCACGACCGGTGATTTGGGGCTAGCAAATATGTTCAGCCCGCACCCGGATAGCATCAAGAGGCTCGTGACGAAGAAGATGTGTACGGATAAGATCGGTCTCATTGTATGGCCTCCCGTGAAAGTGAAAACCATGCTGATAGCAGCCTATGAGTACAGTGGTCATGCGGCTCAGGTCGGCTAGCATGTCCGAAATCAGGAAGAACTGCAAGAGTGGTCCTGCGTAGTAGTACGAAACAAGCCGGTGAGGGATGAGCAGGCACGGAAGGACAACTGATGCAGAACTGCCGTTACGCTGGGTGGGAGATGCGGGAGAGTGTTTCGCGATGAGCAGCTCGGATTCTGATTCCGGACCATCCGTCCTGTTGACACAGACTCAGGAACTCCGAATCTGTGTCAGGTCAAGGGGCGTGCAGGAAGAAAGAGGATAGTTCCAGCCACATTAGGCCGCTTTCGCTTCTCGATGAAGTTGCCCCTTCGCCGCGGCAACAACGTTGTCCGTGGTGAACCCGAATTTCTTTTGGAGTTCCTTGAGGGGGGCAGATGCGCCGAACGTCTTCATGCCGATGATCTCGCCGGTCAGCCCCGCATACCGTGCCCAGCCAAACGTGGAGGCCTGTTCCACACAGACCCGCGCCGTCACGTTCGGAGGGATGACGCTGTCGCGATAGGCCTGCGGTTGATGTTCGAAGAGTTCCCAGGAGGGCATGCTCACCACGCGGGCCTTGATTCCTTCGGCGTTTAATTGCTGTGCGGCCTCCAGGCAGAGCGAGACCTCACTGCCGCTTGCGAGCAGCAGCACGTCCGGTCTTCCCCCAGGAACGTCAGCTAATACATAAGCGCCTTTTGCCACACCGGATGCGGCGGCATAGATGGAGCGGTCGATTGTCGGAAGGGCTTGTCTGGTCAGAATCAACGCGACTGGTTCATGTCTCAACTGCATGATGACGCGCCAGGCTTCCGAGACCTCATTGGCGTCAGCTGGTCGCAGGACGATGAGATTCGGAATGGCCCTCAGTGAGGCGAGCTGCTCGATCGGCTGATGTGTCGGTCCATCCTCACCGACCCCGATCGAATCGTGCGTAAAAATGTGGATGACGGGTATTTCCATCAAGGCACTCAACCGGATTGCACCTCGGCTGTAATCGCTGAAGATCAGGAACCCAGAACCATAGGGGCGCACCTTGGAGAGGGAGAGCCCGTTGAGCACGGAACCCATCGCATGTTCCCGGACGCCGAAGTGCAGGTTGCGGCCACCGCGGCTTGTGGCGGTGAAGTCGCCAGCTGCTTCGAAGGTCAAGCGTGTCTTCGTCGAGGGGGCCAGATCTGCGGATCCGCCTAACAACCAGGGGACATTCTTTGCCAGGGCGTTGAGTGCCTTGGCCGAGGCATCGCGTCCGGCCACACCTTTGACATCGGTGGGAAATACCGGGAGCTCCTTGTCCCACCCTTCGGGCAGTTGGCGTTTCTGCATATCAGAAAGGTGATTCGCGAGCTGAGGAAATTGCTTTTTGTACTCCTCAAACTTCGCCATCCAAGCTGCTCGCGCTTCATCCCCGCGCCGGCCCATGCCTTGATGAAAATGTTCGCGGACGCCATTCGGCACCAGGAACTTTTCCTGCTCGGGCCAGCCGTAGTTCCGCTTGGTCAGTCTGATTTCTTCTTCTCCTAGCGGTTCGCCGTGTGCCGCATGCGTATCCTGTTTGTTCGGCGAGCCATAGGCGATGTGGCTATCGACGATGATCAAGGTTGGTCGCCCAGCTTCCTGTTTGAACGTCGTCAAGGCCCGTTCGAGCATGTCGAGGTCGTTGGCGTCGCCGACTCGCGTGACGTTCCAGCCGTAGCCGATGAATCTGGTGGCTACGTCTTCACTAAAGGCCCACTCGGTGTGCCCTTCAATCGTGATCTTATTGTTATCGTAGATCCAGCAGAGGTTGGATAGTTTCAAGTGCGCTGCCAACGATGCTGCTTCGGCAGCCACACCTTCCATCATGCAGCCGTCGCCACAAAGGGCGTAGACGTTATAGTTGAACATCTCGAAACCAGGACGATTGAAATAGTGCCCCTGCCACTGGGCAGCGATCGCCATTCCCACGCTGGTGGCAATTCCTTGCCCAAGCGGACCAGTCGTCGTTTCGACCCCTGATGTCCAGCGGTATTCCGGGTGTCCGGCACACTTGCTGTTGAGCTGGCGGAAGCGTTTGAGATCGTCCAGTTGCACCGAGAGCTCGCCCAGCCGTTCGTACTGAGGATTCACCGCCTTCACTCCCGTGAGATGCAGCAGGGAATAAAGGAGCATTGAGGCGTGTCCCATCGAGAGCACGAACCGATCACGGTTCGGCCAAATCGGATCGTTCGGATCGAACTGCATGACTCGCTGCCAGAGACAGTAGGCCACCGGGGCCATGGCCATCGGCGTTCCCGGGTGGCCGGAGTTGGCTTGTTGCACGGCATCCATGGAAAGGGTGCGGATTGTATTGATGCAGGTCTGATCGAGTTGTGCGTTCGTCACCATGGCCCCCTTTATCGAGGTGTGCTTCTAAGGTATTGTCGATGGTTGTCTGTAGTTCTTTCCACTAATGATGTCGGTCCTTTTGAGGGCAGGCTTGAGGGAGTCGGCAAGGTTTTCTACGGATCGCGCATACCCTGAGCGATTCCAGATGTGTTTCGGCTCATCACTACCTGTGATCATTCGCCTCTCCTCCTCGTTGACGGGGAATATGCGCCTGGTCCGGTGACCGCATTGAGTCGGCTGACTCGATGCCAATTCCCTCGGTTTTTTCACTCACTCCGTCAACGTGCTCCCCGGGTTCGACCTGTCCAGATCAAGGAGTCTGTCTGCGAGTTTTTCTCATTCACGTGCGTGATCCGCAGTCCTATGCCCTCCCGGCGAAAACGCGGGCCCAGAACGGCAATATCCGTGTGATGGGCTTCCCGCCCATCGGGATCATGTCGCTGTCGTCCGTCATTAAACAGGCAGGGCATGAATGTGTGCTGTTCGATCAGGCCAACCCCGACACGCCAAACCAGGTCATCATCGATCGGATCAACCAGGAGCAACCTGCGCTCGTCGGGCTCAGTTTTCTCAGTACCACCAGCTATCCCTACGCCAAGATGCTGGCGCGAGAGATTCGCGCGACCAACACGAAAGTCAAGCTCGCTTTCGGCGGCGTGTTTGCCAGCTTGAATGCCTCGTTGGTGAAATTACAATGTCCCGAAGTCGATTTCGTGTGTCGTGGCGACGGCGAGCAGTTGTTGCTCGATTTGCTAACGAACTTGGAGAACCCTCAAGCGGTCGCAAGTTTAACCTGGATGAAGGGTGGGCAGGTCGTCCAGAATCCCAATCGCCCAATGGAACGGCAACTGGATCAGTGGCCCTTTCCAGATCGTGAGAGCCTGCAACTCGACTATGTCGAATCCATGCCGCTGGATGTCCCGGTGGTACTCTCGATGAGACGGTTCACGACGATGCAAACATCTCGGGGATGTCCGTGGCCCTGCGTCTTCTGCGACATCCCGATCTTCAACGAGGGGAAGTGGCGTGCCCGTAGTCCACAGCATGTGGTCGCTGAGCTGAAGCACCTCGAAGCACTCGGCTATGAGTCCGTCGGTTTCGTCGACGATCACTTCCTACTCCAACCCAAGCGCATCGAGGCAATTTGCAACGGGATCATGGACGCCAAGCTTTCGATCCGGTGGGGCATCGAGGGGCGAGTAGATTCGGTGGCCCAACATCTGTTTCCGGCCATGGCGAAGGCCAACTGCGGAGCGATGATGTTCGGAATCGAGAGCGGCAGCCAGAAGATTCTCGATCGCTTGAAGAAAGAACAGACGCTGGACCAAGTCACAACCGCCGTCAAGAACGCGAAAAAAGCCGGCGTGGAAATCGTGCATGGATTCTTCACAGTGGGCAATCCGGACGAGACGATTGAGGATATGGAAGCCACCTTCGATTTCGCGTCGGCCCTCCCACTCGATACCTTTGGGTTCAACCGGCTCTGCGTCTACCGGGGGACACCTCTGTGGCAGGAATACGTCAAACGCGGGTTGGTGAACGAATCTACGGATTGGTACAAATATTTTAAATGTTCGGAAATCGACCCGACTTGTCTCTCAGGCGAGACGATCAACCGCGTCCGACAGGCCGGGATTAAAAAGCTCTTTCGCTATAAACTCATCCACTACCCGCGCCAGACCGTTCAGCTCCTGTGCCGCTTCTTTCGGTATATGCCGATCAGAGATGTGCTCTATCTCCTCCTCAAGCCCTTCATGGGCCAGAAGAAGGGCGCGACTAAAGCCGAAGTAGTCTCGCGCTTAGTCGAACACGCCGACATGAAAGATGCCGCGGCGCAGCTGACCCAGGTGTCGGATGAGCTGCTCCACAATGTGTTTGAAGCCTCACGTCTCGAACGCTTGCGGATTCAGCAAGCCGCAGAAGAGTCGCGCGAACTGCCGATGGTCCAGACCAGGTAAGACATACACGATCGTTCCCTGCCGTGTACGTCTCCTGAGATCCACGAGAGATAGCCTGGTAGCAACGACCTGATCATTCCCACGATTCTGACAACAAACCGGCCATATTCTTAGTAAAGATCGGTGACCTAAAAGAGACTCGGACCACTTGTCGAAAGTCTCTCATCGGTGTAGCCTTCCTTCGGAGTAGACAACCCATGAAAGAAAAGAAACGCGTTCCTACCGATGGTGGGCCGATCAAGTGGGTCAGTCCGTTCGCCGCGCTGAAGGATGCGCCACGCTCAGCCGCATCGCTCACTCAACCTGTTTATGACCAGCGCGATCCGGCATCCACCCAGCCAAAGAAGAACCGTGGCCGTGTGGACATCATTCGCCAGACGGCGCACCGCGGGGGCAAAACCGTGACGGTGGTCACAGGGTTTGTGGGCATTGGCCAGGCGGAGAAGGAACGCCTCGCGAAGCAGGTGCAGAAAGCTTGCGGCGCAGGCGGTACGGTTAAGGAAGGACGGATCGAGATTCAAGGCGATCAGCGTGACGCGATCGCGCGCATTCTTACCGAGGCGGGGTTTCGGCCGGTCTTTGCCGGAGGGTAACATCCCCGGTTACTCAAGCATCGAAGCCCAAAAGAATAGAGGATCGAGGCTCTCGTGTCATGGCTTGGCGCGACATAGCCAATCGGGTCCTCCAGGTATTTCTCAGATTAAGAACCGGACTACATCAACCCACGCAGTGTTGAAAACGCCGAGCACGCTCCACGATCACCACGGATTCGGTGCATCACCTGCCGGTGACGGAGCATCGCCTGGCGCAAACGGTCACCGCGACGCGCCCGAATGAGACCTGGCTCACCGACATCACCTACGTCCCGACAGGGGAAGGGTGGTTGTATGTAGCCGGGGTCAAGGATCTGTATACGTGTGAGGTCATCGGGTATGCCATGGGACCCGGATGACGACGGACTTGGTGTGCCACGCCTTGGGGAACGCGGTTCTGGCGAAGCGTCCACGCCTAGGCTTGATCCACCACTCCGACCGTGGGGCCCAATATTGCGCCTATGACTATCAGGATCGACTGCGGCAGTTGGGCCTGATTCCCTCCATGAGTCGGAAGGGGAATTGCTATGACACCTCCCCGAGGGAGAGTTTCTGGGGAACACTGAAAGCTGAGCTGGTGCCTCACCGACGCTATGATACGCGGGAGCAGGCTTGGCGAGAGATTACAGCGTACATCGAGGTGTTCTACAAGCGCCAGCGGCGGCACTCCCGGCTGGGAATCGCTAGCCTGCGGCATGTGCCCAACAGTCGGCGGCGTGAGACCGTCGTTCATGGCGTCCACTATCGACAACCGAGGTCGGTACGTTTGCGGCTAACGGGGCGGCCACCTTCAGCGTCGGAAGCCGGACGTTTCTGGCGCTGAACAATGGCACGGCAGGATTTCAGGACGGAACCGATGCGGTGATCGAACTGGTCGGCGACACTGGCATCCTGATCGATCTCGCCATCATCTGAACCACTGGGCCCACTCCGGCCTCGGCGGTCTTACTGCGGCCGAGGCCGGGACCGTGGCATGGTCCACGGTCAGGCAGCTGAATCTCCGTCACTGATTCAGTTCATGGAATCACAGTGAGAATCAAGAAGTGTGGAGTGAAAATGAACCTGGAGCGAAGATGACTTGTTGGACATGTCCAACAAAAGCATGCCTCCCCCGATGATCGTGGCCGAGCCGACCTATTTTATTAACCGATCAGTCCGTTGAATGACCCATCCTGAATCTCCTATACGTTGTTGGACATGTCCAACAATGGTCATGCCCGACTCGTATGATTCCATGGCGAGCTCCTGGGGAGCTGGGAGTGGATTTGAAAAACCTCGGGAGCGAGGGAATGCGGGGCACGATGAGTGAGGAGGTTCAGGTCGTCCCTCTCTCCAATCTAAGGTGGTGAGAGGGACGAACGATTAGGAACTAGTGGAAAATGATTTGCTGAATTTGGCAGTCCAGGGCTGGCACTTCTTCTTGCTTCCCATCCGAAAAGTTCACGATCAGGTGATTTGCTTGTTGCGGGGCGTGTTGCAGATCAACGGTACCTGATCGATCCTGCACGATGACGATCAACGAAGGAAGCGCTGGTGTGGGACTGCTCCTCTGTTTCTCACTGCCACGTTCATTCTTGGATGGGGTAATGGCTGTTTTCTGTGTGCCGCGTAGTTTGGCGGACAGGGCTGACACAGTCGCACGGGTAATCTCCTGATTGGCGGCACACCACCGGTCGACATCCTTGGGAAACTCCTTATGAAGGTTCCGCAAATCATAGAGTGTCTTGGCAGAAAGACATTTACCAGAGGCATAGATCTCCTCGATGCAGGACGGGGGATCGATGAGTGCAAGGTGGTTCGTTACCATGGACCGGTTCACACCGAGGAGTTCGGCAATGTGGGCCTGCTTCTCTCCTTCGTCCATCTTCTTTTTGATAAACATCGCGAGCTCGCGCGGTTTCAGATCTTCCCGCTGCAAGTTCTCGATCACCTGTTGATAGTCCGTGTGGGAACGATCGATGAAGGCGGGGATCGTGGTTTTCCCAGCAGCCCTAGAGGCTCTGAGTCGGCGGGCTCCAAAATTTAAGATCCATCGTTTCGGTTCGGTGGGATGCGGGCGAATCGAGATCGGTGTTTTGACCCCATGGATCCTGACGCTCTGTTCAAGTTCTTCCATGCTCGTTGCAGTGAAATCCTTGCGCGGCTGTCCAGGATCCTCATCAATGTCTCTGACGGGAATGTGGAGCGGGCGTCCCAAGACTTCAGCCGTCACGGTTCGTTCTTTGGCGATCGGATCGGGCGTGGGCATAGGAGTCGTCCGATCAAGCGCGGTGAGATCCAACGTCGCGATCATTGGCTTTTTCATTCCATCACCCCCATCGTATGAGCCACCTTTTGAAAAATCGGCTTGAGATGCATCCACGCTTCGCGTGAACTAGTTTTTTGTAAGGTCCAGATCGGCGCTCCCATGGCTTGAGCTTCCGCTACGGCCGTGCGAGATGGGATGGCAGCCATCCGCCCATCCTCAAGTCGAATAAAGAGCGACGCAAATGCCGTGCAGAGTTGGTCAAAATTGGCTCGCTGAAATGGGGTGGGCTCCACCAGATTCGGAAGCAGGCCGATGAATCGAAGATCTTTGTTCAGCGTGCTCTGTATCTTGAGGACCTGCGCCCGGAGTGCTGCAATGCCGTCGACCGCTTCTTGATTCAGCTGAATGGGCGACAGTACAAAATCCCCCACCACGAGTGACGCGAGCACTCGGATATCCGGGTTCGGATTCGTATCGATGATGGCCACATCAAAACGATCATCCATTTCGTTGAGGAACAGCCGGAGATTGTTGGCAAACTGGTTGTGATCTTTTTCTCGTCGCTCGAGTTTGAGCAGATCACTGTGTGAGGGGATGACCACAAAGGTTCCACCCTCAATAGTGGTGATCGACTCGGTCAACAGTTGGTTGGCTGTGATGGATGAGATCGTGGCCAGCTTTGAGGTGCTGATGTTTTTCGACGTATTTCCCTGATGGTCTAAGTCAATGATCAAGACCCGCTTCTTGAGCATTTCGACGAGGAAGTACCCCAGTTGGCAGGCAATCGCCGTTTTCCCCACGCCACCCTTTTGATTGGCTAAGACCAAGGTTTTCATCGATTCCGCTCCTTCCCTATAAGCCAGTACGTCCTCTTTGCATTCGCTACAGTCTTTCCCAAATCATGGAAGTTGCGAATCTGTCATGGGTTGAGGCCTCCGTCACTTGTGAGCAGTCGAAGATGGCACTCTGCGGCAATCGATGGCGACGAGATATGCGTGACTCCTAGTAGCTTCTTGGAATGATCGTGCGAGTCGAATATGGTCTGAAGCGTATGGCGTTCGGCATAGGACATCCAGTGTGAGCCTGCGTACTTCAGTGGGATACTTGAAAAGATCGTGTCCCTTACTGGTCTGACGGGAGCAGTATCCTAGGTGAGAGAAATTGTCAATCCTCTTTCTCCTTTACTGTCGATCGCACATCATTTGCGTGGTGATCCTGGAATAGCTGTTCGGTTCACTGAACGATAATGGGGGAGGAGTTTGAGCTCTATATGACCTCATTACTGTCCGGTGAAGCGCTGGGTTGATCTTCTAGGAGCCATGATGGATAGGGCATTTCACGATCTTT
>CABVRZ010000060.1 GCA_902500775.1 uncultured Nitrospira sp.
CATCAACTTCGCCTTGATCGTGGAGGGCTTACGGTAGTGTGAACAGCCCCTAGGCTACGACTTGGTCGTGCAGATGAAAGACACTTCGTGCCAACTCCTTTTGGTAAAGTCTTTGTTCAGGCGGATCGAGGCCTCAAAAGATTACGAAAAGCAAAGCACTTCATCTTGAGTGACCGCCCCAAACGTCAATCGATGTCCCTTGAGGAGCCGGTTATCTCCAACATGGGATATCGCGGCCATCGGGAAATTCCTGGAGAAGAAGAGCCTCTACACGAAGTAAGACAATATGCATGGAAGACCGTTGGGAGCAGACCCCTTTTATGACTTCAGGAAGGATCTCATTCATCACGCGACTCATATCTCCATGCAAGGAACGGAAAATTTTAGGAGAGGATCAGTTTGCAGTCATGTGCAGCGTCTGAAGAGCAATCGCATCCACGTCAATCTGGTTGAGTAGAGGAACCAAACACTGACACTATCGACGTCAAGTGTGAGGACAGTCTCCTCCACTCATCCAGTCGTACTTCTACCGCTTCAATGGTTCACCGGCGTAAGTCTTTGATCATTGGATCCGCACTGGGTGTCGATGGAACTCCCCCATACACGGCTCCACCGTAGGCTCCACCTGAGAGTCCAGATGAGGATCCCGATGATTCTTTTCGAAGGTAGTTGTCAGAAGGGTTGCTGCCATATTGCCCTTCGTTGCTGGATGAACCAGCCTTATATTCCCCTGCAGGGCGGGACTGATCACCTGGCATAGTCCTCTGCGGGGTGTACGTATTGCCAGGCTTCATATCGGATCCGGCCATCCCGGGATAACCACCGGAATACGAATCGGCTCCCACCTTGTGGATGAACGACCGGTCAAGCTGCGATGCTGATACCCTTCCGTTCTGGCGGTCGTCGTTCACATTCACCGCGTTCGCCATCACCCCCGTGAGATTCTTGACGATATCTCCCTGCCATGCGCGGGCAAGGCTCTGAGAGGAGTGGATTGTTCCAGTTGCGGCAACTATCGCTAAGACGGTCAATACGTGTTTTTGTCTCATGACATCCTCCTGTCCACGTACCGTAGATGTACGCTGCCTGTTGCTGTCTCGTCATCGTAGCTCACGATGTGATACGACTACAAGAGAATATATGGTTACGGATGTTTAGTCCGCCTCGGAACGATCACTATACTGAGTGACTCAAAGACAACATGTAGGGGAACCCCTTGAATCTTCTAACAGGCTTCGGAAACTCTCAATCCTATGCCAACAAGATGGCTGACATGTTCCAAATGATGCGGACATCACAATACCGTCAGGATGCTCAAAAGGCCTCGGTTCTCACCCGTCCGCCCCTGCACGCCTAGCAGTGTGTTGACAAACCCTGTGACGACCTTGAAAGGGCGTCGTGCCTGAGATCACGGATGCCATCAGCGTGCCCCACAGGCTGTTCAGAAAGGCCGTCCAGCAAGGCCGCAGCGAGCGAAGAGGCGAATCGTACTCTCTGCCGTACGTTGAGCCTCTGAGCGAGGCGAGAACGCCGCTGGCAGACTTTGTCAACAGCCTGCTAGACGCGCATTCCACCGACCAAGGCCGCAGCAAGTGAAGAGACGAGGGTATCCATACCAAGCTTCGCTTGCCCCACTCGCTTCGATCATATGTGAGCGGATAGATACTTGGCCTTCGCCTTTCTCTACGTTGAGTCGCTGGGCGACGCGAGAACGTCGCTGGCGGACTATTTCAGCATCCTCCCAAGCTCGACTCTAGTACCGTGGTGCGACCACGCTTACCCGTACATGGGCCGACGATCGCCCAACGTGATCCAACCACGAATGACACGGTACACGAACCAGAGTCCAACCAGTGTGATTGGTACCCACACGAACAAGAGGCCGATGCCGAAGGTCGTGATGATAAAGATCCCACAGAGTGAGATCCACAGAAGCCCGAACCAGAATGTTCTGATCTGCCACCGAAAGTGGGAGTCCAGCCAGGTGCCGCGTACTTCGCTCCGTTTGACGTAGTTCAGAATGACCGCAATGATCGAAGGCCAGCCGGTGAGAAATGCGCCAACCACCGTGGCCGTGCCAATAATGCCGGTCAACAAGCTGAACGCATGTAGCGCATACACAACCTTCGTCCAGGTAATCAGTGAATCCATGGGCATGCTCCCAATCGTATTGATAGTGGGTTTCTCGTGCTGTATGTCAGGACCGTACATTCAGCTTATTCACCCCTTCCGATCTAATGCAATACCATGCGTTGCCTGACCGGTATCATTACGACGCGTATCATGAAGTTTTGAACACTGGGGGCATGACTTGTATGAGTATAAGAGGGTCAGCCCCTCCCCTTTCCCTCGCTTAGAACACACCCACCTGTATCTTTTCCATGGATGTTACACTCCGTGCGTACTGCCACCCTATTTGGCAAGGCCACTCTTCATTGCCCACCAGATACACACCTTTGATTCATCAGTTGTTCTTCTGTACCCCGCGCGATCTCTCAATTTCCGAGCACCATCGTCGTCTTAGTTAGTATTTTCCACCTTCCGCTAAATTCAAATTTGACGGCTTGAGTTCCAACACCAAGTGCAACACGACCAGCCCAGATGGGCTACGGTGTTGCCATGCGAACACACTCCTATCGACACCTGCGGGAAGAAGCACGTGAGACCTTGAGTCTGGGCCTGACCCACGGATATTCGTTCCGAACGATGGTACAAATCCTGGGACAATCCCCGAATACCCTGAAGCCGGTTAGGGGCCTGGAACTGGGCCCCTAACCACCCCTATCGCGCCTGTACGATGCAGACTCAGGCCGCCACCCCAGTCCGGGAGCTCCGGCGGCGGCGCAAAGTCCTGGACCCGTAGCTGTGGCAGTACGTCCGGACTCATCTGAGGCACGGTTACTCGCCCGAACAGATTGCCGGGCGGCACCCTCACGATATGCAGAAACACGGCTCACCCGAAACCATTTATTATGAGCGGTTGGCACACCGCCTCGCGATCCAGGTCTGCTTTGCTGATCCGCACGGCCCCTGGCAACGCGGCACCACCAAGAACACGAATGGGCTGCTGCGCCAATACTTGCCGAGGTGCACCGACCTCTCCGACTACACCCAGCGGGAGTTGAACGCCATCGCCCATCGGCTCAACACGCGCCCACGGAAATGCCTCACCTTTACCACGCAGCTGGAGATCTATGCGCAACTGCGCCGTCATTCACCCGTTGCACTTGGAACTTGAAACCGCCTCCGACGTACGCCAAGCCGAATCGCCTGTTACTGAATAACGGAGACCTGACATTCACGGACATTACCGAATCGTCCGGTACGGCCAGGAAACAGAACGCCTTCCTCTCCGTGTTTGTCGATCTGGATACCGACGGTTGGCAAGACCTGGTCATGTCCCAAAATACCGGTGCAGTCGAGATCTTTCGCAACATGAGAGATTGCACCTTTCAATCAATCTCCGTCAGCTCAGTCTTCGGTTTTTGGATGAGTGTCGCAGTTGGCGACATCGATCAAGATGGCGACCAAGATCTCTTCTTTACGAACGTGGGTACGTCCATTCCCCTGTTCCTCACCATGGGCGATGTGCGGGATGACCAGCGCCACACACAAGACTGGATGCTCTTATGCAATGACGGGAACTTTCACTTTACCGATGTCTATGACCTCTCGGGAGAAGGGTTTGCCTGGGGCGCTGTATTTGAAGATCTCAACCTTGATAGGCAACTGGATCTGCTGGTAGCGCAGAACTACACCGAATGGCCGATCTATAAAGCCTTGAAACTCTCGGGCCGTACCTACCTGCCATCGGCCCAAGACTCGGAGCGTACATTTCACCATGCACCAGCCTTAGGACTTGAGAAGAGTTATTTCGGCCAGTCGCCACTCATCGTCGATCTTGATGATGATGGCAGACAAGATGTCATGTGACTCAACATCAATGGACCAGCACGTGTCTTCCTGAATACTGCACCTGGGAATTACATCACCGTCGTCATACCCGACGCAGTGGCAGCCATCGGCACTCGTATCAGTCTCGAGACGGACCAGGGAACGAGTTATACCCGCGTGGTCATTGGAAGTGTCGGCACAATGACTGATCAAGCCCCGGAACTCAGCTTTGGCTTGGGTGAGCTCGACCAGGTGCGGCGTGTGATCATTCAACGTCCCAACGGGCAGACCGAGATAATTTCAGCCTCGCACATTAACCAGAAGACGGCG
Source organism: uncultured Nitrospira sp. (assembly GCA_902500775.1). Classification (GTDB taxonomy): domain Bacteria; phylum Nitrospirota; class Nitrospiria; order Nitrospirales; family Nitrospiraceae; genus Nitrospira_D. The sequence goes on from CABVRZ010000060.1 coordinate 4,225, forward strand.
ATCAATTAATTGCCTGTGAAGATGAACGGATTCCGTGATAGTTTTCCCGATAGAAATGCGGCTGCCATTGTTGTCGCTCGTGCCACCATGCAGAACTAGAGCACTCCTCATTCAGACCCATCGACACTCGACGGCGCACCAATTGACAGCCTGCACAGTACAGCGTAGCATTTCCGGCATGGCACGCGTCGCTCTCTTCTTGGTGGTGCTGTTGGGCGTCCTTACCTTCAATGCCTATGCCTGCATCCTGCCCGTCCCGCAACCTCCTGAAATGGATTGCTCTTCTGGGGCAGAAGAACCGGCCCGTGGAACCTGCGATGCGTTTCTTGAATTGGGCCCCCATTCACTATCCGCACCCAACTACCCAATACCTCCTGTCCATCTCGCATGGACCTGGCCTGTTCCCCCTCTTCCAGAGGTCAGTCCTCCGCTTATTCATCTCACGGATTTTCCGCCTCGCGCCGATCCATCCATTCATTGTTCGATACATACCACAGTCTTGCGGATCTGATACCCTTCTCATTTCGTTCTCTATTTTCTAGAGCGATAGCTATTCTTCTATCGTTCTGATCATCAACGTCCGCACGCTGAGTGCAGACTCATGCATGATGAAGGAGGACTTATGTCAACCATAAACCGAAGAACTCTTGTGACAACTGGCGCCTCACTCCTCGCAACTGGAGCATCCGTGATTCTATGGCGGGGAGCGGAGGCCGCGATGCAAGGGGCTACCCCTCGTCCGTCTGCAACGGAAGCTACAATGGAGAGCCATCGCATGAGCGAGGACATGCAGCGTTGTATCCAGCTCTGCCAGGACTGCCATGCCCGCTGCATCCAACTGATCAACCACTGTCTCACACTCGAGGGACGCCATGCCGACCCTGTCCATATCCGACTCGTAATGGACTGTGCACAGTTGTGCACCGTCACCGCCGATTTTATGGCTCGGGCATCGGCGTTTCATGGACGCACGTGCAGCCTCTGCGCGGAACTCTGCCGACGCTGCGCGGGGAACTGTGAGCAGATTGCCGGAGAGGATCAGCTAATGAAACAGTGCGCTGACTTGTGCCGCCGCTGTGCAGAATCTTGTGACCGCATGGCGTTACACGGAGCGGCATAATGAATCCACCGTAACGATTGCCTAGGAAATCGTATCAGCCAGAATGGCGGGATCGTTCTCGGCTTGGGCACGACAGAGTCGGGCCCCTGAGGGGGCTCGACTCCGGAGATATCCAATGCGCTGATTGCCAACATTAAAAGAGGGTGCGCAAACAGGGGCTTCCTCTGAAGCGCCCTTTATCCCTCCTTCATCCCTACCGCACAAACGACTGACTCCGGCACCAGCGATTTGACTTCGAGAAGGGCTCTGGAAAATCCTGCGGCCTTGAGTCTTTCCACCATGGTATACCCAACCTTCAGAGTCCCCTCTCCGGTGGTACCTTGAAGGCGGGGCTGAAACGCGACCACGATCTTCCCTCCGGGCTTCATCAGCCCCTGTACATTCCGCAAGACATCATTAGGATTATCCCAATAGTGAAAGGTGTTGACCATGAGACACTTATCATATCGATCGTGACCGACAGGGAGTTCGGACGCTGAAGCCAGCCGTAATTGTACTCGGCCTTGCTCAATTACCGAGGCATTGCGCTTCCCCGCTTGCTGTAGCATCACCTCCGAATGATCAATGCCCACGACTTGCCCGCTGGTCACGACCTTGCTCATAAGTGCGATGGCAATACCTGGCCCAAAACCAATTTCCAATACATGATCGGTGGACTGAAGCTCTAGCAATGATACGGCCCACGCATTTCGTTCTCGGTTCGATGCCCGATGCGCCATAAGCCACCCGACGACTCGGCCCCTTAAGCCCGTCGGCTTCTCAAACTGAGAACGGACCCGTCGGGTGGTTTGCGCCTGGCTTTGTTGCTCAACTTGCTCATCAACATGGCTGAGTTGGATGTGCTGCACTTCCGTTTGCATGATGACCTCGTCAGTTCGATTTAACCTCATCCCGGTCGCCTGTTTCACTCTCAACTGAGCCGCTGTCCGCTGTTACGTGTGACGATCCGCTCCTAAAGGCTGTTTCATATAATTAGTATGAGTTACCAAAACCCCATCCACTCACGCTACACCAGCAAACCGCACACATTCAAACGAAGACTTCACACCACGTGAAGCAGGCCGTGTTCTCTTTTAGTCCCCTCAGACTGTCGTCTCGTTCGATATCAAGGATGTCGTGAGCTCGCGTGCGGACTGCCCGTGGCCATAGTGGGAATCACAAACCGATTCGAGTAAGATATGGACTCATCAGCAATCTGGAGGAACTATGCGGTACGTGCTGCAACTGGTTATCGTTGTTCTGGTATGGGGAAATATTGGGGTTGTCGACGCCCTTGATTCTGGAAGCCGGGAATCGTTACGAGGGATGTTCGGTCTGGGGGTGACTATTGAAGAGGTAAGTCCAGATGCTTCGGCTGATGGGCTCTCACAAGAAGCGATCCGCTCATCAGTCGAGCAAACCCTTCGCTCAAAGGGCATCAGACTCCTCACCGAACGAACGCGTTCGGGATCAGCACCGTACCTCTACGTCAACGTTAATACCCTCAAGGAAGAGCTTGGATTATATGCGTATACCGTCACGGTGGATCTCAAGCAACTCGTCGGCTTGCCGTCGATGAAGAACAAGAAAACCTGGGGAACCACGTGGTCGGCCAGTGTGCTTGGAATGGTGCGGCAGGAGAGCGTAAATCAAATTATCCCAGATGCAGTCGAACCTCTGATCAAAGACTTTGTCGACGACTTTCTCGCGGCGAATCCCCGGTAGGAAATCCATGTTCATTGATACCCTCACTCACGGTATGCATAAACGCTATTCCACCCTTTGATAGAACTCCGGGCCTTGAACTTGCCGAACGGTGCCGCCTCGTAATCCGAAACCAGAAATCCTTCACCTGCGACGCGTCACGAAATGTCTGATCCGAGTAGTGTCATCCTCGACACGACTCAGGACCCTGCCGAAGCGAAGGGTCCAGAACCATCATGAATAATGCGGGATCGGCACGTCTCGTAGCCCACCCCCTCACCATTGCCATTCGCCCTAACCAAGAAAGCCTGTAACCCATGGGATCACCAGGCGTCCACTTCTCATCTCGCGCGCCATACCGGAACCACCGGCGTAAACGCGTTGTTTTCTTGCTCGGTTCGTGCCCCTCAGTTAGACTTTTTGGACGACTATGGCACGAGCACGCGCAGGGGAACAACAACGCCCACGAGCCAAGACCGACCTTCTCGAAGAGCTCACGCTCGGCATCAATAAGTTACAGGAACTTCTGACGGCTATTCATGACTTCAGCCAGGACGGCTTCCCCTATCGTGATGCCGCCCGAAGCAAAGCCGAGCTGAAGTTTCGGGAGTGTTTGCGGCAGACATTTGGTGAACGATCGCAAGAGTTCCAGAAGTACCGGAGCTTCAAGATTCGTACTGGGGAGAAGGGAGAAACAGCTCAGAGTATTGTGGTCATTACGGGGTTGATTCAGACGCTAGAGGATCGAAAGCTTGAACTACTCGGACTGAAACCTCCTGCCACACCCGACTCCGCACCACAACCAGCTCCCCGTCCCGTTCCACAATTAGAACTCATTTCAACCCCATCACTCATGTCCGCGGCTCCGCCAACTCCGCCACAGACGCCCCTCAACGTCGCGACCATTACAACGTCAGCCATAGGATCCTCGAGTACTCCCAGTACCCCAACACCTCCAGGACCATCGACCGTCGGGTCGCCGTCTCAACTTCCAACGTCGATATCAAGTCCTATCCCGACTGCTCCAACACCAGCTCCCGGTTCTACTCACACCGTACCGCCATTACCGACTATCACTCCTCTGACATCCGCATCGCCGATTCGGCCAGAACGAGCAACACCGACACCTCCACCCACGTCGACACCCATTCCGCTACCGACTCCACAGCCATTCCCTGCGGGGATCGAGCCCCCTCCAAGCCCGCCAGCTGCCTCCATCGCCCCCCCCCTTCCCACGAGGGCAACATCTCCATCATTTCCTCCTATCTCATCATCGATTGACAGACCAGTGGACGTGATACAGCCGCCAGCTTCACCCCTAACGGCTCCTCCAACCCCCTTCCCTCCTCCGCACATCGATGTTCCAACTCCCGAGACTGGCCCACAGGCGATTTCTTCAACATTGGCACCCTTGGCTGGACCGACTCCACATAGGCTTGCGGCAGACACTCCCTCAACCAACCTAAGCATTTCAGCCGGTCTCGAAGGAACACGTGACCATGACCCGATCACGCTCATCCGGAAAGTCTGTCAGCGTTTCCACTCGGTGGTCCGTCAGCTCCGCCTTCGAAAAGACTATCGGCCAACCATCGAAGTCGAGGACGAGTACGACCTGCAGGATTTATTGTGTGCCTTACTGAAAGTCGAGTTCGATGAAGTGGCGACCGACGACTGGACACCACCCTACACTGAGGGAGCCTCACGAACAACGCTGCTAGTGAATCGCGATCAGATCGCTATTGTGGCGAAGAAAACCGGAGCAGGCCTGACGACAAAAGAACTGACAGATCAGGTCCTCGCCGATGCTGCGCATTATCGAACCCAAGGTCGCTGCTCCATCCTCTTTTGCTTTGTGTACGATCCGGAAGGCCGTATCGGAAGCCCGAAACGGCTCGAAACCACCCTAACCAGCGTCAGCGAGCACTGCCGGATCGAGGTGCTTGTTGCGCCAAAGTGAGACCATGGCAAAACCAAACCTCAAATCCGTCCCGTCATCCTCCAAACCCGCGCCCCGCAAGCCCGGGTTGACAGGCCAAACCGCCTTTGCTATAAAGCAGCCCACTCCTGGGTCAGTTCCATATACCATTCATGGGCCGGCACCGGGAGGTCACGGGGCATCAGATCGGGCGTATATCCTGATTAATGTGATGCCGGGAATGACAGCTTCGGTGGTTAACACACTGGGAGAAATTAAAGAGATCAAGACTATTGATCCCTGTTGGGGAAATCCGGATATCATCGCGATAGCTGATATCCCAGACCAAGACGCGTTGACTCAACTTGTGCTGAGTCGAATCCATAGCATCGAAGGAGTGACTCAGACCGATACTCACCTTGTTTACCGTCTGAAGGAGGCCAGAACAAAATGATCCGAAAGGACTGCCTTGCCATCATCGTTCTCAGCATAGTTGCCTTTGGATGCTCCAGTGTTCAACATCCAGTCCAACCAGACGTCGTCGAGGTCACATTGCCTGTTCCGGCAGACCGAGTAAAAGCCGCGGTGACGAAGGTCCTTGCAGAAGATGATTACTGCTGCGTGGACTGGAAGGATGGATCCCATCAGCTTCAGACAGGCTACAGAGGCGAGCAACCCAGCATATGGGATTGGCTCGTAAGAGGACGGTACGGTGTGGTACGGAGCCGCGCGGAAGCGTCCGTGACACCAGAAACAGACCAAAGTTCTCGTCTTCGGCTACAGGTCTCGTCGGAGGGTAAGCAAACAATGTTTGATAGCTGGGGCCCAACCACTCCACAAGTTCCACAGAGTGCCGAAAATAAACTCCGCTTAATCAAGAACGAGCTGAAGATCGTTCAGAGCACCTATACGACAGAGACCTTTTATGGATCTTACGGACTGAAACCTTAGACAAGCTCTTTTTCTGATCCCTCAGCTTCTTCGCCAAGATCCAGGCCGAACCGCTCCGCCATACGGTAGAGCGTTCGCCGATCAATTCCAAGGATCTTTGCTGCCTTTACCTTATTGCCCTTCGTTTCCTTGAGTACCCGAATCAGGTGACGCTTCTCCACTTCTTCGAGCGTTATATACACGTCATCGAGATGATCAGCTTGGGACACACCGGCCTCGCCTTGAGCCGTGGCACTCTGGCAAATCACTTCGGGTAAATCCTCTGGCGTCAGCAGGGGTCCATGGCTTAATGACACCGCCCGCTCAATCGCATTCTCAAGCTCTCGCACGTTCCCAGGCCACCGATACTGAGTCAACAGCGTCATGGTTTCCGGCAAGACTCCCCGAACGGCATGACCGGTCCCCACAGCACACTTCTGGAGGAAGTGATGGACCAACATCGGAATATCCTCTCGTCGATCCACTAGGGACGGCAAGGTGATCGGCACCACTTTCAGGCGGTAGAATAGATCATCCCGAAACTTTCCTTCCTTCACCAACTGCTCCAAATCGCGATTGGTCGCGGCGATGATCCGGACATCAACTTTGGTCGATGTCGTGCTCCCGACTCGCCGAACCTCTTGATCTTGCATGACCCGCAACAACTTCACTTGCAACGCTTGCCCAAGCTCGCCAATTTCGTCGAGAAATAACGTCCCTCCGTTGGCCGATTCGAAAAGCCCGACCTTGGTCCCTGAAGCCCCGGTGAACGCCCCCTTCTCGTACCCAAACATCTCAGACTCCAGCAACGTATCCGGCAATGCCCCGCAGTTGACCGGAATGAACGGCTTATCCCGGCGAGGACCATTCGTATGAATCGCCCGGGCAATCAGTTCTTTGCCGGTCCCGCTTTCTCCCTGCAGCAGCACAGTGCTCTTGCTCTCCGCCACGCGCGCAACCAGCTTGTAGACCTCCAACATCGCCGTGCTGCTGCCGACCAACGGAGACCACTCGCCCTTGCTCTTCAACTCCTCTCGGAACCGTGCATTCTCTCGGAGCAATCGACAGTGGTCCAGTCCCCGCTTGACGACCAGCTTGATATCCTCCCGCTTAAACGGCTTCGCGAGATAATCGTAGGCCCCTTGCTTGATCGCCTCAATCGCTCCTTCCAACGAGCCAAACGCCGTCAGCACGACTACCGCCGTATTCGGACTGACCCGTTTGAATTCCCGTAACACAGTGAGTCCATCCACGGCCCCCATGCGAATATCGGTCAGGACCAGATCAACCCGCCCCTCACGCCCTCTGGCGATCACCTCTTCCCCGCTTGCAAACGCCTCGACCTGATAACCCTCCTTCTTGAGTGCCTCCGCCAACAGCTCACGGGCCACCGCGTCGTCGTCGGCCACCAGAATCGTCGCTGAGGGCATTATGTCTCCTCCTTTGCAGGCACCGAGTCATATCGCATTGCCGTCATCCCGGTCTGAGGCGTTTGCTGCGGAGTGCGATCGGCCAGGGTAGACCTGATAGTCCTTATTCCTGACTGCCCTACCAACAGCTCACACGCCACCGTATCGTCGTCGGCCACTAGAATCATTGCTGAGTGCATTACGTCTCCTCCGTTGCAGGCACCAAGTCACGTCGCATCGCCGGTAACGTCATCAGCACGGTCGTACCTCGGCCAACCACACTTTTGAGCACTAAACTTCCGCCATGCGCCACGACCGATTCGCGGCTTAAGAATAGTCCCAAGCCAGTCCCCTTGCCAACCGCCTTGGTTGTAAAAAACGGCTCGAAGGCCTTTTCCACATCGGCAGCCGGCATCCCACACCCCGTGTCCTGCACCACAATAGTAATCACCATCGCGGACATGCCATCTGCCACGACTCGGCCGCGTTCAAGCTCGTCTGCGGATGCCTCGCGACATCCTGCTGTAATCGCGATCGTCCCTTGTGCAGGAGTCGCGGCAAGCGCATTCGCCAGAATATTCACGAGCACCTGATGAATCTTTTCCTTGTCCGCCCACACGAACGGAAGGTCCTTGGAAATATCGACCGTCAGCGTGAGGTCTTTTTCATGAAAGGCTGGCTCCATCAGCGCCGCCGATGGGCTCACCACTTCTTCAACAAACCGCCATTCCGGTTCCGGCTGACGGGGACGGGTAGAAGACAGCAAGTCCTGGATGATTCGCACCACTCGCGCCAGCTGTTCATCAATAACTGTCACCCGCTTCTTCATGTCAGGGGTAACCCCAGGCTCCTCAGCCAAGGCCTGTACATGCCACGCGATCGAGTGTAATGGTGTGCCAACCTCATGAGCGACGGAGGCTACCAGTTGTCCAACCGCCGCCAATCGTTCGGATCGATTCAGTTGATCTTTCGCCTGCACCAGTTGAGTGTTAGCCTTGAGAAGACTCTCCGTTTCCTTGGCTAAGGCCGCTTTTGCAGCCTCCTCCCGCGCCTTTCGTTCTTCCCAACTCATGCCAAGGTAGGCGACTAGCAACAAAACACTGACGACGACGCTCCGATTGATCACCGCCGCCTGGAATCGCCCCGGTTTAGTAGGCTGAAGAAGGCCCGAATAGGTTGCGACCACGCAAGCCAGAACTGTGATCAGCATCATCGTACGATTCCGAAACGTCGCAACCAGCAAAATTGGCAACACATATCCGTAGGCTCCAACGACGTTGGCCGGGGCAAACTGCTCGATGATCAGGATGATCAGAAACCATGCGGTGGCGATGGCAAGGACGAAGCGATCTCGATGCGTCATAACTGCCATTGATTCGCTCTGCCTCGCGTGCGGTGACGGTGCTTGTCGGGAACGGCTTAATGAATGATGTGGCTGCGAATCACGGCTCTGGTATCAGGAGCATCACGGCCATGAGGATTTCTCGACGGTACTACTTACACAAACGGACGGGTCGAACGCAACAGGGCTGAGAGTCGTTCGGCGCGAGGGTCTTGCGCCAAGTCGTCCACGGTCGCCCTCAACTTCCGACACCAGTTCGGATGCTGATCCAGCGTCCCAGGAAGATTGGCCTGGAGGCGCGTGCCGATGATATCTTCGAGATTGACCAAGACCATCCAGGCAGGGCTCCGGGCCAGATACTGATGAATACATTCTACCAGTTCAGGCGTCATGGTCGGCGTGTAGGCCGGATCATCGGAGACCCAGGAGGGCAAGAGCCCCTCCGACTTCAAGGCCGCGAGGATCCCGCTCTTCTCTCGATCCCGCTCCACCCACATCGCCTGACGCGCTGCATCGGAAGGAAATAACCCCAGTGCTGATCGAGTTTCAATATCCATCCCCTCCCAATACCCCGCCAACGTCGGCAGATCATGCGTGGTGGCAACCGCAAGGGCCTGCGCAGGATAGTGAGCCGGAGGCTTCCACCCTCCCCAATGTTCTCGCTCAAAATAAAAGACCCGATACGATAAAACCCCGGCTGGTCCAAGTCGCTCACGCACCCAATCAGGAACGGTTCCCAAATCTTCGCCGATCACAAGCGCCTTGGCCCGTACACTTTCCAACGCCAGGATCGCCAGCAATTCGTCATCTCGATAGTACACATACGTCCCCATCGCAGGCGGGAGCCCACGGGGAATCCAAAACAGTCGAAAGAGCGCCATCACATGGTCGATCCGTATCGCGCCCCCATAGCGAAGATTGTTACGGAGCAACTCACTAAAATATCGGTATCCGCTCTCGCGGAGACGGACGGGGTCAAGCGGAGAAAATCCCCAGTTTTGTCCTTCGGGCGCAAACGCATCGGGTGGAGCCCCACAATCGGCCGTGAATGCCAGCACTTCTTGATTCAGCCATCCATCGGCTCCATAGCGATCACTACCCAAGGCAAAGTCATGATACATGCCGATCGGCATCCCTGCATCATGCGTTCGCGTCACCAACGAGCTCAGTTGCTCCGCCGCCAGCCATTGCACGTATTGAAAAAACCGCACCCGATGCATGTAGCGGCGGCGAAACTCTCCGACCTCTTCCGACATCGGCGTTCGATAGGATGCCGGCCAGTCCTCCCAGATAACCGGAGGTGACGGGACAGACCGCTGTACTTCTTCCAACGCATGGAACAGCGCATAGCGTGTGAGCGACTCTCCCTCTCGTTCCGTGAAGTTCTGAAAGGATCTGCCTCGATCAGTCGTCGGATGCAACTCCGGTTCAACCCCATCGAAGTTATCCCGTACAAACGCCCGATAGCACAGTTCGAGCACCTCACGCTTGACGGACTGCACTGCATCATAGTCCACCAACTCGCTGTGCCGAGCGGCGTCGATCCGTGCACGAAACGATGGGTCGGCTAATCGGGCTTGCACCTCAGCGTCCGTCCGACATTCCGAAACCTGCGAAATGTCGATATACACATCGTTGAGGAAGAGGCGGCTGGTGGGTGCATAGGGACTGACGTGATAGGGCTTCGTATTTTTGAGGGCGTGGAGCGGATTGAGACCGATCACCGCAGCACCCAACTGTGTTCCAGCCCAGTCGATGACGGCCCCGAGGTCGTGGAAATCACCGATTCCCCAATTGTGCTGGCTCCGCAATGAATAGAGTTGCAGGGCTATCCCCCACCATCGCACCCCGTGTTGGAGTTGACCGGGAAGATAACAGCGCTCCGGTGCAACAATGAGACGGGACGTCGCTTCTGCATTCGTGCTGCCTCCCTTGGTGTAGGCGGTCAGCGAGTAATACCCGAGCGGCAGATCGTGCGGCAATGCCAATGAGATCCGCACAAACCGACGCCTCTGTATCGTGCGAGTCTCTTCAACCCTGAGGCCCGGCCCCTCTACTCGTTCACATTGCGTGTCTCCCTGCTCAGCCGTGACCGTCCATTTGACGGACAAACCGGCGTCGTCCCCGCTGTCACAGGCCACATACACCGACCAGGTTTCAGCTGAACGTCCTGATCGCAGCACATGGACCGGTTCACACCCCCGTAGCCACCATCGGTCATCCCAGGCCTCGAGTTCTGCCACCAGTTCTTCGCGATTGGCTACCCGCAGACTCATGGCCGTGAGGAGAGCTCGCCTGGTCTCATCCGTCGTCACATGCTGGGTACCGGCAATGTCGTAGTAGTCCGCCGCAATGCCGGCTCGATCGGCCAACAGGCGAAGAAGGTCGCTCTCTGATTGCGAGTACATGCCGGGAGTGTGCGTGAAGGGTTGAGTCAAGTCAATGCCAGAGATATTTCCCGGACAAGTTGAACGACATATCCTAACGCAACAGGATTAAAGGGCAATAAATCATTGCTTCTTCATCCAGTCGCTTACATGACGAGTAGAAGGCAAAACCGGGTCTGCGCGATTAGAGTCTGGGCACCTGCTCCGGACGTACGCGGTAGACATGCCCTTCGGAGACAAAGAACCTCTTCGCTCACGGCAATCTTCATCGGTGAAATGCGCATCTAGGCGCGCAGAGGTGGGCGGGTGGGAATCAAGATTTTTTTGAGCATCCTCACATGAGTGCCGCATGGACTATTCCAACGACAGCGTTGGCTATCACCGAGTGTTTCCATCACCTGCTAGGCGCCCGTCTGGCTACAGAACACCCGCAGCCAAACGGGTCGCCGTGGCATATCGATGGTTGCAGAAGAAACATTCATATTACAGCGGATTCGGCTGAACGACGTTGAGACGACCGCACAAGAATCTCTTCAATTTCCCGTGCATCCAGCACCTCTTTTTCCAGGAGTGCGTCCGCCAGGGCCGTCAAACCCGTCATCTGCTCTTGCAACAGGTGCTTGGCACGTGCATAGTTTTCAGTCACAATCCGCTTGATCTCAAGATCAATTTCTGATGACATCTGATCGCTCACGTTTCGCTTGGACGAGTAATCCCGTCCCAGAAACATGGACTCCTCCTTCTGGCCGAATACCAGAGGGCCTAGCTTCTCACTCATACCCCACTCACAAACCATTTTGCGTGCGAGATCAGTGGCCTGTGCTAAGTCATTGCCCGCACCGGTCGTGACCTGTTTGAACACCAGTTCTTCCGCCACTCTCCCGCCCATGAGAATCGCCAGCCGGTTATATAAAAACTCTCTGGAGTAATTGTGGTGGTCATTGGTCGGCAATTGCAGCGTCACACCTAACGCGCGGCCTCTCGGAATAATCGACACTTTGTGAACCGGATCGGTATTCGGCAAAAGGACGGCCACCAAGGCATGTCCGGCCTCGTGATAGGCCGTAACTCGCTTTTCCTCGTCCGTCAGCATCATGCTCTTGCGTTCGGTCCCCATCAAGATTTTATCTTTAGCCATGTCGAAGTCTGCGGCCCCAATTTGGCTCTTATTCTGACGCGCAGCCCAGAGCGCCGCCTCATTGACCAAATTTTCCAAGTCAGCGCCTGAGAAACCCGGAGTTCCTCGGGCAATCGTCTCCAGTTCTACATCGGCGGCAATCGGTACATTCTTCGTATGTACCTTGAGGATCTCCGAACGCCCCCGAAGATCCGGATGATTGACAGTCACCTGCCTATCGAACCGCCCAGGTCTGAGCAGAGCCGGGTCAAGCACATCAGGCCGATTGGTGGCTGCCACCAGGATGACACCCTCCGTCGTATCGAATCCGTCCATTTCGACCAGCAACTGATTGAGAGTCTGCTCACGTTCGTCGTTTCCGCCACCGAGCCCCATCCCTCGGGACCGTCCGACGGCATCGATCTCATCGATAAACACGATACACGGGGCATGTTTCTTCGCGTCCTCGAACAACGTGCGAACGCGAGAGGCTCCGACCCCTACAAACATCTCCACAAAATCGGACCCGCTGATGCTGAAGAATGGCACCCCCGCTTCGCCGGCGATCGCCTTCGCCAAGAGTGTCTTCCCCGTCCCAGGCGGGCCCACGACCAACACGCCCTTGGGAATGCGCCCACCGAGTTTCTGGAACTTGCGTGGGTCCTTCAAAAATTCGACCGTCTCCTGTACATCCGCTTTCACTTCGTCGATTCCCGCCACATCGGAAAACATGACTTTTTTTCGCTCATCCGTCACCATGCGGGCCCTGTTCTTCACAAGCGACAACGCCGCGTTTCCGTTCTGCATCCGGCGCATCATGAACACCCACAGGCCGAGAAAGAGCACGAACGGCCCCCAGGTCATGAGCATCGCCATATACCAAGAACTTTCACCTGATGGTTTGACCTCAATCTGAACATGCTTCTCTCGCAGAGCCTGGACGAGATCAGGATAGTCTGCCATATAGGTTCGAATCTGGGTGCGATCTTTCAGCATGCCCCTGAGACGAGATCCCTGTATGGTGACCTTCTCGATCGCATCCTGGTCGAGTTTTGCCATGAACTCACTAAACAGAATCTCTTCCTCGACGACCTCACGCGTAGGCATATTCCAGAGGTTGAGAAGAACAAGCATGGACAGGCCTACGACCGTCCAAAATACAATGTTTTGCGTCTTGCTTTTCACCTGTAGCCTCCCACAATGGATCCACCGCGATAGCCGGCCGATCGAAGTGAAGCGTGTCCACACAGCGTGGTGTTCATGTCCGGCTCGCTACCGTTGATATCCACCGTCATACCCATACCACCCGAGACGGCGAGCCCGGACTACCGAGCCCGCCGCTTCTTACCAGCCTCTACTCAAACCGCCGGTTCGGGGCGTTCATGCTTTTCCCCCGATTTTTGCCTTATCGCCGTGTGCTAAGGTGGCGTAGGCGAATACGTCAT
>CABVRZ010000061.1 GCA_902500775.1 uncultured Nitrospira sp.
GGCGGCAAGACGGTCGGCTCGGGCGTCGTGACGGAAATCTTGGCCTAAGGAAAGAACGTTCATCGTCGCGCATCAATTATCGGGTGTAGGGCACTGCTTCCCGGGTTGGTGACTGGCGACTGACGAATAACGAGGACTACAATGCGTGAAATCATCGACATGGCTTGTACGCTCTGTAAGCAGCGGAATTACTCGACCATGAAGAACAAGAAGAATGATCCGGATCGATTGGAGCGAAACAAGTTCTGCAAGTTCTGCCGAAAGCACGTACCCCATAAGGAAGTCAAGTAAGCGCTGAGTGCTTAGGGGTGAGTGGTGCGTATTGGGCGCGGTATGCGCAGGTTTGATCCTAAGCACTCAGTGCTCACCGCTGAAACGGGGAGGGGCATGGTGTTAATGGCAGCACATCGGTCTCCAAAACCGAGAGTCTGGGTTCAAATCCTAGTGCCCCTGCCAAGCTGAACGTGTTTATGTCGTTGTCTCTAGGGTTGAAGGAGAAGCGTTGCGGGTGACGGTGTGGACGTAGGGATGGGCGTCGGTATTGGGATTGAAGTGGTTTATTGGGCGATCTGGCGGTAAAGCGCGGAGTATTTAATGTTTAAGCGTATGACGGAATCAATTCGGCTATTTGTGACAGACGTCCGTACTGAGATGAAAAAAGTCTCGTTCCCGAGTCGCGCGGAAACGATCGGCTCAACGACGGTCGTTATCGTGTTCTGTATCCTGATGTCGGTCTACCTGTCCGTCATTGACTCATTCCTCTCCTGGTTGGTTGGGAAGCTCATTTGAATCAGCCAAGAAGAGGGACTGCAGTATTTCATCGAAGGCCTGAGGGTGGTGCATGACAAAGAACTGGTACGTCATACATACGTACGCGGGGTTTGAGGGGCGTGTGAAGACCAGCCTCATGGAGCGTGCGAGTCAAATGGGGCTTGTGGAGAAGGTTGGACAGGTGCTTGTTCCAACGGAAGACGTGATTGAAATCAAGGATGGGAAGCGGCGGACCTCTCGCCGGAAGTTCTTCCCGGGATATGTTCTGGTGGAATTGGAGTCTCCGCTCGCGGACGAGACGCTCCAGATGATTAAAGAGACTCCCAAAGTGACGGGGTTTGTCGGTGGAGGGGTGGTGCCGACACCGCTCACCAATGAGGAAGTCGAGTCCTTGCTCAAGCAAGTTGATGCGGGTCAAGCGGAACCGCGTGAGCAGGTCAAATTCATCAAGAGTGATAATGTCCGCATTATTGATGGTCCATTTTTGGGCTTTAATGGTGTGGTCGACGAAGTCGATCAAGATCATAGTCGATTAAAGGTCATGGTCAGTATCTTCGGTCGATCAACTCCGGTTGAGCTGGGATTCTTGCAGGTTGAACGGATTTAATGCAGCGGTCAGCGGTTAGCCGTCGGCTTTCAACGTAGGCTGAAAGCTGAAAGCTCAAGACTGAAAGCACGAGAGAGGAAATATGGCAAAAGAAATATCGGCACAGATTAAATTGCAAATTCCAGCTGGGAAGGCTAATCCAGCGCCTCCAGTTGGTCCCTCGTTGGGCCAGCATGGCGTCAACATTATGGAGTTTTGTAAGCAATTTAATGCGAAGACCCAGAAGGAAGGGGACAGTATTATCCCCGTGGTCATCACGGTCTATAAAGATCGTACCTTTAGCTTCATCATGAAGACACCTCCGGCTTCGGATCTGTTGAAGAAGGCGGCTGGGATCATCAAGGGCTCTGGTGTTCCTCAGAAAGACAAGGTGGGGAAAATCACCAGGCAGCAGCTGAATGAGATCGCGCGCAAAAAAATGGCCGATCTGAATGCGGCTGATGTGGAAGGGGCAGTCAGGATCATTGAGGGGACTGCGCGCAGTATGGGTGTGGTGATTCAAGGTTAATTTCGAGACCGAAGGAGCAGTAGGCTATGGGAAAGAAGATGAATGCGGCAGTCAAGAATGTTGAGCCGCGCGTCTATGGATTGCGTGAGGCAGTTGAAACAGTGAAACGCTCGGCATTTGCAAAGTTTGATGAGTCGGTTGACTTGGCGCTTCGGCTCGGGATCGATCCAAAGCGCTCAGATCAGTTTGTTCGAGGAACGGCAGCGCTTCCTCATGGGACGGGGAAAAAAGTTCGGGTCTTGGTCTTTGCCAAGGGCGAAAAAGAGCAGGAGGCAAGACAGGCTGGCGCGGATTACGTGGGTTCTGATGATTTGATGGAAAAAATAAAGGGCGGCTGGATGGACTTTGATTGTGCCATTTCGACACCGGACTTGATGGCCTCGGTTGGAAAACTTGGGAAGCAGCTTGGGCCTCGGGGTTTGATGCCAAATCCAAAAACCGGGACGGTCACGTTCGAAGTCGGGAAGGCTGTGACCGATATTCGGAAGGGACGTGTTGAGTTCAAGGTTGAGAAAGCTGGCATTGTGCATGTGCCGGTTGGCAAAGTGTCCTTTGATCCAGCCAAACTCTATGATAATGCCTCCGCCATTCTTGAATCTGTCATCAAGGCAAAGCCCGCCTCATGCAAGGGGCGCTATCTCAAGAGCGCGACGATTACGAGCACGATGGGACCGGGAGTGAAATTGGATACCATCGCACTGGCGAAGCAGTGGAGCTAGACGAAGGACGCGAGTCGTCATTGGTCGGTTGGGAAGACCCGGCAGGTCTCAATTGATCAGTGGTAGATGGCGAATCCTGGGAGAGGGAGAGCGATGAAGAAGGAAGAAAAGGTTACAACAGTGGCCGCATTAGCCGAGAAGTTTGGTCGTGCCAGATTGGCCATCTTGACGGAATGTGTCGGTCTTCCGGTCAATGAGGTCACTGAGTTGCGTAAGCAACTCCGAGGGGTCAAGGCCGAATACCGAATCGTGAAGAATACGCTCGCGGCTCGTGCTGCTGAGGGCACGGTGTTGGCTGGACTCAAGATGCATCTCAAGGGGCCGACCGGTGTCGTCATTGGGTACGATGATCCTGTGTTGCCCACGAAAGTCCTGAAGGATTTTATCGGGGCGGAAAAGCGAGAAGAGAAGATTAAAATGACGGCCGGTGTGCTGGAAGGCAAGCTCCTTCAGCCGGCTGATCTGGTGGCCGTTGCAAAACTGCCTAAGAAAGAAGTGCTTATTGCGATGTTGCTGTCGGCCATGCAAGGGCCGATTCGTGGAGTTGTGTATACGTTGAGTGCGGTGTTGTCGAAATTTGTCAGAGTCATTGCAGCCATTCAGGATAAACGGAAAGGAGAAGGGGAGATGCCAGCTACAGAGGGAAAGTTGTCACAAGAGGAATTGATCAAGGCGATCGAGGGGATGAGCGTGCTCGATCTTGCTGAGCTCGTCAAGGGATTGGAAACGCGATTTGGCGTCACGGCGGCCGCACCAGTTGCGGTAGCGGCGGCACCGGCGGCAGGGGGTGGGGCGGCTGCCGCGGCGGAAGAGAAGACGGCGTTCGATGTCATTCTTGTGTCTGTGCCAGCCGACAAGAAGATCCAGATCATTAAGGTGGTTCGAGAGTTGACGAATCTTGGATTGAAGGAAGCCAAGGATCTGGTTGAAGGCGCTCCAAAGCCGGTCAAGACCGGAGTTGCCAAGGAAGAATCGGATACGATGAAGAAAAAGCTCGAAGAAAGCGGTGCAAAGGTCGAAGTAAAGTAGGAATATCATTCGTTATAGTCACTGGTCATCGTGCATTGGTGGAAGGTTGGTACTCGTCAGCCTGTTCGTCTGTGTTGTGACCAGTGACTGCTGTTCACCGCCAACCAGTGTGGAGGAGTAGGAATGTCCGAAACGACTCTGCAGGAGTTCGTCGAGCGGAAAGATTTTTCACGCATTCGAACTAACATCGATATCCCAGATCTGATCGAAATTCAGAAACGCTCCTACGAGGAGTTTCTGCAATTTGAGGTCGAACCGGATCGCCGGAAAGATTATGGATTGCAGGCGGCGTTGGCCAGTGTGTTTCCGATTCCTGACTATAACAACACGGCTGTGCTCGAATTCTCGAGTTACACCTTGGGTGCACCCAAATACGATGAGCGCGAATGTCTCGAGCAAGGGATGACGTTCGCTGTTCCGCTGAAGCTGCGTGTCCGTTTGGTGGTCTTTGATAAGGAAGATAAGGGGCCCCGTAAGAAGGTGCTCGATGTGCGGGAGCAGGAAGTCTATGTCGGTGAATTGCCGCTGATGACCGAACGAGGAACCTTTATTGTTAATGGAACGGAACGGGTTGTCGTCAGTCAGCTGCATCGGTCGCCAGGCGCCTCTTTTACCCACGATAAGGGTCGCACGCATGCGAGCGGGAAGGTATTGTATTCGGCGCGCATTATCCCCTATCGAGGATCGTGGCTCGATTTTGAGTTTGACGCGAGGGACATTCTCTACGTTCGGATCGATCGTCGGCGGAAGATGCCCACCACGATTTTGCTGAAGGCCTTCGGATTTTCGAGTGATGACTTGCTCAAAATGTACTACCCAGTCGAAGAAATTCGGGTATCGAAGGGCAAGATGTTTCGTAAGCTGGATCCGGAGATCCATCATGGACTTCGGTGTTCAGCGGAAGTCACTGACAAGAATAGCAAGGAACCGCTGGTGCGGGAGGGGGCTCGATTGACAAAGGGGGTGATCGCCAAGCTGAAGGCTGCGGGCGTGAAGGAGATCCCCATGCTTCCAGGAGAGTTGGTGGGCCGTGCCGTTCTCACCGAGCTGATCGACTCTAAGAAGAATAAACTGGCGGAGAAGAATCAGCGGCTGACCCCTGAGATCGTCGAACAGATCGTCGAGAGCGATGTCGAAGAGTTTAAGGTTATCTATCTGGATATGGCCACAGCCACACCAGTGATTCTCGATACATTGGCGATGGAGAAGATCGGGTCGAAAGAGGAAGCGATGGTCGAGATCTATCGTCGACTGCGCCCGGGTGAGACTCCATCAGTCGATACTGCTCGGGCCTTATTCGATAATCTTTTCTCGAACTCCAAGCGGTATGACCTCTCGCCGGTCGGTCGCCTCAAGCTTAATAAGAAGCTTGGATTGGATTTGCCACTCGAACAGCGGACGCTCACAGCCCAAGACATGGTGGAAGTCATTCGCTATCTCGTGAATTTGAAGGTCGGGAAAGGCGAAATCGACGATATCGATCACCTGGGCAATCGTCGTGTACGATCCGTTGGTGAGCTATTGGAGAATCAGTTCCGGCTGGGGCTTGTGCGGATGGAGCGCAGTATCAAGGAGCGCATGAACCTCCTCGATATGGAAACGGTACTTCCGCACGACCTGATCAACGCCAAGCCGGTAGTGGCGGCCGTCAAGGAATTCTTCAGCAGTAGCCAGCTGTCTCAATTTATGGATCAGACGAACCCTCTGGCTGAGATTACGCACAAGCGCCGTTTGTCCGCGCTTGGTCCTGGTGGGTTGACCAGAGAGCGAGCCGGGTTTGAAGTCAGGGACGTGCATCCGTCCCATTATAGTCGTATCTGCCCGATTGAAACACCGGAAGGTCCAAACATCGGGTTAATTACGTCGCTGGCAACGTATGCGCGAATTAATCAATTCGGATTCATCGAGGCGCCTTATCGGAAGGTTGTGAAAGGGCGCGTGACGGATGAAATCGAGTTTCTCTCGGCGATCGAAGGCGACAAATATATTATTGCACAGGCCAACTCGAAACTGGATGGGACTGGTAAGTTGGTGTCAGAAACTGTGTCCTGTCGGCACGGCGGGGACTTTGTGTTGGCGGCGCCGGATAAAATCGAGTATATGGACGTCTCGCCGAAGCAGGTGGTGAGTGTGGCGACGGCACTCGTGCCGTTTTTGGAGCATGACGATGCCAACCGCGCGTTGATGGGGTCCAACATGCAGCGGCAGGCCGTTCCTTTGATCACGTCAGAATCTCCACTAGTTGGGACGGGGATGGAGGCCGTGGTTGCCAGAGACTCCGGATATGTGATTCAAGCCCGACGCCCCGGCGTTGTCGAGAGTGTCGATGCGACCCGTATCGTGGTGCGGGCTGAGTCAAAAGACGGCAAGAAGGGGAAAGATTCCGGTCTGGATGTATACGATCTCATTAAATTCCAACGATCCAATCAAAATACCTGCATTACACAAACTCCGGTGGTTCGAATCGGCCAGCCCGTCAAGAAGGGGCAAGTGCTTGGAGATGGGCCGGCGATTGATCGTGGGGAATTAGCGCTGGGGAAGAACGTGCTTGTCGCGTTCATGCCTTGGGGTGGCTATAACTTCGAAGATGCTATCTTGCTCAGCGAAAAATTGGTCCGTGAGGATGCTTTCACCTCCATTCATATCGAAGAATTTGAGGTGGAAGCTCGGGATACTAAGTTGGGTAAGGAAGATGTCACGCGGGATATTCCCAATGTTGGCGAAGAGGCGCTGAGGAATCTGGATGAGAGCGGCATCATCCGCATCGGTGCAGAAGTAAAGCCAGGCGATATTCTTGTCGGCAAGGTGACGCCAAAAGGCGAGACGCAGCTCACGCCGGAAGAGAAATTGCTCCGGGCGATCTTTGGTGAGAAGGCGGGCGATGTCAAGGATACCTCGCTCACGGTGCCTCCCGGTGTCGAAGGCATTGTCGTCGATGTCAAAATCTTTTCTCGTAAGGGGCTCGATAAGGACGAGCGCTCGAAGAGCATTGAAACCGACGATCAAATGAAGTTGCAGCGTGATCACCATGAAGAGCTGCGAATCATTGATGAAGAGAAGACGAAGAAGATCCGTAAGCTTTTGCTGGGCAAGGTGGTGGGGCGCGATCTGATGGATCCCGAGAGTGGTGACGTCATCCTAAAGAAGAAGGGGAAATTGACGGCGGAGATCCTCAAGCGATTGCCCGACGACACGGTGCGGCACATTATCTTGAGCGATCCTGATGAGCAAAAGGAGCTGGAGGATGTCGAGCGACGGGCGAAGGAGCAGATTGAAATCCTTCAAACGCTCTATGATGAAAAAGTTGGTCGGCTCAAGCGAGGTGACGAGTTACCGCCGGGAGTCATCAAGCTCGTCAAAGTGTATATTGCGATGAAGCGTAAGATCCAAGTTGGCGATAAGATGGCCGGGCGTCATGGCAATAAAGGCGTCGTATCTCGCGTGTTACCGGAAGAGGATATGCCCTACTTGCCGGATGGGACTCCGGTCGAAATTGTGTTGAATCCGCTTGGTGTGCCCTCTCGTATGAATGTCGGGCAAATCTTGGAAACCCACCTGGGATGGGCCGCGAAAGCATTAGGGGTGAAGGTGGCGAGTCCGGTATTTGATGGAGCCTCAGAGAAGGAAATTAAGGAGCTGCTCAAAAAAGCGAAACTGCCAATGAGTGGCCAAGCTCATCTCGTCGATGGGAAAACCGGAGAGCCATTTGGAAGCCCAGTTACTGTTGGGTATATGTATGTGCTCAAGCTGCACCACTTGGTGGACGACAAGATTCACGCACGGTCCATTGGTCCTTATTCGCTCGTGACGCAGCAGCCCTTGGGCGGGAAGGCTCAATTCGGTGGCCAGCGCTTAGGGGAAATGGAAGTGTGGGCTCTGCAAGCGTATGGGGCGGCGTCGACATTGCAGGAATTCCTTACGGTCAAGTCCGACGATGTCCCCGGACGATCTCGTATGTACGAAGCGGTTGTCAAGGGTGAGCCCTTCCTTGAACCGGGGTTGCCCGAGTCGTTCAATGTGTTGGTCAAGGAGTTGCAAAGTTTGGGTCTCGATGTCGAATTAGTCAAGACACAAGACTAACCGCTTGTGTGTCGGCGGGTGGCCGGCATCAGAGGAGGTCATTACCTTGGAAGGCGTATATACATTATTTGAGAAGCAGCGGGATTCTGTCTCGTTCGATTCGATGCGTATTCGCATTGCCTCGCCCGAGAAAATCCGGTCCTGGTCCTATGGTGAGGTCAAAAAACCTGAGACGATCAATTATCGGTCATTCAAACCAGAAAAAGATGGGCTCTTCTGCGCTAAGATTTTTGGCCCGACGAAGGACTGGGAGTGTAATTGCGGGAAATATAAGCGCATGAAGCATCGGGGAATCGTCTGCGATAAATGCGGCGTTGAGGTGATTCAATCGAAGGTTCGTCGTGAGCGGATGGGGCATATCGAATTAGCTGCGCCAGTCGCCCATATCTGGTTTCTGAAGGGTGTGCCGAGCAGG
The DNA here is from genome assembly GCA_902500775.1 of uncultured Nitrospira sp. Classification (GTDB taxonomy): domain Bacteria; phylum Nitrospirota; class Nitrospiria; order Nitrospirales; family Nitrospiraceae; genus Nitrospira_D. The sequence goes on from CABVRZ010000061.1 coordinate 8,130, forward strand.
ATCGGAACTCTGCTCGATATGAGCCTGAAACAACTAGAGAAGATTCTCTACTTTGAAAGCTATGTGTGCGTGGATCCTGGTTCAACGGATCTCTCTGAAAAGGAGCTGGTTCCTGAAGATAAGTTGCGTACGCTCGTTTCAGAGTATGGGGCGAACGGATTTAAGGTTGGAATCGGGGCTGAAGCCATCCGTGACCTACTGAGGAAGATCGACATCAACGCTTTGTGGGATGAGCTGCAAGTCAAAGCCAGGGCATCCACTTCAGCGGCGATGAAGAAGAAATATGCAAAGCGACTCAAGGTGCTTGAGGCATTTAGGAAGTCGGGGAATAAGCCAGAGTGGATGATCATGGATGTCATCCCGGTGCTTCCTCCGGAACTGCGTCCCTTGGTTCCGCTTGATGGAGGACGGTTTGCCACATCCGATTTGAACGATCTCTATCGGCGTGTGATTAATCGCAACAATCGATTGAAGCGGCTCATGGAGCTAAAAGCGCCAGGAGTCATCATTCGGAATGAAATGCGAATGTTGCAGGAAGCGGTCGATGCTCTCTTTGACAATGGGCGGCGCGGACGTGCTATTCGTGGGCCAAACAAGCGGCCGTTGAAGTCGTTAAGCGACATGCTCAAGGGAAAGCAGGGGCGGTTCCGGCAGAATCTGCTTGGGAAGCGTGTCGATTATTCTGGCCGTACGGTCATCGTCGTCGGGCCTGAGCTGCGCCTTCATCAATGTGGCTTGCCGAAGAAAATGGCCTTGGAGTTGTTCAAGCCGTTTATCTTCCATAAATTGGAGGCGCGCGGAGCGGCGACGACGATTAAAAGCGCGAAACGATTGGTGGAAAAGGAACGCCCAGAAGTCTGGGACGTTCTTGATGAGGTGATCCGCGAACATCCGGTCTTGCTGAATCGAGCGCCAACACTTCATAGGCTGGGTATTCAAGCCTTTGATCCTGTGTTGGTGGAAGGAAAGGCAATCCGCTTGCACCCGCTCGTCTGTGCGGCGTTCAACGCTGACTTCGATGGTGACCAGATGGCGGTGCACGTGCCGTTGTCTGTTGAGGCGCAAGTCGAGGCTCGTGTCCTGATGATGTCGATCAACAATATTCTTTCACCAGCGAACGGCAAGCCGATCGCCGTGCCTTCACAGGATATGGTGTTGGGGTGCTATTGGTTGACCAAAGAACGACTCGGGGCCAAAGGTGAGGGGAAGGTCTTTGGATCGCCTGAAGAAGTTCGAATTGCCTTTGACGCTCGTGAAGTAGAGGAGCATGCGCGAATCAAGGTGCGTCTGTCAGGCTCAATAGTACAGACGACCGTCGGTCGGGTGCTGCTGTCTGAAATTCTTCCGTCAGGGCTGCCGTTCGCAAATGCGAATAGGCTGATGACGAAGAAAGAGATGACCAAGCTGATTGATTCGGTCTACCGTCAGACCGGCCACCGCGACACTGTCGAGTTTTTGGATAAGATCAAAGATATCGGCTTTACCTATGCCACAAAAGCCGGACTGTCGATCTGTATCGACAATATGCACATTCCCAGCAAGAAGGGAGACTTCATTGGGAAGGCGCAACGAGAGGTGAATGAGATCGAAAAGCAGTATTCTGAGGGGTTGATCACGAACGGAGAGCGGTATAACAAGGTCATCGATATCTGGGCTCATGTCACGGAACAGGTCTCAAATGAGATGATGAAAGAGCTTGGGGCTGGAGGCGATCCCGGCAAGGTTGAATCGTTTAACCCCATCTTTATGATGGCGGATTCCGGTGCGCGCGGCAGCTCACAGCAAATCCGTCAGCTGGGTGGGATGCGCGGTCTGATGGCAAAGCCATCAGGTGAGATCATTGAGACACCGATTACGGCTAATTTCCGTGAGGGACTGACGGTGTTACAGTATTTCATCTCGACTCACGGTGCCCGCAAGGGTCTTGCTGATACCGCGTTGAAGACCGCAAATTCAGGGTACCTGACTCGTCGCCTCGTCGACATTGCTCAGGACGTTATTATCCATGAGATCGACTGTGGGACGCGCGACGGCATTACTGTTAGCCCACTCGTGGAAGGTGGAGAGGTCATTCAGCCTTTAGAGGAGCGAATCCTTGGTCGTTTGGCGGCAGAGGACATTCGTGACCCCGTAACAGGGGAAATTATTGTTTCCTGGAACGAAGAAGTTACTGAGGAGCTGACAAAGTCGGTCGTTGAAGCCGGAGTGGACCGTGTCAAGATTCGATCCGTTCTGACCTGTCAAGCGCCGCGCGGGGTGTGCCGGGCTTGTTATGGGCGTGACTTAGCACGAGGGCGTCTGGTCGAGAAAGGTGAGCCGGTCGGTGTCATTGCGGCACAGTCAATCGGAGAACCTGGAACGCAGCTCACCATGCGGACATTCCATATTGGTGGTACAGCCAGTAAGGTGGTGGAGCAGACGGTGCTCGAAGCCAAACATGCTGGGCGGATCAAGTTCATGAGTTTTGATGCGAAGAAGAACGCCGACATTCACAATGCTGGGATTGCTGTTCGCAATAAGGATGGTGAGTGGGTTGTCATGAATCGCAATACGAAAATTGCGATCGTTGATGATAGTGGCCGAGAGCGAGAGAAGTACCCTGTTGTGTACGGGGCAAAGATTAAGATCAAAGATGGCGATCCCGTTGTCGTGGGGCAAAAGCTCGTTGAGTGGGATCCGTACTCTCTTACGATCCTCACAGAGGTCGGAGGGAGAGTAGCGTACGGAGACATCGTCGAAGGCGTCACGATGAAGGACGAGTTTGACGAAGTGACGGGTTTGTCACGCAAGGTAATCATAGAACATACCGGTCAGACGCTCCGTCCTCGTGTGTCAATCAAAGATGATGGTGGCAAGACGGCGAAGGTGCCTGGCGGCTCGAATGCCGTCGCGCGATACTTGTTGCCGGTTGGGGCTCATATCTTCGTCGAGAAAGGGGCTACGGTCTTTCCAGGAGATGTGTTGGCAAAGATTCCTCGGGAAACGACGAAGACGAAAGACATTACGGGAGGTCTTCCTCGCGTCGTGGAACTGTTTGAGGCTCGAAAGCCAAAAGAGCAGGCCGTCATCACAGAGATCGATGGTGAGGTTTCTTACGGCGGGTTTGTGAAGGGACAGCGCAAGGTGCTGGTCGATAATAAGATGGGTGATGTGAAGGAATATTTTATTCCCAAAGGGAAGCACGTGAACGTGCATGAGGGTGACTGGGTGCGTGCTGGCGAACCTCTCATGGACGGATCGGCGAATCCTCATGACATTCTAGATGTCCTCGGCCCCAACGAGTTGCAGAAGTATTTGGTGGATGAGGTTCAGGACGTCTATCGATTGCAGGGTGTGTCGATCAACGACAAACACATCGAAATCATCGTGCGACAGATGTTGCGTAAGGTGCGGGTTGAGGATCCTGGGGACACTCAGTTCCTGACTGGTAGTCAGGTGAGCAAGGGGGTCTTCGAAAAGGAAAATGAACGAGTGCTCTCGAAGGATGGAAAACCAGCCTTAGGGAAACCTGTGCTGTTGGGAATTACGAAAGCGGCCTTGACCACCGATAGCTTTATTTCAGCGGCATCTTTCCAGGAGACCACGCGCGTCTTGACGGAAGCAGCTATCAATGGTCGTGAGGATAATCTCCTAGGGTTGAAGGAGAATGTCATCGTCGGACGCCTCATCCCTGCTGGATCAGGGTTTGAGGAGTATCGGGATACATTCGTGATGAGTGAAAAACCGGAAGGCGTAGCCGTTGGTGCTGGAACACCCGCGGTTGCACTGCCGTCAGAGGCAGTTGTGTCCGCGACTTCAGGGGAGAATACTCGGTCGTAGCAAGGTCGTAGGCGATCACCACTTGACAGTTGGTGATCGCATCACTATAATCCGGCGGCTTTGCAGGTGATGAAACGTAGTTGATGCTTTGAAGAGGATCTCAACGTAATGCCTACGATCAATCAGTTAGTTCGGAAAGGGCGCACGTTTGTGAAGGCCAAAACAAAAAGCCCCGCCCTGAGGTCTTGTCCTCAGAAGCGAGGCGTCTGCCTTCGCGTATATACGACGACTCCGAAGAAGCCAAATTCAGCCTTGAGGAAAGTCGCGCGCGTACGCTTGACGAATGGGATGGAAGTGACCACCTATATCCCTGGTGTGGGGCATAATCTCCAGGAACACTCCATCGTGCTTGTACGAGGTGGTCGCGTCAAGGACCTTCCGGGTGTCCGGTACCACTTAGTTCGTGGTGCATTGGACGCGGTTGGTGTGGCGGATCGGAAGCAGAGCCGTTCGAAGTACGGAGCCAAGCGCCCCAAGTAAGCGCATCGTTGTTAATGGGTTTAATTTAGAAATCAGATAGGTCACTATGCCACGCAGTAGATTTTTGGGTCAGCGGGAAGTATTGCCGGATGTTCGCTATCGGGACAAGCTGGTAGGGAAGTTTATTAACGCACTGATGAGTAGCGGAAAAAAGAGTACGACTGAGCGTATATGTTATGGGGCCTTCGATGTGATTCAAGAGAAGACTGGCGGGGATCCATTGAAGGTGTTCAAGGCAGCAGTGGACAATGTGAAGCCGATAGTTGAGGTGAAATCTCGTCGAGTGGGAGGGGCTTCCTATCAGGTGCCGGTTGAGATTAGGCCTGCTCGTCGTGTTTCTTTGGCTTTGCGTTGGTTGTCGCAGTTTGCACGTACGCGTGGCGGGAAGAGTATGCGTGAAAAGCTCGCAGCCGAATTAATTGATGCGTCTAATAATACGGGGGCTGCGGTGAAGAAGCGGGAAGACGTGCATCGGATGGCAGAGGCGAACAAAGCATTCGCCCATTATCGCTGGTAACGTCGTTCTGTGCTGCAGTTGAGCCGTGCTGCGATTCGCAGATCGGGGTGCTCGTACATCGCAGCAGTGTGATGCGGCTTGATCTGCAGCACAAGTGTTTTTAGAGGGGTAGGTAGATAGTGGCTCGTCAAACGTCGCTGGATCGCACAAGAAATATTGGCATCATGGCTCACATTGATGCAGGGAAAACTACGACTACCGAGCGGATCCTCTACTATACGGGCATGACTCATAAGCTCGGGGAGGTTCATGAGGGTGCGGCCACGATGGACTGGATGGAGCAGGAGCGGGAGCGAGGTATTACTATTACGGCTGCCGCGACAACCTGCTTCTGGCGGGACCATCGGATTAATATTATTGATACTCCGGGACATGTGGATTTTACGATTGAGGTAGAGCGTTCGCTTCGAGTGCTCGATGGCGCGGTGGCGGCGTTCGATTCCGTGCAGGGGGTTGAGCCTCAATCTGAGACGGTGTGGCGTCAGGCTGACAAATATCATGTACCGCGTATCGCCTTCATGAATAAGATGGATCGAATTGGAGCTGATTTTTACGGTAGTGTCCAGTCGATAATTGATCGGCTCGGGGCAAAGCCTATCCCTATTCAGATTCCTATCGGTCGCGAAGCTGAGTTTCGCGGTTCGATCGATTTAGTGAGGATGAAGGGTTACTTTTATGATGATGAGACGCTGGGCGCGAAATATAAGGTTGATGAGATCCCGTCAGATCTTCTAGCTCAGGCGAAAGACTACCGAGAGAAGATGCTTGATGCTGTTGCAGAATTCGATGACCAGGTGATGGAGAAGTATTTAAATGGTCATCCCTTGACGGAAGAAGAAGTGATGCGAGCGATTCGGGCGGCTACCATCTCGATGAAGATCACGCCGGTGCTTTGCGGGTCAGCCTTTAAGAATAAGGGTGTGCAGCAACTTCTGGATGGTGTCGTTGATTATCTTCCTTCGCCGTTGGATATCCCTCCTGTTATGGGGGTAGATCCTAATAGTGGTAAAGAGGTGGAGAGAAAGTCGGATGATGCAGCACCCTTTGCCGCGTTGGCGTTCAAGATCATGTCTGATCCATTCGCCGGTCAGTTGACCTATTTCCGTGTCTATTCGGGAACCCTGAAGACTGGGACTCCGGTCTTGAATGTCACCAAGGGGGCGAAGGATCGAATCGGTCGTCTCTTGAAGATGCATGCCAATAAGCGAGAGGAAATCGACGAAGTTCATGCTGGAGATATTGTTGCGGCAGTGGGGCTTAAGGGGGCCACCACCGGAGATACTCTGGCGGATGAAAAGCAGCCAGTGCTGCTTGAGGTTATGAAGTTCCCTGAGCCGGTCATTGCGATGGCGATCGAGCCGAAAACTAAGCAAGATCAAGAAAAAATGGGTTTTGCACTTCAGAAGCTGGCGCAGGAAGATCCATCATTTCGTGTGCGGACAGACGAGGAGACGGCCCAGACGATCATTGCTGGAATGGGCGAGTTGCATCTGGAAATTATTGTTGATCGAATGTTACGCGAGTTCAAGGTCGAGGCCAATGTTGGAAAGCCTGAAGTGGCATTTAGGGAGACGATCAGGCGAAAGGCTGAAGCTGAGTCGAAATACATTAAGCAGACCGGAGGGCGTGGGCAATATGGCCATGTTGTCCTGACGGTTGAGCCGTCCGAAGTGGGTAAGGGTCTCGAATTCGTCAATAAGACTGTGGGTGGGGCAATCCCTAGAGAATATATTCCTGCCATTGAAAAGGGCGTGCGGGAGAGGATGGAGACCGGTGTGGTGGCTGGCTATCCGCTTCGGGATGTGAAAGTTACGGTTATCGACGGATCGTATCATGATGTCGATTCGAATGAAATGGCCTTTAAAATCGCCGCCTCTATGGGCTTCTCTGATGCGTGTAAAAAAGCGGACCCTGTTTTACTCGAGCCGATTATGAAGGTTGAGGTGTTGGTGCCCCAAGAGTTCATGGGTGACGTCATTGGCAATCTGAATGGGCGAAGAGGTAAGGTTCAGGGCATGAAAGTCCGGGCTGGCGCTCAGGCGATTGATGCAGTTGTCCCGCTGATGGAAATGTTTGGTTATGCAACGGACCTTCGGTCTCGGACTCAGGGGCGTGCGACGTATAGTATGGAGTTTGATCGTTACGACCAGGTTCCGAAGAATATTGCGGAAGCTATCATTAAAAAATAGTGATTGCTGAATCAGGGAGGGAGTAGGGTATGGCGAAGGCGAAATACGAGCGGAAGAAGCCGCACGTGAACATTGGGACGATCGGGCACGTGGACCATGGGA
>CABVRZ010000062.1 GCA_902500775.1 uncultured Nitrospira sp.
ACCTCCAGACCTCTCAGTGTAGGTTGAAGGCGTCCACTTTTTCGAGCTTACCTCAACTTGTATTCGACCGTCTTCTGTCGGTAGGGCGAGCAAGATGGGAGTCGCAAGGGGTATAACCCGATCAAGCGTGACCGCCCCTCCCATCATCCGTTGGTGGCGTGGTTGAGCGAGCGGCGGCGGCTCTTGTGGGCCACGTTGCGGGCAGGCCATGCGGAGACGGCCAACGGCGCACGGGAGTTTCTGGCCCAAGCGCTGACGCGACTGCCCGTCGGGCATCAGATTGGCCTGGTGCCTGCCGATACTGGTTTTTTTGTCACGGTCTTCTTGCACGGCTTAGAAGCTTGGGACTTGCCGTACATCATCGTGGCACGGCTCACCCCGCTGGTGCGCCAAGTGGTGATTCGCTGGATTCCGGAAGCCGACTGGCGGCCCGTCGCGCGGGGCATCGTGATCGCTGACAGAATGGCCACATGGCCGGCCTGACACGGACAGCCACGGCGGTCTGTGTGTCTGCGCCAGACGCTGACGGACCATCCCGATGCGAGTGGGCGGAGACTGATCGAGTGTCCGGGTTATACGTACCGCATCTTCGTCACCAGTGTCTCCTTTGCCGCAGAACTGGTCACGCGAATGGAGGCAGGCCGAGCCGACAGTGAGAACCGGATCAAGGAACTGAAGGAGGACTTGAGTCTCGACACGCTCTGTCTCCAGTCGGTCGAGGCCACCGATGCGGCCTTCCGAACGGGCGGCGTCCTCTACAATCTGTTCATGGGCTTTCGTGAGACGGTGTTGCCCTCATACTGGTTTGAGCGGCGGCTGCGAGCCGTGCGAGATCGGGTCTTCCTGGTTGGGGCGGATCTGATCCCCGACGCCCGACGGCTGCGGGTCAGGGTCGCGGTTCCCCTTGAGGAATGGACCGGGTTCTTCCAGCGCCTGCGGACGCTGTCCGAGGGACTCCCGAGTGCGGCGCAGTTGAACTGGGACGTGAGTACGGCCATGAACGAGGAGCACGCCTTCGCTCGCACCCCCAATCCCTCCTTGTCTACGATCCCCCCATCACACCAGAGGTCTTGGACTTCCCCCTAAATCGCATCTCTACTGCAGAATCCGGGATTAAAGATCGTAGGTGCAATTTGTGTGATGCTCGCTGGAGTGGAGGCTGTATGGTGCCTGTGAAGATATTGCCCCTCTAATTTGTTAGGGAAAGTCTCTCCAGGCCGCCTCCCAAACGTGCATGGGTAGAGCGAAGGCGAAATGATGGACTTGGGTAGTAAGGTGTGTTCAGGAGGTCAGGTGGTTGGTTCCGAGCCTGAGGCAGATCGGTTCATCCGAGAGTGCCCTCACCAATCTGAGAGTCGGACAGCGTGCAATCCTCGCCTACGAGGTCGTGCTTTCGTATCTCCTACGGGAGGGGATCATTCAGAAAGCACACCCCGTCTTGCGATCTATCTTGTCTGGCTGCATCCCATGGTTGCTAGGCTGCCACGGCCGGACGAATGGTCGTCTTTACCAGGGGCGTGGCCACTCGTCTCGTTCTTCGATTGCGTTGAACCATTCGATGCTGACGGATCAAGGGATCTTCGATATTTCCACAGGCTACGCACCGCAGGCCACGCATCCACATGGGCACACTACTTTCTTGCATATCCAGCAAATGATCGGTGACCATTAAGCCATTGCATCTCGTGCACGTCATGGAAATCCCTCCTTTGTGATTTGGACGAGTATCAATGATCGTCCCCAATATGTACTGAGTTCTCATACGCAATGATGATGCCAGAATGAACCACGTACTGATAAAGAGCCGTAGAGGCGCACGAGTATTGAATCAACACCGTAATCTTTCCTGCGCTATTCGGAATACGGCGGGGGGATGTTGGCTTCGCATCGTATCTCTCTCGATACAGCAGGCGTGACAAAACGATACAGTGTACGTACGTAGAGAGTAAGGCAAGTCCGTGATGTGACAGAGGCGAACAGTGGCTCAGTCATTCTGCTACTTACCGAGCTATCTGCTGGTTGCCTCTACTGGTCACGAGTACGTCAACGGTTTGCGGACCCTCCTGGGTCTAGAGGACTTCCCTGCGGGGATTTGTCCGGAGTAATGAGGCCGGGGATGACGTGTTCCCGAACATATTATTGACGGAATGGTTCTTGGCCTCGATAATGCGACAAATTGTGGTAGAGGAGGAGGGGGAAGGTGGCGGCATGGGTGTGAGCCGAGTGGGTGATCCCCTCAGTAGCGAGTGTGAAGACGAGAACCTAGCCTAACCATCAATGACGCTTGCCCAACTTGCCAAAGTGCTCCTGGTTCAGGCCTGTGAGGAACATGACCCCACCCACAGGTTTCTCTTGCGCTATGAACGGGAGCCACGCCGTTCTGGAAACGATCCGAGTGCCCAGTCGGTGGCAGAAGACGCTGCCTGGACCGGGGAAGCGTGGGTCATCAAACGCGCGGAGCACATCTCTGATCGATTGACACAGAAACATCCAGCGCTGACTTCAGCGTTTGCTGTCCTGCGAATCAAGACGCCGATCACGCTTCTCATCGGCTGTGCCCTAGTGGGGGGCTTCCTCGCTGACCCCGTTGGACCGGCTGGCCACATCAATCTCCTAAATTTCCCGCTCCTGACCCTGCTGCTCTGGAATGCCGTTGCCTATGGCGGGTTGCTCTACAGCGGCATTGTGTGTCGACAGTCACAAGATCGGCGGCAGCCGAGTTTGCCGGCACTAGTGGAATGGCTCGTGGGACTCATGGTGAAGGAACGGCTGAGCCGACTTCGGCCTGACCCTGTTCAGAGTTCCGGTGAAGTGCAATGGATGGCTACCTCTCTCGGGTCGTACAGTACGCGCCTGCTCCACCATAGTCGTGACCTGGTGACGACTTATGCCCGCAGCCTGCTACATATGGTTGCAGCAGCATTGGCGATTGGCGTGATCGCTGGGCTCTATGTCCGCGGCATCAGTTTTTTGTACCAGGCGAGCTGGGACAGTACGTTTATAGAGGCCGAGGGGGCCCACAGATTTCTCTCGATCCTCTTTGCACCAGCGAGTTGGATTTTAAGAACGCCGATTCCAGATGTAGACACTATCGCTGGCTTGCGGGGGTCGGCTGGGGCGAACGCGGCGATCTGGATTCATTTTTGGGCGATGACGACAGTGCTGTTCATTATCCTGCCACGAACGCTGCTGGCGGTGGCTACCTGGACGAACAAGACTCGCTTGGCCGCCGACATGCCACTACCGAGCAACGATCCGTATTTTCGGCGTCTACTGAATCCGTACCGTGGGAAGGGGCTACTCGTGGAGGTGCTGGCCTATAGCCATCGAGTGAAGGAGGCCGACGATCGGTTCCTGACATTTCTCGGCGAGGCCTTCGGCCATCTGGCTGACATCCACGTGGGGCAGTCAGTTCCATATGGCGACCGCCATCCTCAGTTTTTGGGCGACCCCGATCGCGGTCTGTGTGCGGTGGTCTTGTTCAATGTGGCTCAGACTCCCGAGGAGACACACAGCGAATTTTTGGAGGAGCTGAAAGCCACGATCCAAAGCAGAGGCCGGCCGAACATGCTGTTAGTCGTACTGGATTGTGAGGCGTACGCGCAGATCGACCATGAAAAGCGTCTACAAGAACGGTGTCAGGCCTGGGTGACGCTCGTGAAAGAGTGTGGACTTCAGGCCGTGCGATACCGAGATCCGTCTAGATCGCCGGATGAGGAGCTGCCGGCTTTGGCCAATTGTTTGTGGCCCAGTGATTTTCGAGAGACCCAATGAGCACGCAGAAATCCCAGATCGCCCTTTCCCTGATTTCCCATACCAATATTGGGAAGACCACTTTAGCGAGAACGTTGCTTCGGAAGGATATTGGCCTCGTCGCCGATCGGGCCCATGTCACGCTCGAGAATCAGAAATACACCGTGCTTGAAACAGAGGCAGGGGAGTCGCTGCAGCTCTGGGACACCCCCGGGTTTCCCAACTGCCAAAAAATCCTGTCGCGGTTACAAGGAGTCAAGAACCCGATTCTTCGGATTCTGACGGAGGTGTGGGATCGGTTTCGTGATCGTCCGTCGTGGTGTGCTCAACAGGCAGTCTTGAATGTCAAGCAAGACGCGGATATCGTGCTTTATCTTGTGAATGCGACCGAAGAACCGAACATGGCTGGCTATATCGCGCCAGAGCTACAACTGCTTGAATGGATCGGGAAGCCCGTCATTGTCCTTCTCAACCAGACCGGCCCACCCAAGGACCGCGAAGTACGGCAGCGTCTCGAACAACCTTGGAGGGACTACTTCGCCCAGTATGGCTTCGTCAGGGCAGTGCACAGTCTTGATGCCTTCAGTCGCTGTTGGGTCCAGGAAGGTATGCTCTTCGAGGCCATTCAATCGCTGCTCCCTTCCGAAGATCGTCAGCTGATGACACGCTTGTTCGCCGTCTGGAAGCGCACGAATCTGACTGTGTTCCATGCGGCGATGGAGCAGTGGGCTAGGCTGGTGTCACATGCCGCGAGATCTCGGATGATGACCAAGGGTGATGGCTCACCGATGGAGCGGCAAAAACAACAGGTCGTCGATGCGCTTTTAAACGATTTGGTCCACGAGGTCAGGGAGACGACAGAAGCTGTCATTGCTCTGCATGGGCTGGAAGGCGAAGCCGTCGGTGCCATCCAGGCCAGAATGGAGCATGTCGAAATGCAACGAGCCTCACGAGGCCTTGATGAGACGACACTTAGCAGTACTGCGATTGGCGGGGTTGGCGGAGCGTTAACCAGCGGGGCCTATGCCGGGCTCCATCTAGATGCGGCGGCTGGCGGGGTCAGCATGGGCCTGTTCACAGTTGCCGGGGCAGTGGTGGGAGGCGTTCTTGGATTTTTTGGCGGGGAAGCTTGGGCGGAACGACGCGCAGGTAATACGCCGAATCCGGTCATGTGGTCGGATGACTATCTGGATCTGTTGGTCCAAGACGTCATCATCCGGTACCTCGCGATCGCACACTTCGGTCGAGGCCAGGGACAGTACATGACAGATCCAGAAGACCCCCGATTTTGGATCGGCAAGGTAAACGCGCTGGTCTCGAATCAGCGCAGCACTATGCACGAAGCCTGGAAACGTCTGCGTGGGCAAGAACCCATCTCTCAAGTGGAGGGGAACTCCAAACAGCTTACGGCCCTGTTGACATCCATCACTCTTGAATTGCTCTGGAGCACGTATCCTGCCTCCAAACGGTTTCTTGACCGATTGTGATGAACCCCGCGGCCTAAGTTCCTCAACACTGCCGCGACAGCGGGACACTCATGTTCGGTTGACAGGCCTCTGATCTCCGCATGAGAATCAGGTGCTATGTCATCGAACAAGATACAAGCGGTTGGTCAGCCAGCCATAGTCCAACAGCAAGACGACGAACCCGTATTTCCCCGTTACGCCGGGCCGGCGTTCCTCTCCTATGGCTTCAGGCCATTTTTTCTCGGCGCTGCCTTGTTTGGTGCGGTTTCGGTCGTGGCCTGGGTGGTGATCTACGCAGGTCATGGACAGGCGGACTTTCTCTATCCTCCACGTGAATGGCACGTCCATGAAATGTTGTTTGGGTTTATTCCGGCCCTGATTGCGGGCTTTCTACTGACGGCGATGCCGAATTGGACCGATCGGATGCCACTGAGCGGCCTGCCGCTATTGGCACTCTTCCTCCTGTGGCTGGCAGGCCGGTTGTTCATGGCTTCACCCTGGCTAGGCGCTTCGGCTTCTGCCGTAATCGACGGGACATTTTTGGGCGTACTGGCTTTATATGTATGGCGAGAGATCATCATGGCCGGCTGTTGGGATCGGTTGCCAATCGGTTTCCTGGTGACTTTCTTTGCCGGTGCCAATGGTGCATTTCATGTATCAGCCCTGCGTGGTTCGTCAACAGACCTTCCCGAACGTCTCGGCCTTGGGGTGATGACGCTGATGTTGACCGTCATCGGTGGGCGGCTGACGCCAACGTTCAGTATTGAATACTTGGAAGATCGGAACGAAGCGAAGCTGCCCGCCGTGTTTACGCGCTTTGATACTGTCGTGATGCTGTCGGTTCTTTTGGCGGTCATCGGGTGGGTGGGCCAGCCGGAACATCCATGGGTGGCTATGGCGTTGATCGTCACGGGCTTGGCGAGCCTGGTGCGTCTCCTGCGCTGGCGTGGATGGAAGACCTGGCGTGAACCCTTGGTGCTCATCCTGAACGTGGGATATGCATGGGTTGCCCTGTATTTGATCGCCCTCGGTGCAGCGCTGTTAGGAATCGGGTTTCATCCTGCCAATGCGATCCACCTCCTGACGAGCGGCGCGATGGGTACCATGACCCTGGCGGTGATGACGCGTGCAAGCCTCGGTCACACGGGTCGGCCACGGCATGCTGATCGACTCACTGTGGCGATCTATCTGTTGGTCAACACCGCGGCATTGCTCAGAATCTTTGCTCCGCATGCTGAAACACCTACTGCCCTAACCCATGCGATACTCGGGCTGTCCGCGCTCGGCTGGAGCGGGGCCTATCTTCTCTATGCATTTCACTATGGGCCATACCTTGTCCGCCCGAGTCTTGATGAGTAACACACTGCGAGTGGCGGTTCTCGGTAGATCAGAACCGGGATGACTGTGATCGGGCGAAGGTGGGGGAACCGAGCTAGGAATTCACGTGGGGGCGTACGAAATTCAAAAGCCGTCCGCTGTGGGACGGTGTAGAAGACTCGCAGGATCGAAGATTCATCTTCGTGCAACCGTAGCCTTGTGAGGTGAGCTTAGCACTCATCTCGCCGCATCGGTGTCGGCCAGGATCGGCGAGCAGGATTTGGCAGGTTGGTTTGGCATGCCCGACCAGAAAACCAGCAAGCAAGGTAGGATGATTCCGCTCGTACAATAGGTCGCTGCCGATGATGAGATCGAAGCGGCCCAGTTCAAGGGAAGGCTCCAGCCATGAGGCGTTAAAAAATGGAATGGGTGCGAGTCCGTTGAGATCTGTGTTTTGGCGGAGGAATTCCTCAGCCAGGGGGTGGTAGTCGCAAGCGGTGATGTCGGCGCCACGCTGTTGCAGGACGAGGCTGGGGAGTCCAATCCCACACCCAATCTCGAGGATCTGTTTGCCCGCGATGGGAAATCGACTCATCTCCTCGGCGAGCGCAAGGCCAGCCGGCCACACGATGCCGAAGAGAGGCCAGGTTGCGGAGGAGATTCCGACTCGCTCGGCGCAACCGTCAGGGTCGGAGAACTGCCGTCGATCGCGCAAGGTCCGAATCTGATAGGAAACCGGCCCGATCTGATAATGGGTCGTCTCGACCTCGTATCCTTGGGTGATCGCATCCACGTAGAAGTCAGCATAGACCCATGTCGAAAAGGGGACTAAGGATTTCGTGATTTCAATCAGGGAGGGCAGTTTGACGGGGTCCTGGTATTCCCTTGACCGGTGCGCTATGATCCTTATCAGTAGTAGGAAGGCTCAGGTTGAGGCTGAGGGCGAGAGTGGTTCGATTCTTTTTTTGGCTCAACCTTGACTTATAACCGCAACCTAAATTTTAAACAAAGGGGGCGACCGGTTTCGACGGGGATACTGAGGTCACTGTCGCATGTCGAGCTCTCGGGAACTCGTAAAAGTCCGAGAAAACGCAACTGCCAATCAAGAACTGGCACTCGCAGCCTAATTTAGGCTGAGACGTCGTTCCACCTGAGGCCCGCGGGGGTGGAATGGCGCGATGCAGCGGGCTGGTCCAAGGCCGGTGCTCAGCGGTCGAGGATGAGAACTTTCTGGGCTAGTGGCTGTTCTAAGCCTGCCGACGGGCGTGGATGGCTGCGAAACTTAAATTGTCGGCTACACATGTAGACACAGTGCACTGACGATCTTCGGACAGGGGTTCAACTCCCCTCGCCTCCACCAAACCGCACTTCGTGCGTACCGGCGCCTCTTCATCGTAGTATCGTGATGATTGGCGCCGGATAAACCCCACCAGTAAGTCCATCTTCTTGTGCTCAATCGAGCACATTCATGCTCGCTCATGGCATGATCACACCACACCGTGTACCACGTATACATTCTAAATGGATTCCATGGTGGACCGGATCACGTACAGGAGATGATACGAGTGTGGCGAGGGAGTGGTATGTCCAAAACGAAAGTTGAACTACTGAGGAAGGTCCCTTGTCTGGCCGTTGTCTATTGCGCCGTTGGTCGTGTTACGGATGCGACGGGGGACAGGATTCAATGTTCGTGCCGACCTTGAAGTCGCTGCGGGGAAAAACAACAGGAAGAAGTGTAGTGCTCGCCTGTTAGTGCGTTCTCCGATTTAGGTTTTCCCACAAGCGAAAATCGGACACATTTCTCATCCAACGGGATGGTTCCTGTTTATGAATGCGGGGCTTATGCAGAACGACCCACCCGGGTCAGCCGCCTGTGCTTGGGGTGTTCTAATTCGATGCGGACCGGTCGCCCAAGCGTCGCGGCCATATTCACCAGTGCATCTAATGAAAAGCGTGAGATCCGTCCGCGGAGAAGATCATTGATCCGTGGCTGCGTGACCCCACATTTGGCACCCGCTTCCATTTGAGTCCACCCGTTCGCCTCAATGACATCGGCGATCTTCCGCATAAGTCCAGATCGCGCACGCAAATTCGCGGCCTGTTCGGGTGTATCGGCTAAGGCATCCCACACACTCTTGAAACTATGGATCGTTTTACTCATGTCTCCCTCGCCTGAGTTCAGCGTACCGCGTTCTCGCCAGCTCAATGTCGTGCTCATTCGTGGTCCGGGCTTTCTTCTGAAACACGTGTAACACGTAGACGGCTTCAGCGAAGCGAGCTTATGTATAGTACGCGATTCCATTAATCCCCAACACCCGACTCCCACGCTTCAGAGGGTATTCTGCTGCTCTACGAGGTTTCGAGTCCTAACAAGCTCCACCAATCCCGTGCCGCATGCAGCACACGCACGATGGTCACGCCGTCCGGGTGTGGGAGATAGAAAATCAGGTGGTTCTCGAAATCTGTGATGCACCACTTGCGCAGGGTGGCGAGCTCGGGATGGCGCAGCGTCAGTGGTGCGCCGATCTTCGGCGTTGGCCAGGAACCGCTCTGCCGTGCCCAGCCGCTTCTGCCAGATACACAAATTGCTCGACCAGATCACGTCTGGCCGCCGCATGCCGGTAGACCGTCGGCATCAGCGCGGCTTCTTTCGGGCGGCCACCTTTGCCAACGCCTCGGCGCGAATCTCTATCCACTCTGTCGCCGTCAGTGCGGTCTTCGGGCTCTTCAATCCGTCCAGTAACTTCGTTTCCAGCTCGTCTTCGGCTTTCCGTTTTTCATCGGCCCGGATGAGTTCCCGCACATATTCACTGGCGCTGCTGTAGCGACCTTGGGCAATTTGCCCATCCACGAATTGCTTCAAGGGATCAGGCAGCGAGATGTTCATGCTCTGCATGGAGTGCCTCCTATGATTGGTTGCAAGGCAAAAGTTTGAAATTGGGAAAATCTGCGAACACCCAATTGTTTTTGAGGGTGTGGAAGATGGTATTGAGCAATTTTCTGGCAGTGGCGATAATCGCCTTGCCGGTGCCCCGTCGGTTTTTGATGTTGGCGTAGAACCCGCGCAGATACGGGCTGTACCGGATCGCGACCAGGGTGCATTGCACGAGCGTGGTGCGGGCCAGTTTGTTGCCTCGCTTGGTGATGTGCCCGCTGGTGCTGGTGTCGTTGGACTGGCTGACACGCGGGACGATGCCGAAGTAGGCGGCCAGCTTCCCGGTGTTTTTAAAATCTGCGATCGCGCCAATATGCGTCAACATCACGGCCACCGAGAGCGGCCCGATCCCCTTGATGGAGATCAGGTTGTCATAGCCCGGCAACGTTTTGGCAAAGGCCGCGATCTCTTTTTCCAGCCGTTTGATGTTCCGGTGCAAGCTCTGCATCTGGTCGTCGATCACCGCCAGCTCCGCGCATTCCAGCGGGCTCCAGGTGTGCCCAGCCACTTCACGCGTAAACCCGGCCTGGCTGGTCAGTACCTCACGTCTGACCTTTAACCCGTGGTGCACGAACAGGCCGTGCACCTTGCCCAGTAGCGAGACGCGCAGCTTCACTAGCTGATCCCGCGTGGTGATGAGCGACGCCAGTTGCACGTGTGCTTCGCTTTTGACGCGCGCTTCGGGCAACATGTCTTTGGACAGAAACAAGGCGATGGCTCGCGCATCATGCTTGTCTGTCTTCTTGACGGACCGGCGGATCACTTCGAACTGCCACGGGGCAATCACGACCACACGCGAGACGTGCGGTTCGACCGTCTTGCAGAAATACGCGGCGTTGCCCGTCGCCTCCAGGGCGACCTCATCCCCCGCGTGCAAATCGTGGAGAAACTGCTCCAACCCACCGCCCTGCAATGGCCAGGTGCGGATCGTCTCGCGCCCGTCGGCGTGCAAATAACAGCACGTGAAGCTATTGGTGTGGAGGTCGATCCCGAGATACCGTTTCATCAGCAAGTCCTTTCGGTATGAATGAGATGAGTGGATGAATCCGGGGCAGATGCATCAGGCGGATGGCTCCAAACTCCTATTCGAGATCACCGCACGGGATACGTGCGGGCCTCACGGCGGCCATTCGGTAGACAGGGCGAGTAGTCTCCTTTACGAGATCACCCGCCGTGTGCGGTCTCGACGGGGCCTCAACACAACATACGCCCTGCAACCTATCTACCCTGAAGAGCACTGTCCCCAGTCCACCTCGCGGTGGCAACTCAATTCATACCGTCTCCTTTGTAAGGTTGAGGGATAGGCTCACAATGTTTTCGTGAGCATGGAAGGAGTCTAAACTATCCCCACCGAGGCGCGACAGGCAATTTGCGCCAGATGACTTGCGGATCACGCCAGATGTATGAACTGGTCATCATGCGATCTTCTTCGGTACGGTGTCGCGTGAGCCCACCACCCATTCTATTGACGATTGCATTGTAATGAAGGGCGCTGACTACAGGCCTCCAGTCGGCCATCTTTCCCATAAATGCCTCGCTTGCGTGTAGAGTTAAGAACCGATCACTGGTTCTCAGCGTCTCATAGCGACGGCGGAAACTTGTGTTCATCGAGCAGGCGGATTAAACAGATAGAAGGGGAGCAGTCGGCGCGTCTTGATATTATCCCACATGCCCAACGAGTGAGGTCTGGCTCACATCCCTTCTTGCATGCGCGCCGAGTGCTCTCCTACAATGCCCTGTGTGTTGGGGATGAAGAACTTAGGTGTGAACGCATAACGAGACGAAGTCCCGAATGTCCTGCGGGATTCTGAACGAACGCTCGTCTTTCACAGGATTACAGGCGGTCTAGTTACACATTCATCAGATGAGCCTGTCACGCTGGCGGGGACGACCCAGTATTTGAAGGAACGCAATCCGCGCATCGTCGTCGGGTGTGCCGACCCCTATGGCGCGGCCATGTGGTCGTGGTTCACCAACGACGGCGATTCGTTTGTCGAAGGCATCGGCCAAGGCCGCGTGACCAAGAACCTTGAATGTATCGCAGTGGATCGCGCCTGGCGCATTCCTGATCAGGATGCGCTGACTATTCTGTATCAGCTTCTACGTGAAGAGGGACTGTTTCTCGGTTTGTCTTCCAGCATCAACGTCGCCGGGGCGGTCCGGATGGCGCATGACCGAGGACCGAGTCAGACCATCGTCACGATCCTGTGCAACTCCGGCACGAGGTATCAATCAAGAATCTTTAATCCGGGATGGCTCACGGCCAACGGACTCAAGACGGAATTGTCCGTCGAGACTCTTCTGGTCTAGTGAGTGCCACGCGCGGATCGCATATCCGCAACACTGAGAATCATCGGTCGCGGCAGGACTCGCTTCATGGATCAGCACGCGGCGGAATGCCCGAGCTGGTCATTTGAGTCCAGGGAATGGTCCGATTTGCTTTCTCCATCAAAAGTACACTAACGTAGTTTGATGCGGCTCCTGGCCCTTTCACTACGGTTTGTCCTCCCTTTGGTGATCGTGCTAGCCGTGATCGCTTATGGGGTGGTCCCGGTCGTCGATTCGCTCGAACTCAAATGGTTTATCCGCGACCTCGATATGCGGTCCAAGCTCATGGTCAGCACGATGGGGGGGCCGTTGGCCGATCTGTTGATCTCCAACTCAAAGGGGAAGATCTCCGTCTATTTTACCCGCATCATTCAGGATGAGCGGCTCTATGCCGTAGGTTTTTGTGATCTTGAGAATCGCCTTCTTTATGAGACTCAGGCGTTTCCACAGGATGTTACTTGTCAAGAAACCCTGAGTCTTGCCCCAAATTCTTCAGTTGTGCAGTCGTTCAGCAGCGGCCCGATGCATATTACGTCGGCTGCCATCGAATCCGCCGGGCGCCGATTCGGGCGACTTCTGCTTCTTCACGATATGCGGTTTATCCAACAACGGAGCAGTGATACGAAGCGCTACGTCTTTTATTTGTTTGCGGCGTTGACGGCGATTATCTCGTTCGTCACCTTGCTCATCGCACATTTTAGCTGGAAAGAGTGGGTGGCTGGGGTGCGCGCGATGGTCAAGGGAGAACGGCTCTTGACTCCGTTGACACAGGAGCAACATGCCCCGGAACTGCAGCCCTTGGCGAAAGACCTGCGCTCATTGGTGGAAGCGCTCGAGACTGATCGTCGCATGCGGGATGAGAGCCAGATTTCATGGACACCGGCCAGCCTCAAGACAATTCTTCATGAGCAATTTTCAGGTGACCAGGTCTTGATTGTCTCGAATCGGCAACCCTATGCCCACTACTGGCAGGGGCAAAGTATCGCGGTGCAGGTACCGGCAAGTGGGCTCGTGTCGGCACTTGAACCCGTAATGCGAGCCTGCTCCGGCATCTGGGTCGCGCATGGGAATGGGTCTGCGGATCGAGATGTAGTGGATGAGCGCCACCATGTCAGCGTGCCGCCCACGAATCCAACGTATCAGATTCGTCGCGTCTGGCTCACTGCGGAGGAGGAGGCTGGGTATTACTATGGGTTTGCCAACGAGGGCTTATGGCCGCTCTGCCACATCGCCCATGTCCGGCCGACCTTCCGGTCATCAGATTGGAAGCATTATGTGGCCGTCAATGAACGGTTTGCCCAGGCCGTGTATGAGGAAGCGACAACCGACAATCCGGTCATACTCGTTCAGGACTACCATTTTGCCCTTCTTCCGAAGCTCATCCGAGACCGCTTGCCGACCGCCACGATCATCATGTTTTGGCACATTCCGTGGCCGAACGCGGAAAGTTTTGGGATCTGCCCTTGGCGCGAGGAAATTTTAGAGGGGCTCCTGGGGAGCAGCATTCTCGGGTTCCACACCAGAGTGCATTGCAATAATTTCATCGACAGCGTCGATCGTACCCTTGAGGCACGGATCGATCGGAACAGCTCGACGGTGTCCTACGGGGGGAAAATGACAGCAGTCAACCCCTATCCGATCTCCATCGAGTGGCCGTTGCAATGGCTCCGCAACCAGCAACCAATCCAAGAATGCCGGACGAAGCTGCGAGAGGCCTACGGGATGCCGGAGGATCGCCTCATCGGCCTGGGGGTCGAGCGGTTGGATTACACGAAGGGAATACTCGAGCGGTTTATGGCGGTGGAACGGTTGTTAGAACTCCAACCGGAATGGATTGGGAAGTTTACCTTCTTCCAGATCGCTGCCCCGAGCCGTTCTGTCATCGAACAGTACCACCATTTTACCAGTCAGGTCTCCGCGTTGGCTGAACAGATTAATAAACGCTTTGGGCATGCCGGTTATGAACCGATCTGCCTTCGGATTCAACATCATGAACCGGCCCAGGTCTGTGCGTGCTACCGTGGCGTGGATCTGTGTGTGGTGAGCAGTCTCCACGATGGGATGAATCTCGTCGCGAAGGAGTTTGTCGGTGCCCGGGACGATGAGCAGGGGGTGTTGATTCTCAGTCAATTTACGGGGGCCGCCCGGGAACTGACGGAGGCGCTGGTGATCAACCCCTACGATATCGATCAGTTTGCCGCTGCACTCCATCTTGGCCTGACGATGCCGAAGGTGGAGCAACGGGCCAGGATGCAGAGCATGCGTGGGCTGATCCAAGAGTTCAATGTGTATCGGTGGGCGGGCCGGATGCTCATCGATGGGGCTCGCATGCGACAAAAGGAACGAGTGATGAAACAGGTACGACGACCGAGTTTACTGGGTTGATTGAAAGGTATCACTGGCATCATGGATTACCTCTTGACGGAAACAGGCAAGCTGGAGTTAGAGAAACTCGTAAAAGGGAGGTCGCTCTACGCGTTTGATTTTGATGGAACCTTGGCGAAGATCGTCCGGGAGCATCATGCGGCCAAACTGTCGCGCCCCATCCGCTTCTGGCTTGAAAAACTTGTACAGGGAGCCCCCACGGCGATTATCTCGGGACGCTCGGTTGAAGACCTGCAAGCACGTGTCGGGACGGTCGTGCCTCACTTGATTGGTAATCACGGCTCAGAGGGCCCTCATATGCGCCAAGAAGATCAGCAGGTGGTCCGAGAGACCTGTGGGGCGTGGCTGCAGTTGATCACCGAGCGGTTTCACGATGAACTGGCACAGTGTGGAGTGTTCATCGAAAATAAGTCCTATTCGCTCTCCTTTCATTATCGAGCCGTCGACCACCGCGATACGGCACGGTCGTTGATCTCGCGAGTGATCAGCGAGTTATCTCCCTCGCCACGCATTGTCCTCGGGAAATCTGTGGTCAACGTGATGCCGCCGACAGCCTCACACAAAGGGACAGCCTTGTTGGAGTATATGAGTCGACTTGACTGTTCCCTCGCGCTGTATGTGGGGGATGACGAAACCGATGAAGATGTTTTTGCCCTGCGAGACCATCGCATCTTGACCGTGAGAATCGGCAAGAAGAAGGGTTCATCGGCCAGATATTTCTTGAAAAGACAGACAGAAATTACCGCAGTACTTCGGTTTCTGGTCGAGGGCAGTGACCAGGGTCTTCCAACCTGGAGCGGGTGCCATGACCAAGCAATCGCCCGGCCCGCTCCTCATCCCAATGAATAGATCCGATAGGATATTGAAACATGTCTCCAGCTGTAAGCATGTCGAGTCGAGGCTCAGGTTAGGGAGATCAATAGTCTCCACTTGGCCTTCTCCTCAGAGGTAACCTGTCGTGTTCACTCGCTGAGACCTACTGGGAGGCTGTTTTACTCACCAGTCAGGAATATAGACAACAGTCTTTGAATATGCGATGCTCCGTC
>CABVRZ010000063.1 GCA_902500775.1 uncultured Nitrospira sp.
CCGTTGCGCCGCCGATTCACCTGTCCACCACGTTCGAGCGCGATGTGGATGGAGGGTTTTCTCGTGGATTCGCATATAGTCGTCACGATAACCCGAATCGCCATTCTCTTGAGACTTGCTTGGCAGCACTTGAAGGTGGAGCTGCCGCCGTGGCGTTCCCCTCAGGCATGGCCGCGATCAGTGCGGTCATCGAGGCGTTACACCGGACACATCCGGGCCGGCTGATTCTTCCGCAAGATATGTATTTTGGTGTTCGGTCACTGCTGACTGACACCGAGTTCGGAAGAACATTGGATGCGACGTTTGTCGATATGACGGATCTGTCCGCGGTCGAACGCGCCTGTACGGACGGCACGATCGGGCTCGTCTGGATCGAAACACCGTCCAATCCATTGGTGAGCATCGTCGATATCGCCGAGATCGCAAAGATCGCCAAAGCACGTGGGGCAGCCAGTTGTATCGATAACACCTGGGCGACACCGCTGCTTCAGCGACCGTTAGAGTTGGGAGCCGATGTGGTGGTTCACTCGTTGACGAAATACATCGGTGGCCATAGCGATGTGATGGCAGGAGCAGTCGTCGTCAGAGAAGAAGGACCACATCTCGATGAACTGTTGGCCATACAGCATCACCGGGGTGTCTTGCCGTCTCCGTTCGACTGCTGGCTTGCCCTCCGTGGCGTGGCCACGTTGTCTGCACGCATGACGGTTCATTGCTCGAATGCGCTGCACCTTGCCCGCCATCTTGAAAATCATCCCAAGATAGTGGCCGTTCACTACCCTGGCCTGCCTTCGCACGCAGGGCACACGATTGCAGCACGACAAATGAACGCCTTTGGTGGCATGCTATCGATTGAACTACCTGGCGGCCGTAAGAACGCGATGGCCGTCGCAGCAGCACTACAGCTCTTCACTCGGGCCACAAGTTTGGGCGGCAACCACAGCCTAGTCGAGCATCGCGCATCGATCGAAGGCCCCTCGACAATGGCGCCAGAAGGACTCTTAAGGTTATCGATCGGGTTAGAACATGTTGACGATCTCCGCGCAGATTTTGATCAGTCGTTGAAAGCCGTATTTCAGGAGCGGTGACTGAAAAAAGACGTCGTTGCCGCGATTAAAGATAGGGTAGGCGTAGCCAGCAATGTGTCCACGTGGAATACGAGGAATCGGAAGCAGAGCGTATGGGGTAGGTCGGTGAGAAGCCAATGGAAAGTAGTCTGTGCCTTTTCTCGGCTCTGCCCTGCCCAGCAGAAGCATCTGCAGCAATGATTACACCGTTCTTGACTACCGTGCGACTTCGCTATGATTGTCAGAGTTTACCGGTAGACAGCGTGTGCATATCGCGTCACCGCATTTCCAAACTCATGGATTCAAGAAATACACTTACGAAAGTGATGCCATTCTCTTGAATTGCTCTGGAGCAGAAACGTGCAGATCGGAGAACTTATTGTAGAGAGCCGTGCTCTTCGTCCCTTTATATCTCAATCAGTTCATGAATCCACTTGATCCATCAAGCAATCACGAGTAATTCTGTATGGTGTTATGTCGACGCTATGTAATAGTATGTATCAGTCATGTTCAGTTTGTCATCTGAACCTTTACCGTACAGAAGGGAGAAGTTGTCTATGACGTGGAAACTATTTTTGACAACATTCATCTGGGCCGTATCAGCATGGCTACCCTCAGTGGCAGAGGCTCAGGAGTCCTACGTTAGGATCGAAAGTGTTTGGAAACCCAATCACCAAATTAATATCGAAACCGGTTCGCCGATCGCCTCGGAAACTCAACCAACATGGTGGAGTGCTGATTGGGTACTTGAGCCAGCCGGACGAGACCAGGTGCGCATCAAGAATCGTTGGAAGGGAACCTACTTGCATCTCGAGACAGGTAGACTGACCGCAGGACCGATCGAACCTGGCTGGCTCAGCGCCATGTGGGTGATGGAAAACGCAGGTCAGGGATTGACTCGATTCCAAAATGCGTGGAAGGGAACTTACTTAAATATCGAGAGCGGTACGTTGACTGCGGGACCAATTCAGCCTGGGTGGAATAGCGCCATGTGGCGGGTGAAGGGGGGCGGAACTGGCGTGGATCAAGTCAGCAAAGCCGCTGCAACGGTCGGTGGTGTCGCGGCAGACTCTTCTGCCGGTCAAGCGATTCTAGCGAGCCGAGGACGGCAATGTGTCAAGGCGATATTTGGAATCGGTTACGCCGCCAAGGTACGCTGGTATGCTTCTCAGGTGGTGAACTATGACCCGGTCACCAAGGCTCTTACCTTGAGGGAGGGAGCACAGCCTGAGAAAGAAGAGACCATTGATGTTGCTATCAAGAACACGAGTTGCATCGAAAACAAGAAAATGATGTTCGCACAGGTCAGTGTTATTGGCGGAGAATTCGCGAACGAGGCAATCACAATTGCCACTGGAACCGCTGTGGCAATCGCATCCGGCGTGGCGGGGGCTGTAGCCTGTATTGGCACCGTGGGTTCCGGTTGTCCTGCAGCTGCGGCCGCTGTGGGTGCTACAGTTTCTGGCGTAGTATCGTCAGTGGCTCTGGCCTTGCCTGAGGCGAAGGAGACCTTTTATCTTGGTTCGCCAGGCAAGTTAGAAATTTGGGGAACGGTCTGGTCACCAAAACGTACTGAGGTGCGTGAGTATGGGGAAGGTAAACCAGTTGCGGCGGCCTGTTCTTCCGATACTGAGTGTGGCAACAATACCTGTGCCTACGGCACAGCGAAGAAGAACGCGGCAGCGGTTTGTTGTGCATCGGGTTCCAAAACTCTGTATGGGGGGTATAACTACTGTACTGGCATGCCTGCCGGCTCGACGTGCTGGTCAGACTACATGTGTGCCAGTGGAGCCTGTACTGACAATATGGGCGGTTTGCAGCGCGGCACGTGTAAATAACGATCGTTGACCGCGAGGAGGGTGGTGGAACATTTCAGGACGGTGTTTTGAGTCCTGGTCCACCACTCTCCATAGCACTAGAACCTATCCCAAAATTGAAAACTGATGTCTTGAACGAGTACCAGATCGTGATGCGGAGCATCCGCCACGTGTATTTTCAGCCTAACGTGATCATTTCTGATGCATATGGCGATTCGGCCTACAGTGGACAGCGTGATGCGATTCAGCGCCGTGCCCCCAACACCAAGAGTTTTATCCAACCGAAAACGCAGCGGCATCGGCTGCTGAGTGAGGGGGAACGGGCTCACAACCGTACAAAATCAAGGGTGCGAGCGAAGGTTGAACATGCATTCTTGGTAATCAAGCAGATCTTCGGCTGAGCTAAAGTCCGGTATCGGGTGCTGCAAAGAAGACCCATTGGCTCCAGATCAGCTGTGGGTTGGTGAATCTGTATGTGGCTCAGCGGCGGCTCTTGGCAGGTGCCTAGCAAATGGAAGGGCAAACGAGGTTCCGGGCGGTCCGCCGACGCCGCTTCCCAAGAAAACGATGCCAGGCTAGCCAATTTCCAGCTGAGTACCCGTATTGATCCAGTCAAAAATAGGGTACTTCGTCCAAAGATGAATTAATCAGACCTTCCCTAAATAGTCTCCTCGTAGAGGAGATGGTTACACAACCGTGAGTCTGCTCCGTCCTCCATGGCATCATCCGCGACAGACAGAATGTGCTTCGCTATGGTTTTTCCCATCGTCACACCGTCAAGCGGTCATCGATGTACAACTGTGTGACATTGAGCATTGCTGGGGGAGTCGTTGTAGGCAAGATGAAAATTGAAGGAGTCGGGAGTCTTTCTTAACCAGGCTCAGTGCCACGCAGTACGGCAAAACTCCTTTCCCATCACTATCCAAGCCGAAGCTACTCGCTGAAAGACCTCTGAGGGGCTTGCACGAAGCAAGCCCCTCAGTTTCTCTCACCGCTTCTTTCGGTTCAGCAAATTGCCGGAACGCACCTGACAGGCCAAGACGTCGCAGATGACGCGCGTGGCCATGAGGCTGGTGATTTCCGCCGCGTCGTAGAGGGGAGAGCACTCGACGATTTCCATGCGGCCACCCTTCGCTCCGAACCTGTTCGCACAAAGAGAACTGTCGGATATTTACCGAGAATAGTGCGGGCTCTAGCACAGACGCCGCAGATTCAGCGTAGACTCCACGTTTATGGTTTCCTTCCTTCCCTTCTTTCCTTCAGATCACCAGTGCCTTGAAAGGGGGATGCCTCATCTCTGGTCTAGGTTCGATTGACTTATTTTGTCTTTGGCGGGTAGGGTCTATGCTCAAGGATTGATCGAGCTTTGGTCAGAACAGCAGACAAACTGGGAGGTCCATCGATGCGCAAACGACTCCTTGATCCGGTTCAGAAGCATGTGACGTCCGAAGACTCCGACTGGTTGGATCTCGACCGTCTCGCCGATGTCGAAATCACCTCGGAAGATCCCGCCCATCCGATTGAAGCCGCACTGCTTTCAAATCGCACATCGGGATGGCGAGCGGGAGGGCTGGGTGAGCAAACCATCCGACTGCATTTTGTGTCTCCACAACACATTCGTCGAATCCAGCTGCGCTTCGTGGAGTCTGACGTCGAGCGGACGCAAGAATTTGTGTTGCGCTGGTCTCAAGACGGAGGACAGACGTTCCAGGATATCGTGCGTCAGCAGTGGAACTTCAGTCCCCACGGGTCGACCGCCGAAACGGAAGATCATCATGTCAACCTTCCCAAGGTCACAGCCCTGGAACTCCACATCATTCCCGACATCGGCAACAATCGTGCTCCGGCATCCCTTGACCGCCTGCGAGTGGCCTAACGTTCCCGCAAAGAGACGAAATACTTATGCTAGAGAGGGATCAGTAGGTGGCAAATTTTATAATCACAGATTGCCCACTGGCCTATTTGTCTCGTTCATCCGAAAACGCAGGTCAGTGACTCACGGTTGTCATTACGCGCAGAGCGCATCGGAGCTTGAGGCTCTCCGGCTCAGTGTGCAACATGGCCGCCTGTTTGGCGAGGAAACCTGAGCAAAACGAATGGCGAAGCGATTTGGGATGGAATCCAGGGTACGGCTAGGTGGGTGACCAAAGAACATCTAAGCAAATACTCTCGACCCCTTATACTCGTTCGGCATCGGCGATGCGCAGCACGTGCTTACCGCGCAGAGGTTTCTCTTCATACGCCTTTCGAAAATTCTCCATGGGGAAGGCGGTGCCGACAATCGGCTTGAGGACGCCGGCATCGATCAGACGCGCAATCTCGGTCAACTGGGTTCTATTGGGTTCAACGATGAAGAAGGCACCTCGTACTCGCGGCTCAGTCATCTGTTCGGCATCAGCCGCAATAGTCACGAGCTTGCCGGTCTTTCGCAGCGTTCCCCACGAGCGATTTCTCGTCTCTCCTCCGACCGTGTCAAGCACCACGTCTATGTCTCGGACAATGGTTTCGAACGGTGTCGTCCGGTAATCAATGACTTCATCGGCCCCGAGGGCCAAGACAAAGTCGGCATTTGCCTTGGAGGCGGTCGCGATCACCTGTGCCTTCTTATACCGGGCCAGCTGCACAGCGAAGCTGCCGACCCCACCGGCTGCGCCATGGATGAGCACTCGTTGTCCTGGCGAAAGCTGTGCCCGATCGATGAGGGCCTGCCAAGCGGTGAGGGCCGAGATCGGGACGACAGCGGACTGCACATGATCCAGCGAGGCAGGCTTCGGTGCGATATTGGCAGGAATCGTCAGACAATAGTCCGCCTGGGCACCGTCGATAAACCAATCGCTCAAGCCATACACAGACTTCCCAACCTGAACGTCCACACAATCCTTACCGATTGCGTCAACGACACCGGAGAATTCATGGCCAAGAATAATGGGAAACGGTCGACTGGCACCCTCATGCGTATGGAAGGTGGGATACCAGGCAAATTCTGTGGGTGTGATCGCCGTCGCATGGACCCGAACGCGCACCTGAGTGTCCGTCGGAATGGGCTTCGGCGCATCCTCGCACAGAAGCGCTTCAGGCCCACCAGCCTGATGCAACCGTATCGCTCTCATTGGACGACCTCAATCATATTAACAGTCACTCAGCGAGATCTATTGAATGGAATCGTATGCACGACGCTCATTCTAAACAAGATTGAGATCGGGCGAGACTTCATGCGTGAGTACGCAAATGTAAAGACCAGCAACCATCTTACAAATCAAACGTAATTAAAGGGGTCTGGCATGTTTTATAACCACGCCCATGCCCCGTAGTGCGACAAGAGTTTTTCATCACTATCCAAGCCGAAGCTACTCGCTGAAAGATGTCTGCGGGGCTTGCGCGAAGCAAGCCCCGCAGTTTCTCTCACCGCTTCTTTCGGTTAACCAAATTGCCGGAACGCACCTGGCAGGCCAGCACGTCGCAGATGACGCGCGTAGCCATGAGGCTGGTAATCTCCGCTGCGTCGTAGGGGGGCGAGCATTCGACGATTTCCATGCCGGCCAGCGGCTTCGTGTCCGCGATGATCTGAAGAAACTTCAGGACTTCACGCGGCAGAAATCCACCCGGCTCCGGCCAGCCGGTGCCCGGCACAAAGGCCGCGTCCAAGCAATCGACATCAAAGCTCAACCACACCGCATCCACTCCATCAAACGCCACTTCGAGCGCCTGCTTCGCGGCGTTCTCAATCCCCATTTCCACGCAGTCGGTCACGGTCATGATCGTGGTTTGGCGTTCACGACCGACCTTTACGCCTGGTCTAGGCGCTTGCCAGCCGCCGATGCCGATCTGGACCAGATTCTTGGCCGGTACGTTGGGAATATTCGTTGCGTGAAACCAAGGCGTGGTATGCATGCGCTCATCGAGGTCGGTCTCCTGTGTGTCCACATGCCGATCGAAGTGGAGGATGCCGAGCTTCTTGCCGCCCATATTCTGCGCTACGCCCCGCACGGTCGCAAAACCCAAAGAATGGTCTCCGCCGAGCACGACGGGAAACGCGCCGCTGGCATAGACATGGCCCACGCCCTTGCTGACCTGATCGAAGGTCTTTTCGATATTGCCGGGAATCGTAAAGACATCACCGACATCACAGATGGAGATGGATTCTCGTAGATCCACGCCAAGCTCGAAGCTGTAGGTGCCATACAGTGCCGAGATCTTGCGGATGCCTTGAGGCCCGAACCTGGTACCGGCCCGATAGGTGGTTCCGCCGTCGAACGGCGCGCCGAGAATGGCCACATCGTATTGGCCGCACTTGCGGACGTCTTCGACATACGGCGCCTTGATAAAGGTATTGATACCGGCAAAGTGCGGCAGTTCTCCACGGCTGAACGTCGGGATCCGGCGATCAACGATCGAATCGGCGCCTTGCAAGCCCAATTCAAGTCCACGCGCAACTTCTTCTTCATATTTTGTGGTCGGCAACAACGCTTCGGCTTCGACGGCGAACTTTGCCTCCGGACCGTACTTGTCATGCAACGGCACCTTGCCTTGATATTTTTTCTTTGCCATCAGGAACTCCTTTCTGAAGCTAGATAAATATAGGACCCGTTCAAACACCTCTTTCGAGACACGACACGTAAGGCACTCGACTGCTTCCTCATTTTTTAGTTCGTCCAAACTTCCACAGACACATCACAGCGTACTCCGTCTTGGTTTTGCAAAGAACACACGCAGCGCGGTCAGTCCCAAAATGGTCCCCAGAACTAGCGGCACGGCCCAGAGCTGCCACCAGGGCGCGTTGGGTGACACGGCATAGGACCGCGGCCAGGCGATATTGATAAATTCGAACACCGACCAGACGAATGCGACAAGATTGATCAGAAGCCCCCACCGTCCCAACTTGAGTTCTCCTAACCCCGGATTCCATCGTCCTGTGAGCCGAGTAAAGAGCCCGACTCCCGTCGTCATCGTGAACATGGCGTACAACCCGCCCGTGCCGAAGGCGATGATCGTAGCCACGGCCTGATCGTTCAACCCAAGCACGAGCCCGGCTGATGCGGCCAGGACCGTAAACAGAATGGCCGGTCGGGGGGTTCCCGTTGCAGTGACCTGACGGAGCACGCTGGGTAACGTGCCTTCCCGTGCCATCGAATAAATAATCCGCGACACGTAGTTGACGACAGAGGCCCCGCAGGCCAGAAACGAGAGCATGACGATCGCCAAGAACGGCTTCTCGGCCCACTCGCCGAAACTGGCCGCGATGACAGGCGTGATAGGATCGGAAGAAGCGCTCGTTTGTTCCAGCGTCGTGCGATCGAAACTCATCGTGAGCGCCGCAGAATTGAACATCACCACGCTGCCGACCATGCAGAGCGACAAAAGAATTGCGCGTGGCACGACACGCGTGGGATTCAAGGTTTCTTCTGCGATCGTGGATACAGCATCGAAGCCGATAAAAGCCCACCCGGCAATAGCCAGAGCCGCAAGAAATGCCGCAGTTGCACTGGGTGCAGTCCCCGTGCCGAGGTGCTGGAACAATTCAGACACATCATGGTGTCGAAAGAAGAGCACAAGGAGGATCGCGACCCCGACTGATCCGACCATTTCCGCATAGACGCCCATCGAGAGCGTCATCTTGAAGACTTTGACGGGAGCCAAATTGAGCAACAAACAGAGACAGAGAAAGACGACGCCCCACAACACCAGGGTGAGGCCGCTGTCCGTCCCGGAGCCGAAGAAGATCGCCAGCCAGATTCCCCCGGTATAGGCCGTGGTCGTCAGCATGGCGATCGTCGAGCTGATGTAGATGATACCGGCGAACTGCCCTGTGATAGGCCCGCCGAGGCGATGAGCCCATTGGTAGGCTCCCCCGGCGATGGGGAACTGCGACGACAGCTCGGCATAGACCGTTGCCACGAGGAGTTGCATCATAAAACAGAGGACCAGGGCAACAAACCATCCACCGCCTGTGACGACTGTCTGCACGCCCATGATGGCGTAGAGCCCCACGACCGGCGAGACCATGGCAAAGCCCAGCGTGAGGCTGTTCCAGAGACTTAGATGGCGCTGCAAAGTTTTTGGAGGACTTGTGGCGGCGTCCGAAAGATCTGCATCTGGACGATCGTTGTTCAGCATGATCGTCCTTCCTGACGTCGCAGCAGGGTAGACGGATCGAGTAGGGGGAGAATTACGGGGTAAAAACAACACCGCATAACGACATCTCCGTTCGGAAAAGATGTAGCCCCCAAAAGGCCATGTACCTCCGTACATGATCTCCCGGGCTTTTATCCCTCCGTGGAGTCTCGTTATGCGAGACCGAAAACTCTTGGACCAGACACTTCCTTGTCTCTCACTGCTATCTGGAAGGAAGCCGGAACCCTAGTTTTCCTTTTGGAATGATTTTTTTGGATTCTATTATTTCATCATACCAAAGTCAAGTTTTCTACAGGCACACTACGTACTGCATAGTTTCGGCGCTGTGGCCTGGCACCAGGTGAAGCACGCAAAACATACTCGCGATTTTAATTGCGCCGTGAATAACGATCGAGATTTTTCTCATGCACGATGAATTGTGAAATTCTTATGACGCAACAATTTCATATCCACACAACCGAAGAGCTTCTCATTTTTCTGGTCTTGTTCTGGCAGTTACCTCTTTCAGTCCTTTTAGGTCCAGCCACCCTGGTACCAATTCATTACCCACGATAAAGCCTGGTGTGCCTGCGATGCCGAGTTCATGGGCAAGAGCCCGACTCTTATCGATGACGGTCTGCCGGTTGGGGTTGTCCATGTCGACTTCCAAGCGTTTGGTATCGAGCAGTGTGTTGACAACCTCTGTGACGACCTCGGAAAGGGCGTCGTGGCTGAGATCACGGAGGCCATCAGCGTGCCTCCCCAGGCGGTTCAGAAAGGCTGTCCAGCAAGGCCGCAGCGAACGAAAAGGCGAATCGTACACTTTTTTCACCCGCCCCACCCATCGCCTGTGTGAACAGGCGTTTGCCCTGGCCGTACGGTGAACCTCTGGCGAGGCGAGCACGCCGCTGGCGGACTGTGTCAACAGCCTGCTAGGCGGTCCTGGATTTTGCGCCTTCGTCTTGACCTCGTAGCATTTCTGAGATTACTCTACGGCACTTCTCGCTTCTGTTGGCTCCTCAATAGCAAAAGCGTGGGGTATTCCCCAGGTTACGCGTGTCATCTTCGTTGTCTTGTTCATACAGGCCACAGCTATCACGTTCATTCAGACAGCCGATATCATGAACATTCTCATATGGGCGATCGTTCTTCTTATAGGCTTGCTGTTGATCGGAGTCGTGCTCTACTTGTTATCTCCCCGCACCTATCAGTCTGCTGATTCTGTCGCTAATTCTTATGATGACTGGACGAATGACGGCATTCTTGAGTTCTACTGGGGCGAACATATTCATCTGGGACATTATGGCTCTCCACCCCGGGAAAAAGATTTTCTCAGAGCCAAGTCAGACTTTGTGCATGAAATGGTGTGTTGGGGCGGGTTAGACACACTGCCTTCCGGGACGACGGTGTTAGATGTGGGCTGTGGCATCGGCGGTAGCAGTCGCATGCTGGCGCGGGAGTATGGCTTTGTCGTCACTGGAATCACCATCAGTCCTCAGCAAGTCGGACGTGCGCAAGCACTGACCCCTCCAGAGGTAACTGCCCGTTTTCAGGTCGATGATGCGCTGGCTCTGTCGTTCCCCGATGCCAGTTTTGATGTGGTCTGGTCGGTGGAGGCAGGACCGCACATGCCGGATAAGGCACAATTCGCTCGGGAGCTCATGCGTGTGCTGAAACCAGGGGGAATTCTCGTTGTGGCCGATTGGAATCAGCGGGACGATCGCCAGGTGCCGCTCAATGTGTGGGAAAAGCCGGTGATGCGGCAACTGCTGAATCAGTGGTCTCATCCGGCCTTTTCCAGCATTGAAGGGTTTTCAGAACGACTGGAGGCCACGGGACTGGTAGCGGGTCACGTCACGACCGCGGATTGGACGGCTGAAACCTTACCCTCCTGGCTCGATTCGATCTGGCAGGGCGTCATCCGTCCCGCAGGGCTTGTTCGGTTTGGCGTGAGTGGGTTGATTAAATCATTGCGAGAGGTGCCCACGATTCTGCTCATGCGTGTGGCATTTGGGGCAGGGCTCTGTCGCTTTGGCATGTTTCGGGCCGTGCGTGCCAATGTCCAGGCGAGTGAGCTGTCGTCCGCCCAGATGGATGACCGGCTTGTACGATCATGAGTGCCTTGAAGCTCTAGCTACTCCAGAGCTATGCGCGATTCAAGATCAGGCTCCCACGGCTAAAAAAAACAGGAAAATGTGGCGGCAATGACTCGTTTGGTTGTGGTACGTGACGAGCGAGACGTGTCAGGCAATATTCTCCAGAGCATCGCACACCATCATCGCTCAGTCCGGTCGTGCTAATGTGACGAGTGTTAATCCTGCCTCGGTCGCACGGTCGATTGCCAAGCTTGTCGGCGCAGAGACTGTGACCAGCATCGGGCATCCGGCCTGCACAGTCTTCTCACCCAACTCGTACCTGTATCGAATAACCTTATGGGGTGACCCTTAGTATGGTCAGGTCTTGTTTCTTGCATCATGGACTATTGCTGATTTGGCAGATGGTCTCGCAGCAGGATTCAAGACCGGACCCTGTTTATCTCTTCCGCTGGTTGTCGATTGGTTGCGTGACGGTCGTGAGCGGCATTCTGCCGCATAAACGGGGGATGCACAGCGTTATGATGGCGGCTCGCTTGAAGGCAGGATGATTCAGTGTCGGCTGGGTGCATATCGGACATTGATTGATCCCGAGGCTGCGTGCGTGGTACAAGGCTGACAGGTCGGAGTATCGAGGAGTATCCCCGGTCACATGACATCAAAGAAGCTGAATGCTATCGGGATTAACATGGCGGCGGCGATGAGCATCGCCCGCTCCGCCTAATCCTGATTGCCCGTCGCGCGTTATCGACACAAGCAAGAAGGCCCCTGGCGGAACCGAATCCGCCAGGGGTTTTTTATTTTCACGGAGTGAACGCAGAAACGAGAGTCGTTGAGTTGGAGGGGGTAGGCATGCTGAATCTTGCACAGATCGAACGGGCGGCCGATCGTATCAGGCCGTCCATCTACGAATCTCCACTAGTGCATTCCAAGACATTGTCCCGGCTCACGGGCAATGCGATCTTTCTCAAACTTGAAAACTTGCAGATGACCGGGTCGTTCAAGGAGCGCGGCGCGTTGAATCGCATCCTCACGATGACCGAGAGCGAACGTCGGCAGGGCGTGATCGCGGCCTCGGCGGGCAATCATGGCCAGGGGGTGGCCTATCATGCCGTGCATCGCGGGATCCCGGCCCAAATCTGGATGCCTCGCTCGGCTCCGCTGATCAAGCTTATCGCGACGCGCGGCTATGGCGCGGAGATCGTGCTCCACGGCGACAATTACGATGAGACCTGCGCGGCGGCGGTTGAACGGAGCATTGAGAAAAAGGCCACCTTCATCCATCCTTTCGACGACGACGAGGTCATTGCCGGACAAGGCACGCTGGGCTTGGAATTGCTCGCGCAGAACCCGAGCTTGGATGTCATTGTGGTTCCGGTGGGCGGCGGCGGGTTGATCGGTGGGGTCGGCTGTGCTGTGAAAGGCCGGAACCCCCAGGTCGAGATCGTGGGCGTGCAAACCGCGCGATTGCCGTCGATGAAGGCGGCGCTGGAGCAGCGCAGTCCGGTCGAGCTGGCCGCGCAGTCGACGCTGGCGGATGGCATTGCCGTTCGGCGGGCCGGCGCGCGCACCTTGCCATTGGTCCAGGCTTATGTCGATCGGATTGTCACAGTGGAGGAAGACGATATCGCCGCGGCCATTCTCATGTTGCTGGAGAATGAGAAGACGCTGGCGGAAGGGGCCGGCGCCATTGCGCTCGCGGCGGTGTTGCGGGCTCGAACCGGCCACCGCGACAAGAACATTGCGGTTTTGGTGTCCGGTGGCAATCTCGACGTGAACCTGCTGTCGAGAATTATTGAGCAGGGCATGGTACGAGACGGAAGACGATTGCGTCTCCGTGTGCGCCTGACGGATCAGCCTGGGGCATTGGAACGGCTGGCATCGGTGATCGCGAAAGAAGGGGCGAACATTGTGGAAACATCCTATAACCGCGCGCACTATGGAGTGGGGCCGCGTGAAGCTGCGATCGACGTCACCATGGAAACGCGGGGGCGCGATCACTCCACGACATTGTTGGCGGCTCTCACGGGCTCCGGTTATGAATTCAACCTCGTCGAGTGAGATGAGACTCAATGGTGGTGGGTGAGGGCTTCGAGTGCGGGCTGCCGGTCGGCGAGTTTGGTCAAGGAGAGAATAGAGAGTCGAGAAGATAGGGTCAGGTCTTGTTCCTTGCATTATGAACTATTGTGCGACTCGCACTGACGATCACGAAGCAAGATACAAGACCTGACCCTTATTGTCTCTTCGTTGGTCCCGACGGCACGGTCCTGAAACGCTATGCGCCGAGTGAGAAGCCGGAGATGATCAAAGCGGACCTGGCCACGAGACTCTAGGCAAGTGCGAGGCGGTGAGAAGCGAAGTCTTGACCTGCTTAAAAATTCAGAATATCCCCGTCTTATCTTCCTGCTCTCGATGCCCCAAGTGTAGTGCACATCGTGTATCGCTATGTTTCAGCCCCGCTAGGCATTCAAGGAGGGATTGACTAGAATGAGCACTATCGCAGGTCTTGTATTCGATTCGAGTGAGGGAATGAGCAATGGGAACAAGAAGCTATACGGCGATCGTCGAAAAGAAAGGTGCGAGTTATGTCGCGCTCTGCCCGGAACTTGATGTAGCCAGTCAAGGGGAGACCGTCGAATCAGCCACAGCTAACCTGAAGGAAGCGGTCGAACTCTTTCTCGAATGTGCCGATCCTGCCGAAGTCGAACGCCGCCTCCATACCCAGGTGTTTATCACCTGCTTCGAAGCGGCCCATGGGTAAACTCCGCGTCCTTTCTGGACAAGACGTCTGCCGCATCCTTGAACAACACACGATTGTTAGATCGTCCGTCAACGCGGGAGCCACATCATGATGCAACGGCGAACAGACTGTGGCACCGTCACCGTTCCAATTCCCGATCACGCTGAGATTCGAATCGGAACGCTCCAATCAATCATTCGGCAAAGCGGGGTCCCTCGCACCGCCTTCGAGATCTAACAGGCTATAGGGGAACACCTGCCTTCTCTGTTGGCCAGTGCGCGGCGCAATTGGTAGATTGGGGGGTACGTGCGATATGGACCTGGCGGCTGGTCCATTCAATGCACAGCACAACTTGGTGAGGTGGGTTGGGCGATCCAGGACAGCTATGCCTGGTTCTGTGTCAAGCACGATACAAGATCTGACCCTAATTGTATTCCGAGAATCCGCAAGCACATGTGACCCTCAGCTTAGAAGGCTGATTATAGAATTTGGCATTGTAAAGCAGCGATTTGCAACGCATGATTGGATCGAAAATAAAGATGTAGACACTATCACCCAACTTTTTATCCAAATTGCTTCCATAATGAACTTCGAGGCATTATTTACTTCTCGTATGATACAATCCCGTTCGACCTCACTATGCCCCTTATGAGCAACTGATGAGCGGAAAATCAAAAAAAGACCGAGGTCTCTATTCGCGTACCTGGAGTAACGGGGTAACAATGTGGTACGTCCGGTGTATGATCGGCGGGAAATACAGGAGATTTGGCCCATTGGGATCCAAAGAGCTTGCCACAGAGATCTACACCAAAATGAAGACGCTAAATAGCCTTGGTATGCCGGTTC
>CABVRZ010000064.1 GCA_902500775.1 uncultured Nitrospira sp.
CCATCCCGGATGCTAATGATGCCCCATCCTCATTTTCTGTTGACTCTCTATCCCTCTAAGAGTAGACCTCTAATTCAGTATGGAAAATCCAATCGTTTCTTCAAGCTCCCAACCATTTGATGAAGAAGCCGAAGTCGCCGATTTTCTCCCTCCCGAGTGGTCGCTCGAAGGCCGCGCCACCTTGTCCACGGACTGGCGACTCGCCTATCTCGACCAGTTACACTTGACCATGGAGGACGCTCGGTTCCTCGTCCTCTCCCCCACCGCGCAGCTGCTGTACCTTCATCTGCTCAAGAAGACGCACGGCCAGGGCGAACCTGCCGTGCAGATTTCCATCGATCGACTCGTGGCCGACACCAAGCTGGCGTGGATGACGGTGCAGAAACATCTGAAGGCCCTGGGTACCAGAGGACTGGTGACGATGAGCCAACCGTCCCGGCAACGAGTCGCACCGATCTACCTTGTGCACTGGCTGCCCAAGTTGGAGAAGCGGGAGAATCTGAAAGACGTGATGAGTCGTTATGATGAGTTGGATCAGGAGGATTTTGCGGAACTCAAACGCCTGGGCCCACTGCTGTCTGCGAGCGAGCGGGATGGTATCGTGGCTGAGATTCACCTGAACCTACGCGCCGACGGCTTGCTCCCCAGCCAGGAGCTCGTGACCAAGATTCTCTCCTACCGCTTCCTCCACCGTTTTCCGTATAAGCATCGGCTCATGGCGAAGCATCCAGACTGGTACGACCTGCCTTCACCGAGATAACGATACATTCATACCCGACGAGGTACCCCTGCGGCACTCCGCTATCCGAAGTCTTCGAATCTAACCGATTGGTCACTCTCAGTGCGTCTATTCTGTCAGAATACGTGATGCTTATTATGATTATGGAGGTGCCCGGACTTCAGAATGTCTCTCGAACATCAGCAAAATGACCCTCTCACTTAGCCCCGAGTTGTCGATCAGCTATTCTGACAGTGTTCTTATTCTCGCAGTGTTGGTATTCTGACTGTCTTTCTATTCTCATCGTATTTATATTCTGTCTGTAGCACTATTCTTACAGTATAGATTTAATTTATATATAACATTGTTTTACGCATACTACTCTGACAGAATATCTATACGTATAGTAAATGAACAATCAATCGTGAAGCTGCACAATTGTTTTTGATAATGACTGTATTACTCTGTCAGTATTACTATACTTACTGTATTGATATTCTGATAGTAAAAAGCGACGCCTTATTGGACTATGGCGACATAATTGGCCGTGCAGTGCCGAGATCTTATTCTGACAGCATTCTTATACTGACAGTGTAAAACATTGCGTTCCAATTTCATCTGAACACCTACAGAGAGCAGAGCCAATCATGCTAACACCATGCCCCATTATGACTATCAGAATAGGCTTTCTGTCAGTATAGAGTTATATGTGCGGGCTTCATTTCATGGAACCCATATCTCGATAGGCCAATAGGTTCCTACATATCATCTATTTTTCATGAACTCATCCCTAACTACCTTCTCATGTTTCTCTCACCAGGACTCTCTGCCCCTAGGTAAGAACATCATACAACCATGAAACCACTACTCCTATGTACGAATAGAAAAGCGTCTCTTATTGGTGGCTTATATTATATCAACCTATACTAGCATCCAACGGCACGATGACTATTTCCATATATATGTTGACACGATCATCCCATTTTTGTATCGTGACAAAATTGTAGTTCACTCTTTGCACGGCTACAAGCGATCTCTTACCACCCGGCTACGAGATCGCCTCGGTTCTTGTCCAGTTCACAACAACGTCGGAGCACGCTCTACATATGGAGAAAGTGCGCGGCACTGAGAGTAAAGAGAAGAGTTTCCTCAAAGGCGTTGTCGGTAAACGCCTTGAAGAACTTGCTGCCTCTCAATCTCGAGTCGATCCCCTCGAATTGCTCGGTCTTTCAACTCCTGCCACCTCAGTTTCTTCCGAGCGTACATTGCCCGTTCCATCTTCTGTCCCTCCTTCCTCGCAGGTGACCACGGTCCCTTTGTCGATTCCGTCCGCTCCCCAACGCACCAGTACTACCGAAGAAACGAAAAGAGACACACGATCGTCCTCCTCATTGCGTAAATCAGACGGGGAGGGTGGCGCACTCCCAGAATATTCTGACAGTGTCACTCGTCATACTGACAGCATACCAATACAGCCAGTACACTCTGAGAGTCACACTGTCA
Source organism: uncultured Nitrospira sp. (assembly GCA_902500775.1). Taxonomy (GTDB): domain Bacteria; phylum Nitrospirota; class Nitrospiria; order Nitrospirales; family Nitrospiraceae; genus Nitrospira_D. The sequence continues at coordinate 2,222 of CABVRZ010000064.1, forward strand.
GAGCCTCTGTCAGTGGTACTGACTCCCCTCTGAGCAGTCAGGCCACCCATCAGCTCCTCACGACTCCTGAGATACCTCCTCTACACACGCCGGCCCCTCCCGATGTCCCCATTTCTCTTCTCAGACCGCCATCACATTGGGTCCGCTTTGCCTGGGCACTCCATAGCTGTCGCGACCACTCCACACCGAACCAGACTCGTCCCGTCTCGTATGCAGAGATTGGTGCGCTCGTCGATCGTACAGAGGACGCAGTGCGGCGCTCCCTTCTCCAACTCATGAACGCCGGACTCATTGTGCGAAAGGCACTCCTCCAATATGCCAATGGGGGCTCGATTTATCTCTTCGGTACTGCCTTCCCCGCACTACTTGCTCCATTACCGACGGCTAAGAAAAAAGGACCGAAACCTCGTCATATCACTCATGGACACTCTCCGAGCGACTCCCAGAATCTCTCTCAGAATACAGCCCGTAGTAGTTATTCTTCTTTCTCTAATTCTGAACTACTACAAGACTGGGGTGTGCAGAACCTTATTCTGTCAGAATGGTTCACCGGACTTGAGCCTCGTTCTGTCGAGCCCTTTCTCCGTGTGATGCCATCGATAGAATATGCGCAAGATTTTTTCGATAAGGTCGCAGGGGTGATCGAGCAGAAGAAGACGACCAGCAAACCCATTGCGGATGCACTGGCCTTTCTCTTTGCGTGCTTAAAGAAAATGGAAGTGAATCCTCCCCCTGGCTGGAAAAGTCGACGCGTGCGTCTCGTCGAAGACGAAGCGCGACGGTTAGAGGACGAAGCGGCGGCCTTGAAGGGCGCGCGTGACCGACTTGAAGCTCAGCGCGCTGAAGTCTATTTGTTAGGGTTGTCAGAGGAGGTGCAGACACAGTTGCGGAGGACGGCAGATGAGGCAGCAGCCGAGACCGAACTTGCCATCGTGCGAGACGCGAAACGGGAGCGGAGGCTGCAGGAACTCATCCGCGATCATATGCGACAGGACCAACGCATAAAGTCGATATAAGCCAACGTGATGGGCGAAAAGGAAGGTGCTCTATGGCGATTCGAATCAGTATTGCAAATCAGAAGGGTGGGTGTGGAAAAACATCCACCGCGATCAATCTATCCGATGCCTTGCGGCGATCGAATTACAAAGTCCTCTTTTTAGATTGTGACCCTCAGGCCAATGCAACCAAGCTGTTACAGATGGCTCCAGAGGCGAACCCCGGCGTCACGGAACTGTTGTTGAATCCGGATATGAAGGTCGAAGAGTGCATGACCGCAACGAAACTCCCTAATGTGTCGTTGGTGCGGGGAAATATTCGCTTAGCGTCGGTGGAAAACCGCTTACGGGATCCGGCGGTGTATCCCATTCCGATTGGGGTGTTGAAAAATAAGGTTCGGAAGGATCTTCCCTTTGATTTTGTGATTTTTGACACCCCGCCGTCGCTCTCGTTGATCACGATGAATGCACTGTCGGCGAGTGACCATGTGATTGTGCCCATGGAAAGCGGATCGGGCTTTTCGTTTGACGGTCTTGATGACCTACTGAACATTATTTCGACGGTGCAAGGGAGTGTCCAGGCTGACCTGGCCATCCTCGGGGTGTTACTCACGAAACACGACGCGCGGCGGAACGTGTGTCAGGCGGTCTTTCAGATGGTGAAAGATCGCTTTAAAGGCGATTTTCTCGAGACCACGATTTCCATGTCGACCTCCGCGCAAAAGGCCGAGTTGCAGCGAGATACTGTGTTGCAATTTGATCGCAAGTGCTCAGCCAGTCGCGATTACCTCATGCTTGCACAGGAAGTGTTAACGAGATTGCAAGTCAAGCCAGTCGTCAAGACGAAAGGGGAGGGAGTGAAGGTCGTCACTGAGAGTGTTGCTGAAGAACCTGCACAAGTCGGTTGACACTCGTTTCCGTCGTAGCGTTGCGTATGGTCTGGCCCTATACCATTACTCAGAACTCAGTAATTAGAATGACAGCATATCTAGTATCCATGCGTGTTAGAGCGCTACTTGTGTTGTCTAAGTTGCTGACTTCTGAGTAATATGCGTTCTGTCAGGCCGATATAAGGGAAATCGACAGGGGAGGGCATGTATCGACCCCACCTTCATGCGATTAGCCTAACAGGATCCACCAGCGGCCGCTTCAGCACGAGCAGTTGGTCAGCTCCACTGACCGGAATTGGCCAATGGCAGTTCTCGGCCGAGACTGTGTGAAAACTCGTAGGCAGTTCGATTTTGCATGATTTCAGGGGTCCTCAGACCATTACCCAGCTTGAAATAATCGAATACAGGTCATTCTGAGAGGTCGATTTTCTTTGACGCCAATTCCTTTCCCGTTTTCACACAGCCTCGACCCTTAGCCGAAGTCCACGACCGACGGCTATCAGGTGGTTCAATCGAATGACGGCACCATCGGGATCCCACAGGGTGTAAACTTCCCGAAAATCCCAAATACCCCCTTGTCAAAATCCCCATCTAAAATGCCAGCCCAAAGTTGGTCGATTTCTCAAGGAATTTGACTTATGCTGATGCTGGTCCAAAAACAAACGGAATTGAATTACTCTCTTGTGTAACCTGTATAATCGGAGAACGCGATGTCGCTGACACTTCCCAAACCAGTCCCAACTATCTCGCCGCGGTCGATGCAATGGATGCGGACATGCTGGCCCTGTGCTTTGCGGACAATGCCCTGGTGCATGACGAGGACCGCGACTATCGCGGGCTCGGTTCCATACGATCCTGGATGCAGAAGACTCAAACGAAATACAAATATGTGATGAAGCCGCTCGACGCTTTGGTGGGCGAAGAGACTGTGAAACTCCGCGCCCGGTTGACGGGTGACTTCCCTGGAAGCCCGATCGATCTCGACTACACGTTTACGCTCGCAAACGACAAAATCACCACACTGGAAATTGGATGATGGCAGCAGACTACCCCTTTTCCGTTGATGGGAACGAATTCAAGGGGAAACGGGTTCTGGTGACCGGTGGAACCAAAGGCATGGGAGAGGCCATGGTCCGCAGGCTGATGCTAGGCGGCGCTTCTGTCGCGACCACCGCTCGGTCACCTCTTCCCGAAGGCCAGCAGCCAGCGCTGTTTATCCAGACGGACATTGGTACCGCACATGGTGTGCAAGAGGTCGTGGATAAGGTTCTTCAGAGCTGGGGTGGCATCGACATCCTGGTGAACTGCGTGGGTGGCTCCAGCGCTCCCAATGGTGGCTTCCAAGTGCTCACGGACGAGGAATGGCAGAAAGCACTGAACGTTAATCTTATGGCCGCCGTGAGGTTTGACAGGAGTCTGCTGCCAGGCATGCTGGACCGCCGCTCCGGTGTCATCCTTCATATCGCCTCTATACAACATCGTCTGCCGTTGTACGACTCGACGCTGGCGTACGCCGCAGCGAAAGCGGCCCTGACCACTTACAGTAAGGGCCTTGCGAACGAAGTCGGGCCAAAGGGAGTACGGGTGAATGTGATCTCGCCGGGCTTCATTGAGACCTCCGGAGCGCACGGGATGATTGTGCAACTCGCGAAGAGCAACGGAGTGGACGAACGCGCCGCACGCCAACAGATTATGGATATGATCGGTGGCATCCCTGTCGGAAGGCCAGGTAGTCCGGAAGAGGTGGCAGAGCTGGTAGCCTTCCTCGCGTCCAATCGGGCCGCCTCTATTCACGGAACCGACTACACGATTGATGGCGGAACGATTCCCACCGCATAATCACACCGGACCTATTGGCCGTGAGGCTGACGTGATCAGCCCAAACGTGTCGTGCCTCTCTTAAATTCTTGAGACTGTGCTATTCAAAAACAGTTCTTTTAGACCCCTTTGATAGCTGCTATTTATCTTCAACTATATCCATAGAATGGCGTCTCGTTCTTCACAACGTTTTTGACCGGTTTCCAGACAGCCAGTCTTGTCTACCGCTGGTTGCCGCTCATGGCAAATCGGCGAGCACCTCACACCGACCGCACTGAACTCCCCTCTTGCCAGACCTCAGTGCGGGATCTTCGCGCCGAGCACGTCGACTTGCTCGATCTGTGGCGGTTCGGCAAGCAACTCGGACGCCTTGGCCATCAGTGCTGCCGCGATTGGGCCAGCCAAATGTGCCTTGCGGCCTGCATCATCAGCAAAGGCATCGAAGATGCCAAACGTCGCCGGTCCCAATCGCAGGGCAAACCAGATCGGCGTCGTGGTCTCCTGATTCGCCAGGGCGAGCCCGCTTTCGAGAAAGCGCGCGACATCCGCTTCTTTTCCTGGCTTGGCTTTCAATCGCACGAACAGAGCAACTCGTACCATGGTAGCCTCTCCTATCTGAGGTTAAACAACGTGAGTGAAATTCTAGCGATAAGGGCTAATCCGTACTAGTGGCAGAAGTGACAATTATGATACAGTTCTCGCCATGCGAATTTACGTACTTGCTCTGAATGAAGTCTTCGACACCGGCCTAACTACGCTGCTCGACACTTTCGGAACGGCGAACGATTTGGCGGAATCCGCTGGAACACCTTCGGCACGTTTCGATGTGACGGTCGTGGGTGTCCGTTCCCGCGTATACACCAGTCACGGGCTGTCTGTGCCTGTACGGTCGGCGGCACGACTTGCGCGCCCGGATGTCGCGCTCGTGCCGGCGCTCGGGGCGAAGATGCCGGACACCTTACGAATCGCGCTGGAGCGGCGAGACATCACGGAGGCGCAAGCGCTCCTGCGTCGCTGGTCTGGCAGCGACGCGCTGGTGGGTGCCGCGTGCACGGGAACATTTGTCCTTGCCGGCACGTCGCTGCTCAATGGCCATCGTGCGACGACATCCTGGTGGCTCGCCCCGTTCTTTCGTGAACGGTACCCGCAGGTCATCCTAGACGACTCGCGAATGATCGTGAGTTCCTCTCGGTTCGTCACCGGCGGCGCCGCGCTGGCACACCTCGATCTGGCATTATGGCTGGTGCGTCGCCGCAGTCCCGCGCTGGCGGCGCTGACCGCTCGCTACCTGCTGGTTGACCCACGGCCCTCGCAGGCGGCTTTCATGATTCCCGACCACCTTGCGCACTCAGACCCGCTCGTCGAACGGTTCGAGCGATGGGCACGGCGACAGCTCGCTGATGGTTTCTCGCTCAGTGAAGCGGCTCACGCAGCCGTGACAAGTGAACGCACCCTGGCGCGTCGCCTGCAATCCGTGCTGGGCAAGTCCCCGCTTGCTTACTTTCAGGATCTTCGCGTCGAGCGCGCGGTGCATCTGCTACAAACGAGTACGGCCAGTGTTGATCAGATTGCCGCTCAGGTTGGCTACGCAGACGGAGTGACGCTGCGCACACTCATTCGTCGCAAGATCGGCCGCGGTGTACGCGAGCTACGTGCACGCGACTGATCAAGCCCTTCCCGGAAAGTCGATTGTGCTCATTTTGTGCTCAACTCCAACTCACTCCAGCCTACTCCAGCCAAAGTTCGCTTTTCAGTAATTCTTGGCTAGACTTGGCCTGAATGAACCTGAGTGAGCTGGAGTAGGGTGGTGACAACGCTTTCCTAAACCGCTTGTCCTGCGACTAGGCCTGTCCTTCAATCTCCTGATTTCTGGACGGTGCGAGTCAAGTTCTTGGTCACATGAGTTCGAGAACGTACGGGAAGACATGCGGACAGGTTTTGTGGACATCGACACGCGTATTAGGTAACGGTTCTCCGACCCTCCCCCAGCCCACTCAGACCCAATCCAGCCAAGCGTAGCGCGAAGCGAGCACAATCTCTAATGAACGGCTGCTTTCCGGCGTGGAGATTGCCGTAGCGACTGTCGCAAAGTGGCCGAGAGTTGCCGGTCAGTTTGTGTGAACTCTTACAGCATCTGTCAGATTAAGCCTACGCCTTTGCACCTGACCACCGAATCTTCCCCAACAGTACCTCGACCGATTACTTGCGCTTCCTCCACTCCCACGGCGGTATAGGCCGAGGATCAATCCATAGCCCTCGCTTCGCTTCCCGTGCCTCGGTTTCTAACGCCTCAAGGACTGCGTCATCCGGCGCGTATTTGCGATACCACCAGCACCAGCCGTCTTTGACCAGTTTGTGGTTCACACTCGTGTCATCGGCCAGGAGGACATCGGCCACGAGACGCTTATACTTGTCCTTGCCGTGACCCTGAACCGTCACCGTCCTCCCGAAGACCAAGGCAGACGTGGCCCACTTCGCGACCTTGCCGAACGGCTGGCCTTTCTCGGGGCAGTCAATGCCATAGAGGCGGATCCGCTGCGCCTTGCCGTTGTGCAGGATGTCAATGGTGTCGCCGTCGATGACGCCGACCACAGGACTGGTGAACGCAACGGCTTCAGCGCGACTGAAGAGCAGAAGCAGAATGAGGAAGATGACGCGTGGCGTCATCGGAAGGGTTCTGACATGGCTTAGTGAATCGTTCCTCGTGTCATTCTCGCACCCATTTCAACAATACGTCCGACGTGTTCGAGTAATTCTAGAGACTACTTAGAGTCCATGCCGTGCGTGTTCAAGACGGCCAGGATGTCGTCGATCACCTTCTCCTCAGTGTGGGAGAGGAGGTACGGCGAAGGGAAGACGGTCTCGGGGATACGGGCACGCGGGTTCTTCTCGCGTAGCTGGGCGATGGTGTCATACAGGTCTTGTTTGGTGCAGATCCCCTTCCGCTCCAACACCTCCACCAGAGCCGCCATCTCCCACATGTTGGAGATCGTCGCTTCTTCGATGGACATGCTTTCCCGTCTAGGCCGGTCGCTGCTCATACTTCCTTCATCCGCTCTTGAATGTATGTGCCGAGTCGCGCCTCTGCTTTGCCGTCCATCACGAGCGTTTCAATACCGTAGTCTTGTCCACGTACCCAGCGCACGATTCCAGCCACAACTGAGACGCGCTTGTTTGTGGGTAGTATCACATTCAGCGAACACACATCCCCGCGTTGTAACGGAAGACTGCCGGAGAGACGCCAGCCCGTCGGTGAAAGATTCCAGACGATGCCCTCACCCTCTCGGAACCAATTCTCATAGGTCACTGGAATGTTGACGGGGAAGCGACGGTAGGGGCGGATGACAAAGGGCATAGAAAGACCCCCTGGTGAACGTGGCGTATTGTAGGAGGGACATTGCTTGGTTCACAAGGTATAGAACCCAGCTCATTCGAGGGGTGTTCTTGCAGGAGGATACGAGCTTGATCGTCGGCGAGCCGCATGGACTCATCGGCACTATGCTCGATGATGCCTACCGAATAGAACACTGAGTGGTACGGTGGCTAGGCGTCCGTTCCAGTCTTGGGTAGGGGTGGAAACCACGGGATACGGCTGGTATCGGGAGGCTGCTTCGTGGGCTTCTTGTTGACCCCTTTGAAGCCGCCTAGATTTTTGAGGGCCTTACCTTTGCGCTTGGCCACGCGACGAGGTTTGGAGTGTTTTGTAGGAATGCTCCAAGTATAGCATTCAGCACAATCGGTATTGCCGAGAGGACGACAGACCCGCCGAAGGGTGAACGAAGCTAGGTCCTGGCAAGGCTCTTCAAGGCCTCTTGTCTGGCCTGTAACGCCCGCTGACGCGCCCCCTGTTCACCGTACCGCGTGATAGAAAACTTCTTCGTTTGTGCCTTGCCGTTCCCGATCGGCCATTGCGCGAGCCAATACCGCCGGTGATAACGCCGCCCTCGGTTATGCTCCCACACATCAATCTTGGTGACTCCGGACACGCCAGAGCGATTATTCTTCTTCTTAATCCGGCAGACTTCAAGCCGGGTCAGTGGTCGCAGGTTGACAACCAGACTATCCCGGTAGAGCTTCGCCGCATCGAGAGCCTTACGCTTCCCGCCATAGAGTAAGTCCGCAAAGTGCTGGTGGTAGATCCGGCCTCGTCGTTGCACGGTCACACACCACGAGTGCGTCCGAGACTTCGCGCTGTCAATGCGATAGATGTGCATGATGGCCACCGGCTCCACGCCAGCGATCCCGTCTAGTCCGCTGCAAGAACCTACGGAAAAATTCTCTCTTCGACGGTGATGTCCCAGTACTTCGACACCTGAATGCGCTTGCCGGGGTTCTGAAGGATCTTCTTGATCACTTTCGCGTCGATGAATTGCCACAACTCCTCACGAGACATCTGATCGGCGAAGAACTCCTCGTGCATCACCAGGAGCCACGACAGCTTGTGGTCGCCATGGTGAAAGGTAAATGTCGGTCTGATCTTCTGATCGAACGTCACGTCTCTGAATTGCGTTTCGAGACATGCCTGTATGGTCTGAAGTTTCATCGGATCAATGGCACCTGTACGACTGTTCATACATACCCCCTTCATGTCACTCTGTCATCTGTGATGAGCTGGCACGGGCAGAGCCGGTTTGCGGTCTCCACCACCAGACTTGAGGTCTCCGCTAGTGCTGCAACTCGTATTGAACGGCGTTGAGTAAGGCAGGAAGATCCAGGGGTTTCGCAAAGGTCTGCCGAGCCCCCATGAGTTTAGCCTTCTGGAGGTCGTCTGAGGAGTGTCCACTCATCGCAATGACCTTCACATCCAAGAACGCACGGGTCAATGCCAGGATCACTTCCAAACCCGTCATCTCGGGCATCTCCAGATCCGTAATGACGAGATCCACGGGCTGCTCGCGGAACCGTTCGAGTCCCTCTCGGCCCGTCGCAGCCTCGCAGACTTGATACCCGGCATCTTGCAGCACCTGGGCCAGCAGCGTGCGCACCGATGCGTGATCCTCAATGACTAGGATGGTCGATGCCATGGTCCTCGTGTCCCTTTCGCTCTGGAGCTCCCACTCTGGGTCGCACCCACAGTTTAGGCTGCCATCGGTTCGACGAACTCCGCCTCCCAGGACACCTCAACCGCCTCTTGCGGCACAGCCTGGTGGCTGACGACGATCGGCCTGGCATGGGCCTGACGGTGGTGCCGCAGGACGGCGTCATCCCGATGGCCACAATTGAAACAACGCAAGGAACGACTCCACATCTCGCCATAGCCCCCTTCGAGATCAATCATGTGCTCGTCCAGCATCAATCCCTGACAGCGTGTACAGCTCATCGCAGCCCTCCCTTTGGTGATCGCGTCGTGACTCAGTAAACCGTATCAGGTATGGCGATGTGAGCCAGATCCGAAGGAAGTACTTCGAAAGGGGGAGAACAATGGTTCGCTTATTCATTGGTGCGCCTATTGGTTCGAGAGTCTCAGATCCACATTGTGAGCACGGTGAGAGACTTGTAACGAGGGAATCCACTTGTGTTCTTGTCGTGCAGCTGGTCTTTGCGTGGAGACCTTCGCTTTATATGGTCACACACACTGCGTCCATCGCAGGCACCTACTGAAGAGTGGGCGCTTCACCTACTTTGGAATATAGCCATAGAAGTCAGAAGCGGTATGCTTTCTCTATCAAGACCATGGCTGGCATAGGGAGGGATCTGCGTATGATGAACAGCGAAGAATTTACCCAATTCCTTAATGAGCTACGGGCCGAATACGATCTTCCACCGAAGTTCCATAAGGGCTCACTTATGTCTCCGAGCGAGGAAACGGATCACTATGAAGACGTTCTGACCGAAGAAGAGTGCTCCCGTCTACAGCCACAAGACGATACACGTAGCTAGAACGCTAAGAGGGCGGAAGGCGCAATCCTGACACAGGACAATAGGAAAACCTTTGCCATGGTTTTTTATTCATCCCCTGTTTTAAGAATTGTTGAAAGCTGAAAGAAACCGTAATGCCAGACTATAAGCATCGTACAATCAAGTTAGCGCCTAAAAAGCATGGTGATGAGACGTGGAGTTGCGCGTATCGCATTATTGAAACCAGCTCCTCCGGATGGAGGTTTCACAAAGGGTATTCGTACGGCAGTTTTGGATCTCGCGAAGAGGCAGCAGCGGCAGCTCTTGTGGAAGCGAAACGGATCGTTGACGCCCTCGAACCTCTTACATATCGTCCCTGGCCAAAACCCAGCGCGGTTCTTCGTAATTATGAGAAAAGGATAAGAAGGTTTCTTGCTTGGTCATGAAGATAACCACCGTCCCCAGCATCCGTCCATACCGGTCTTTGCCAAGCCCCGCGCTTCTTCAGTCATTAGCTTCTCGTACCCCGCCTTTTTGGAGGGTCAGCCAAAGCACGAGATACCCGGCCATGGCGGAGAGGAGGGATCCAAGCAGAATCCCAATGCGCACATCGAACAGCGCTGAGGCCGCTTTATGGCAGTGCGATCTCGGTGCCGAACTTCCGCACTTGGCCGAGAGCTGACGGTGGGCGTGTGTGACGACAATCAACACTCAACATGATCCTTGGTGGTCGTTCATGCTCAACACCAAGCCGCACGGCATCACCGTCGAGGAACCCTTCTGCCGCAGTCCTTTCATCGTTGGTCCATGATCACCGCGATCGTGAGCGGCACGGCCCCTTCACGTGGTTCCAACTCAGAGCATTGTGGCGTCTCGCCTCCGGCGACCGCGCTGCTTCTGGTTCGCTTCCGCTCATGCCGCCAGACGGCGGGGCTCACGCCCTGCATCTCGCTGACGCATCACCCCCAAACAGACAGACCTTCGGACGGCACCGCACACGTGCCGTGCCGCACCCGTATTCGATTGGCATCGTCCATCCGCGCCGCGCAGATGGACCGTGCGAAGACGCCTCCTCAATCCGGTCTCGTCACTCGCATCGGTGAGGAAGAAAGACCGCTGACAGACAGGAGGGGAGGGGGTGTACGTGCCTGTGTGTCGTGAGGCTATCACACCGTTCTCACGGTCAAGGCCTGCGCTGCGGCGATTCCGCATGCTCGCGAGCGTGCTTCGCACGGCCCTGACCGCTGCGCGTGCGGTGTGCTGAAGACCCTCCACTCAGGCACTGTCGCCTGGGACAACACGGAGGGAATGACATGAAGCCATTCAATCACGAACAACAGTCCATCGTGGCGACCTTGGTGCCGGAAGAAGAACGGCTCGATTTTCTGCCGCGCCACTTTGGCACGCACATGCTGACCGTGGAGCACGCTCTCTACGCGCAGTTTGCCGATCTCTGTCCGACCTATCGAGGAGGCTACTGGCACTTCTATGAATTAAGTAACGGCGGGTGCTATCTCGCGCCGAGTCGTGAGACGTATCCGCTCGTACAGAGTGGCAACTTCTTTGAGGCCACGGTCTCGGGCGATGCCGCCGGGATTATCGTGTCCCTGTTCACGTTCAGCCATGTGTCCTTCCTGTTGGAGGACGATCCACTCGGTCCTCAGATCGCTGACTCCTTTCATCTGCTGCGTGACTTCGCGGCTGACCATCTTGAGGCTGGCCTGATCTCTCGAGCGATCGACTAACTCGCTCGACAGGGCCGGCGGGCCTCGCTCGCTCGTCGGCCTTGCCTGACCACTCCCGTTCCCTTCTCCCCACGCTTGCTCACCCGAGCATGGATTCACCAATATGTTGGAACGTTCCAACAGCACGGTGGCACCGCGCCAGCGCCGTGCCTTCCTTCGCGCACCGTCGCGTCGCCTGCGGCGGCTCGACCGTGCTGACTGTTTTCCCACTCCATCCAATTCCCTCGCCCCCCACGGTGTGGGGCCCGTCCGGGTGCAACCGCGCCAGCCAACGGCCCGGAGGGCTGTCACGCTCGCAGCCGGCCGGGACCCCAGACTCGGATGTTCTGTTGCGCCTCCTGCTGTGCGTGAGAGGCGCAACACATGTTCGTGAAAGAGACCGGTGGGCCGGTCGACGCGATGTGGCCGTTGGTCTCGTGGGTGGCTGTTCTCATGGGGAGACAGTCCAACAGAAAGGACACGAGGATGAACACAACAACGATGTATCGGGCGAATGTTCGAAAGGTGAAGCGGCATCCGAATGCGATCCGGGCGGATCGAGCCGCGCAGGCGCTGGCCTACTATCGCATTGCGGCTCTACGGGAGCCGGGCGCCTCGGTCGAAACGGTCCTGTCCGGTTTCCTCACGGATCTCCGCCATTACTGCGAGCGCATGCGCCAGGATCTGGCGGCGCTCGAACGTGTGGCACAGCTGAATTATCTCAAGGAAAAGAATTGACGGTAGGCGAAAAGCGGGAGTCGAGACGGTAGCAGCCGTTCCGACTCCCTGACCAGGCACCACACCCAAGGGAAAGGCGAGAAGATGGCGAAGAAGATCGTTCCAGCAAACCAGAATCAGCAGGGCACCACGTCAGTCTGTATCCCCCTCTATCGGCTGCAGGTTGTGAAGGAAAGTCATTCACCCCTCTATGGCGCACCCAGGATTTCTGATTCACACGATGTGTCGAGATTTCTCCGCGCCCACTTCGAGGGGCGACCGCATGAGGAATTCCTCGTGGTGTTCCTCGACGCGAAGAACACCCCCGTCGGCTATCAGGTCGTGTCAGT
>CABVRZ010000065.1 GCA_902500775.1 uncultured Nitrospira sp.
TGGGTGAAGCCAGGCTCCCACTTATCAGACTGTCCGAATTTCCGGAGCCCCCTCTATGAGACGCAATTTGGGAAGGACCAGGCATCACTTGACCATGACGACATTCACTCCGCCAGGGAAGCCTGATACGGTCGAAATGGAGATCCTCAGAATGCAACGGGGTGAGGTAAGCTCGAAAAAGTGGACGCCTTCAACCTACACTGAGAGGTCTGGAGGTGTGAGATGGAACAGGTACCACGGCAGCAGTATACGAAGGAGTTCCGAGAGCAGGCCGTGCGGCTAGTCCTGGAACAGCCGGTGACGATTCCGGAAGCAGCCAGGCGCCTGAGCATGTCGGGCAAAACGCTCAAGAACTGGGTGGGGCGAGCCCGGCACGGCCAGCTTGCGACAGTGGGCGCAAGCCGACGGCCCGTGACGGAGCTAGAGGCAGAACTGTCCCGGCTCAAACGCGAACTCGCCGAGGCGCGGATGGAGCGCGACCTCTTAAAAAAAGCCACCGCGTACGTTGCGAAGGCGCAGCTGCCCGGTACGCGCTGATGAGGACGCTGCGTGCCCACTATCCGCTGAGTCTGTTGTGCCGGGTGCTGGAGGTGTCTCGAAGCGGCTACTATGCCTGGCAGTATCGGCGGCCGTCGAAGCGCGATCAGGAGAATGCGAGGCTAGAAGTGGCGATCCAAGCCGCCCATGTGCGCACCCGGCAGACGTACGGCCCGGAACGGCTCCAGGCAGAATTGCGGGACGACGGCTTCCCCGCCGGGATTGGACGCATCAAGCGGCTACGCAAGAAACTGCGACTCCGTTGCACACAGGTGCGTCGGTTCACGACCACGACGGATTCAAAGCACTCGCTGCCGGTGGCAGAGAATGTCGTGGCCCAAACATTTGTCGCGACACGCCCGAACGAGACCTGGGTGACCGACATCACCTACGTGCCGACGGCGGAAGGCTGGTTGTATCTCGCGGGCATCAAGGATGTGTTCACCTGCGAAGTCGTCGGTCATGCGATGGGGGCCCGGATGACGACGGCGTTGGTGATCCAGGCGCTGGGGGCCGCGGTGCGGGCGAAGCACCCCCCTCCGGGACTGCTCCACCACTCCGATCGTGGCTCGCAGTATTGTGCCCAGGACTATCAAAATCAACTCCGCCAATGTGGCATGACTGCGTCCATGAGTCGGAAGGGGAATTGCTATGACAATGCCCCGATGGAGAGTTTCTGGGGAACGTTGAAGAATGAGCTGGTGCATCACCGGCGCTACGAGACTCGTGAGCAGGCTCGACGCGAGATCTCGGAGTATATCGAGCTCTTCTATAACCGTCAGCGGCGGCACTCCCGGCTCGGGAATCGTTCGCCCGCTGCGTTTGCCCAGCAATGGGTCCGTCAACAACCAGCGGCATGAGGCTGCAATTCATGGCGTCCACTATTGACAACCGGGGTCAGGGGTCCTACACAACTGCAGGAAAGATTTGAAGGAAATATAGGAGCAGGAGTCTTTCCTTGAAAGAACGAGCCTGAGTGAGGTCTAGCTCTCCGACATCTTCAGTAGCCATCACCGTCTCCGGTCCGATTTCCAGACCACCCTGGAGTGGTGAAAACCCTGGTTCGACTTGCACAAGCCTCGTCGAGTCCGTTTATAGAGGTAGCCTGTTCAGAGTGGGGCAAACCACAGGCTGGCATCATGATCTCCCTATCCTTCGGCATGCGATCCCTCATCAAACTCTCCACCTTAGGCCTTCTTCTAACTTCAGCTATACTTTCTGAGTGAGGTTTTAACCGGGAGGGGTATCCGATGAGACGAGTAACGAAATGCCTAGCCCTGCTGACGCTTCTCTTCTTCTGGGGCTGCTCCAACACCATCCTGGTTCCAGTTCCCCCACGAATGGATCTCAAACAATATGGCACAATTGGAATCATTCACTTCACCACCAATTCAGACCCGGCACTCACGACGTTTGCCACACAGCAGTTTCAGGAACATGTCCAAGGCGCGTTCCCTGGGACGCCGATGCTCGACTTGGGCACCAAGGAAACGGTGCTGAAGGCCATTGGCGCAACGCAGTTGGACGCCGACGCGATAACACTCATCGGCAAGAAGTATCGAGTCTCTGCCGTGTTTCTGGGGGAGGTCGTCTACTCCGATCCAAAGACCGATGTCACCGTCAACGATCTCGCTACACTCAATGGGAGCATTCAGACGGAAATCAGAGGCGAGGTGTCGGGTAAACTGATGGAGACACAAGTGGGTGCCAGCGTATGGAGCAGCTCTGCCTGGGCGAAGCGGCAAGGCACTGGCGTCAGCGTGTCACCAAAGCGAGGACTACGCACGGTCATCGGAGACTCGAATCCTCGCAAGGAAATGGTGCCCGCACTCATGTTTCATTTGACTGAGGATTTCCGCCCACGAATGGTTCGTCAACCCAAATCACAACCGTAATGCATCCCGTACCAACCACGCGCTTCAATATATGCTCTGGAGCCTCACGGAACATTGTCGAAGGAATTCATAAAAGCGGCTGGGATTCAGTTATTGACTTGAACAGGCATGCCCGGTACAAAGCCTCCTGTATCACATCATCCCTCAATTACCATGCAACCGCGGGGTCTGTTTGTGACTTTGTACTCTGCGGACAAGGCCTGAATACCTATCCTGCCTTCTGATCTATCCCCCAGTGGCCGCTATGCTATCCGATGAGACTTGCTCATTACCTGGACGGGAGAAAAGTGTAGAAATAGCTCATCCATCCTGAAAGACTGTTGCCGGTTGACGCACTGACACGAGATAATGTGCCCCTGAACGAACCACGCGCATTGGATCAATCGAGCTGCGCAACATATACACTCCCTCCAGCTTTTTTTGGTGGAGAAGGGATGGGGACTATTGATGGGGAACGGAGCATCGATCACTCATGAATCGGGATGTCAAGGAACAACGAACTGAACCCCGCATTGCTGTGCGATTTCACGCTTTAGTGTCGGGCTCCGTAGAGTCCGAAGCGACGGGCCTCTTCTCGACCTCTCACGGAATGGGTGTCAGCTGGAAAGCCAGCTTCTCATGCTGCCTGGCCTCTCGGTAGAACTGCGCATCGCGGTACCAGGGGTGGAGTGGGCGCTAATGATTGATGGGGCCGATGTACAGTGGGCGGAGGAGGACCGCGCCGGGTTGGCGTTTGTTCGAATCCGAGAGACGGAACG
This sequence comes from uncultured Nitrospira sp., assembly GCA_902500775.1. Lineage (GTDB taxonomy): Bacteria > Nitrospirota > Nitrospiria > Nitrospirales > Nitrospiraceae > Nitrospira_D. Next base: position 3,191 of record CABVRZ010000065.1, read on the forward strand.
GCAGCGATTACGCGAGCTCGTGACGGCTCGACTCACGAAGGAGGCTGATACCGGCGACGACGCACAGGCTGAGCTGATCCCATTTGAGTTTCAAAAGTTGGAAGCGGTGCTGTCGAAAGACCCTGAACTTGCCATCAGGAAGGGACTGGCATGGTTCGCACAAGACCGGACGGAATTTCGATTTCGTGGGGGAAGTCTCCTCGGTAGAGCATTTCCCACATGCACGCTCGAGTTCGCCACCTCACTCGGCGAGTTAGTGAAGACCGGCGGAGATCGGGAGGCAGATTTCTCTCTGGCGCTTCTCCAGAACTATCTTGGGTCGACATCCTCTGACAGAGTCCTAAAAGAGATGGTGTCACGTTTTTCCCATGACGATCGCATAATGGAAGGAGTCCGGACCATCATCAATAGCACTGACCTGACTTCAAGCTCCGGTGAATTCGCACTGGCGGAAGCCTGGCGAGTCAAGAAAGAGTCACTGACGCCCTGGCTAACGGATCAACGCCAAGCGGTCAAATCGTTCGCCGAACTGCATGTCGCGGAGCTCGATCGAATGATCGCGACAGAACGTCATCGTGTGGAGACTGAAAGGGAGATGCGTGAGAGGAGTCGACATGAAGACGAGTCGGGTCATGATCATGGCTACAGACCGAAGCCCTTTTGACGCGGGAAACCTATTTTGGGATCGTTGGCCTACGTACAGTCCCCTCTTCAAGTCAGACCGAACGAGCTGCACAATGCGCTGATTGGACTCCGGCACGTTAGGCAACTATCCGGTTCCCAATCAACCGACGCGCTGTGACCTGCTTGACCCAAGAGCTGTTCCGCACGTAGCATGTGCTTTAGACGTTTCAGCCATGTCGACCGTGTCATCTTTCGCGCTCCCTCCCTTCTCCTCGCGCGACCGATGTGGCGGTTTTCGCCGCTCCAACGCCACAGATGGTATTCAAGCTTATCCACTTGAATGCTGATGAATACACCCCTCCACCAGGGAGAAGAACCATGTCACTTCAGACGCCCATCACCGAACGAATCCTAGAATCACTCCGCTCCACTCCAGAATGTGCCTTTGAGGATCTCGTGACTCGCTACCCTGAATTTAGTTGGAATGAGCTCTATATTGAAGTGAGTCGTTTAAGCCGCAATGGTCAGGTCGTTATTACAAGAGGCGTGGGCACCTTTACCATCAGACAAACGGCACCGTCGAAATCGTGATCGGCCATCTCAGTCTCGAACTGGATGACGTAGATCGGAGGATCGAACGGCTCAGGCCCTCTTGCTAGAATGTGTTGCTTAGCGAGGGATCTATGCCCAAACATACTGCTATCGGCTCGTCCCTCTGTGTCTTTTTTCTCATCTTTTCGTCTTGCGGAGACCCCGGGTATCAGATCCGTCACCCTCAGGGCTATGGTGAAACACCGCCTGGTGCAACCTGGGTCGCCATCGATAGCGCGTACCAATCCCCATCACGAGAAATGGTGTACTGCGATCCCAACACGATTCGCCGAGACGGACATTTGGTAGCGCTGTGGCAGTTAATCGACTATCAGATGATGCAAGGGAATGCACCTTTTGGCATATTCATGATGAGCCCTCACCGGTTTTTGTCGACAAAGACGCACAAGGAATTTGACTGTACGCACCACACGGTCCGGCTATTGGCCTCTACAGAATTCTCCCAGCATATGGGCACGGGAACTCGCAACGCGGTATTAGTCGAACAAGGTGATGGACAGCCTGTGAAACCAGGCAGTATCAACCAAGCGATTTGGGAATTGGCCTGTAACGTGGTCACAACGCCCAAGTAAGTACAGCCTTTCGAATCCGCTATCCCGTAATTATCGGATTGATTCTACTGGTGGTGTTCCTGTTCCTTCTGGAACATCACCTCCAAGCATCAATCCATGTGAGCGACAGAGCCTATGATCTGTTGCTGGCCACATTTCTGTCACATAGCGTGTCGGAGGTGTCGATTGACGAGCTCGTCGCTGGACGCTTTCATGTACTCGATGCTCGATCATACCGAGAATTTGAGGTAAGTCATCTTCAAGGTGCCACCCGGGTGGGCTACGAGGATTTCGCTGTGGCCCGGCTCGCAGGAATTGAGAAAGACAATCCTGTGGCAGTCTACTGCTCTGTGGGATACCGCAGTGAACGTATCGCGGAGCAACTACGTCAGCAAGGATATACGAGTGTGGTCAATGTCTATGGCGGTATCTTTGAATGGATGAATACTGGACACCTGGTCGTCACAGGGCACTCTACCGAAACAGACAAGGTTCATGCCTATTCAGCATTTTGGGGCGTCTGGCTCAAGCGTCGAGAACGAGTCTATCAATAGTAGAAAGAGAATGGCGCGGTTAGAAATAGGCGAACAGCACAGCTGGCAAAACCCTTCTCTCGGCAGGAGCATGTCACTCACGTCGCCCAGTATGTGCGAATCCTGGCTTTAACTCTGTCAGCCACTCGCAACGCGATGCGAAGCGGGTACCCGAGATAACGCTGGTCTGCGATGCTACGGATGGACCGAGTCTGACGCAGCTTCCAGTAGCGCGAATCGGTCTTGTCGAAAAAAGGCGCGAAGAGCTGCTGTGTTGATGGATCTAGCGCTTTGTAGAGTTTTTCATCCAGATTGTGCAGCGGGTCGCCGTACTGAAAATAGTAATCGCTGCGGAAGTAGCCAATGGTCAGCATGGTACGTGGTTCGTCGGTCGGATTGGGAGTACCGCGATGCCACATGCCCGGATCCCGGATCAGAAGATCTCCGGGTTGAAGTTCGATCAATTTTGAAGGTATGTGGCTTGCGAACGTCTCAACTGTCGGGTTGACGTCATCTTGGATAAACGGGTGAAGGCCGAACTTGAAAAACTTATCGCTGCGCCAAAGATGACTTCCGCCAGGCCATACTTCGGTCGGGCCATTATGGAGTCCGCAATGCATGATCGGGATATTGACCCAGCTCCCACGAACGTTGTCTTCATCGTAAAAATCGGTGTCGCGATGAGGCGCCTGCTTGATTGCACCTTTCACGCATGTATCACTCGAGACGAACTTGCAATAGTAATTCGATCCCAATGTCTCCGCAATGATGGGCTCCGCAAACGGATTACGCAGCACATACGGGCTCGCAAATGGTCCTTTTAGCTTTGGGGATATCCGAAAACGAGATTTCCGCTCCCAAAACACGCTCGCGCTGTCCTCGCCTTCTCCAATAAACTCAGTATAGTGCAGGCCCGATTGGAGACGCCGCACATTGTCTTCATAGATGGGCTTAAAGCTCGAGCGAAGCTCCGATACCAAGGAATCCGGAACCGCGCCTTTGAGCACGACGTAGCCCTTGGCATGCAACAGCATGACCCCAAGATGCACGTTCTCTGCTAAGAGGGCCCTATTTTTGCGCTCTTGTTCTGAAACGACTATGTGCGCGTCGAGCGGATCCGCACGTTTGTCCATGATGTGCCAAACATACCCCATACCAGATACACTGGCAAGAATACTTCAAGAAATTTACCAAAGTATTAGATATGCCAGGCCATATCGTTGCAATTGACCTGCCCTTGGCTTGGAACAGAAAGAAGTTACCCATCTCGGAGACTCCGGTCTGGCAAACACAATTTCCTGTGCCCGTCGTATTCTTCGAATGCGACACGCGTGAAATCTTGTTTTGCCAGGCTGATCCTGTGACGTCGTAATATTGCGATACTTCGCACTAACGGCGTCAGAAGTCTGGACAAGATCCGACCGCTCCCAGCTTCCGGCGATCAGCGCGCATGCCTACTTGTCGAATAGCTCGCCACCCTGTACCCTTTACTTGGAGTCTTGGCCACATGAGAGAAAGCACGCGCATTCCTATCGACGGTGGATCGATCAAGCTAACCGGTCCATTCGCCACTCTGCAGAACGCACGATTCCCAACGGGTTCCCTCGGCCTGGTGTCTCGTGAACAGAGTGTTCCCGTGTCAAAGAACAATCGTGGATGTGTGGATATCGTTCGGCAGACTGCGCACCGAGGAAGAACAACTCTCACATTGCCCACAGTGAGTATCGGCATTGACCAGAGAGAGAAGGAAGTGCCCGCGAAGTAAATGCAGAATGTCTGCGGTGCTGGTCCATCGGTTAAGGATGGACTGATCCAGATTCAAGGAGATCAGCGCAAGGCAGTTGCCCGCATTCTCATTGACACGGGATTTTGCCCGGTCTCCACTGGGAGATAATTCTCCTGTGTCTGGACAACCGTTCGTGGACAGGATACAGATCGAGTCATGATTCGTGTCTGACGCAAGAAGCGCGTTCTGTTTGATTCTGAGAGATCCATACATATGTGGATAGCGCTATCATTATTTCCCATTACCTTGCCTGTGGAGAGTTTTGTCGAGTCACCGATTCAGAGTTTATTGAAGGATCTGTGATGAGCAAGTCGATGAGGCGCAGCCGAATGGAGCACCTCTCTTCAAATCCAGAGGTGCGACACAGTAAAATGAACGAGTCTCGGTTTGTCTTCCAAGTGGTGAGACAGTACTTTCCTTCGTGAGATTAGTGTGGTGAAAGGATGATGTCGATGTGGCGTTGTGTCGTGACGATACTGTTAGTTGTAGCTTGCACGTCAGTGACAAGACCCGAATCCATTGGTGCCGCGCAGCCCATTGAAGAAGCTGAATTTGCCTATGAACGCGGCGACTATACCCAAGCTGCCCGTCTTTTCAGTCCTCTAGCAGAGCAGGGAGTAGCCTCAGCTCAGTTCTATCTGGGCCTGATGCATGAAAAGGGACGAGGCGTCCGGCAGGACCACTCCGTGGCGCTGATGTGGTTTCGAAAGACCGCCGGGCAGGGCTACCCTGGCCCACAGAACAATCTGGGGTTGATCTATGAACGGGGCCGTGGTGTCAGGAAAGACGTTGTCCGTGCATTGATGTGGTATACCCTGGCAGCCACCATGTTGAGCGGTGGTGAGCAGAAGACCGCCATCACGCGTCGAGAGCATCTGACCTCAAAAATGACGGCCGCGGAGATCGAGCAGGCACAGGAGATGGCATGGCGTTGTCAGCAGACCCAGTTCAAAGGCTGTGACTAGGAACATGGAAGTATAGGTTTCCCAATCCTGCGCTAATCGCCTGAGGAAAGGTGTCCGGTTCAAGACGGTGGACGAGCAAACCCTATCGCTCGTGCGGAAGTGCGTGATGACGAATGAGACCGTCACCCTCACAAATCACACGCGCTGCGCGTAACCCCGATTCCAGTGCGCCCTCCATGGAAAGTGATATTGGGAGACGCCTCGGTAATTGTAGAGAATGTGCTCGGCAAATGACCAGAACCCTTCAATCCCGTCGAGATGGTTCTTGGTACGGCGATCCACGAGACTCTTCCTGTGGCTGACCGTATGATGGTCGCCATAGCGTCGCAGCGATTGATAGCCTCGAAAGGCATCGGTGGCAGAGACGGAGTCTTTGCGGGTGGTGGCCTGCATATGGGCCATGAGCGTGTCCGCCGACACGTGCTCGACGACCTTTGTGTATAAACCCGTCCATCCCGCTCCAGCAGCCCAAACACGACACTTCGTCTAGCCGCTCCCCGCACACGACGTCCCTTCCGCCGTCCGCCGAAAGAGGCTTCATCCAGTTCGGAATGATCCCATCAGTGAGTCGGAAGGGCAATTGCTCTGACGACGCGCAAGATTCATTTTCGCGACTACCAATGAAAGTACGTAACACTGTGACAGCTGCTTCCCGGAACGCTTCAACTCCCATCTAGAGTGCCAATCGTATGTTGATCGTGGGGGCTTTCATCGAGCCACACATTCGGCAGTTGCCACAAGCGGGCTAAGGCCGAGCCCCTTGCGTTCGAGCAAGTGCCCAGTTATATCATTAGAAGGTCATTCCATTTATTTCAGACTGGAGAAGACATCGATGAAGAGAACTATCTTTCTAAGTGCCATGCTCTGTTCTGTAATGATCAGTGCTGTGAGTGTTGCGGAGGAAGTGGGAAGTGTCGACACCAAATTCAAGATGCTGGGGCCCGATCACAAAATTGTGATTGAAGCGTTTGACGACCCTAAGATTGAAGGCATCACCTGTTATTTGAGCCGATCCAAAAAAGGTGGGTTGAAAGGCATGGTCGGTCTTGCGGAAGAAACCTCAGATGCCGCGTTGTCGTGTCGTCAAGTTGGTCCTATCCGCACGACGGGTGAGCTGAAAGAGGGTGAACGGGTCTTCAGTGAAAATCGATCCCTGGTCTTTAAGAAGCTCCAGGTCGTCCGATTTTTCGACAAGAAACGTCAGACCTATGTGTATCTCGCTTATAGCGATCGCGTAATCGAGGGCTCACCACAAAATGCCATCTCCACCGTGCCCATTCAGCCATGGGCGAGTCAATAGAAGCTCAACGAAACGGAGGTTGGAAGGGATTAGGCCCGAGGTCTTACAATAAAACATGTCCCGACAGGCATTGAACCTCATCGCCTTTTTCCGCCTTGGTCGTCCTCCACACCGTTCATCTTTATGATGATGTCCACTGTGAGACAACGATATCGTGTTGGCTCTGTCTTCGCGTTCATGTGTTTGCTTCCCATCCTACTCCTGTCGAATGGGTGCACTCAAAAGCGTCCGCCCGCTAGCGTCCACTTCCCGATTACCAATGGCTTTCATACACGCTTACCCACTGAGCAGCAGCGCATCCTCATTTGGGGAGCGCCTCCCTTGAGCAACGTGACTGCAGCATGGCTTCGGTCGCATCACTACTCAGATATTCTAGAGCTTCCACAGGACATCACATCTGTACGGGATCATGAGGCCGTCCTCACAGTCGCCACAGCGCGGCAGGCTGAGTTTGTACTCATTCTTGAACAAGAGGAACTGAAGACCGGAGCGCTGATGGAGTCGCATTGTGGCGACCGTTTCAATATCAGTGTCACTGTGCGTGGCCTCTCACGAGTGAGTCGAGAGACGGTTTTCAGAGGCAGCGCCTATTACCCACATTGTGTTGAACCTACTCACGAGGTCATGAAGAGCCTGACCTGCCAAGCTCTTGCTACGGCCTGGGGCTATCGTCCATCCGGACAGCTGGAGATTCCCTCATCACTGGCCTGCACAGCCGGGCAAATCACTCCTCCCACGGTTCGCTAATTTCAGCCAGGATAAAACTCGATGCCGTCACCATAGCTCGCATCGCGCTAAGGGAAACCACGCCTTGTTGTGTGATGGCACCCCATACAAAAGGACTAATATAATTGGAAGTAATTCTATTGCTTTCGTCAATGAATGACGTGTAAGAGATGATCCAGCTTCGTGGGTAAGCTAGGAGCCTGGCGATCTCAAGCGTTTCGTGCAGCAAGGAGCGCTCATCATGTGGGGATTCAATAGCCGCATAGTGACCATGACGATTGGACTCATCCTGCTAGTAACCGGGATAGCTCGGGCTGAGTATGATCGAGGCGAGTTCAATAGCGCTCTTAAAGGTACATTCCGGTTTAGTACGGTCAAGACTTGCACGGAAGCTGTGCTCGGCTCTACCGTACACTTCTACTTCAATGGGGCCATCGTCTATGACGGAAATGGTTCTGCAAAGCTGACTCAACAGGGAATAGTAGTTCTTCCCGGCTCGACTTCTACATCGTTCGAAGAGAGTGCTCAACTGACCTATGTCCTGAAGCTGAATGGGAGTTTTGTTCAAGAAGGAACATTTGTCGCAACGGATCATTCCTATACCGTCACCGGTGCGCGCATGATCGGACAGATTGATGCACAAGGTTCTATCGTCATACTCAGTGGTCCCATCCCTGCTGAGCAGGAAACAGTAACCAGCTCTGGAGGCAGTGTCTCTCAGTATTTCTGCGGCGCTTCGGGAACAGCCGTCCGGATACCATGACTACTAGACCTACCGAACTAGCAGTCCATCTGGCCTCGCCACGGAGTCTATGCCATGACCAACGAGATAGTCTGCCACTACTCTTGAGCCACCCTCTCTTTCTGAAGGCTTCTACTCCAACCCCACCCAATGCGGAATACCAGACTTCTGACGGCGTCGGGTACAATCCCTCACACCACATGGCCACCTATCCTCATACCAGGACCTATGTGCGTTTCCCCTTCAATTCCCCGCTCATTCTAGGTGGAGAGTCCTTCGTGTGCGAAGGACTACTTCACAACCTTTCATTGCACGGTTGTTCAATCCTATCCGATCGTGAACTGGCGCTGGGCAGCATGGCACGTATAAGCCTCCTCTTGCCTGATCAGCCGCGCGCACTACCGGTTGAAATGGGCCGAGTTATTTGGGCACAGGGACCAGAGTGTGGGTTGGAGTTTCTAGAACTATCGCTGTCTACACGGCTACGTCTTGGTCGTATCCTCCGAGTGGCCCTGATTGATTTCTTGAATGCCCAAAAACTGCGTGATGGTGAGCAGGTGTTATCTAGTTCTCCCTCCTTTGAGTCTATCGACCTGAGATCCTAGGCGTAGCCGCGACTCAACCACAACAGCGAACGTTGCGACCCGCTCTACGTTCTAAGACCGTTGGAACGGCTATGAGCATGCACTTTCTACTGGCTGGAAAGATGAAGAGAGGAAAAAAGGTCTGAACCGACAATTGAACCGGTGTGGTAACTAATCAGGGATGCATATTTTTATACGCAACAAATCCTGAGATGATGATGGTCTTCTCAATTGCTGTCAACCCGGGTATGTGCGACGTAATTAGTTGGAACTCCGATAAAGTCATATGTCGTTGCCGTCTGAGCCACTGCACTAATGGCTTCCAGAGAGGATTAAAGTTCTGCACCCACCACGTAGGGGCCAGACCGTCCATAGAATACTTGAATGATCTTCGTTCAGTCTGAAGCTGAATCGTTGTCATTGGATAGACCATATAGAAATGCCCCTCTGACACGCTCATTAGAACTCAGTTATCCCCTGATCCCCCAACCTGCTATCCTCTTCCCAATGGAAGGTACCTTCTGTTGCAAGGCAAACCAGGTGCCAAAAATTGAATACTTCTTTTTGCTAATAGTTTTGAAAAATATCTCTCAAATACGTTGTCCGGGTGACTGCTTTTCAACACAGTGTACTATTTTTAGACACACCATCATTCATGGTAAATACTCTACGTGAAGCTAAAATTGAATCCAGGTGACAATTATTTGAATCAAACTGCTCTATTACCGACATTTCAGAAATCGTTATGAATAATTTTCAATATTTCTCCAGCAATACTAAATATGAATGGTGTTCCATTGTGAAACAGTGCTTTGAAACTGTCTCACTAAAAATTATTTATGCGGTTGTATGAGAAACTTGATTTGTACTACCGTAAATATCGATGTCATGACCACTCACCCTATATATAGTGTCATGATGTAGCGATGCTAGTGTTTCATAATGAAACACTTTTTAATTGCTATTTGATAACCAAGTTGAACGTTCGAGGCTTTCTAGAGCGTGCTTTCGTCCGAAGGACTGATGAGTTGGGAGGGAGTTCCCTAGAAGAGCATTTCCGAAACAACTGTTCATACCGTCTACGACGAGACCTGAGATGCTGATTCCAATGGAGTCCCGACTGAACACTCTTTCGTCATCATCGAACTATTCTTACCGGTATCTGAAATTCCAACGGGCTTACGTCTCGCTTTCGTTGTGGCTATGGGCTGGGTGAGCGCAAGGGTAATTTTTTCGAGTCCATATTGTTTGAGTTTTCGGTAGAGAGTGGAACGGCTCACCTGCAGATCGCGAGCAATCCGACTCATGTTCCCACGATGGAGGGTGAGCGCCTTCACGAGTAATTCCGTTTCAATCCGCTGGTGGGCCGCTCGGAGCGAATCCAATGAATCCGTGGCGTGACGGTCTTCACCATCCAGGTCAAGATCCTGCCCAGTGATCTCCTCTCCCTCACTCATCACAACAGCCCGTCGGACTCGATTACTTAACTCCCGTACATTTCCCGGCCACGAGTGCATACGAAGGGCGTCGATGGCCTGAGCTGAAAATCCACGGACAGCCTTGTGCGTTGTCGCTACTGCTTGCTGAAGAAACACCATAGCCATCAACAAGGCATCCCCCCCTCGATCTCGAAGCGGAGGAAGATGAATATGCAAGACGCCCAATCGATAATAGAGGTCTTCTCTAAAGCGATTCTGGCCGATCGCTGCTTTCAGATCGACGTTGGTTGCGGCAATCACTCGTGTATCGACATGCAGTGTCTCCTGGCCTCCCACTCGCTCAAAGGTTCCCCCTTGGAGAAATCTGAGCAGTTTGACCTGTAAGGAAGGGAGAAGATCACCGACCTCGTCCAGAAACAAGGTTCCGCCGCCTGCCGCTTCGAGCTTGCCCCGTTTCTGCTGTACGGCTCCGGTAAAGGCTCCTCGCTCATGGCCAAAGAGCTCGGACTCGAGTAAGGTTTCCGGAATGGCCGCACAATTGATCGGCACAAATGGCCCCTGTTTTCGAACGCTCCGTGCATGAATGGCTTGTGCCGTCAGTTCCTTGCCCGTACCGGTCTCGCCGGTCAGCAATACCGGCATTTCAGTCGTTGCCACCTTTGCGATCTTGTCGAATACCGCACAAATGGCCGAACTCGCACCAACCATGTCGTCCACAACTTGCTCCTCTCTTTCAGACCTATCTATTTGAATATAGGGTCCTTCGACCTTGCCAGAGATGCTGGAACGATGTTCGTCACAGACCCGTCGAACGTGGTGGAAAACGCTGTCGAACTCCGTAACAGTGCAGCCCTATAGACCCGATCAACGCATGAGGATCCTGCGAGATACATGTTGCGCACCACTCTCCGAGTACATGACAAGGAGCGTCCGGCCGTATGCATCCTCCAGGCATCGACACCTTACCGTCGATCCTCTACCCTCTGCGAGTGTCCACATTATTTTCTCACCATTGCAGGGTTCGCGATGGAACTACCGGTGCGATGACTGGATAGGCCTGAAAGGCCTTAGTCACAAACAGAATACCGTTCCTCCACCAACCATCAAGGCCAGACAGGATACTCTGCATATTGAGTAAGATTACGACATTCGGCTCTACCTTATAGCATAAGTACGGAGAGGGCTCTAGTGAAGCAATTGGTAGGGGTTCGCGCTGCAGTAAAGTTTTGAGACCTATTCACCAGTGGCACTGGTGAAGGATTCTGCCATCACACATCAATGGAAGAGTAGGGCCTATAGGCTCTCTACTAGTGGATCGTAACACCCATTTGTAGACTATAATTGTGTTCATGCACAACGCA
>CABVRZ010000066.1 GCA_902500775.1 uncultured Nitrospira sp.
TGCTGCGCGCGATGCGGCCCCGAATGCCGAGGTGATACAGTTTGCTTGAATGGGCGCGCAGGCTCTCGCGGAAGGTGAGCTGTGCAAACGCCATCGCCAGAAACTGATCGAGATGCGAGAACGTCAGTGTCGGGTAGCGGCCCGGATAACGGGCGACGCAGCGCCGCACCGTATGCAGCGGCAAGTGCCCCATCAATTGAGCAAACACCAACTTGCCGCTGTACATGTACCCACCTCCCGGTTGAACCACCGGAAGGCTCTCGTAGCGCGTGGTGCAAGTTCAAGTTGGTCACACCCATTGGAAGCAGGGTTTGCCTAATCGCTCAACACGTTACGATCGTTGAGGATAACAATCTCCGGACACCACTGGTAGCACCAAGTCTCTCGCGACGCATCTACAAATGGCACCCTCCGTCCTGTTTCTATGAAATAGGGCAAAAGATCCTTTCACCATCCTATTAGGTCCAAGCTTACCTACCGTTCTGGCAGCCTGGTTGGTCGATACGCCCATCATTCCTGGAAATGAATAAACTGTATACAAACGAATCCGAACTTGCCCATCTGGATCAGGACAGGAGAATGCATCTCAGGGCTGTTTTCATTTCCCAGTAGGGCCTTCTTTCTGTTCGTCACCTCTTGACAGAAATGGAACAACGCTCCTGGTAAAGCGAACGTCATCCCCAGAAAAGCTTGCAACCTGTGGATAACCAGTCAGCAGCCTGAGAATAGGATGAACAACACCATCAATGAGTGGATAACCTCAGGCGATTTTTCTAGGAATATGCAAGAAACTCAAGAACGTCTACTTAGACCACTATTCCTGGTAGTTCAATTCTCAAAAGGCGGATGCCCAAACAATAGGCAATTTGATAAATTCACGCGTTATTTGCGTCATCTCGTCCAGATTGCATGACTTGCTCACATGGTTATCCACAGAAGATGGGGAATACTACTGCTCATCCCCTTCTCGTCATCTTTGCGCTAATGGAGGCGGTGGTACGCCTCGCAGGTTGCGGAAGCGCTCGGATGGACCATGCGAGCACCCTCGCTAGAGCGAGGTACAGACAGGAGTCGTCACACGAAGTACGGCTTCTTGCTGAAAGCGGGTCTTATAGGAAGAGAGGATATCCTGGATTGCCTTGTTCGTAACAGGATCGTTCGGATGGATCAGACTAAGAATATAAGTCGGTTCCTTCACCATCGCGCCTGACGCTGCCCGCCATTGGCCCGACGCCTGCCAGACAGAAAGTCCTGCAGGAAACTGTGGGGTTACCACTTCACCGAGAAATCTTGTCCACGCTTCGGACGTAACGGAACCAGACGGTGTCTCGGTTCCGAAATACACCCACTCCTGGACTGCACGCTGCCCGTCACTCCCGCAAGACAACCCGTCCATCGTCTCGCAGCCTGAGAGTGCCACCAAAAGGAGAGCGCCAAAGAGACTCCAACCAGCTTTCGACTGGATGACCGGCTTCCGCTCACAGCGTTGACTCGCTTGCTTGAGAACCACCACCACCCCTGGTTGCAAGCCGAGATCGTTTCACAATGGAGTACCCTCGATCCCTTGAGAGACCCGCGACCTTCAGCTCATCGGGAATCCAGAGTATGTTTACATCGAAAGCGTTCGCTCGGCCTGGGCAATGGCTGCTCGGAGCTTTTCCAGATCTCCATCGGTTTTCCGCTGGTGGGAGAAACGCTTCACCACCCGAGCGGCAGCCTCCGTCAAAATGTGCAACGTCTCCATCACATCACCCGGCTCCGCAGATTTCCCCGCTGCCACTGCGCGGGCTATGGCGAGACGCCGACGCGGTCCGACATAAGGCTCTGGAGCGATCGGGTTATCCTTTTCGAGCTCTGGTCGTCTGAATATCATGATGGTTCTCCCATTATGGTTCGACCACTATCTAGCCCGCATAATTTATGAGCGATTTCCCTGCAACTACCGATGCCCATCTATCCATAATTCGTCATTCGCCATTCGTTAGCACTCAGGGCCGTGAGCCTGCCAAACGGTGAAGCGTCGTCATCCGGAACCGGATACGTTTTACACACGAGGCTTCAGAAGAAACGCGATTCAAGCGGTTTCGCCACCAACCACCCTGGAAATCCACAGCTAGAAATCGGCAGCTGCAAGCTCTTTACAATCCACCCACATCCGTCTGCGAAAGGTTCGATGCCATGCTCATCCGACCTATCTGGGCAAATTGGGCTCCACCTGACGAGGACTCGGCGCGCGCAAAGCGCGCAGACCGGTCACGATAGCCTCTAGCTCGGAACGCGCACCCGTTCTGTGCATCGCATCGTCAAGCAACGAGCGTAGCTCAACCCGCGCGTCACGCACACGCGTGACACGAAACGTGAAACTATAGTCCGGCAGATCCCCATCACTACACACCTCGCCGGTGGGGCAGGGACTCAACACCACCGTCTCAACATGTTCATCACCGACATCGGGCACGACCGCTTCAAGATCCACAGCGGAAAGATCCACCCGAGCACGACCGATAAAATCCGCACCACTTCCATCGTCCGCACAATGAGGCCCGGCATGGAGATCCTTCCCGGGAGGCAACGCTTTGCAGAAACCCGTATGCCACCCGAAGAGATCCTTCTCCCACAACTCAACCCCAAAGCCCAGCGGGGCAGGCTCACCGGCCTCATCGCAGACCGACGTCTTCCCCAAGACAACAATACCGGCGCGCACGGCAACCACACAACTCCTAATGGGATCAAAGGAATAGAGTTCGCCGGTATCGACACCGCTGAGCTCCCCCGAAACGGTCCAGCCTTTGGAATCTTCCGTCCCAACCATCACCTCATCACTCCCCCACCAATCCCAGCCGGTTTCATTTCGCGCTTTGAACCCGATCGCCTCAACTTTATAGCGCCGCTCAGTCCATTCGATCCTGTCCCAAGACACATCCTGCTCGACCACTGCGCGAATCTCAGAAGTTTCGGATGGAGCCGCTGACTGAGGCCCATGCGCAAGAGCATCGACGCCACAGTCCAAGCCCCCCACCACACTCATACACCAGACCATGAAGCATCTCTGCAACACCATCGTACTCCTCCTACCTAAAACTGTGCTCATGCACACCGTTCTGATCAGCCATGCAAATATGACTGGATCGCCCCTCTGCTCTACGGAATTGGGCTTGCAGGATCCATTTGGGACCATCGAACACGAGTCCTTCTCCTGGTATGCAGAGAGAAGACCGGAGCCGGGTCAACATTCTGCTATGAACAAACTGTAGGAAAACTATTCAGATACAGGTCACACGCGTGATGACGAACCATCGGCATCACGCCCAGGGAAGCGCGTTGGCAACTCAAAATCGCGCCATCCACAGCGTCAGCAACCGACTAGAACTTACAGGCCTCTTCACGGATGTCCGGCCCTGGGATCGGATGTTCGCGCACCTGCTTCACATAATTGCGGCAGTCCATCTCCGCCCCTTCCCGTGATGTCTTCCCTTCGGTGACCAATCGTCGCCACTGAACAAGCCGATCAGCGAAAGGATCATACACACACCGGTCTTGCTGTGAAGACTGCCCTGTCAGCTGCTTGCATTTCGTCACCCAAAGCTCTGGCGTCAGCGCACCGCTCTCTACCGATCGACTCAACTCATAGCGTGTGTCAGCAAACGATCCAAAGTCACAGACGGCTGGATCCACGGGCGGCGGAGCCGCATGGTTTCGATCAACCGTGTTCAGCATCTGGCGACAGCTGGTTTCGCCGGCCTCTTTCGAGATCAACCCTTTTTCGATCTGCTGCTTGGTTTCCGTCCGCCGTTCATCAAACTCGGACTTCGAGAGCAACGCCGGCACTCCGACGACCAGCGCCGTCGTGGTTGGACATCCAGCTAGAACCAGTGGTAAGAGAGCCAGGAAAAAGCGTCGCATCAGTACCCCCACATCTGCGTATACGGGAAGGGAACACCCCGAGGTCTCCATGATGTACGAGATCATACGGAGCGTGTCTAGCCGGATCAAGAGCTGAACTGGAACAAGACCCCCCCCAAGGAAGCCGATCCCAGGACCCCTGATACGGATTTACGAGAAGAACCCGGATGACGTAATCAGGAAGTACCCGTGACGACCACGGCACTTTGACGGATCTTTCCCGAAAACATGGACGTCTGGAACGGACAGCATCTTATCGTCTTCCCGTCTTCAATTTGGCATAGAGGGAACAGCCTTTTTGCTCTCGGAGGTCACAAGCCTTCCCATAATGCTTGAGGGCTTCAATGTCATCCGATTTGACACCACGTCCGACTTGATAGATCACCCCGAGATTAATGCACCCCTTGGCATCGCCATCATCACAGGCCTTCCGATAGAGCGTGGCCGCGCGAACATCGTCCTGCTTAATCCCATTGCCCGCCGCATACATTGAGCCAAGGTTGGAACAACCCCTGGCACTCCCGCCGTCACAGGCCTTCCGGTAGAAATCAGCGGCTTGAAACTCGTCCAGTGGAACCCCGGTCCCCTCAGCATGCATCACGCCAAGGTTGTAACACCCCTTGGCATTGCCGCCGTCACAGGCCTTCCGGTAGAAATCAGCGGCTCGAATATCGTCTTGTTGGATTCCCGTTCCAGCCGCATACATCGCGGCAAGGTTGTAACAGCCGCGCGCGTTCCCGTTTTCACAGACTGCTTTATAGAGATCGGCCGCCTGCACCTCATCCTGTTGGACTCCTGTTCCCGACGCGTACATCACAGCGAGGTTGTAGCAGCCCTTCATGTTTCCGGTGTCGCAGGCTTTCCGAATGAAATCGGCCGCCTGGACATCGTCCTGCTGCACCCCGGTTCCCTCGGCATACATCACGCCAAGGTTGTAGCAGCCTCGTGCGTCTCCGCCGTCGCACGCCTTCCTCGAAAAGACCGCGGCTTGCATATCATCCTGCTGAACGCCCGCCCCCTCCGCATACAACACCCCGAGATTGGAGCAACTATTTGGATCACCGATGTCACAAGCCTTCCGAAACATGGCTGCGGCTCTGGCCTCATCTTGTTTCACCCCGTCGCCTTTCATGTGCAACAACCCAAGCGTGTTACAGGCAGCCGGTGCCCCTCGCTCACAGGCAGTCTTGAGTTGCGGCGGCGGGTCGGCTGCCTCCGCGTGATGCATCCCGGCCAAGAGCAGAACTCCAACCACACTACAGGCAGGAAAAAACGTGCGACCCGTCATGGCATACCCTCCGAAGAAGCAGGACTAAGGTGAGCGGGCGCAGTCTAGCGAGATTCCGCATTCAGATTCAAGGCGGGAGCGCGTGCCTCACGACACATCAACAGCTTGCTACGCCTCCGTTGAGGTCGTGCAGTCTGATCCATGAATACGCTCCAGTAATATCGGTGAAAAAGACTCATCCGTCCATATGCCACATACCGGTGTCACCATTCGGATTCCAGATCGTCCACCTCAAGAGCAAGACGCGCCAAGAAGTGGGCTCCAGCGGGATGGACCTCGTCACTTCTAGCTCGTGATAATCAGCCACTTCCACACAGACCATCCCAATGATTCCGCCTCACACCCCCGTTGCAAAGTGAATCTGGAAGGCGATAGGATCCTTTCCCCTCTAGTTCTGTTCGATACATGTCGGAGGGGACGGCGCCGCCATTGGCTAGGGCATGATCGGTCCTGCCGCCTGTGAGTTCTGAGCGGAGTCCATAACCACATCCGTGCGCTGATGCCCGTGAGGAAGGCGCCTATCCATGTGTCATCACCGCACGGTATCCCATTTGGTAGGTCAACCATGCTTGTGAATCGCTCTGCCTGTATGCTCATCACTATCGCCCTGCTCTACGGAAATGTTACGGCTTCGGATGCTGCTGGCCCAGTGGTGGCCATGAATCCATCCCTAGACATTCGGCAGGAACATCTCCAAAAACTATCGTCGCCCTTCCTCTCAATTTCCTATGGAACCTGGCATGGGCCACGACATAACCCAGAACATTCGAATGCGTCCCAGGTCTACAGAGTGGACAACGAACCACTGCGAGGATCAGCAGACACCCAATCCTCCGACGAATTGAGCGTGACTAGAAGCAATCTCCAGGCCGCCAAGCAAAAGATCGAGGAACTCAAGCAACGTGTCGGTGAGCTCGTCCTACAGCTCCATGCCAAGGACTCAGAGATCGCGACCTTGCGGTCGAATGCCATCGAAAATGCCAAGAAGTTTCGAGACGATCTTGGATTGCAAACGGAGGAGTTGACCCAAGCCAAACGTCGGGTGAGCGAGGTCGAGCAACAGCTGGCGGCGACCGCCAAGGGACAAGAACTGGTCCAAGCCAAGCGCCGCATCGCCGAAGCTGAACAACAGACCGCCAAGAAAGATCAGGACCTCGCGCAAGCCAAGCGCCGGATCTCTGAAGCCGAACAACAGACCGCGGGCAAAGAGCTGGAGTTGAACCAGGTCAAGCGCCAGGTCGCCGATGTCGAACAGCACATGGCGGGGAAAGAGCAGGAACTGACTCAGGTCAAACGCCGCGTCGCCGACGCTGAGCAGCAAACGACGAAAAAGGACCAGGACGTGGTCCAAGCCAAGCGCCGTGTGACCGAAGTTGAGCAACAGCTGGCCGGGAAGGAACAGGAATTGGCACAGGTAAGACGCCGTGTAGCCGAGGTCGAGCAGCAGATGGCGTCATCAGGGCGTGAACAAGAGCTTGCCCAGACGAAGCGCCGGGCCACGGATGCAGAACAACTCATCGCGAAAAGAGAACAAGAACTGACGCAGGCGAAGGAAGAGTTGAAACACGTCAGTCAAAAACTTGCGGATGTGAATCCTCAACTATTGGCGAAAGAAGCCGAACTCGCTCGCATCAAGCAACAGCTGGTGGACGTGGAGCTCAACGCCAATGCCAACCCCAACGCGTCAAAACAGACTGACGCCACACCCGCACAAGACGAGCCCCCTCCCGCCCTGTCGCTCCAATCGATCGATCAAACACTCTCCGCATCGACCTTGCTCGGGCCCAACGCGGACGCCACTGAAGACGAAGAAACACTCACACTCCTCGGGAATAGCGACCTCCGCAAGATCAGTGAGAGCCTGACGAGTTTGCTCCAGCCCGAGTTGAAGAAGGGCACGGTTACCGTGAGACAGCGAGGCAATAAGTTAACCTTGGCGCTTGCCAATGGGGATCTCTTCTCCACCGGTGACGCGCCCCTCACCCTCGGCGGCACCTCGTTACTCGAACGGATTGGCGCCGTCTTGCATGGATCTCGATACCAGGGGATTGAAGTGGCCGGACATACCGACAACACCCCGTTCAGGTCCGACACCCGAAAAGGTTTTCGCGATAATCAGGAACTCTCCCGAGCTCGGGCCGACTATGCCGTGCAAGTGCTGATCAACGGCGGGCTTCAGAATGACCATGTGAAAGCGGTGGGTTATGGGGACAGCAAACCAATCACGACGAATGATACGGACAGAGGCAAGAGCAAAAACAGACGACTGGAAATCGTGATCACTCAGACACAGGAATCAGGGATTGCCGTTGGTGAAGGGAAGACACAGGTCGGAAAGAAGCCACAAGAGGGGTCGCACAAGCGGTGACCCATTGGGAAACGTCTAGCTATGGCCCCAGCCACTTGTACATGACCAACGCATCGACGTAGCCTTTTGATGGATGACGGAATGCCTTCGGCACACGCCCCACAATTGTGAAGCCGTGCTTGCTCCAAAGCCTGACCGCTCCTTCATTGCTGGATGTTACGAAATTAAACTGCATGGCCTTGTACCCAAGCTCCCGTGCGATCTCTTGAGAGTGCGCGCACATCGCTGTGGCTACCCCCCGCCCTCTAGCGGCTGATGAAACCATGTAACCACAATTACAAACATGGGCGCCTGGACCTAATTGGTTCGTCTTTATATAATACGTGCCTAAGATTTGACCATTCTCCTCAAACACGAAAGTTTTTCTTGGAACATCTATCCAGAGCTCTCGCGACTGTTCTTGCGCGATATCTCGTGGATAACCATAGGTTTCGCCGGCTGCGACAATCTCATGGAAGATCGGCCAAATCCGCGCAAAGTCGTCTTGTGTGGCTTCTCGAATACTCATGCCACTCAATTCCCGCTATTATGAAGCCTTCTTCACAGTCGATTTCGTAGCCGCTCATACCCGTTCTTCAATTCCTCGATCGCCTGGTTCAGTGCATCACCAACGGACACCGCCGTTTTCCCCACTTCCTCCCGCGCGGCCTCCAACTTGGGCTTGATCTCGTCCCACTGAGTCTCCAGCCGAGCCCATTCGTCCTTCGCTTCTGCCTTCGCCAGATGCAACTGCACTTGAAGTTCATCGCGCTGCTGCTTGAAATGTTCGAGGGCCTTTGTAATCTGCTCAGTAACTTCTGCCATGGGATACGCTCCTTTGTGAAAAGGTGGACAGATACCGTGAGAATGCCTGCTTCACATGAAAACTGCGCGGTGCAGTGTGAACAGCGCCACGCGCTAACCATGATCTGGATAACACCGTAGGCCAGGTGGCTGATCACAGACTCCCACCACCAAGGATCAACCCTGGTACTCTGACTGGCCCGATCTGAGTGCACCATACAACCGGCAGGCTCAGAGTTCAACCCCGCCACGTACCCGACCGCACCCAGCTCAGGCCCACTCGTCATGGCCGTGCGAAAAAAGGAGACGCGCGCAGGACCACATCATGAGGGTCTTTTAATCATACAGTTGCTGACCCCATTACTGGAATTCCGACTCACAGAACCGGCCACCGCTCCTGTCCAGGTGGTGCTCTTTAACAGTGAGCCATCGTAGGCATAGGAGGGCGTGCTGCCCGGTGCCGTGATGCTGCTCAAGGTTCCTGTGGTCGCGCGATAGGCATAGGTGGTCACTTGCGAACCGGGGAGCGCGAGAGTGCTGAGCCAACCTCCAGTTGATTCGTAACCAAGAGTGATGGTTTGGCCGTCCGGTCTGGTGGCCAGCGTCAATTGCCGATCGAGATTGTAGGCATACTGCGTGTGCTTCGGCGTGAAGCCAGCTGCCGGAGGATCATAGTTTGATTCAAGGTCAACGGGAGTATAGGCAAAGCTGTGCACAGGGCGACCTGGTGGGGTGATCCCGGTGACATTCCCATTCGCATCATGCGCATAGCCGATGGTCCGCGTGTCCGGCAGGGTTTGCGTCGTGATACGCCCCGCGAGGTCATAGGCAAAGCCGACGTTCCGCAAGAGCGGATCTTGAATGGTCGTCAGTTCGTGCTTGCTGTTGTAGCTCAGCGTGGAGATGCGCCCGTTCACTCCAGTCCCCTGCGTGATCGTTGCGAGGCGTCCTGATGTATCATAGGTGTAGGCCACCGGTTCCAGTCCCGTCACCTGTTCCTGTATGACTCGACCTTTGGTATCCAACGTCACCGTGCTCGTGCGTCCAGCCGGTGTGGTGGTACTCAGCAGCCGCGTCGCTTGCGTATACGTGCTCGTGTAGGTCCGGCCATTGATCACGAGCGTATCGGTCTGCGTGGCGAGACTCAAGGGATCGCTTTGGTTCGACAACGGGACCGCTCGGGTGGTGGTCACATTGGAGGTGAGTCCCAGTGGCGTGGCTACCGTCAGCGATTTCAGAATCGGCGCCTGCATGCCGAACCGGGGATCCGGGCCCTCGACGGATATCGCGTCGTCTGACAGAGGCGCGCGGTGCGGCAAGTTTGACCACGAAGCCGCTCTTCTTTCTTTCTCTCTTCCCCCCTCTGATCTCGGATCGCCAAGGCTCTCTTCGCCGCTGCCCTAACGGTTGGTGCTGGATCTTTCTTGATTAGAGCCTTTAGCGTGGATAACCGTAGAGCAGGATTGTAGCAAATATGAATGCGGGCTTCCTCGTCTGTGCCTCCGACCCCTGGCCGCATTCTCAGTTCCTTCTCTAAAATATGGCTTGGAGTACTTGGATTCAGCATCACACTCGCCGTTATCTGACAATCCGTCAGTCTAGATAACTTTTCGAGAACACTGGATGGCGTTCGGGCGTCTTGAGCGATTCTCTCAAGCTGATCAATGAGCTTTTCGTAATTTGTGAGCAGTAACCATATGTTGTTAGCCTGCATTGATAGGACCTCTCGGTTCCATATTATCTTTGTGGCAATGGGATCATGTCCTGGTCTGACAGGGTTCCTTTGAGCGCTCCAAAAGGATCGATGTAATCACCCGGATCTACAACGCCTCCGAATCCATCACCACCCTCGAGAATGTCAGCAATGGCCAAAGGCAAAACCAGACACATCCCTAAGAGACCCGCTTTCTTCAAGGCGTTCTGAAGCACCGTCAGTTGTTTGGCAGTTAACTTCTTTCCAGTGTCTCTAGTGCCTTGGTAGACCTTGCCAGTACGGACATCTACTTTAACCGGTGAATTGGGTCCACGGATGTGTCCATGAGGTGTGCTTGGGGAGGGATCTGGATCGTTGGGGTGAACAAAGATGGGTTCATCTCCAGCACCCTTGATCTTAATGAGGCCAATCGGATCAAACCAGTTTACCGGATCACCTTCCACATAACCATACAGATTGGCACTCAAACCACTTCCTCCGAATCGTATGGGATCTTTTGCGGTCCATCTCCCAACCTGAGTATCATAATCACGCACGCCAAACCGTGTAAGTCCAGTCTGTTGATCGTACAACCCACCGGCGAAGCCGAAGGGCTGGAAGCCAGGATTCGTGTCTTGAGCAATGCTCCCAAACTCATCGTAATCGATCCGCTGGGCCACACTCCCATCCGTGGTGTTGATCACAAGCCTAGGACTTCCCAAATGATCGGAGACAATCCGATAGGTGACCCCGCCTTTGGTCATGTAATCAGGAACGTGAGCTTTAGTCCCATACACAAAACGAGAGACCAGATTGCCGGTCCCATCCAACTCTGCAACCACTCGAATTGGGTTCTCATACAGGAATCCCTGCGTGAGCGTGCCGCCGACTTTCTTCCCGATTCTCCGATTCTGCCCATCGACCACGTACGATGAGCGTTCCGTTTGGCAGCGTGACCGACTTCAAATTTCCGAGCACATCGTAGACATAGTTCGTAGTCTGGGCTCCGGCTGTCTTGGTTTGGAGTTCCCCATTGTTGGTGTAGGTGTACGTGGTCGTCCCATACGTGGTCAGGCGATCCTGATTGTCATAGCTCCCGCTCGTCGTGCCGCCCGCCGTGACCAGGCTGCTGCGATTCCCGTTGGAATCATAGTGGTAGGTCGCCGTCACCGTGCCGTTGGTTTTGACTTCTTGCAGCCGGCCAGCGGTGTCGTAGGCATAATCATACGTGGTCGTGGTCCCACTGACGGTCTCCAGCTTCTGGGTAATCCGGCCCAGTTTGTCGCGGGTGTAATTCACGGCGAAGACCGGCGAACCAGAGACGTTGGCTGTGTAAGAACTCAACTCACCGAACGTGTTATAGCCGCGCGTGTCAGTCACGGTCCCGAGAGTCGTGCCCGTGATCAGCCCATGCTGCGCATTCCGGCTGATCGTGAGTGCGCCTGCGCTTGTGGGCAGCGAGTCGTTGTCATAGCCAAACGTGATGGTGTTGCCGCCGTTGACCGACTGTGACGTGATTCTAAAATTGTTATCGTAGTTCCGTGAGACACTGCCCGCGACTGTTCCTGTCCAGGTGGCGCTCTTTAACAGTGAGCCATCGTAGGTATAGGAGAGCGTTGATCCAGGTGCCGTGATCGAATTGAGTGTGCCCGTTGTCGCGCCATAGGCGTACGTCGTCACCTGTGAACCAGGCAAGGTGAGCATGCTCAATCGGCCTCCAGTGGATTCATAGCCCAACTGAATCGTCTGCCCATCTGGTCTGGTCACCGTGGTCAATTGCCGATCCACATTGTAGGCGTATTGCGTATGCTTCGGCGTGAAGCCCGCCGCGGGCGGATCGTAGTTCGCTTCCAGATCCACCGGCGTGTACTGGAACTGGTGGATGGGTCGGCCCGGTGGGGTAATGCCGGTGACATTCCCGTTGCCGTCATAGCTGTAGCCAATCGTTCTCGTGTCGGGCAGCGTCTGCGTGGTGATCCGGCCTGCCAGGTCGTAGGCGAAGCCGACGTTCCGCAAGAGCGGATCTTGAATGGTCGTCAGTTCGTGCTTGCTGTTGTAGCTCAGCGTGGAGATGCGCCCGTTCACTCCAGTCCCCTGCGTGATCGTTGCGAGGCGTCCTGATGTATCATAGGTGTAGGCCACCGGTTCCAGTCCCGTCACCTGTTCCTGTATGACTCGACCTTTGGTATCCAACGTCACCGTGCTCGTGCGTCCAGCCGGTGTGGTGGTACTCAGCAGCCGCGTCGCTTGCGTATACGTGCTCGTGTAGGTCCGGCCATTGATCACGAGCGTATCGGTCTGTGTGGCGAGACTCAAGGGATCGCTTTGGTTCAACAACGTGACCGCTCGGGTGGTGGTCACATTGGAGGTGAGTCCCAGTGGCGTGGCCACCGTCAACGATTTCAGAATCGGACTCTGCATGCCGAACCGAGGATCTGGGCCTTCGACCTGCGTGGTGATCGTGCCATCCGGTGCCGTGAGGGTCGTCGTGCCGTTGGTCTTCTGCACCGACACCGTGGCGAGCCCCGTTGGCTCCGTGACGGTGCGTCGGCGATCCCCAATGGGCAGATCCTCCACGAGCTATAGCTAAGCCCGCAATTACAGATAGACATGAAGACCGACTTGGGC
>CABVRZ010000067.1 GCA_902500775.1 uncultured Nitrospira sp.
GGTCATTCTTCAAGCATCCGAGTGTTGCCTATATTACTGACTTCTGAGTAATTACCAATTGTTTCGAAGTGAGAAAGAGGACGAGGCGCTGGCGAAGGAAAGACAAGAGACCATATGGGCGATACTCGACGAGCACTACGAGCGATTGCCAGACGAGGCACAGGAGAGTGAGCCCGATAAGACATGGCGACTGTGCCTCGCGCGCATGGATCGGCGAAAGATGACGATCTCAACGGAGACAAAGGTAGACAAAGTGCTCCTCATGTTCAATCCGGAGCTCGATCCCGAACTCAAGAAATACAGCGAAGATACCCTAGCGAAGATCAATGAAGGGATGCAGTACTTGCCGCTTGTGTTGTGGACGCGACATCGGTGGGAGGAGAGCAGCAGCGAATATTCGAAGTATGCCCAGTATGATAGCGATCACAAGCACGTCGTGACCGATACTAAGGCGATTTGCGAGGGGCTGAAGACCGACAACACAGGGGATAAGCGCTGCACGGTGTTCTACCGCTCCGTGCCGCCGACAGCATGCGCTGTTCTTTTGCGCGATTTCGCCGACAAGCTCAATGCCGAGGAGCAGCAGTTCTGCAAGAACATTCTGCTCGAGTACTCGTCGCTTCCATGTCGAGGCAGCTACCCCTACCAAGTTGGAGACGGAGTCGTTGTCGCCATCAAGGCGTTACCACTTCTGCTCAAGCTGTTTCCGGAATGCTGTGACGAGGTGAAGCGAACTCTGCTATTCACTCTCTTCGACCAGAATCCAGTCGGAATGAATCAACCTTTTTCTGGCCACGCCGTAGAAGCGATCATCAACACGCTGCGGAAACTGAGCCCCGAGGACGCGGACTCGCTATTCATCGCATACTTGCACCTCCAGCCGAAGTTCGCACATCTCTGCAATTCGATGCTGAAGGAAAAACGACGCAGGCAAGTATCTCAGTTTGAACACTTCACGGCAATACAGCGCTTCGCCGATGAGCAGAAGATCGAGATCTCCAAGGCGATCCGCAACGAGATCACGTTTGACCAGTTACCGTCCATCATAGACATAGAGGTCGACACGCTTGTGACGTCGTTCCTGCTATTGCCTCTAGGAACTAAGCTCGAAACACAAAACGCGTTTGTCGTCGAATTGGCTTCGATAGTGGCCAAGCGGGTTAGGCGCCACGGTCGTCACGGCGACGAGCAACTCGACTATGGTGTACGTCACCGCTTTCTCGTGAAGTTTGCTCACTTCGTACTCAGTGCCGACAAGTCTGATATGCCGAGGTTCGTCCGGCCGCTGATCGAGAATTTCAATCGCTTGGATTACGCCGAAGACGCATTCCAAGAATTCGTGAGGGCAGAGGACAATCTGAACCAGTACGATTCTTTCTGGGCCGTTTGGGAGCAATTCTATCCGTGCATTGTCGATCTCTGCAAAAATGGCGGTGGGTATCACTCATCGGACACCATACATAACTATCTCCTCGCATGGCCTTGGTGGAGAAAAGACGCCCGCGAATGGCACTCGCTCAAGGAGCGCGAGAAAGGATTTTTCCAGCGTGTGGCTAAGGATATCGGCGATCATCCCGCGGTTCTCTACTCCTTGGCGAAACTGCTCAACGAAATCGGCTCGGCGTTTGCCGCTGACGGAATATTCTGGATAAGCACCATCTTGGAGAGCCATCCGGACCTTCGTGACAAGGAGCTCGAAACGAATAGCGCGTACTACCTCGAAAACCTCGTCCGTGGTTATGTGCTCCTCAATCGTGAGAAGGTGCGCTCGACACCGAGGATAAAGTCAGCTGTGTTGACAATTCTAAACGTTTTGTTGGAGAAGGGCTCCGTAACCGCATACCTTACGCGAGAATACCTTCTGTAGTCTGTCCTTCCCCCTTTCATCCATTCCAGATAGGTAGTTCGGCTCGCTGCCCTAATAGAACGGGGGCGATAGCACTGAACGGTACAGAGAGAAGCCCCCCAGTAATTCACTGATGTACCGACATGGGTCCTCCTGCTTTCCCAAGTATACCGCTCGTCATGGAAGACCACCCAGTGACAGGATGCCTGAGCAGAGGGGTAGGGAGGGGCTGTTTCCACCTCTCCCTCAGCGGGACGCCCTCCTTTGACTGGCCAAGGCGCGAGAAGGCAGCACGTTCGAAGATGATCCCCTTGCCAAGCCTCCAGGCGGCATCAGGATGATCCTATGCTGGTCGATTGGCGGCTGTCGGGAGAGGTCTGGGGCCTGTGTCCGAGATGACTGCAGGAGGTCGGATAGGGGATGATTTTAAGAGGTTGCAGGATAGGCTGTTGCCCGTAGTTGTCTTACATTCTGGGTTTCTTGTATTATTGCGCCCATGGGCTTTCACCCTTCGATCCCGAGCATCCGACACGGGTCGATGATGGGCGCAGAGCGTCTCAACCCGGGCTGGTGCCGGTGACCTGAATGGGACAGCGGACGAAACGGACAACCACGGTTACAGTGGATCTGGGGGAACTGAAAGCGCTCTGGCAGGCCTGGTGTCAGGCCCACGGCATCACGCCGAGCCATGGCTTGCGGAACACCCTTCCGCAAGCCATGGACCATAGAGCCACGCGGGTCCCGGCACCTCGGCTGCGCGTCGCGCCGAAGCGTGAACGAGCCACCGCTCGCATCGAACTGAACCTGACGATCTCAGAGCTCGCCGACCTGAAGAAGATGGCCGGTCACTAAGGTTATGTCCCAACGAAATGGTTGGTGACGATGGTGCGCGCGAAGTGGAGCGGCCAGCCGCATGTCGGACAGCCAGAACTGGAACGATTGACCCGCTCGAACCAGCAATTGCTCGCCTTGGGTAGAAACCTGAACCAGATCACGAAAGTCTTAAACACCTCGCCTCAAAACTGCGCTGCATTTCGAGTCCAGGTCATTACGGAACTTTCTCGTGTGATCCGTGCCCATACTGACAAAGTCTCGGATGTCTTGCGCGGGACGGTGGAGCGCTGGCAGCTTCGATGAGTAGCACACACGTAAGGCTCGATGAACGATTGGACGAATGGGGGAGTTGGCTGTTCAACCTCTCACGAGACACTCCATCAGGACCGCATCGTAGCAACCGCACGCCTCTTGGTTCCCCTAAGCATGTGAGTCTCAGCGGACGACTCAGTACACCACAGACTCGGACGACCTATGTACGGCAGACTCTGCAGGCGGTAGTCCGCCGGGCGCCACAAGTCGTGGTGGAACTTGTCAGGGCGACAAAAGGGATGAAGGGCATCTCCAATAACCTCACCTACATTTCGCGCGATGGGCTGCTCGAGATCGAGGATCAAGATGGCCAGGTGATTCGGGGAAAAGAAGCGGTGGCGGCATGCCGATCAGCGCCGACTCCACCATGCGCGGTGCCTTTCATCTCGTCCTCTCCATGCCGACACGGACTGATCCACTGTCGGTCCAACGGGCGGCCCGTGGCTTCGCCAAGCGGGAGTTTTCTGGGTTTCAATACGGCATGGTGCTCCACACATATGAAACTGATCCGGATCCAACCCCCTCGCTGCATCCGCATATCCACCTGACGGTGAAGGCCGCAGGCCTTGATGAAATCCGTTTGAACCCGAGAAAGTTGGATCTCCAACGGTGGCGAGAGAGGTTCGCCGAGGCCTTTGGCGAGCATGGCATTGAGACCACGACCACCAGTCGGATTCACCGCACCACTCACGCACGATGGAAGGTCCAACATCTCCCTCATTGCACGACCAAGGCGACGGTGCTTGATCGCCAGCAACAACAGACACACAGACCACGGCAGCAGCAGAAGGTGCTGCAGCACTACAAGGAGGTCATGAAGGCCTTGGCGCGATCTGATCGAGGCGACGATCGACAACTAGCGGCCGATCTGGTGCGCTCTCTTGGATAGAGAGGTCACACCCCGGAGACTGAGAAGGAGAGAGGGAAGGACTGTGAGCGATGAAAGGGGCATGGTGGTGTGTACGTGGAATGCCCGGATCAGTGGAGACCTACTCGTAATCCCCAAGAACTGCTGGTTACTAGACGAGAAGTCCAACAAATTCGCCGCCAAGCCTGGCAGCTCATGGATCAACGACCTCCATGTTCCACTGATCTTCATGGGGCTTCGGTGAATCCAACCGAGGAAGTACGCCCAGTCAACCGTGGCTGTGGACATTGTTCCAACTCTAGCCCATCTCATGAATCTCCGCCCCTCAGACGGGAGCGAAGGCTACGTCCTCGCTGATATCCTGGGTGACGGCCGTCAGTCGAGACCTGAGGATGCAGGTAAGAGAGGTGTGTCGCGACAAAAACCAATGGGCAAGCCGGAGCGGAGGCACCCTACCTAGTCGCACCATGAGATATCCGCCGAACCACGGCGTGAAGGCGACGGCCGATGGGGGCTACGCTGCAAACTGCAACTGGAGCCCATTTCAAACCAGTCGGGGCAACCGAATTCCAGCAGAGGTTTCTCGAAAAGCCATCGCGTGTTGTGATGCATTCTTGGCAGGGCCCCGATACACTTCATGGTTTTTTCCGACGCGCCCGATAGCCGCTGAAAACGGCGATTTCCTCGTTCCCATCTTCCTCAATACGAACCATCTCACCTCGATCTGCCAGTACCGATTGTGCAAGCGCATGTTGGTCGTCAAGCGGGTTTAAAACGAGTTGGGTCGACTGATCGGGGATGTCAGGGCCATGGAACTCTGCTAACAAATATTCATCTTCAACTTTTATCACGATAGTCTGGAACAGTGGTTCGTCGAGACCAAAATTCACTACCTCATACTCGCCGATGCGCTGCTTCCACGCCTGAGGGATTCTCTTGGGTTGAAGCTTTTCCCCGACTACAAGCTGGACAACAGCTCCCTGGGCGAGGAGCTCTCGTCCATTCGTTTCCAGCCGGCGGAACCTGATACCCCTCAGTTCATCAGTCATAACAGGAATGAATCCTAACCAATTATACTGAAGTCCCATAGTGCCGTCATGGAACGGGACAAGCCGTAGCTCTTTCCCGGAGATGGTGGCTACAAGAGAGGTGCCATCGTCCACCAATTTGAGCAATCCACGCATCGTCGTGTATGTCCCGGCGATGGCGCGCCGCTGGGCCGTGGGAAGGGGGGTGTCGAGAGGTCCGATCCCTGGAGAATCCGGCTTGCGAATCCCAATCTTACTTTCCAGTGCCACGGAAAGGATCTTTGCCGCAGCGTCATACAGCATTGCTCCGCTCGAACTAGAATTTGAGAGGATGACAACTCCTAGCTTATGATCGAGCAATGCCCTCAGTTCTGCGTGATGGAGGCGTGTTGTGCCTCCGTGTCCCGCGACCACCCCCCCATGGTGAATATCTCGGTCATTCAAGGGGCTAAGGAACCAGCCCAAGCCCATTTTCAACGTACCATCCAGAGGACTTTTTGTATGTTGTGGACGGAGCATTTCCATCAGCGTATCTGGCTGGATAATCTGTTTCCCCCTGCTAGATTTACCCCCAGCAAAAACCATCTGGATAAACCGACTGAGGTCTAGGACACTGGCATTGAGCCCCCCGGCAGGCATATCTCGTATCGTCATTTCAGAGGCTTCTGTGCCATCACGATACCCTTTGGTCGCAGCCGGAGAGGTAGTGGAGAATCTGGCTCCTTTCATGTCTAAAGGCTGTAATAGGTTTCGGTCAATGTAGGTAGTGTAGGGTAGTCCGCTGATACGCTCGACGACCTGTCCGAGTAAGTCAAACCCGAGATTAGAATAGTAGAACACTTCGTTAGGTGGATAGGCGACATACTCATCCTTCAAGAGACTGGCCACTTGATGAAATGGCTCAGATGGCGGAAGGGTTTGTCCTGCGAGAAAGTCTCTGGGCAAGCCAGCATGATGGGTCAACACGTTGCGTACCGTAATTGGATATGTTTCATCAAAACGGGTCTTGATAGCGAACTCCGAGAGGACGGCCTGTAGTGGCTGGTTCAGATCTAGTCGGTCCTGCTCAACCAGTTGCATAATGGCAGTTGCAGTAAAAAGCTTTGTAATGGATCCGATACGATAAATAGTCTCTGGTCCTGCGGCAATCTGTTGTGCTTGATCTGCGTAGCCAAAGCCCTGGGTCCACACAACTTCCTGGCCATCTACGACGGCAACACTGAGTCCTGTCACGTGGTATTTCTTCATCTCTGTTTTGAGCAGCCAACTCGCATATTGCTTCATGTAGGAGTAGTCACCAAGTGGCAGTACGGCGGGTCTGTCCGGTGTTGGGGTCGTGCATCCGGCAAAGTAGAGGATGAGTAGAGTAAGAACAAAACGGAAGGCAGATCGAAGATTGAGAGAGTTAGGCACAGCATTCTCCAGTAGGTGTGAAAGACCCCAATGGTCACTCTCCCTAAATGAGGGAAGTCGGCTCAGCGACCGAAATGGCGAAGATATCAGCGTGGAATATCAAGCCGTTCCTATGAGTGATTTGAGCAATTCGTAGAGAGGAAAGTCAATCGCAATGACTCAGAGGGTTGAGGGGGATCAAAGGCAACATGGTGCCACGCATATTAGAACCTATCTCAAAATAGATTTACAAAGACGGAGCAGCATTACGTGATAGGCTGTAGCTCTAACCCTTACGTGCCGGATGTCCGATCACGCGGAACTTTTCAAGTTTGAGATAGATTATAGTGTAGTGTCCAAGAATTACCCGGGCAGTTAGAAGGGTTCGTGTATCCCTCATACTTACGGCAGTTTCGTGCGGGTGTGGAAATCAGGCACTGGATTTATTGTCCAGCTCTTTACTGGGCACTACACTAACATGTAGGTTGCCCAAAGTACTAGCCGCGAATCCATGAGCGAAGTGCCTGCCCATTGCCGAATGCATTGAAGCCCCCAGATAAGCGAGCCGACCCTCCACACACAATCATCAACACGCATCGGGCACGTGTTGTTCGAGTTTCTGGAGGCGACGATGCGTCATCGATAGAAGAGATATAAGTATTCCCAAGATACCGATAACCAAAAAGAAGAGTCCCGTTCCCCTGCCAGGCCCCGTGCCAAACCAGTCTCCTACGGTCCCGGACCACTGCCCTCCGCGCAGTAATGCTGGTTCGAATACATACTGCACCAACATCCCACCAATGATCGCACTCAATGGAACTGAAGCCAGCGTGATGAATTGTCGCAATGCAAATACTCTTCCTTGCCGTTCGAGCGGAACTTTTCGGCGCGAAAGGCTCTCTACGCAAGCAAAGAACGTTGTGTTACAGAGCATCACCGAGAATGCGCAGAAGCATAACCCGACAACGGATGTAGTGATCCCAGCAATTGCAATGGCCAATCCTTCTAACACATTCAAAAACAAAATGAGAACTGTCCAGCGGCTTGGGCCACCTCCAACACTTATCACTAATCCACCGGTGAGGGCCCCGGCAGCGGCGGAGGTCATGATGAGCGCCAAGGTGGGAGCTGAATAAATCGAAAGAACAAGCGGCGTCACCAGTACCGCAACTGTTTCTGTTAAAAAAGCCCCAATGGCCAAGTATCCGTAGACTAACGCCATTGTGGGGTGCTCCTTGAAAAAGATAAGCGAGTTAGAAAAATCATCCACTATGCGGCGAGTACTTGATGCAGTTGACGAAAGGGTCTCTTCCACTAATCGTGGCAACGGAGGAAAGCTGACCGCGAGAAGCAGCGATAGGCTGAAAATCAAAGTTCCCAGATCAAGGGCGATGATGCCAGGCAGCCCAATAATATCGATCAGCATTCCTGCCATCAAGGGAGCAATCAGTTGAGGCATCGCAGAAGAAACGACTAACATGCCACTGGCACGCCCGAACTGATGTTTTGGCACCAGGCTGCTAATGGCTGCATAGGCTGCAGGCTCTTGCAATGCCACGCTAATGGAAATAATCGCCTGGATAGCATAGAGATGCCATACATCGAATCGATCGAACCAGACGAGACATCCGATGGTCGCGATAGAGACTGCCACCAAACTCTCCGCACCGATTATAATGGTGCGGCGATCGTGCCGATCAGCGATACTCCCAGCCCATGGCGTTATCAGTAGACCCGGCAAGGTCCCGAACACAATAATCCCGGAAAAGTCTAGTACTGACCCCGTGCGCTGAAACAACCATACGCCTAAGCCAAATCCGGTCATCCCAGCACCGATCCTCGACAGTAGTTGGCTGGCCCAGACAAAAAAGAAATCCCGCCCAAGCATGGTGAACGGCAATTTAAGGGTGAGAGAAAGGGTACTCATTCGTCACCTTGGAGTAAATGTCGTACCTGGTCAGCCAACGTGGCCACTGAGGGAAGGCTCAGCAGAGTTATATGGTTACCTGATCCCTCCCAAAAAATAGCTTCGGGAGCATATTGGCGCCAAGGTGTCACGAGGTCTACTTGAGTGTGTGCTGCAGCGCCAACTTCGCTGGGAGCATCTGCCGGACCAACAAGAAGAAGAGGGCCAGAGTATATAGACTCTGGTGTGTAGCTCGTATTTAGATTAGTTTCGAAAACGCGGACAATACCACGGAGAGTCTGTAGCTTTGTTTGACGTGGTAGGCAGTTGACCTCGATTAAGCGCCCTAGCAACAAGTTGAGTTGTTGATCATGGTCAAGCAAAGCAAAATCGGCAGCCGCAAGTCTCAACGATCGATCTACATGCAATTCAAAATGGCTAACCAACTTGAGCAGCATGGCCACACGAGAGTACCGACCCGTTGGTTGACTCGGAGGCGATGGAGCTTCTGAATCGATAATAATTAACGCGGCGATAGGCTCACCTAATGCGAGGAGTTGTCGAGCCATTTCAAAGGCCACCCACCCGCCAAAGGAGTGTCCAAGCAATTGGTATGGCCCTCTGGGGGATACATCACGGATAGCTTGAATATAAGATCGTGCTGCAGTGGGGACATCAATGTGCGGTACCAACATCCCATCGAGCCCTCTTGGCTGCATCCCGTGAATCGGGGTATTGAGGTCAAGTGCTCGAGCCAGATGTTGAAACGTTGTAATACTGGCCCCGGCTCCAGGCACACAAAACAGTGGCCTCCTCGTAGAGCTGCCGCCTTGAATAGTGAGTCTGGGATGATAACTATGTTCAGGATGCGCCACAGTTCTCTCATTGATATCTAGCAGTACCTCAGAAAGAGCTTCACCAAGAGTTTTGATATGAGGGAGCTTCATAAGTGTGAAGTGATCCCCTCCAATGGGTATAACGTGTAAATGTTCACCTGCTAGTGCACCCCATCCTAGGGTGTTATCTGTATGCTCGTTCTCCGATGCACTAAATAGCGTGATTCGCGCGGAAATAGGCGATGGAGTGTACGCCAAGCCTGCCTGCATGGCAGCGTCGATAACGGCTAGGTGTCGCCGCACCATGGAAGTATTAACTTCACGTGGTATGAGGTCAGCTGCTTGGCAATGTGCGAGCATGGCATCAAAGTCCTTGCAGGCTGCCAGTATCTTTAGCTTGTCGAGGACGGCCTCAGGGGTATTGTATGGCAACGCGCGGATCAGCGCTGAGCATTCATCGGTGTCGGTCTCTCCCAGACTCTTCGCATCTGCGACAGCTTCGTCACCAGGCAGTGGCGAATAGTCGGTCCCAGTATCGATTAATCCAAGAAATTCCACCGTCTCATCGGCACCAATCAGCTGATTCGCAATCTCGTACGCGACCGTACCACCAAAAGAGTACCCCGCCACACGATACGGACCCTGAGGTTGCACATGTCGAATGGCCTGTATATATAGTGCAGCCATGGCCTCAATCGTTCGCAGCGGCGTCTCTCCTTTTAATAAACCTTGTGCAACTAGCGCATAAATCGGTAGTTTGATGTCAAGCCATTGAGTCAGAGATCGAACGTAGCCCACTTCACCTGCACTGGGATGTATAAAAAATAGTGGTTGTAGGGTGCCGTTCGGTCGAATTGGAACAAGATTCGGATGGCCAACCGTTTCCGCTTGATTGGAAAGCGCATCAGCGAATGTGCTGAGCGTCGGGTGCGTGAACAGCTCACGGAGCGGCACGTCCACCTGGAGCGCGTCCTGGAGGCGCGCCACCAATTGCACGGCCAGGAGGGAGTGTCCCCCGAGTTCAAAGAAGTCGTCGTGGCGGCCCACCTGGGGCACGCCCAGGAGTTCTTGCCAGATCGCGGCGAGCGTGACTTCGATGGTCCCCTGCGGCGCCTCATACGGTCGCGTGACCACGGCGGCCAGATCCGGCGCCGGTAACGCGGGCCGATCCAGTTTGCCATTGGGTGTCAACGGGAACCGCTCCAGCACCACCACGGCGCTCGGTACCATGTAGTCGGGCAAGACCGCCGACAACTGGGCCCGCAGCTCCGCGACCGCGAGGAGTGTGTCCGCCTGCGCGATGACGTAGGCCACCAGGCGCTTGTCGCCCGGACTCTCTTCGCGCGCCACGACGATGGCCTCTCGTACCCCGGCACAGGCCACCAGCTGCGCTTCGATCTCCCCGAGTTCGATGCGAAAGCCCCGCAGCTTGACCTGGAAGTCATTGCGCCCCAAGTATTCAATGCTGCCATCCGTCAGCCAGCGCCCGACATCCCCGGTCTTGTACATCCGGGCCTCCGGCTGGGAGCTAAATGGGTCGGGAAGAAAACGCTCCGCGGTGAGCGCCGGGCGGTTCAGATAGCCGCGCGCTACCCCCGCGCCCCCAATGTACAGCTCCCCGGCCACGCCCAGTGGCACGGGCTCCCGGTGCGCATCCAAAATGTAGAGCTGCGTGTTCGCAATCGGACGCCCAATGGGAACAACGCCGACATGTACTGCGGGGTTACAGTGCCAGGACGTGACATCAATGGCCGCTTCGGTTGGCCCATACAGATTGTGTAATTGGACGTGCGGTAGACTCGCTGCACAACGCAGTTGTAGCGCATACGGGAGCGCTTCACCGCTACAGAGCAACCGCTGCAGAGAAGCACATTGATCCATCCGTGCCTGCTCGAGAAAGAGCTGCAGCATCGAAGGGACAAAATGGATGGTCGTGATGCCGGCACACTCAATGAGATCTGCCAGATAATGCGGATCCTGATGCCCCTCTGGACGAGCGATGACGAGTTGCGCACCCGTGAGCAACGGTAAAAAGAACTCCCAGACCGACACATCAAAACTAAAGGGTGTCTTTTGCAAGATCCGATCGTGTCGAGTAAGGTCATATTCGTGTTGGGCCCACCATAATCGATTGACGACGCCTCTATGTTGATTCATGACCCCCTTAGGCTGCCCCGTGGAGCCCGAGGTATAGATCACGTAGGCGAGCTGGGTCGGCGTCAAGCCCAGCGCCGCCGGATCTGGATTCTGGTCGGGATAGGCCGCGAGCCGGGCCGCATCGGCATCGATCCGCAGGGTGGGAATCGTATCAGAGGCCGCCGCGAGCAGCGGGAGACGGTTCTGCAACGTCGTGTGCGTGAGCAGCGCGACCGGGGCACTGTCCTCGAGCATGTACGCCAGCCGGTCGGCCGGATAGCTGGGGTCGAGGGGCACATACGCGCCCCCGGCTTTGAGAATGCCCAGCAGTCCCACGACCATGTCGAGGCTGCGTTCCAGACAGATTGCCACCCGGTCATCGGGCCGAACCCCCAAGCGCAGTAAGTGATGCGCCACGCGGTTGGCTTGTTGATTCAGTTGGGCGTAGGTGAGGGTGTGGTCTTCATAGACCAGGGCTGTTGCGTCCGGTTGAGTCGTCACCTGCGCTTCAAACAACTGGTGCAGCAGGTGCTCCTGCGGGTACGCCACGGCGGTGTCATTGAAGTCGATCAGGAGCTGCTGCCGGTGCGCATGGGTGAGGAGCGCGAGCTGACTGACCCGGTGGTGTTCCTCCGCCACCATGGCTTCCAGCAGCGTCTCGAAGTGCTCGGCCCAGCGTGCGAGGGTAGCCGCTTCAAACAGATCACTGGCATAGTCTAGGCTGCCAACAATCTCTGTTCCGGTATCGGTCAACGACAAGGAGAGATCAAACTGGGTCGTGGTCTGCGGGGGCTCCAGCGGAGTGAGCGCCACATCCGGTAGCGTCAGCGCACCGGACCGCGGGGTCGTATCCATGGCCAGCATGACTTGGAAGAGCGGACTGTGGCTGAGACTCCGAGGCGGCTTGAGCGCCTCGACCACCTGTTCAAACGGCAGATCTTGATGCGCATACGCGTCG
>CABVRZ010000068.1 GCA_902500775.1 uncultured Nitrospira sp.
AGATACCGTAGGGGCTCTTGCCCATCTCGAACATCCCCACCGGAACCAACGCCATGTGGTTCGCCCATTCCTTCTTGCCGAAATTCGCGTGAAGCCTGGTGGGAGCCTCGTTGCCCCAAGGATAGAGGCGGCCATCCGTCCCTCGAGCCGCCTTTTCCCACTCTGCCTCGGACGGTAGGCGCTTCCCGGCCCATTTGCAGTACGTGGCGGCATCTGACCAGCTGACGTTCACGACCGGACGTTTCTGGTGGCGGGGTTGGTTCATGACCTCCCATTCCGGCGGCGCCTCCGTGCCCGTCGCCTCCAGATACTTGGCATACTGCCCCACCGTCACGTGATACTTGTCCATATAGAAGGCATCAAGGTAGACGCGATGCACTGGCTTTTCGTCGGCTTTTAACGTACTCCCCATCGTGAATTCCCCTGCCGGCACCAGCGCCATCGGTACGTCGCGGGGATTGGTCGGGAACGCCTCTCCTACAAATCCATCTGATTTCAGATCATCCGGCGAGCGGGTCGAACGTCGCCCAGGGAATTTCGCTTGTAATTGTTGATAAATGGCCTGTTGCTCATGATTGAGACCCAGCTCATTCGCACCATCCAGGGCTTCTTCCGCCTGTTTCATCTTATCGGGCTGCCCCTGCCCATCGGCAACCAGACTTTTTGCTTCCTCCAGCAAGCGCCACGCCGTTACTTCCTCCAGCGACTGCCACACCTTCATTTTGCTTAAGCGTGGCTCCCTCGTCCCCGTGATCCTAGATTTCGCATCCAAATGTAACGCGGTTTCGTAATGTTCTTCCGCGCAGTCCCAGGCTCCTAATCCTCGACAGGCCTCAGCCAGGTTGAAATGAGCCTGCACATTGGACGAATTCTTGATGAGCCCTGCCTCCAACGTCGCACGTGCTTCAGCATATTCTTTGTGCTTTAACAGACTCTCTCCTTTGGCAAAGTCCTGCTCACCAGCATCGGCGGCCAGCGCCATGGAGTGTGTGGTCATGTTCAAACAGACGACAAAGCTCAGCACCCCAAGGGTCTGTCTCATAAGCACGTCCCTCCACTTGTGCGTATCCCATGGCAGTGAATCTCGCCTCCCGGTAGGAGCACCGGCAGCCGTTATGAACGCAGCCTTCATGGTTGGAACCATAACATAACGCAGCCTAAGCATAAAGAAGCCCAAGCAAGCGGCCACATTTTGTGTGATTGACGAAAGTGGGTTGGCTACAGGTCTCCGGCAAGTAGAGGAGCCTCTACCAGTTGATCAGTAGCTATACCTCTGTTCCTCACAGCTGGTCGTCCTCCAAATTGGTTCAAAAGCGAAGCCGTTTGCCGACTGAAAAGCATGGAAAGGAGCCGATGTGATCAAACAAAGCCTACGCTACTATATGTCCATGAGAATAAAGTGAGCGAGAGATTAAACCTAACTTAAACTGTCGCCTTCTGCCCCAAAGGTTCGGTGTCTCCTGTAGCAAAGGGCGACCCTTGTCGCTTGTTGATCTTATCGGTTCGCGGAACCAGTGGATTTCCAAGGCCGAATGTTAGGTTCTCGTGACCCACGTCGCGGTTCCCTGCTTGCAACTTCCATGGACCGAGTAGTCAAAGAGATGGTCCATGTTTGTTTTCTGTATGAAGGGTGAGGGGTGTTGTGTCAGCAATGATATAGAGAGGCCTAGGAGCAGATATGAAATCACTATGGTGCATGGCAGTTATGGTCCTGTGGGTTCTCACGATCTCGATTCTGGGATGGTTTTTCATCAATGGATCGACCGCGAAAGGAGGCGACGGTCGTACGGAAATACTGGTGGCTCAGGCTGAACGTGATCAGATCCTGGCGGAGATGCGGCAACTGTTGAAAGCCGTAGACGGTGTCGTCAGAGAGTTGGGAGAGTCAGAACCTGATCTAAAACGAATGGAATCGGCAGCCAGAGCGGGTGGGATGCATATGGCCGAGGATGTGGAGCTGGCACTCATGGTGAAGCTACCGCTGCCGTTTAAACAGATGGGCATGTCGATTCACAAGGACAT
The DNA here is from genome assembly GCA_902500775.1 of uncultured Nitrospira sp. Lineage (GTDB taxonomy): Bacteria > Nitrospirota > Nitrospiria > Nitrospirales > Nitrospiraceae > Nitrospira_D. Next base: position 2,023 of record CABVRZ010000068.1, read on the forward strand.
GGATGCGTTAGCCGATGCAGCCATGCAACGCGAGACCCCTCAGCAACTCTTGAAGCGGCTGTCGAGTATGACCGCTCGATGCACGACCTGTCATGACATGTACAGATTCAAGGCGAGCGAGTAGTTGGCAACAGTTTGCAGCCAGCAGTCGAAGGGTAGAGAGAAATTCGGAACAAGAGTGAATCCATTTTCAAGGTGGCGACTCCCACTCAGTGAGAGCTTCTGTCATGACCGGATGGCATTAGCTTCGAAGGTGGATATGCACTGCAGCCGAGGGCAATGTGGCTCCGGTAGCGCAATCAGGGAGGTCTTCATGAAATCCCAAGCCATTATACGTGTTGTTCTAGCAGGAGCCATACTGCCCCCAGTCGGTTTCGTCACCATCGGGTCGGCGGAGGATCTCGATCGGGATCGCGATCAGCTCAAGACACAACAGCAGCTGAAAGATAAGGATAAGTTGCAGAACAAAGATCAGTTGAAAGAGCAGGAACGGACACGCGAGCGTGAACGGGCAAGGGAACATATGCAAATAGAGCGTCCCGAAAAGCCGCAGCATGAAAGGGCAGAACGGGGTGAGAGAGGTGGAGGCGGACACTAGAGAGGAAGAAGTGCTGAGAGTTGAGTACTGAAGTAAGGGCACGGCTCGGCACTCAGCACTCATGTCTCAGGACTTTTTGAGCATGGGAGGTGGCTAATGGCCCGGGTGGCGATCATTGGCGCATCGATCGGCGGTTTGCCCGCCGCCTATGAAGCTTGAGCGATCTTGGGCAAGCAGCACACAGGGTAGCTCAGATCGTTGACGGGGAGCGCACATTTCTTGATGTTAAGGGGACGGCGATAGTCGGCATAGAGACCGTTCACAAGGTCTCCTACTGCGTCCTGCATGATTCCTAAATGTGCCTGTCGTGCTCCAACCAGGACTGAGGCGCCAGGCATAATGCGAGGGTCCGTGAGGTGTTGCTTCTCGTGTGTCACGAGGTCCTCGCGGGTCACCTGGCCACTCCAGTATTCAAGCACGACCGTGCCATCCTCGATCACGTCATAGGTGACGGGCATTGTTCCTCCTCTTCGTAAGCGACTCCTTTGCGTGGCACCACAAGTCTTGCCTCATCCCATCCCAATTTCCTGCGAGACAATTTCTGCGCCTCGGTCAGGCCGTCTGGTGTCGACGGAGCGGCAGTGACGGCGTTCGGTGGTGCACCCCTGATCTTCTCACCAGGTGGAACGGGAAAGGAGGCGCCCCTTGCTGGGCCCACCGATTGAGCTGTACCAGTCGATCGACATATTCCCCGCAATTTACGCCATGCCAGACGAATGTGGCGTCATCCTTATCACGTGGGCTGAACAGTTCCTAATAGGTCTCGACCATCATGCCGTTGCACCGCGGACAGGCATGTTGTTGCGCACTCATGGGCAACTTCCACCTTCGTCTTGGGTGATCCTTGAATTACCAGTACTGGTTGATTCGGTCATGTCTGCTGCATAGCGGCTGGAGCAGCGGGTGTGTCGCGCGTAGTGGACATCGACAAACGAGCGGAATTATGAGGCAGAACAGAGAGTTGTGGACCACTGTCGACAGGACAGATGGAAATGATCAGCGCGGTCGTGTGAACAGATTAGCATCATTTGTGCTGTGACACCGGCTCAAGAAGCAACAACCCAGTGGTTCAAGCCTGTCCTGGCAAGTATCTGAGGGAGCCGATTGGTTGTGGACGGAGAGAGATGACACCGACCCATGCTCGTTCCGGCAAACAGCCTAGGTGAACACCTAGGTTGATCTCAAGAACCCATCAGGTTTGATCTTGTGTAGCTTCTGCCCGGAAGCCTAGAATTGACACTACCATGCCACCGAAAAAACCTAAACCAACTGCAAGAAGGCCGAGGAATCGCTGTAGGCGAGCGACGCTCTGGTGGAACCCGACTTGAAGGTGATCAATGGTGGTTCGAGGCGGGTCATGCTTTCTGATGAGGGCCTGAGTCTATGCAGGCATCACCAAGAGGTTGGATCATTGCAGCAGCAGCAGCATTTATTGCTGATCTGCTGACACCGCTGGGTTACGCGGTGCCGATGTTGTACATGCTGCCGATCCTGCTCACAGGGTTACTACCAGGCCGACAGATCACCGTTTTGGTGGTCGGCGCTTCCCTGCTGCTTGGGTGGATTGGCGTGTCACTCTCTCCCGGCGCAATGACGATGGAAGCCCTGACGAATCGAATCTTGGACACGGCACTGCTCTTCGCTATCGCCTGGCTTCTCATCGTCCACAAAGAGTCGGCAGGGAAGATCGCGGAGGCACAACGGGCCAGGGATGAGAGTGAGAAACGGCTGTGGTTGGCGATGTCGGCGGAACATTTCGGGACGTTTGACTGGAACATTCCGACGCAGAAAGTCGTCTGGTCGGCAGAGACGGAGCGGATCTGGGGCCTTCCTGTCGATGGGTTTGAAGGAACCTATGAGCACTGGCGGCGGCTGATGCATCCGAACGATGTGGCCGAGGCTGAACGAGTGATCCGTTGTTCCTTAGATAATCCCGATATTCCCTACGCTTTCGATCACCGCGTCATCCGTCCCAATGGAACGATCGGCTGGATTCATGCAAAAGTCACGACGGTCCGTGACGCCACTGGGCGGCCGATTCGCATGGTCGGCGTGAATGCTGACATCACCGAGCGCAAAGAGGCCGAAGAAGTGCTGCAACGGAATGAAAACCGGTTTCGCACGATGGCGGAGGCCGTGCCGAGCTTCCTCTTCGAAACCGATGCAGCCGGTTGGAATATTTGGACGAGCGACGGCTGGTGCCGGTTCACGGGGCAGACGCACGAACAAGTCGCCGGGCATGGGTGGGCAGAGGCCCTCCATCCTGACGACCGGGTGGCGGATCTCGATCGGTGGCTCCACTGCATGAAGACGGGGACCCTCTTCGAATCGAAACAACGGTTGCGTCGGGTGGATGGGACCTATGCCTGGGTGATCGCCCGCGCGCTACCTGTACGCGATGATCATGGGAACGTTACTCGCTGGGTCGGGTCGGTCACGGATGTGGACGCCATCGTGCGCGCTGAGGATGCGCTGCGTGAGAGCGAGAAACGGTTCCGTAGCTTTTTTGAGAATGCGGCAGTCGGGGCGGCGCAAATCAATTCAACCGGTCGATTCATGCATGTGAACGATCGCTTTTGCCAAATTACGGGCTATTCACGCGACGAACTGATTGGCCAGATGGGGCCGCTCGATTTGGATCATCCGGATGAGATCGAGGCCGATCGCGAGCGGATTGCGGACTTCTTTCGGGAGGGCCAGCCGTATCTCTTCTATGAGAAGCGATATGTACATAAGGACGGCCATACCATCTGGGTGCGCGTAACCGTGGCACCGATTCGTGATGAGCAGGGGATCGTTAAAGCCACAGCGGCCATCATCGAGGATATTACTGAGCGCAAACAGGCCGAAGTATCGCGACGGAATAGCGAAGAGCGATACCGGAGTCTCTTCGAGAACATGACGGAGATGTTTCAGGTTCTTGAGCCCATTTTCGATGACCAGGGTCGTTGCTCAGATTTTCGGTATGTCCGCGTGAATCGAGCAACTGAGGTGCTGGTTCGTAAGAAACGGGAGGACATGGAAGGCAAGACAGCACAGGAGCTCTTTGGATTTGTCGAGGACTATTGGCTCGAGATGTTCGGTCGTGTGTGGAAGACTGGCGAACCAGCTCGCATGATGAATTACAGCAAGTCGGTGGACCGCTATTACGATGTCTATGCTTGGAAGAACGATGACCGCACGGTCGCGATTGTCTTTTCGGATATCACTGCGTACAAACGGACCGAAGAAGCACTTCAACAGCTCAACCTCACGCTCGAACAGCAGGTGGCGACGCGTACGGAGGCCCTACGCGAGAGCGAGGAACGACTCCGGTTGGCGTACCAGGCGGCGCGCATCGGTACGTTCGATTGGAATCTTCAGACCGGCGCCTATACCTGGACGCCTGAGTTGGAAGCCTTATACGGGTTGAAGCACGGCGAATTTGGTCGAACGCAGTGTGCCTGGAAGCGACTTCTTCATCCTGATGACCAGGCAGAGGCTGTCCGGCTCATGGAGCAGGCGGTCACAACCGGCGAGCCGACGCAGGGAGAATGGCGGGTGCTGTGGCCGGATGGCAGTCTGCATTGGCTGGTTGGACGCTGGCAGGTCTTCAAGGATGAAGTCGGTATGCCACTTCGTATGATTGGTGTCAACTTCGACGTCACCGAGCGCAAACAGGCTGAGGACATCGTGTGCCGGCAGTGGGCAAAGTTAGAAGATTTGACCTCAAGGCTTATCCAGGCTCAAGACAATGAGCGGCAACGGATTGCGCGTGACCTCCACGACGATATTACCCAGCGGCTTGCGGCGTTGACGATTGATCTCAGAGGTCTGCCCCTTCCTGGAGGGGCCCTGAATGAGTCGGCCTCGGGAGCCCTTGAGCAGTTGCACGAGCGGGCTAAACAGCTGACGACGGACGTGCAACGCTTGGCACATCAGCTCCATCCATCAATCCTCGAGCATGTCGGTCTGGAAGCGGCCGTGCGCGACCATGTCGAGGAATTTACGGCCCGAACCGGGTTGGCGACACGGGTCGTGGTTCGTCGCCTCCTGCCGACGATTCCGCTCGAGCAGGCGACCTGCCTCTATCGTGTGCTACAAGAAAGTCTCCAGAATGTCAGCAAACATGCCAATGCCACCGACGTTTTGGTTCGCCTCTTGAAAACCCCACAGGGGGTCGGTCTTTGTGTACATGACGATGGCCGAGGATTTGAACATCAGCAAGAGACGACACAGTTAAAGGGATTGGGCTTGACCAGCATGGCGGAACGGGTGGGGATCTTGAAGGGCAGGTTCCGCATCTGGACAAAACCTGGGGATGGGACGGAAGTCCATGCGTCGGTTCCACTGGAACAGCGTGAAGCCGCACCGGACAGGGGGGCAGAACCATGACGGCGGAGAGCAAACCGCGTGTGCTGATGGCCGACGACCATTCCATCTTGCTCGCCGGTGTGCGTAAACTGATTGAGGACCAATGTGAGGTAGTTGGTGCCGTTGAAAATGGTCGGGCCTTGGTTGAGGCGGCTGAGCGAATGCAGCCAGAGTTGATTCTCCTCGATATTTCCATGCCGCTCTTAAACGGGATCGATGCCGCGCGGCAGATCAAGAAATCGTGCCCTTCGACCAAACTCATCTTTCTCACCATGCACTCGAGTCCGCGCTATGCTTCCGAAGCGATCAAGGTGGGAGGGAACGGTTATCTGCTCAAACATTCGGCTCCTGACGAATTGCCGCAGGCGATTGAAACGGTGTTGAAGGGGCACACCTACCTCACCCCCGCCGTTGTCCAGCCGATGCTGGACAACTTGCCGCAGTCCGGCCAGTCGGGGAAGAAGAAAGCGGTAGGAGACCTCACCCCGCGGCAGCGAGAAGTGCTGCAGTTGATCGGCGAAGGGAAGGGTTTGAAGGGTATCGCAGTCTTGCTGAACCTCTCGGTCAAGACGGTGGAGTTTCACAAGACTTGCCTCATGAAGCAGCTGAACCTCCATTCCACGTCTGCCCTGATTCGATTTGCCATCGCCGAAGGCCTCGTGAACGCAGAGTCCTGAACGTCGGTAGGTCTGTCTTCCTCGGTTATTCCCTTCAGTCGACCCAGGCGATCTCCTAGGCCCTTTGTTCCTCATAATTCGTTATACAAAGAGCCCTAGCAAAATCAGGCACGAACAAGTGGATGAGGGTATGGCCAGATCAACCGCTCGATCAGCTTCGAGAGCTGATGTTTGGGGTCGTATCCGATCATGCAAAGGAGCAGACGTATGACGATGAGCATCACGATTGATCGGGGCCACATTGATCGGGTGTTGATTGCGCTCCAGCAGCAGGAGAGAGCCTGTCTCATGGAACAGGTCACGGAGCTCTGCTCGGACCTGACGGACGATCAAGTCTTTTTGGCGATCGACTACCTCACCAGAAGCGGTCAGGTGTGTCTAACCTTGGATACCAACAGGACGTACTGGGTCCGGGCGTCACGTGCATGAGGGATCGGTAGTCGGTGTCGTATCCCCGACTCACGGACAGTCGAACGCACACTGAGGGCTTCCGAGGTTCGCCCGACTGAGCAGAGAATCACAACAAACCGAAATCCCTGCCCGGGAGACACATGGAGAAGGAACACGATATCGTAAATGTTTCAGAACCAGATCTGTTGCACCTCCATCTCACGGAGGACTCCATGGAATCCCTAACGGCACCTGTGAGGGTTCAACTCGCGAATAGAACTACCCCGACCGACTCTTGTCTTCATCGTCGGGTGATTGATGATGTGCTGACCAGAGGCAAACAACGAACCGGCAAAGTCCGTTGCCTCGAATGCGGTGCGATCTTTGCTGACCCGTATCAGGGCCAGAGACGATAGGTATTGTGATGTCCCCATAAGTGCTTCTGATTATCTGGACAGTGCACTCTTCGCATCTAATCTCACAGTTGCGGTGATGGGGACACGAGATGATGCCATGCTGTTGGTTGGGCCAGACGGTCCAGAGAACACAGAGACCGATGTACGGCGTTGCTGGATAATTCGGGTGAATCGAATAGGGTACAGGGTGTATCGGTTTGGATTCTCCCTCCTGAGGTTGTGAACCGCTCTATACCATTTTCTGCAAGAGTTTCCGATGTTTGCATAGTGGGACATCGCAGGAATGATTTGTGCTCAAGTGATAAAGCTAGAGGAATGGAGTAGCGCTCCGGAAACGAAAATCCAAGCAATTCGCAATCGATGCTGAAGGGTTCTTGTCAAATGGAAGGGGAGTAGTCATGACCGGCACGAGCGTATCGACGCCAGCCCTCACGATCATGATCATTAGTCGTCAGTATCTCGTGTGTCTCGGCCTGCAGAACTTGCTAGAGCAAGCGGAGACGCTGAGGTTTATCGTGCATCAGCACCAACGGATAACGCAGGACCTGCTCCACGCAGAAAACCGACCTGACATATTCATCATCGATCTTGAAACTGAACGCGACATCTTTAGTGCCATCAAACAGATTCGGGAAGCAGCTCCGACGAGCAAGATCGTATTGTTGAGCGGTGTAGAAGACAAGCACCGTCTGCACGAAGGTTTTGCATCCGGCGTCGATGGCGTCATCCTCAAGGTTCAACCTCTCCCGGTCGTACTGGCTGTGATTGGAAGCTTGTATGGTTCTACAATGAACGGCGGCTTGTCCAACGGCCAAGAGCAGGCGGTAGGCTGGGATCGGAGGACGAAATCCTCGTGGAAGGTCAAAACTGAAACCCAGGTGTCTGGATGGGATGACGCCGTGACCGAACGCGAACGGGAGGTGATCCGATTGGTCGAACAGGGCTTTGCGAACAAAGAGATCGCCGACCGCTTGTGCATTTCTGACAGTACGGTGCGGTATCATTTGACGAACATCTTCGACAAGGTCGGCGTGCGCAGTCGGCAGAAGCTTTTGATATACGCCCATCAGTTCCGTTCCACGCCTCGTCACCATGCGGAACGTAGTGACAGGGTATCTCCTGGAAGCTGACGGCGACCGTAGTCCTCCAATCAGGGATGCACGAAACCTTTGTGGCCTTCCGCGACAGAGGCGAAATGTCTCCTGTGGCAGGACGCCCCTGCAGCGGCATGATTTTCTTCGCCAGACCTCTTGATCTCGTGAATATTTCAGGCTGAAATCACTACTACCCCCCCTATCTTCGCCCATCGGCGCTCTCCTTGCACCTCATCCAACGAGATGAGCACGGGCGAGGGTGTGTTCCCTATCGGAAACTTCTCACCCGAGTTCTCTCTCTCGTTATGCTACGGGTTGGAGTTGACATCTTGCATGTTCGGCTAGGTGCTTGGGCTTACAAGGTTTGTGAAGGCACAGGACTGCCTCTCCTTTGAACTGAGGCGAGTAGGAGATCTAAATGCTGGAAGAAAAGAGCATGTTGCCGAAAGTGAGAATCGGGCGGCGCTGCGGAGCGATACAAGCCAATCTCAATCGTTATCGCGCACTGAGGAATGATGAAGTGTACGAAGAACTCGTTTCGCTGGGGAAAGAACTCGAGGGCGTCAAGATCTGCCATCTGAATTCGACGGCAGCGGGTGATGGCGTGGCGGAGTTGTTGGCCCGAGTATGTGCCCATGCTGCAAGCACTCGGGGTCCACGCCGACCGGCGGCTCATTCACGGTGAGCCCGAATGCTTTACCATTACCAAGGCGTTTCACAGTAAGTGGATCTGGCGTTGTCACATCGACAGTTCCACCCCTGACAAGGATGTCAGTCTCTTCTTGCGACCGTATCTCGAAGAATACGATGCGGTGGTTCCGCTTGTTTGGGCAGTTTCTGCCAGTTCAGAAGTGGCGCCTGGCGGATTGCTGACTACGTGGCGGTCTGCCGTGTCGTCAGATTGTCAGCGTACACCTGGTCAGGCGTCTGGCCG
>CABVRZ010000069.1 GCA_902500775.1 uncultured Nitrospira sp.
AAGAGCAACTCTTATGGGTGCGCACGTTCCAGACGGTGGAGGAGCTCCGCCAGGCGCTCCTCGACTGGGTGCAGCTCTATAATGAACAGGGGCTCATCGAACGGCATGGGGTTCGCTCCCTGATCCAGGTTCGTCAGGACCTGCTGGTCACGCGGGAGGCTGCATGACAAGGTCGATCGTCGTCGAGGATGGGGAGCTTGCTGTGAAGTGGCCCTCAAAAAATGCAGCACACAGTGGGCCGAGGTGCGACGATCGCCGAACAATGCGACCCACTGGTCGAGTCGAATACTGCAACAATCGTGTCCAAGAAATCGTGAGCGGTACAGAACGGCCCTAACGGTTGCCCTGTCGCCAGGCCAGGCCCACGATGCGCCCGAAGGCCGAACGCTGTTGCATCGCTTCGGGAAACAGCCGAGTCCGATTCCCCTGTTAATGGATCGGGCATATGAAGGCGATGAGACGCGGCAACTGGCCGTCGAACTCGAGTATGTGCCAGTGGTGCCTCCCAAGGACAATCGCCGCATGCCATGGGACTACGATCACGCTCTGTATAAACGACGCAATGAGATTGAACGACTGTTCCGTCGGCTCAAAGGATTTCGGCGCATCTTCTCGCGGTTTGACAAGCTGGATGTCATGTTCGTCGCGTTCATCAATTTCGCGTTGATCGTGGATGGCTTACGGTAGCGTTAACAGGCCCTAGCATACTGTAACGATTGATTCGGGGGTAATTCCACGGGACGCATCGAAGTACTTCCACTTCACGGGTGTAGGTTGCGGGTTGTACTGTCGAATATAGCGCATGAGCTTTCGTTTGAGGTCCGGCACCGAGGTAAAGACGCCACGGGCGATCACGTCGCGTTCAATCTTGGTGAACCACAGTTCGACCTGGTTGAGCCAGGAGGAGTACGTCGGGGTGACGTGCAGCTGCACCCTCGGATACTGAGGGAGGAACGCCTTGACCCGCCCAGTCTTGTGCGCTGAGAGATTATCGGCGATCACATGAATTTCTTTGCCGTTGGGCTGGTAGGTCACGAGGTCGGTCAGGAAGGCAACGAACTCGGCTGAGGTATGGCGCGGGGCGGTCTTACCCAACACCTCACCCGTCGTGGTGTTAAACGCGGCGTAGAGGGAGCGCGTGCCGTGACAGACATACTCAAACCCATGGCGTTCCGCACGCCCCGGCGACAGGGGCAAGCCCGGGCCTGTGCGATCCAGCGCCTGAATCGCGGTGTTCTCGTCCACGCAGAACACGGCGGCGTGCTGCGGCGGGTGCAGATACAGGCCGATCACATCGGCCGTCTTGGCCTCGCAGTCCGGATCGTTGGAGGCCAGATCCCCTTCCAGGCGATGCGGCTTGAGAGCGTGCTTGGCCCAGATCCGCCTGACCGTCATATGCGAGAGGTCTCCCAACTGCGCCGCCAGCTTGCGCGAGGACCAGTGTGTTGATTCGTCATGTGGTGTGTGTCGTCGTCCAGGCCAGGACGCGGGCCTCGATCCGATCGGTCACCTTGTACCGCGCACGTCCGTCGTAGCGAGCCAACAACCCCGCCAGCCGATCCGCGGTAAAACGCTGGTTCTACCGACTGATGTAACTGTCATTGCAGTCCAACTTGGCGCGAATCGTGGCCCATGTCAGGCCATCGGCTAGCAGCAGAATCAGACGGGCACGCCGAGCGGAATCGGCTCGACCAGTGCTGGCTCTCGCGTGGCGTTGAAGGTCCATGCGTTCACTCGTGGTCAGCGGCATCACGCCCTCCATAAGACGTCATGATACTACCTTTTTAAACGGTACAGTCCACCTAGTTCATTGCTGTGCTTCAGAAGTTAGAGAAAGAAAGGATGTTGATCCATTGCAGATGTTCCTGTAGAGTCAGTGGCCGATAGTCTTGCAAGCACTTTTCTGCAACATCACGCGATAGTCATGTGTTTTAGAGAAGATCTGATCGTTTGAGTTTTTCAGCCAACCAGCTCTCAATAAGCCGGGGAGGCGACTGGTTTCTGGTTGAAGCTGCAAACTGATCGGATCTTTCTCAGATTATGTCTCTCCACGTTCAAAGAAATAATATGGTGGTTATCTGTATGCAAGATGATCATTCCAGATGACCGGAGGCAAAAGTGGCCTATAAGGACAATGGTAATCTCATATTGAATTCGACTCGCCCAGAAGAAATATCAGGAAATGAAGACCAAGGAGGGACTTGTTTTGGTGGATATCCATCGTATTACGCAAGTGATTTTTCTGATGTGTTTGTGGACGAGCGTTGAGTGACGAAGGAATGGACTGAATGAACTCTAGAAGGGATAGCATGGGGCGTCTACTGCAGGACCTGGATTATTTCATGGAATGGGGAGGGAGGTCATGGCAGTCTCTCATGAGTTATGCTTTTGAGCATTTCTTGGGAACGGACTTGCGGGGCCAGCAAGTGCTTGAGATTGGTTCTCGTTACGGGAAAATGACATGTTTATTTGCTCTTCTTGGTGCCAAAGTTATTGGCATTGACACGGAGGGGAAATCTTTACTGATTGCTCAGCAAGAGGCAGCAAAATGGAAAGCAGAGGACGCCGTCCTTTTTATCAAGGCCGGAGGTGATCTGTCAATTATCAAGGACAACTCTTTTGATGTGGTGTTCTCGAAAAGTGTTTTGGTCATGGTCCCAGACTTGGCTGGCTTTCTAGAGGAGGTCAAGCAGAAGTTAAAACCTGGGGGGAAGATTGTATTTTTGGAAAATGCAAAAGGGCCGCGGTGGTTGCATCTGCTGCGTGCGGTCCGACATATGAGAAAATGGGACTATGCTCAAGCTCGTTATTTCACTTCGCAGGAAGTAAAAATGGTTTCCCAAGTTTTTGATGAATTTGTCATGAGGAGCTGGATGTTTCCTCCCGTTATTCTCATGATGGGATGTAAGCCAAAGGTGAGCAATCCATTGTGATGTGTGAAAACATACCAATGCTTACGCACTCCTTATATAAACTCAAATACAGATCCTCATCTTGGTGTTATTTCTTGCCAACCTCTCGTAGAGTGTTGTGCGGCTTGCAGTTAGGGGGTAGGAGCAACGGATGTTTTCTCCTATTCGATTGACAAATCAAGAGTAGTTGCGCGATGAACTGACAGATGCCTCATTACGTGAATGATTGACTTCTGTGGACTTGTGTGGCCGTTCAAAGCGGTAGAGTAAGGCAAGTATTAGATTCCAGAATAGATGAATCCCAAATTTCTGCAAGTAGTATGCTCTTCGCGGTCCGTATCACATAAGAGAATTTACCTACAGGAGGACGATTGATGGACTGCAATATCAACGACGATCTGCTAAATAATCTCCAAGTCAAAACCGAAAAACCCAAGGTCAGTATTTTTGGTATGGGGTATGTTGGCGCGGTCACTGCAGCCTGTCTGGCTGCCAAGGGGTATCGTGTGATTGGTGTGGACCCCAATACGGTCAAGACTGACCTCATTCGACAAGGACTCACTCCCATCATTGAGAAAGATCTCCCTGAACTGTTTCAACAGGCAAAGGATCGCGGCCTTTTAACAGCAACCGACAATACCCGCGAAGCCGTGCTCGGGACGGAGATGTCTCTTATCTGTGTTGGGACGCCCAGTAAGGCTAACGGGGCCATAGATGATAAGTATCTCTTGAACGCTTCACAACAGATCGCCACGACCATAAGGGAAAAGTCTTCGGCTCATGTCCTTGTGTACCGTAGCACGATGTTGCCCGGGCTTCTGAGATCTAAGATCATTCCGTTGCTCGAAGAAGTGTCTGGCAAGAAGGAAGGAGAGGGATTTCACGTGTGCTTCAATCCGGAATTCCTCAGGGAATCGACTTCGGTTCATGATTTTTTCAATCCTCCGAAGACCGTAGTGGGGACCAATAACAAGGTCGTCGCCGATCTCATCTTCGGGCTGTACTCTGGGTTTCCAGGCCCCATGATTCAAACATCGATCCAAGTTGCGGAGATGGTGAAGTATGTGGACAATACTTTTCATGCCCTTAAAGTGACCTTTGCGAATGAAATCGGTCAGGTCTGCCGGCATCTCGACATTGATAGTCATGAGGTCATGAATATTTTCTCACAGGATACGAAACTGAATATTTCACGAGCCTATTTGACACCAGGGTTTGCGTTTGGCGGTTCATGCCTGCCAAAAGATTTGCGAGCAATCAACTATTTGGCCAAGACGCTTGATCTGGATATTCCGTTACTGGCTTCCTTGATGGAGAGCAATCGAAGACTGATTGAGAAAACGGTGGGCGAGATCATCGCGCTCGGGGTAAAACGTATCGGTTTCGCAGGATTTACGTTTAAGGCGGGAACGGATGATCTCAGGGAAAGTCCGATCGTCATGGTAATTGAGCAGCTCATCGGCAAGGGATTTGAGGTCAAGCTGTACGATCGACACGTCGCGATGGCGAGATTGATCGGCGCAAATAAAGACTATATCAATAAGACCATCCCGCATCTTGCCTCACTGATGGTGCCATCCTTAGACATTCTCATTAAGGAGTGTGATGTCATTGTCATCGGGAACCGAGATGAGGAGTTTCGGGAAATTCTTTCTAAAGTCGGGAAGGGGCAAACGGTCTATGATTTTGTGAGGATCAACGGTAGTTTCAAGAATGGTGCAAATTATATCGCAATCGCGTAGTCGTATGGTCTCACAAATACGAGAGAGCTCTCAGTTTCAAGATTGGTTGATTGTCACTCAGTATTATCACCCAGAAGTTGGGGCCCCGCAAATCCGCCTCAGAGCATTGGTGAAGGAATTAACGAGTTTGGGACACCGTGTGACTGTGTTGACGGGCATGCCGAACTACCCGGAAGGGGTGATTCATCAAGCATATCGAGGGAAGCTTAGCCTGACCGATAGGGTAGATGGTGTCGAAGTCAAACGAATTTGGTTGTATCCGGCTGGTGGGAAGGCGCCGTTCAAACGTCTTCTAAACTATCTTAGCTTTACGCTCCACGCACTCTTGTATCTCAAGCTTGCCCGATGTAAACAGATCGTCTTCATTGAAGCGCAGCCCATCACACTTGCGCTCTATGGACTCTTTGCCAACTGGATCTTTCGTGTGCCCTATATCTACAACACGCCTGATCTTCAAGTCGAAATCGCAGGCGAGCGAGCCTGGGTAGGTCAATGGCTTGTAAAAGCGGCGATGTCACTCGAAACGTTTCTCATGCAGCGAGCCTATAGTGTTGCCACGGTTACGTATGCGTTTATTGAACACTTCATCAGCGCCCGTGGCATTCCTAGAGAACAAATGAGCTTCCTCCCGAATGGTGTGGACTTAGAACATTTGCATCCTTGGCCCTATGATACGTCGTACGCAGAGAAAATGGGTGTGAGTGGGAAAAAGGTGTTTACCTATGCCGGAACTCACGCCGATTATCAAGGTCTGGATGTCATCTTGGACGCGGCGAAGCTACTGAAGCATCGTTCAGACATTGTGTTTCTGATGGTAGGGAAAGGTCCAGAGAGAGAACGACTGATCGAACGGGCGAGAGCTGAAGAAATCACCAGCGTCCTCTTTAAGGATTCCCCGTTTGAAGAAGGATCACTCCTGATGTCGATTTCCTATGGTTTCGTCGTTGTGCTTCGCAATATCCCTGCAGCACAGAAAATGCGTCTATCAAAAACTTTTCCCCCTTTGGCGTGTGGGGTGCCAGTCATTTACGGAGGGATCGGAGAATCAGCTGACATCATTCGCGATAACGGTTGCGGCCTTGTGGCATTACCCGAGAATCCGGCATCTCTTGCCGAAGCAGTACTCCAACTGGCCGATGGACCAGAGATGCGGGACACTTTCTCGAAAGCAGGTCTCAAACTTATAGAGCGAGATTTCTCCTGGAAAACCATCGTTTCTAACTGGCTTCAACAACTTGAGCGGTCTACGATGGTTGCAGGGGGAGGTGCATCAACTGCCGACCAACGGAGCGTCGTTCAATCTAGAGCCTCTGAGTAGGTCTAAAAAACCTAAAGCAAAACCAAGGCGTAATTAGTCCAAATAATCGAGCATTCCATACCGCGTGCCAAAAGGGAGCAGACGGTGTGTTGACTAGGGCCACGGCGATAGGCCACTTCATAGTGGAAGAGTCCTAGGCAACCAGAACGTGACTCATGGGGAGTGAGTGCAAGGCTTCATGGATTGGGGTAACTTCTTCCCGTAGTTGGCAAGAACCTCGCCCGGAAAGGCGGGGGTAGACCTATTCTTCCTATCATTACGAGGGACAGTACAGATGAAATTTTTCACGCAAATGGACCGTGTGGGCAGAAGTCTACTAACCCTGAATCGAGACCGAGAATACAAGATTCTGAAGCAGATGCTCGCACTGAGTCCTACCGATCATGTGCTCGATGTCGGTAGCGGTGATGGTTTTTGGACGTCGCGCTTGGCGATGCACTGTGGTCAGATTACAGGTCTTGAGCCTGACGAGCGAGCATTGGACCACGCTCGAACTCTGTATCAGCGTCCTAATGTCGAGTATATGCGTGGAAGTGCGGAATCTCTCCCGCATCCATCTGGCTCCTTCGATAAGGTGGTTAGCGTAAGTTGCTTGGAGCATTTCGCTGACCCATTACAGGGCTTGCGTGAAATAGCCCGTGTGCTCAAGCCTGGAGGTCGAATCGCGATTTCTGTGGATAGTCTATTGCCGGAAAACTCGCCGGCGCCCTTCCGTGAGTGGCACAAACACCGCCACTTTGTGACGCACTACTTTCAACACGAAGAGCTGCTAGGCATGATGAAAACGGTGGGGTTTCGATGTGAGCCGGAACGTACGAAGCACCTCTTTCGGTCCCGACTTGCAGCAGATATTCGACAAGTCTTTATACGCCGTCCTCGCGTCTTGCTACCGCTCTTCCCATTGTTTTACCTCGTGGTACGGTTAGCTGACTCAATGATGGACGATATGCACGGTCAGATTCTCGTAGTGACCGCCACGCGACATTCAGTGCAGGCTTAAATGGGAAAGGCCAGATCCTTCACAGTTCCAATATCACACTTCTCTAACAAACCCACACTGAGTTTGCTGAGCCTGCAGAGAAGAAAGGAAGAGATTTCGGTTATTACTGATTCTCGTCGGTACACCTCTGTTCGTTATCTTGAGAAGGCTGACATAGGCTTCAGCGGATACCCATCTTATCCATCCCCTGTTCCAATCTAGAGGCAGCTTCATGTCCATAAGGAATAGGGGACGCAATGCCCTTCGGTTTTTGATAGACTGGCCTGCATAAAACTGCACACGACATAGCGCACACGGATTATAGGTCGAAGTGTCAAATTATGTGGGGGAGCGTGGTATAGACAGAAGGTGTGGAGATAGGAAAATAGTGATGACAGCCTTTATGGCACCGCAAACTTTGCGGAGGGAATCCCAGTCCAGAAAGATCGTATCGCCGTGAATGGGTAGAATATTAAGACGATAGTCGAGGTTGGAAATCTGTGGAGCAATTCGAAGACTTTGTGTTTGCATTCAGTGACTTGTCCAGTAGCTGCTACCCGAAGAGGGCACGAATACAGTCGGGTTTGTTGAAATCAGCGTGACTGGCTGCCCCTGAGGGTCTGAGGAATACCCCAATAGAGATGGTATGTTACAGAACGCGACGATGGCGTGCGTGATGATTGTTGTGTAGTGGCCGATGGTCGTACCGTAATTACATAGGTGTTGGCGAGGATTGGGACTGAACGGATAGAGTCTCCTCAACCTTGACTAAAAAACGACATAACGACAACCATCGATCGACTCGGAAAAGTTCGACGATTCCTGATGTTTCCCATGTGGGCGGCAGTATTGCTCAGACAAGACGGAGATATGAGGGCAGGTTAGTTCTCAACTAAGGAGACCGGTATGAGCGTTCCACTACTTGATTTGAAGGCGCATCATGAACCACTGCACAAAGAGATTATGGCCGCAGTGGAACGGACCTTTCAAAGCCAAGCGTTTATTCTTGGCTCAGAAGTAGGAAAATTAGAGGAAAGAATAGCCGCCTATTGTCAGACCAAGTACGGGATTGGAGTTACTTCAGGTACGGATGCCATTCTGATTGCTCTCATGGCTCTCGGTATAGGTCCTGGTGATGAGGTGATTACCACGCCTTATTCGTTTTTTGCGACGGCGGGAGTCATTGTTCGTCTCGGCGCTAAGCCGGTTTTTGTCGATATCGATCCTACAACGTACAATATCGATCCTGAGAAAATTGGCCAGGTTGTGACGACTAAAACCAAAGCCATCATCCCTGTCCATCTATATGGACAGTGTGCTGATATGGGACCGATTATGGAGGTGGCCAAGCAGCACAAACTGAGTATCATTGAAGATGCTGCGCAAGCGATTGGCTCAGAATATCGCGATGGTCGTCGGGCTTGTAGCATGGGTACCATCGGCTGTTTGTCGTTTTTTCCCAGTAAGAACCTAGGTTGCTTAGGTGATGGGGGAATGGCTGTGACCAGTGATCCTGAGCTTGCGGAACGGATGCAGATCTTGCGAGTCCACGGGAGTAAACCTAAGTACTATCACAAACTGATCGGTGGAAATTTTCGACTGGATACAATTCAAGCTGCGGTCCTAAACGTCAAATTGGATTATCTGGATCGATGGACGAGGAGACGTCAGGAAAATGCGATCCGGTATGCAGGACTCTTTGAGCGTAGCGGGCCCGTTCGTAAAGGGATGGTACGTTTACCGGTCCCGGTCTATCGTGAGTCAGGCACCAGCCATTACCACATCTATAACCAATTTGTGCTTCGTGTAGGTCGACGGGATGCGTTGGTGGCATACCTCAAACAGCATGATATCGGAGCAGAGATCTACTACCCGGTTCCCTTCCACTTACAAGAATGTTTTGGGTATCTAGGATATAGGGAAGGAGATTTCCCTGAGTCCGAGCGGGCAGCCAAGGAAACGATCGCGCTTCCAATCTATCCAGAGTTGACAATTGAACAGCAAACTGAGGTGGTTGAGGCGGTGATAGCCTTCTACAGGTAGCGTCGTAGGGTACCTCTGAGAAGGATTATGCAGGGCTGTTAAGTATCTATAAGCGCATGCATTGATGTGGTGGAAAAGGTGGCCGAACAGCAGATGAAATAGTTTTGGCCCGTTTCGAGCCCAACCTGTCCTTGTGACTGCAAGTAGGTGGATGGTTATAGCCTAGCGCCTTGCGATCAAGCCTGAGATTTCCTTGCAACAGTTGGAGGTGTTATAGCTAAACCAAATAATATGATTATCGTGATGGGATGGCCTATCCACGAGATTTGCGCCGTAAAGTCTTGGCCGTTCGGACCAAGGAGGGGCTGACGATTGCGGATGTCGCAGCCCGGTTTGATGTGGGGCGTGCCAGTGTGGTGCGGTGGATCAAGCACGTGGAGCGCAACCCGCAAGGGGCTCGGCGCCGCAAGATTGACCTGGAGGCGTTGCGCCAGGATGTCATGGATTATCCGGATGCGTACCAGTACGAGCGGGCGCAGCGGTTCGGGGTGGCGCAGAACGCCATCTTTGTTGCGCTGAAGAAGCTGCAGCTCACCTAGGGAACCTCTGATTAATTCACGTTTACATGAAGATCTCCGGTTCTGCAGGATCGATACAGGTACGCTGCTGGAACTTCGCTGGTCTGGGAGAGTCATCCACGGGTGTCGCCCGCTGTCGGGCCGCCCGGAACCGTATTCGCGCACCCCCATTCGCTACACTCCCGCCAACAGGCGCCGCCGCGACACATACAAATTTGCCAACCCGCAGCTGATCTGGAGCCAGTGGGTGTTCTTCGCCAGTCCGCAGTAGCGGACTTTGGCCCATCAGAAGATTCGCTTGATCACCAAGAACGCATGTTCGACCTTCGCCCGGACTTTCGACTTGGTGCAGTTGCGAGCCCGCTCCTC
>CABVRZ010000070.1 GCA_902500775.1 uncultured Nitrospira sp.
TGAAGAGGACATTTCTATCTTGGTAAAAGCGGACATTATCATTTTGGGATTACAGGCTTGGATTGCGAATGTGTCGACGCATCAGGACAACTGATGGATCGAGGAAAGAGTCCTGGCAGTCCAGTCCTCTCAGCTAAGAAGGATGGTTTCAAGACATGGCGTGGATCATGGGGTTACTGAACCGACCCCCATGTTGAAGCATGGTCGCTCCATGCGAAAAGGAAGCGAATCTGTTGGGTCACGATGGGGTCAGCGCTGAGGCTCCCAGAGCCACCGAGAGATGGTGGTTCTGGCAGAACTCTTGGCGCTGAAAACTGAGGAGTCATCCCCTCATATCGTGTCTTCAGCCACCTGCTCCCCTGAGCCCATAAAGCCGGCGTTCATCAGCGCGAAGGCAATGATCCTGATGAAAAAGCCGCATACAGGATGCCCATCCTGGCTCAGATTTTAACTCGTTGAATAGGTGTACATCACGCATGTTAGGTGACTTCCTTGCTTGATACGTACATGGTTGTAATCAGGGTGTTTGAACCGTCCTCTCTAGTTGGTTGAATTGTAGAATGCTGGTTCTCTTTTCTCTGTCACTCAGAGAATGGAATTATGGCCTACCCCGATTGGGTGATGATGGGCCAGCAGAATGCTGGGTCTACTGAGCACGAAGAAATGCGATGACGGCTTCAACGCGTCCGTCGACGGAGAGCTTCTGGTAGATGTGATGGAGATGGGTCTTCACGGTCTCGACGGAGACGCACAAGTGATCGGCAATTTCTTTATTACTTTGGCCGGCTGCCGCACAAGCCAGTATCTGGCGTTCGCGATCACTCAGGGCGGTCAGTCGCATGGTATTGTCTTCATAGGGCTGTCGCAGCGAGTCAGGAACGTTAGGCACGAGGCGGTCTGGCATGATCGGTGACAGGACCCGTTGTCCCTTCGCTGTGGCTCTGAGGATGCGTAGGAACTCCATCCAACCGGTGTCTTTGAGGAGGTAGCCGAAAGCGCCAGCCCGCATCGCGGCCACGATCCGTGTATCTTCATCGTACCGGGCTAAGAGGAGCACTCGCGTATCGGGGTGGTGTTTGTGGAGGATGGTGGTGACTGATGCGACGTCAAGATTCGGCATATCTACGTCGAGCAGGACGACGTCGGGTGAGTGGTCCGTCGCAAGCTGATAGATCTCGTGCGCATCGGATGCCTCACTGACACTCGTGATATCACGTTCTTGCTCGAGTAGTCGATGCAGACTTTGTCTGAATAGACGCTGCGCTTCAGCGAGCAGCACATGGAGAGATCCGGATGATGGTGCATGATCGGAACCAGCGCCGGCTATTCTTTCGCGACGGCTCGACGTAGCACTCACCTCCCTTCATAGTGTCATAGTAGGTCGATGAAGCCCTAAGGTGGATGGTGTTGTGTCAGACTCACCAGAATGCGGGAAGCCCTCGGTGAACGTTCAAGATTGATTTGAGAGAAAACTAAGAGAGACCGACCACGCTCAAGTTCATTCGGTCGGACTACTGTGTTTGAAGAGCACATGGCGACCACCTCCTATTTGTTGAGGCGGCATCGACTTCTACTCTACGCTCGATGTCTCAGTCCGGTCAAGGCTCGGGGGTGACGGGGAAAGGACAGTCTCCCCTTGGTGTTGCATGAAATTGGGAAAAGGTTGGTCGAATCAACGGAGCCCAGTAGCATAGAGCGTCATGAGGCTCTCTTCCGCCATCATGGGGATCTTGTTGGTCATGCCCATCCAGGCCTTGGCAGGGACGGAGTTTATCGCACGGGTGCTGACCGTGCATGAAGGTGACCGTGTAACGATTCACTATCAAGAGAAGAACCAGATGGTGGCTCTTCGCGATGTGGATTGCCCCGAGCCAAAACAACCCTATGGAAAGCAAGCGAAACATGCAGCGGCGGCGTACCTTGCCAATCGCGATGTCGTGGTGAGGGAACTGAAGAAGGATCAGCGGGGCCGCATGACAGCCGACATCTTGCTGACAGATGGACGAAACATCGCCCATGAATTGGTCAAAGAGGGACTTGCCTGGGTCTTGCCTGGTGAAGTTCACGATCCAGCTCTCAAAGATATGGAAGAGCTCGCCAGAGCTTCCAAGCACGGCCTATGGTCTGAACCTGGTCCCATCCCACCATGGAAGTGGAAACCTTCTACACCAGCTCGCCACAAATAGAAATAGACCGAGCAGAAGTCACTCGTCAGACTAGCGATTGATCGGGAGATCTTCATTCCCCATCTTCTGTGGATATCCATGTGGGCAAGTTCTGTTTGTCAGGCAAGATGCAACGAATAGCGCGCGAATTTATCAAAGTGCCTACTTTACAGGCATCCGCTCTCGCACCTCCATACCACAAGGAATAGTGGTCTAAGTGGACGTTCCTGATTTTCTTGCATATTCCTAGAAAAATCGTCTGATGTTATCCACTCGGTCAGACCGTTGCCTATGCTATTCCCAATCTACTGACTGGCTATCCACAGGTTGTAAAGTTTTCTGGGGATGACGTTCTCTGCAACAGGAGCGTGGATTCATCCCTGTCAAGGGGTGAGTTTCAGAAAGACGGCTCTATTTTGATCGAAAAAACGGTCACGGAGCGGACCTACTGTCCCTGTTCCTATTGGGTCGAATTGGAAAAACTGTAGGCATTTCTGTAGGGGGACAGGATCACATCGGATTTTTGAGTGTGCCGCCAACTGTCTGTGAGACTGCAAGTGCATCTTCTGTGGATCAGTTAAGCTTAATCTGGCACAACGCGGGTATGTGAAATGCCGGACCTGTCGACGGCAAAAAAGCCTTGCGAAACTCCGGCGCAGGATTGCAATCCTGAGGGATTCTATCAGCAGGTGCCCGCCTACAGGTTGACGTATGACCTGGACGTTGATCCCAAGGTCAGCAGTCGGGTCTATCAGAAATTGCGCGCGGCTGAGTTCCATATCGCCGAATTAGAAGGCCTAGCCAGTAAACCCTCGGGGGGATCGAACTGGAAAAAGCTCATGTCGGTAGACGCCGAAAGGGATGCCGTAGTTGGGGAGTGGCTGTTAACAGTGTCGTGGTGAGGTTGCTGGCGCGAGATGGACGGGACTATGCGAAGGTGGTTGAGCACGCGTCGGTTGACACGCTCATGGCTCACATTCAGAGCACTACCCACAACGACTCTGCCGATTCCACCGATGCGTTCAACTGACGCAAGGAGAATCTCTTCAAACTTTTCTTGCGGTGCTTCTTTGGTTACAGTTCACCCTAATTACCAAAAAGAAAGTGGGGAATTCGGGTTCGATCGAAGAAGGCCGCACAGAAAAACGCTAGACCCTCCCGTGTACATGCAATAAGAAGATACGCAGTGTTTCGTCGTTTTTCTTCTCGTCTTTGTCTTCGTGTGGCTCGTCCTGAAACACCCGCTCTGGGAACTCGGCGCATGAGGGCTGCATGTACTGGCCGACGTGCCCTTGCATTCCCATGCCTTCTTTCCGACTCCGGTACTCTGGCCTCTTTCCGGCTGGAAATTCGATGGGTGGCAATGGGCGACACCGGAGATCCTTCTTCCGAACGTCGTGCTGCTGGTTCTGCTCTATGCGTGGTATTTCCGATACCTCTATCGGACTACCAAACAAGAGCAGACTCACCCCGGCGTTCGCGCTCAATCGCCTCCGACGGAAGAACGATAGCGGGCAGGTTTCAGCCCCGCCGTTGATTGCCCGTGCGATCAGAACGAGACGCCGGACGACGCCGTTTGAGCCGCGTCACGGAAACTTTCCTTTTGATGCCCCACCCGGTCGGGAGAGGAAAGACCTGCTGCCGGAGGCAGCCTGATCGTGTGGCACGTGGACAACGCAATCCAGCGTGCCGGCCGTTGGGTCAACGACATCCGTGATCATCGGGTGTGGACACGCACATGCCGTACGTGAGTGTCACAAGACGTCATGCGAGAATTGCTTGTGATCCCGCGGGGTCTCATGCGGTTGAGAGCGAAGCGCTGGACGCGGACAACGCCCATGCGGATATGTCTCTGAGCCGTCCGCCGAAGCCCTCGATTGGCAGGTGGGGGGGCACGCGAGAGATTCGAGGGGGGCTTTCCGTACGTGCCTCCGCAGTTGTGGGTGGAACGTTTGGGGAAGGCGGGGAGATTGTTCGGACGGTGGCATCGTGGTTGCCGATGCAATCACACCGGACATGCGGGTTCTTGCAGACAAGAATCGAGAGGGCGATTCATCAGGGCTCTTCTAGAAAGCCCCGCTCGGAAGGGCGGGGCTTGGTCCTCAAAGCTCGGGACAGATCCTCGCGCTCTATTCACCAGGCGATTGCCCCTGTCGAGCATCCACCGCAGGAGCGTCTTTAGACATGTGTTTATTCCCGGGCGACTGACCGTGCCGCTTGCCTGCCGAGCCAGACCGCGCTTCTTTTTTTGATGAGGGTTTATTTGACGGTGACTGGCCCGGTCGCTTGCCCATGGATGCGGCACCGTGCGCGTGCTTATCTGTGGACTCTACCGTGCGTTCCTCCGTCGAGACCTGGGCATCGGCACTGCTTACGATGCCGGACCATGAAAAAAGAATTCCTATTCCAAGGACCACTGCCCGAAAAGCCGCGCGATCTTGCTGCCTCATCATTGCACCTCTGGGTTAATACTGTGGAACTACACATGCCTGTAACTCTGATCATGCGGCAAAGCGAGGGCGGTTTCAAGGTCCACGTGCACCGGGTGACTCAGGGCGTAGAGGCGCAGAGACCGCCCGCGGCGTCGCAACGGTGAGGCATTTCCATGGGGGCGTGTTCAGCCGATGGGCCATGACAGGCAACTCACGCTGGGTAGAGCCAGACCGATCCGTGCCCTTTGGTCAGTCCTGGCGCAGCAAGCCCATTCCTGTGGACAGTGGAACTTCTAAGCCAAGGGTCTAGTGTTCGGAGGAACGGGTTAGGAGAAGAGCGCTATGAACACGAGTTGTGCAGGATTAACCACTCGACGATAAACGCGCCTTAGCGTGTGGCAGCAAGAAGAGCTTGATGCAATTTCCATCGAAGGCGGCATCGCGCAGGGCAAACTCCCATAGGTTCACGGGGCTTGCTGCTGCATCGAGCGGATCGCAGCGGCGATCTCTTCGCTCACGACGGCGAGTGCACGACTGTAAGACGATGCAATCGCCCCATAGCCTTCCCCTTCTACAGGAAGATGGACGTGGGAACGGCCCTGTTTCCGTTGGTCTTCACCCTCCGACAAGGTGCGCGTGATCGTCCAGAGCGCTTCCAGCGAGACATCCCTTCCGTTGTTCGTTTCAAACTTGGGAAGATGCACCGAAAGGCGATAGCCGACAGGTCCGGCTCTGTGCTGAGGATAGACCCAGACCTCTTCGGTTCCCAAGAGCCGACCGATGTTCTCGGCCAGAACACGAGGAATCTCTCTTTTTAGAGATTCCGCCCACCGATGTTCCTCAATAAGCGATACGGTATTCGGACCGGATCGCAGGACGAATTGTGGTCGGTCGACAACCTCTGGGATAGTCATCGGATCGATTACGATTCGGAAACCAGGCGCTCCCGCAGCCTCACGTGCTGTCGGCGCCTCCACACTCAATGTGTAAAAATGGGTCGGAGGAGAAGACAGGCACCCGCCAGTCAATCCACAGACGGTCGTCATCACGATCGCGCGAACGATCCGCCACCTCATCGCACACCTTCCTTCTTGCCTCGAAGCAGCGCCTCCGGATGCCGCTCCAGATAGTCCGATAATAGTCGGATGGATTCCGCAGTCCGTCCCAATTCCCTCAGCGTGTTCTGCAACTCCACCTGCGTCGGTGATTCGTCCGCGAGCGTGCGTTCGGCCACTTTCAAGGTGCGGCGCATATCGTCAAGCGCTTTCTTGACCTCCGGCGTCACCTCATCCTGAAGCCGTTCGACGAATTTGTCGCCCTTTTCAAGCGTCTTGGTCAAGGCCTTAAGCGTCGTCCTGAAATCCGTCCCAATTTCTTCAAGGGGAAACTTTCGAAGTGTTTTCGATAAATGCACGATCAGTTTCTGAATCTCTTCCGTAATGCCCGGTACCGTCGGGATGGCCGGCGGATCATGCGCCCAGTCCATCTTTGCAGGCGAGGTCCCTGGGAAAAAATCCAAAGCGACATATAATTGGCCGGTCAGCAGGCTTCCAACGCCTAATTGCGCTCGCAACCCATTCGCCACACCCTGGTCCCATCGCTTGCGAAGATGCGGCTGATCATCTTTCAGAAAATCCTCCGCAGAGTGCTTCATCATCGCCGCCAGACGGCTTGGATAAAGATCGACCTCGACGGGAAACCGAAAGGCCGTATTCGATTCATCAAATTCCACATTCATGGATTTGACTTCTCCGACGACGATCCCTCGAAAATCCACAGGGGCCCCGACGAACAGTCCTCGCAAGGAATGCGGAAAATACAGCACGAAGCGCTCCACGATCAAATCCTTGTGCTTCATCGCCTCTTCCCGCGTCGCCGCAAGACGGAACTCCTGCCCCTCTTCTGCAGGCTGGTCTGATTCGGCTCCAGGCGGCATCGCAAAGGTCACCCCGCCGATCAAAATCGACACAATCGATTGCATATCGACTTTCACGCCCGTGGCATCGAGCGAAACATCAACCCCGCTGGCATTCCAAAACCGAGTGTCTGCAGTAACATACCGATCATAAGGCCTGTCGACAAAGACCCTAAACGTTACGCCTTGCCCGTCCTGATCCACTTCGTGCGCGATCACTTTTCCCACTTCTTCTTGACGAAAAAACACAGGAGAACCGACTTGCAACGACCCAAGGGTTTCAGCTCGAAGCACGAACTGTCTGCCGGGCACGTCTCCCGTCACGACAGGGGCAACCTCTAATCCCTCAAAATCCTGCCTCGGCATGGTGGAATGCCCGATATCGACGCCGATATGAGAACCTGAAAACAGGGTCATGAGGCCAGAAACTTGTCCTCCGGCGACCCGAGGTCGCACAACCCAAAACCGCGTATCTTGGACCAAATACGGCGCCATGCTCTTCTCTAACTCGACCGAGACGATTACCTTGCTCAGATCGTCGCTGACCTCAATCGTTTTCACCTGTCCAATATCCACGTTCTTGTAGGTAACCTTCGTCTTTCGCGCTTCAAGCCCTTCGGCGGTCTTGAACGTGATGGTGATCGTAGGCCCCTTCTCCATGATGCTTTTGATCACAAGCCACCCCGCGACCGCTGCCGCAATAATCGGCACGATCCAGACCAGCTGCACGGACCATCCCCACGTGCGTTGGGGACGGACTTCGGGAAGATTACGAATGTCCATCGTTGTTGCCTTGCAAAGAACGCTCTTCGGCTTGCAGATCCCAGATCAGTCGAGGATCGAACTGCATTGAGGCAAACATCGTCAGCACGACGACAGTCCCAAAGGCAACCGCTCCCAGTCCCACGCTGATCGTTGCAAGCGACTGCAGGCGAACCAACGCCACCAAAATCGTCACGACAAAAATGTCCAACATGGACCACCGGCCAATAAACTCTACAACTCGATACATCTTGGTCCTATCAAGCCGACCCCATGTTGACCGACGCTGAACTGAAATCACCAAAAAGGTCAGGATGGCCAGTTTGGCTGCAGGAACGAAAATGCTTGCGATGAAGACGATGCCGGCGAGATACCATGAACCGGAGGTCCAGAGATAGACGATCCCACTCATGATCGTATCGGACTGCGAGGTGAACAGTGAACCGGTATGCATCACCGGAAGGACATTGGCCGGAATGTACAACATATATCCTGTCAGCAACAATGCCCATGTCCGGCTGATACTATTCGGCTTCCGCCGATGCAACAGCGCCCCGCACCGACTGCAGCGTGCGGTGATGTCACCAGTCGTGCACTCGGTCACGCGATGGCAGATCAGGCAACCGTAGAAGCCCAATTGGGCTGCTGTCATGGTGCCATCGGTCATGACAGCGAACTCACTTGCTCCCAAATTTCATCCGGCTCAAACGTCATTGCTCCGGCAACCAGGAGTGGGATCATGGCGGCGAACGCCCACAGCGCGATCCCCATCTCCACACGTGCCAGTTGCTCGAGTTTAAAGAGCGAGACCAGTACTCCGAGGAAAAACACTTCCATCATGCTCCATGGACGTACGGTCTCTAAGATCCGTAACACCGGCACGACTCCCTGAATAAGATGGTTGAAGTGAAGTGGAACCAGAAGAAAGAGCACCAGCCCAATTTGAATGATCGGCGTGATCATCGTCGTCAGACCGACAAGCACGGCAACCTCGGGATGTCCTTCTTCCCACAGCAACGAAACCGCATCGTAGAGGCTGGCCACCTGCCGATTCCCTTGGACCTCAATGCCTGCAATGGGATAGATATTCGCGATCAGAAATAGAAACAGCGCTGCAACCGTATAGGCTAAGGTTTTCTGAGTGCCGCCTCTGCATGAGCGATAGAGCAGGGCATCGCATCGGCTGCATCGAGCCGCTCCCCCTAAGGGCAATGGCACTCGCCGCTGAAGGCAATCACAGTCATGACAAGCAATTAAGTCGGAGATATCCATGCGTCTCTTTCTCACATGG
Organism: uncultured Nitrospira sp.; assembly: GCA_902500775.1. GTDB lineage: Bacteria > Nitrospirota > Nitrospiria > Nitrospirales > Nitrospiraceae > Nitrospira_D. The sequence goes on from CABVRZ010000070.1 coordinate 8,566, forward strand.
AGAAGACATCCGGTCCGACGGTGTCGCGTAGAAAGCCTTAGTTCTCCGGCATTGGACAATTCGTATTGCCGCGCAACTCACAGGCTCGCCAACGGAGTGCTTGGGCAAAGTATATCGCAGCGGCTTCAAAATCTTCCCAACGACGCAATCCCTTCCAGAGGTACTTGGCTCCTCCGCACCGATCTACAGCGGTAATCAGACGCTCTCCGGATTGACTATCCGTCACATTCATCTCAATCGTGACTTTCCCGACAAAACTTTCGGTTCCGGTGATGGCTTTTTCACCCTAGAGATCAATAGGGTTCCCGTATGAAGGGCCGTAATATTATCCAAGACCAGAGTGCCTTTCTCCGCCTCAGTAATCCCAAATCGCACCCGCAACACGCCGGGCCCGGACTCTCGTGTCATGATGTAGTCCTTACGAAGTTCTTCGTCCAGCCGATCTCACATGCACTGCGCCACATAGTCCGAATCTTCCTTGTCGAGATCTTTCGCATCGGATTTCGCTCCTCGCCAAATCCAAACCGGTTCCTGACAGCTTTTCTTATATAATGGAACTTTCGCCTTGTCCGGTGTCAGGTAGATCAGCGTCGGCCATGTCGAATCCTTCCCCTCGCGCAGGACTGAGTAGTCAGTCAAAAACTCGGAAGGCTCCACGTCTCCATAAGTGGCCACCTGCATGTTGAGAATGCGCGCATGAAAGAACCCCCATCACGCAACATATGACTGCTGCTTTTTGAATCCCCATGTGAATTTTCGTCATCCTGTCTCCTTTCAATCATCAAGTTCTTCTGCCCTCAGAGATATTGATGTAGAAAGGTTTGATATAGGCCTGCTCATCACAGACGCACTCAGGGCTATTTGAGACGATCCATCGAGTAACGGGCACTCAACATCGCATGTCGCTCCAGCTATGTCAATCAAACTCCAACCTCACCCTACGTGTTTACAACATGCCTCGCTGGCGCGATTTGTCACACAACTATTGTGTGGAGCTTCGGCCTCTCATCGTTCTCTCGTGATTGGGATCGAGCGGACTGCGTGACGATTCCCAGCATCCGTTCCCCATGCTGCTCCACCATCATGGTCATCAATCACAAGGCGGCAACGCAGAACACCTTCCTGCACAGTCGGACTTTAGGTATGGTCAGCGCATGAGCGATCTTGAATGGCAGATCACAGCGGCAGCTATCGTGGGGCTGGGCCTTAGCCTGCATTATTCACGATGAGCGCAACCACACTGGTTCAACAGCCGATCGGGC
>CABVRZ010000071.1 GCA_902500775.1 uncultured Nitrospira sp.
CCGATCGGCTGTTGAACCAGTGTGGTTGCGCTCATCGTGAATAATGCAGGCTAGGGTCTTCTTTATGGTTCCATACGTCTCTATGTCGACTGATGGCGATCTGGTAGGGTGAACTGATGATCAAGCACGTCATCCTTCTCGTCGTGGGATGGATGTGAGACCGAAGCCTTGCTGGATGCAGCAGACAGCAGCGGTGGTCAGCCCAACTCGCTTGCCTATCTCGTAGGGTATGAATCAGGTGACCTTGTTGCCAGAATCATGTTTTTCTTGCCTCGTCCAAGGTCTGCGTAATAGTCCCGTACGTTTCTATGTTGATTTACCGTGATTTGGGTGGGGTGAACTGATGATCAAGCGCGTCATTCTCCTCGTCATCGATGGCTGTGGGGTCGGAGCCTTGCCGGATGCGGCAGACTACGGTGATGCTGAGGCCAACACCCTCGTCCATCTGGCTGAGTCAGTGGGGGGACTCAGTCTCCCGAATTTCGAAATGCTTGGGTTGGGACAAATCGTTCCAATCAAGGGTGTGCGTGTCATGGGGCAGCCTAATGGGTGTTTTGGACGCGTGGCCTTTACATCCGGGGGAAAAGATTCCGTCGTGGGCTATTGGGAAATGGGTGGGGTGGTTCAGTCCGAAGGAGCGGCCATCTGTCGCTCTGGTGTGCCCACATCGATTGTGGATATCATCGAGCAGGTGTTCGGCCGAAAGTCGATCGGCAGAGAGGTGGCGCTGATGGGCGCGATGCTTCGCCGACATGGGGTGGAACATATGGCGACCGGAGCGCCGATACTCTGGACCGACGGAGGGAATACCTGCTTCCTTGCCATGCATGAATCCATCATGGCCGTGTCGGAATTCCACCATCGCTGCCGGGAGGTTCGAAAAACCGCGAAGGAAGCGGGAATGCTCCTTCGTGTTGTTGCGCAACCAGTAAGCGGGGGGCACGATCAACTTCGTCCTCAGATTGGACGAAAGGACTGTGTGAATGAGCCACCTGGCGTGACGATGTTCGATCTCTTGAATCGATCTGGTCAGATTGCGATGGGAGTTGGGAAAGTCTATGATCTCTTCAACGGTCGTGGATTGACCAAAGCCTTTCCGACGGCATCGGGGATGGCGAGTGTAGAAGAAGTGATTGGGATGTTGAACAAGGTTCCGCGAGGACTCATCTGTGCCAGTGTGGATCTGTGCTCAGAGGAAACACCGCAGATGGCCACGGCTCTGCAAGCATTTGATCGTCGGTTGCCGGAGCTTTTTGAAAAGTTGCGTCCCGGCGATATGGTCATCGTGACCGGTGATCATGGGCGAGATGGGACAGTACCCGGCAAGACGTCGACGCGGGAATATGTTCCTCTCTGCGTCACTGGTCCCAAGCTGGCCCAGGGTGTTGATTTGGGAACGAGGGTGACAGCGGCAGACGTGGGGCAGACAATCGCCGAAGCCTTGGGAGCTGATCGGGTGCTCCATGGCGAGAGTTTTTTGGATGCGCTCAAGTCGGGATAGGTTGGCGTGAAACGCAAGCGGGGAAGGGGGAGAGGACAGCGTGTCGTATGACGCGAAACTGAAGGAGCTGGGATTGACGCTGCCGGCTCCGCCGAAGCCGGTGGCGAATTATGTTCCAGTCGTACGAGTTGGTGACCTCCTCTTTCTTTCTGGTGTGTTACCCTCCCGTGATGGCCAACTAATTATGACGGGTAAACTTGGACAAGAATTGTCCATCGAGCAGGGGATTGAAGCATCCAGAGTCGCCGTGTTGAATGGGCTTAGTATCATTCGGAGTGTTACCGGGTCACTGGATCTGGTGAAGCAGATCGTCAAAATGGTCGGCCATATTGCCTCCGCCCCTGGATTTACGGATCAGCCGCAGGTGCTCAACGGCGCCTCGAATCTGCTCGTCTCCGTATTTGGCGAGGCCGGACGCCATGCACGCGTCGCTGTCGGCGCGGCAGAACTGCCGCGCCAGGCGCCGGTGGAAATTGAATTGATTGTTCAGGTGCTCTCCTAGCCCGCCTTGACTCTATAAAAAACCACTTGTTAAAGTCTGCATGGTGCAAGTCATGACTCCAGCATTCCCGTTTCATTTCTGAAAGGTTATCCATGCAACGATTCATGTTAGTCACCATGAGCCTTGTGTCGCTCTTGCTGCTTCTGTCTCACGAAAGTAATGGGGCCGCAAGAAAGAATAAGCCGATTGAGAGCAAGGTGAAGGTGACGGTTGAGCTTTCGACGAGCATGGTGACTCCTGGCGCGACGGTCACGCTCAATGGAAAGGGGTTCGGCCCCTTCAAGTCAACGTCACTCAACAAGGTCACGGTCAATGGACTGTCGGCTCTCGTGCAGCGATGGGAAGATGAACTTATTGAGGTCAAGGTTCCGTTCAAGGCAACGAGTGGATTTGTCGAGATTCTGATCGGGAAAAAGAAGGTGCTTGCCGGGTTGTTGACGATTGTCGCCCCACAGATCGAAGCCATCACACCGACGGAAGCGGAGCATGGATCCATCCTCCAGATCACGGGGCAGCATTTCGGTCTGTCCGCTGGGGCGCGCGATCCGAATACGATGTTTGGGGTGAATGATGTGATCGTTGGTGGGGTGGTCGTTCGACCGCAGCGGTGGAAGGATGACAAGATTGAGCTTGAGATCCCTGCCAATGCGACGAACGGCGATGTGGTGGTGCGGTTGGCCTCCTCAGATCCGCTTCCTGACGGATCCTGTTGTGCACCAGTTGAGTATGTGAAAAGTAATGCAGTGCCACTAATACTGAGGCCGCTTATTCGAGTGGATCCGATCAGCGGGCCTGTCGGGACGAAAGTGGTTCTCTTCGGTCACGGGTTTGGTCAGTCGAAGGAACGGATGGATGACGGGGTATTCATCGCGGGAAAACCGGCGACGATTGCCCAATGGAAAGATGACGTGATTGTGGTCCATGTCCCTCTTGAGGCCGAGTCCGGTTCACTGATGTTGAGATTGCAGGGCCAAGAACGGGTGCTGGTCCAGTTTACGGTTCATGTTCCGCAGGTTGCGACGCTGAGTCCTGCCAGCGCGCCGATCGGGACGCTACTCAGGATCAACGGTGAACATTTTGGGTTCTATTCGGAGAGCGGAGCGACGCCGTACAACTTCATGGATTTTAATACAGGTCAGAATCGCGTAGAGATTGGCGGGGTCCCGGCCGTCATCTATCGATGGAACGACGATCGCATTGATGTGTGGGTCCCATTCAGTGCGAAGAGTGGGAGAGTTGTGATCTACCGAAGTGCCACGAAGCCGAATATCGGGGGGCTCTGCTGTGCTGAACGGGGGACGATGGAGATTGAAGCGGGGGATTTCACAGTGGTGACGCCTACGGTTGAAACCTATGATCCCAAGTCAGCTGGGTTGGATGACACGGTGATCATCAAGGGAAGCGGGTTTGGGACATTCTTGAAGACCGCAGAACATGCCGATCTTGGACTCAATCAAAAGGCATACAAACGGCGATCCGACATTGAGATCAATGAGCCGGAGGCCAGTGCGACGGTGGTGTCGAACGTTTCCCGCACGGAAGTGCTTTTCAACGGCGCGGCGGCTCTGGTGCAGTCGTGGACGGATCAGGAGATTGTCGTCAAGGTCCCGCACCGCAATCTGTATGGTATCGGAAAGAAGGGGGACTTTTTCGATAATCTTGCCTCTGGGCCTCTGGTTGTTCGTCGGGGGTCCTGGGATCTTTTGCCGGATGGCACCTGCTGTTCGCCGAAAAAATGGCTGACGGTCGAAGCCGGCCAGTTCACCATTGAGGCCAAGGGGCTTCCCGACGATGGATATTGGACGAATAACAGACCTGATGCGGGCACCAATCAATAATGCTGGTTCCACTGCACGTTGTCCGTGTTCGATGGCGTATCATCTCCTTGTTGTTGCTTGTGGCGCTAGGGTTTCCGCAATTGGCCACAAGTCGTGAGACCGCGCTTTCCCTCACGATCCAGGCGAGTAATGCAAAATCCACCTTGCTGAGTATTCATTTTCCCACGCCTCAACAGGGTTGGGCGGTGGGATCTGGTGGAACGATTCTCAAGACCAGTGATAGTGGAAAAAGTTGGAAGCGCGTGGCCAGTAGAACAACGGCCTTGCTTACGTCCGTGTTCTTTGTCGACTCGTTGAATGGATGGGTGACGGGTGCCGGAGGAGTGCTCATCCGTACGACGAACGGGGGAGAGTCTTGGTCTCAACAGGCGGTCGATACGCAGCAGCCGTTGTACGCCGTCTATTTTCCATCTCTCAATGTCGGATGGGTGGTAGGGGGAGGCGGTACCATCTTTCATACCACGGATGGAGGTCAGCACTGGAGAGAGCAGATCAGTGGTAGCACCGCCGCGCTCTATGCTGCACACTTTCTTGATGAGCAGAGGGGGACGATTGCTGGCGCGCTGGGAACGATCCTCTCAACATCTGATGGTGGTGGGACCTGGACACCACAAACCACTCAAAGTGCGGTGACCTTGTTTGACGTCTTTTTCACCGATGCTACAAATGGCTGGGCTGTCGGCAATGCCGGGGCGTTGTTTCAAACGACCGATGGTGGTGCCAGGTGGATGGATCAGACGCTGCCCTGCGGGCGAACGTGTACGAGGCTCACTGATTTGTTAAAAGTCCGGTTCACGAGCCGGCAAGAAGGCTGGATCGTCGGCGAGCGAGGGATGTTGTATCGGACAACTGATGCGGGACTTACCTGGAACGAGGGCACATCGATTGCGCCGGTCTCGCTATTCGGCCTGAGTCTTCCTGATCCGTTGCAGGGGTGGGCGAGTGGCGAAAACGGGACCATCGTTCATTTGCAACTGAATCGCTGAGTGGTTGTTTGCCTCCAATAGGCCTCTGTTCACCCTTCGAGTAACTCATCAGTGGTTACTAGCATGGGAGCTGGGATGTTCCGTGCAGCACGCACGCCGCTGGCGGACTTTTCAACATCCTGCTAGGATCCTTTGGGTCTTCCGCGTGGACGAAGCGTTGATTCCAATCCAAACCGGTTCGCCATCCTGTTTACCCACGCTTCGTCGCCGAACGGACGCCCGCGTTGCACACTCACGCGAATGGTCTCGAGCTCTTCCCCGGTTTCGGGATGATTCACGCGCATCATCCAATTGCGAGGAGGAGGGACCGGCCAGTCGCTCAGCCAGGCTGTCAGTTTCGCATCTCCCTGAGCACGTCGCCATAAGCTATTCCACCGCCAGTTTTCCGCTTGTCTGACCAACTTGGCCCGTAGTGCATTGCGTTCCACATAGCGGGCGACTGTTAGAAAGTGTTCATCCGTCTTGACGGGGAAGGATTTGAAGCGGCCTTGATAGACAGGGCCTGTGCCTGTGGTCTCGTGCTGCACATGCCACCGTTGTGTATGGGTGACGGTGATCCAACGAATGATTTCTGATAGTTCACCGTCCTGGCGTGGCCACAGAAGAAGATGCCAGTGAGTGGGCATGAGGCAGTAGGCGGTGATGCGAATTCGAAATTCGGTGTGGGCTTCGGCCAGAATGGATTCGAAGACGATGTAGTCCGAAGGGGTCTCAAACAATGGGAGTCGACCCACCCGACGGTTCAGGACGTGGTAGGCAAGATTACCGGCAGCAAGTCGAGGACGGCGTGGCATAGACGATCTTCTAATTTATCGACTATATGAATGTCAAGAAAAGACTCCCGACACCATACTATGACCGCGAAATGGAACCGATCTGTTTAGCCCACATCAACGGCCTGAACTTCCTGGGGATCCAGACTCTTTCGATGATTCTTGGCAATGGTGCGGTCGATAATTGCACCACAATTGAGGCATTTCCAGGCATAGAACACGAGAAAGAAATCCGAGAACCGCTCCAACAACATCGTCCCTTTACACTTTGGACATTCCATCGGTCCCTCCAAGGGTGGTGAGGTGCATCGCTGTTGAAGACGCCAAGCAAGAACCAGACCCAATTCTCACATTAAACATTTCCAGGGTTTATGAAATACGTAGATACACGTGGCAATGAAGTTACAAAACATTGACCATTCGAATGGATGAAATCCGTCAAATAGTTGTCAGGATTCTGGTAGGTAATTAGCTGATAGCATAGGGGTCGGGAATATTTATTATGATAAGTAAGTTCTACAATTGTGCATAAGCGCAGAGGGTGGTGTAACGTGAAGAACTAAAGCACGGTATTATTCTGTGGGGTGAAATAGAAGTTTCATCTGAGCGGCAGGATTGGTAAGCTGGAACATCGCTCTGTGCGATGAGACTCTCGGTAACTATCAGGTGTAACTCTGCCCCGTTGCGAACAGCTCACTTGGATAGAGAAGTTGTGGCGTGAGTGTCGTGATGTTGAGGTCTGATAGATATAGATGACAGATACACTGGTTCAGCTGGGACGAACTGGTCAGTTTGTACAGAACGGTGGAACAGGAAGGGCCACCCGCTGGATAGCCATGAGCATCTCTTCTCAACATTTAAGATTGCTTCATCACGATTAATGACCAGTACGAACAGTGTTAGTGAGTTGTAAGCGGGAGTTGTTTGGAACGTTCGGCGCAATGGTGGCGTGCGTATCACTAGGAGTAGTGGTAGCCAACTTGCGGCTCGAATTTCTCACAGGAGGGTTACAATGTGCAGACCATTACTGGCAGTGAGTCTACTGCTGTTTGCCTGTCAGACCAATGCTCCAGCGAGCGCTCTGGCGATTTCCATTGACCCTGGGGCGGTTGGCAGTGAGTTTTCCCGTCAGCATTTTGACTTCTTTGACCTGGGTGGAACTCCGCTTCATGGTCAGACTCATTCCATCACTATCGGCTTTGCGACCTCGAAGTTCCTCGTGGGTAAGGAGTTACAGATTGACTTATTCCTGAATCAGAGCGGAGATGTAGGAACGTTGCCAGCGGACGGATATGCTGTTTCAGGTTACCTGCTCAATAGTGGTCATGAAACGCTTGGAACTGCGACAAACTTTTCAAAGAATCTGGAGATGCCCGCGCAGATATGGCCCGGTTGGCCTTATACGCGTGATGGCCAGCCATTTCTTCCTCCGACTGTGGGATTCGGTCAAAGACTGAGTGGAACCATTGTAGACGATATACCGGGTCCAGATTACTCTATTGACCCGCTGGTACTTTATGGTGTTCATTTTGATATTCGATTGCCCAATAGTCCTGGCAATAACCTAATTGGTAGTCGCCTGCAGTTTTCTAACCTTGACAGCCCTATACTAATCTCGCCCGATCCAATTCCACGGTACCTTGTTGATGTGCCGGAACTGCGTTCGTCGCTGTTGATGACAATTACATTGCTCGGGATGGTGGTACTCTATCTAATTCGAGGTCGTGCAAACAGGGAGCAGGCAATGGGATCACAACTGTCTTGAGAGTCAAACATGGTGAGCGAATGGAGAATGTGTGTTTGATCGGAAGCCCCTGAAAGCAAGAGTTTCTTATCCCCTCAGCACACACTCGCTGGACAGTTGCGCATCGAGAAACCGCATTCGGTATTGCCCATGATAGACATACCCCAAGACCTCGAGCACATCAAACCGTTGTGCGTGTTTGTGGGATTGTGAAGCGTTGGCGACATTTTAACCCTGGACAGCAGCTGAGTGCAGCCTCAAGATCCATCTCTTAAGTAACTGCATTTAGACAAGAGGACTTGGGACCATGAACGTGGTGCTCCTCCGTGGCGTGGGAGCCCAGAAACACGTTAGCTGGCTTGAATGTTCCAATACGATTAAGAGCAAGTGATGCGTAATTGCTTCCAGTGCAAACCTAGGACGCCAGCGATGCTGAGACCTAACAGAAGTAGGGCAGATGGTTCAGGGACAGCGAGAGGTGTTCCCAGTGCGATAGGTACGCCGATATCGAAGAAGGCATTCCCTTGTCGGAGAGTATTTGAGCGTAGAGGCGGAGTGCCATCGCTGAAATCGATCCGCACCGAATTCAATGCCTGTCCTCCCGTTACAGAATTGAACCTCGCGGTGAGCGTGCCATTGAAATCAAACGGAGACGGCGGCCCGGTGAGATTCGTGCCTGCAAGTGTCCCACTGACTTGAGTAAGAACCGCAACCGTCTGGCTTGGATTGCCGGGTAAGACCCAGAGCGGCTGCGCTGCCCAAGACAGAGTTCCAAGACTTCCAAGGGTCGCCGTCCCTCCCATGTGTAGAGTAAGGTTAGTCATGGTGAAGCTATCGGATGTGGCTACGTTCGTAACAGAGACGCAGCTCGGAGACACAGCGCATCCCTTGGTAACCAGAGGTATCGATGAAAAGGTACTCAGCAAAGACACTTGGCCGGTACCGGTCGTCACCATACCGACTGGGAGTTGCACAGCATACGTGCCTTGCCAGCCATTTGCCGCTGTTCCTTCGATGTAACCGGTGAGTGATAGGGCCGAGGCCGGCACGCTCAGAGGAAACATAAGAGCGGCGAAGAGAAATCCAGTTACGTATTGCCTGAGAACCATGTTGTGCCTCCCTTATATCTGCAAACGCCGGCCGTATGGAAAAACCATGGTCAATACTAACCCCAGAAATACAACAACCTCAACCTCTCGTCGAAGAAAATGCAACGACTACATCATCTGTCCCGCAGATTCAACTTCCCAGTGCATAACTTCAGCGCCGTTGAGCCAGCGCGTGAAAGACCTCGTTGGGCGTTTGAAAGCCGAGTGAGTTACGGGGACGCCGATTGAGCAGGCGCTCCACCTTTGCCACGGTCGCTGGATGGA
>CABVRZ010000072.1 GCA_902500775.1 uncultured Nitrospira sp.
AGACGGAGCATCGCATATTCAAAGACTGTTGTCTATATTCCTGACTGGTGAGTAAGAGCGAGGTGTTCGAGCAACCCCTGACGATGTTTATCATCGCAAGTACTGAGCTGCTCCTTGGTAAACAGCCCCATAGGATCATGGGAGATCGCGTACAAACTCTTGGCCGACATGTCGAGTTGCATCCTTACGAGGTCGAAGAAAAAGAACTCCTTTGTGCAAAACAGTGCCTTCGCGACATCGAAAAGCTTCGAAGGCTGTGCGAGCACGACACTGACCACAACGGCCGTGATGGAAGCAGAGCAAGAATTTCTGGTGATATATAGGCACCACTTAGCAAGTACATCTGGAGATACGTTTTTAGCGACCCCGAGAAGCCAATGTTCCAACGCCATGTGCAGCGACTCCAGCAGCATCGGTGCTGTCTGCGTGCCGCGATAGACGTTCCAGATCCTATTGCAGATGTATTGTTTCAGCGGCGGTTCTGAGGCGTTCAGGACCACCTCGATTTCCTCGACCTCATGCTTAGCAAAGTCTGTTTTCACGAAATACTCAATCGATCTGTTCGTGAACCAGAGGATGAAATTGACCGCCTCAAGCGGCGCCACCTGGAGCAGGCTCAACGTCGGAGTCTGAAAGGCGCTTGCGGGATAGTAGTCATGGTGGTCGGGCGCGAGGTCGAAGTATTGCTCAATGTCGTTCCGATAGTCTAAACCCCAAGGGGAGAGAGGGCTCCGGAAATTCGGACAGGGTGATAAGTGGTAGCCTGGCTTCACCAGCGCCACCGCGAGGTGGCCTACGAGAGGAGCGAGGCAATGAAACGCACGAGACGGAATCACGGAGCGACCTTCAAAGCGCAGGTGGCGGTGGCGGCCATCAAAGGCGACAAGACGCTGACCGAATTGGCCGAGCAATTCAGCGTTCACCCCACTCAGATCACCGAATGGAAGCAACAATTGTTGGCGCGAGCCGCCGATGTGTTTGGCGGGGCGAAGCCTCCGGCAGAGCCGCCGGATCTCAAGACGCTGCACGCGAAGATCGGGCAACTGGCGCTGAAGAACGATTGTTTAGAAGGGGCGCTCATCAAGGCAGGCTTGCTGAGCGCAACGCGATGATTAATCCCACCCACCCCTTGCCGGTCGTGCGGCAATGCCAATTGCTCGGCGTGGCGCGGTCGACGGCCTACTATCAACCACGGCCGGTCTCCGACACGGCGCTAGCCCTGATGCGGCGAATCGACGAACTCCATCTGCAGTATCCGTTTGCGGGCGCGCGGATGTTGCGTGATTTCTTGCGGCAAGAGGGCCACGCCATTGGACGGCGGCAGGTGGCGACGCTGATGCGCCGCATGGGGATTGAAGCTCTGTATCGGAAACCGCATCTCAGTCGGCGGCATCCGGCCCACACCATCTATCCGTATCTCCTCCGCGATCTCACGATCCGTCGTCCCAATCACGTCTGGGCGGCCGATATCACCTACATTCCGATGCGACGAGGCTTCGTGTATCTCTTCGCCGTCTTGGACTGGGCCAGTCGTCGGGTGCTGGCCTGGCAGCTCTCCAATACGCTGACGACGGATTTCTGCCTCGAGGCCGTGCGAGAGGCGATCACGCAGTATGGCTGTCCCGAAATCTTCAACACCGATCAAGGGTGTCAGTTCACCAGCCAGGAGTTCACGGGACTCTTGAAAGACCAGGGGATTCAGATCAGCATGGACGGCAAAGGCTGCTGGCGGGATAACGTGTTTGTGGAGCGACTCTGGAAAAGTATCAAGTAGGAGGAGGTCTATCTTCACGCGTACGAGACGGTTCGTCACGCGCAGCAGGGGCTCGAACGCTACGTCCAATTCTATAACCAACTCAGGCCGCATTGCGCGCTTGACGGACGCACGCCCGATCGCGTGTACTGGGACAACCGGCCTGCACAGCCTTTCGCTGCGTAGGCCCAAACCGCCAGGCGCCACTTAAGGAATGGCCTGCACTGTCCAAACAACCGGAGCCACCTCTCAAAAGAGGATTTATTACACTTCGTAATCAGGATACGAAGACGAAGAAGCCTCGCCAAGTCCCCATGACCCCAGACGTGAAAGCCACGTTGCACCGGTTACAAAAGTCCGGAGTCTCTCAACGAGACACGTCTTTCTGTACAACCGAAAACCATTGAGGGATTTTCGCACAGCCTTTTGGACAGCCCTGACAGAGGCAGGCTTAACTGACTTTCGCTTCCATGACCTTCGACATTGTCCTGCAACCAATCTATGAAGGGCTGGAGTTGACACCACGACCGCCATGCAGATTGTGAGCCATACATCCCCGCAGATGTGGAAGCGGTACAATCAGATCAGAGAGGAGGACCTCTTACAGGCCGCCTGTCCTCTTGGGAAATATCTCCAAGAGAACAGGCCAGAACACTTGACCCCAAGAAGGAGAGTCTGTAAAACTGGAACTCCTTCAAATCATTGAGATGCTGGCGTAGCTCAATCGGCAGAGCAGCGGTTTTGTAAACCGCAGGTTGGAGGTTCGATTCCTCTCGCCAGCTCCACAGCTCCCCAAGGAATTTCAGGCAGTTGCACCACCTTTCCCGTCTGGGGATTGTGTGCGTAGACCCCGTCTGCTACCACTTTGCTACCACGGGCTTGAGCGGCCACGTAGTTGACCTGATATTCCGCTCCTGCATCAAGCCGATCCAATGCACCAGGCGCCTTCTTCTTCAGCCAGCGTCCATACGTGCTCACCGTCAATTCTATCGTCGCGTGACCAAGTTGTTCCTGGACATAGACCGGGCTGACGCCATCCGCCAGGAGAATAGAGGCGTACGTATGGCGCAAACAATGCGGGGTGAAGTGTGTCGGCAACTTCGCTGCCTTCAACGCATGGGTCATGCCCTTGCGCACATTGGCCGGATCGAGTGGCGTACCCACCTTGCTCACAAATAACCACGAAGGACGATCAGTCCATCCAGGCTTGAACGTGTCTTGCTTGCACGCCCGTATATGGGAGCCCAGCATCTCAGTGAGGGAGTGCGAGATATCCACCGTCCGTCCATGGCCAGACTTTGGCATATCAAGTGTTCCATCTTCTGAAAAAGCACGAGCGATGCGGATGGTCTTGGCGTGAAGATTCACATCCTCAACTTGGAGCGCCAAGGCTTCCCCTAACCGCATGCCTGTCCCGGCCAGGACAAAGAACAGCGGATAGTAGCGGGGCGTGTCCTTCAAAGCCGTGGCCAGGAACACCTGCCGCTGCTCCTTGGTGAAGGCTTTGATTTCTTCCTGCCTCGTCGCCTTGGATGGGGTTAACTTGAGCGTTCGGCCTAATTTTGCCGCTGGATTGGAGCTGAGAAGACCATCGTCAATCGCAGCATTCAGCATGGTTCTCAATACCGCATGGATATTGCGGACGGTACGCTTTTGAAGTCCCTCGTTGAGCTTGTTCGTGAGCAAGAGCTTAATATGTCCTCGCTCCAGCTTCGGAACTGCCACCTTCTCAAAGCGCGGGAGAATATGTTGCGTGAGAATTTCACTGTATCGCGTTAAGGTCCGCGACTTCACGCTATGGCCGATCAATTGTTTCCAGTGCTCGGCATAGTCCTTCAACGTGGTGCTGGCGGGAACAGTCGATGTCAAACGTTGCCGGGCTTCCGGTCCGACCTTATCACGGTGCGCATCCGCATCGGTCTTCTTGTCGAAGGTCTTCCAGCGGCGCACTCCCGCTCCATCGCGCCAGTCCACCACATATTTGCCGCGCCGTTTTCGCACACAAGCCATAGGTCACCAGTTATTGCGGGACTTCAGTAATCGAATCATAGGTTGCATCGCTTCTCGAAGCGCCAATTCATTGCGTTCCCATCGGGCCACGAGGACAGGATACGATTCGTATCCTGCTAGTTTCAACCACCATGTTGCGCCATATACGCGTGCAAATCGGACGGTTACACCCGCACCGATTTTCCCAATCGGATGGCCTTCAGCTCTCCGTGACGGCACAATTCATACGCGCGATATTGACTGAGCTTCAGTCTTGCTGCAACTTGCCCGATCGTGAGCAGATCCTCGTCGCCCGCGCTGTCCGCTGAGCCCATGAGGGCCCGCTGAACCAGCAACGGCTGAAGCGACGCGAGCCCGATCAACAGTGCCTGCGCGATTTGTGGTGGCAGGATAGCCGCCTTTGCAGGGTCCTGGAGCAATTGATCAAGGCTCGGTGGTGTCATGATCTCGTTTCCCCTTTACTTTAGTAGCGTGGCAATGCTCGGCGGTTCAGTTTGATGGCTGTCAGGCAGTCAGCCGATTTCACGACGTGCGAGCCCGACAGCCAGCGGACGAATTCCGCTCGTTTCACCAGGATTTTCCCTTCGATCCGGTAGTGCGCAGTGGAGGTACGCGATCCACCAGACGATCCCTCAGCCGTCGAACTGGGCAGAACGAGTGGGCCGCCGGTGCCTTGAGATCGAAATACCTTGGCTCGATGAGATCACCCAACATCATAGCCTCTTGCCGAAATCTCGAACCGCCTTTCGTCCGATCCTGCCGCCACACAAGCACCTCTGTCCCGTAATACCATTGCGTAATGCAGAAAACGCCAAAAGCATTTGGCACCGTGGCACTTATGAGAGGGTTCAGAATTTTTAACCATACCGAAAAGGTAGGGGGCCGCAGAAAGGAAAGGACTTCTCCAACGTGACCGTCACGGTCCATACTCTTTGACTATAGCCTAACCACTTAAGAATGATTCAATATGTGGTCGGGAGAAGATGGTCTCGACCGACGCCCCCAACTTTCTGCGGATGGATTTGGCTTGCGCCCATTTATGCTCGATCGGATTGAGGTCTGGGCTATAGGGCGGCAGATACTCAAGCGTATGCCCTGCGTGGACAATAGCCTCTTGTGTATCCAGCCGTTTGTGGAACGAGGCATTATCCATCACGATGATCGATGCGGGTGGCAGTTTGGGCAGCAGATCTTGCCGTGCCCAGCCGGTAAAGACATCGGCATCCACGTTGGCATCGAACACCCCGACCGTCAGTAGGTTCTTCCCGATCAACGCGCCGATCACGTTGGTCCGCCCGCGTGCCAGGTGTACATGCCGTGACACCGCTGCCCTGCACGCGCATAGCCATGCCGTCGCGGCATGTCGTGCGCGAAGCCACTCTCGTCAATGTACACAATCGTCCGGTGCTGTGAACCATAGGCCGCCATTTTATCTCTGAAGATGCCCCGTTCTTCTTCGTCCGCCTTGGGATACCGAAGCGTTTTTTTTATAGGTGAGCTGCAGCTTCTTCAGCGCGAAAAAGATGGCGTTCTGCGCAACCCCGAACCGCTGCGCCCGCTCGTGCTGGTACGAATCCGGATAATCCATGACATCCTGGCGCAACGCCTCCAGGTCAATCTTGCGGCGCCGAGCCCCTTGCGGCTTGCGCTCCACGTTCTTGATCCACCGCACCACACTGGCACTCCCCACATCAAACCGGGCTGCGGCCTCCGCAATCGTCAGCCCCTCCTTGTTCCGAACGGCCAAGACTTTACGGCGAAAATCTCGTGAATAGGCCATCCCATCGCTATAATCATAATTATTTGGTTTAGCTATATCAGCGCGATGATCAAAGTAGTACGCGAGGGCGGCATGGACATCGGCCAGCGTCAGGCCGTAGTCGCTGGCAATTTCATCGACACTTTTCCCCAACCGCTCATGCCACATGACAATATCGCGCACGGTAATACGATGGCCTGCGATACGGGGTTTTCCCCCAGCAATATCAGGCCTCGTTTCAATGTGCTGATCTAATGTTTTCCTGGTCATGAAGATCCCGTCTTACTTGCACTAGTAACAGCTTCAATCTAGCAGAGTTGTTTCTGATACACGAGAACCGCCAGCGAACTGTTGATATAGAATGAAGAACCACGGCCTGACAGCCGTGGTCTCCGGCCATGTCATGCTTCGCATGAGCCGCATTGCGACTCCCTGCTCTCATCCCCATCCTTCCAGATGGGGAATTCCCGCTGAATTAAAAGGGAGTCTTGGTGGTTAGATGCTTGGAGCGCGCAGTGAACGGATTCTGGAATCTTGGAGCGTGTCAGCACTCGGACATGCAAAGCGGCTTTCCAAGTGTCGATCGCTTTGAAAGAAATCGAGACCATTCTTTTGAAGCCAGCACGGCTTTGTAAGAACTCTTACAATGTAGGCCGCATAAATTGGTCTCTCAGCGGGCATCGAAGGCGAGCAAGACGGGCTACGCGGTACGCGGAGATTGACAGGGGAAGGCGGATTGGGTAAAATTCAACTAGTTTAAACTAGTCTGTGAGAGGAGGAGCGATGGAGACGATCGGGGCATTTGAAGCCAAAACCCACCTGTCGGCGCTACTTGACCGAGTCAGCAAG
This sequence comes from uncultured Nitrospira sp., assembly GCA_902500775.1. Classification (GTDB taxonomy): domain Bacteria; phylum Nitrospirota; class Nitrospiria; order Nitrospirales; family Nitrospiraceae; genus Nitrospira_D. Next base: position 6,372 of record CABVRZ010000072.1, read on the forward strand.
GGCGAGACCATCACCATTACCAAGCATGGCGTTCCGGCCGCGATGCTGGTGCCTGTTGGGCGGGAGGCACGGCGGCTGACCCATCAGGAGATTGTGGAAGGGATGCATGAGCTACGGGGGCGGGTCAAAGCGGATTCCATGACCGTGCGGGAGATGATTGAGGAGGGCAGGCGGTTTTGAAAGGCATCGTGGTCGATGCGTCGGTCGCGCTGGCCTGGTGCTTTCCCGACGAGCACAGTGAGTATGCGGACGATGTGCTCGATGCACTAGAAGGGCAGACGGTCGTGGTACCATCCGTATGGGTACTTGAGGTCGCCAATGCCGTGCTCGTGGCCGAGCGGCGCAAGCGCATTGGGAAAGCGGACATCGTGCGGTTTGTGGCATTATTGGGAAATTTGTCGATCTCTGAAATGTCGGTGCCGGTTGGCGGGATTCTGGAGACGGTCATCCCGCTGGGACGGGAACACGGGCTGTCAGCCTATGATGCAGCCTATCTGGATGTCGCGGTTCGAACAGGGCTGGCGCTTGCGACCGCGGATGGACCGCTGGAAGGCGCTGCGCGGAAGGCCGGGGTCGTCATCTGGACGTCGCGGAAGAGTGGCAAAGGAAAACGATAGAAAGAGAGAGAGCGAAAGAGGCAATGCTCACGTCTCCTCGGCCTGCAGAGCATCCCGTAAGCTTGAATCGCAAAAAGGACACTCCCTTCACTGCGGTTATTGACTAACACGTACGCCATTTCACTAAATGGCGGCGGATTCAAAATGGGCAATCTCTCTTGAGGCTGGTTGCGCCGAGGTGTGCAGAATCTGCAGATCACTGCTTTCTCCGATTCACACATACGATAATCCCCCCAGCTTATTCCACTGCCTTCGCGACCGCTCTTTCTACCAAAATTTCAAAGACCATGTGGCATCCAAATCATCATCCTCTGCTACCACGCTGCCGCCAGGATAGGGCAAACTGGCCCCATCCTGGCCCCATGTCGGGGGGGGGCGTGCTTTGTTGTTTCTTGCGGGGTTACGTTGTCTGAGGTTGGATCTGGTGCAGTTCCAAAGGAACTACGCTGTATGCCGTCCGACATAAGAAAGGTCGCTTCACAGACATTCAGACTTACAAGCGAACCCATGGGATGGATATCAAGCGCAAGAGCAAACAGGAGAAAAGGGTGTTAGAGTGGCGGCTTCGCTACCCGGATCAAACAGGCCAGCATGCATCTCCCTAACAACTAACCACTCGTCAAAAGAGTGGCGATGGTTTTCATCGGAAGAAAAAGGCGCCCTGGTTTGTCGGGAAAATTTATGAACTCGAAATGTCGGTAGAAGCCAGCGGCGTTCTCGTCAATCGCGTCGACCACAACGGCCGCAGCAGCAATCTGCGAGGACTGCTTCAATGTCCGCTTGAGCGCATCGACGAGCAGAAACTCCCCGAGCCCCTGCCCTTTGTAGCGTTGATCGAGGGCCAGGCGTCCCAGGAGCGTGACTGGCACAATCGGATAGGCTGGAAGTTTCTTAACGATCTCGTCCGGTAAATCATGGAGCGAGATGCCGAAGGCCGAGAGCGTGTAGTACCCAATGACTGTCCTCCGATCGCTCTCTCGGGTAAGAATAAATGGCGCGGCGACCATGCGCCGCGCATCCTGTGTGGCCTGTTTCTGGAGATACTGGTCAAGCGCTTCGTAGCCGCACGAGAAATCGCCACGGTTGTGGTGCTTTCCTATCGGCTCGACGATGAGATCACGTTCACCGGGCATTGGTGCCGCGCTGTTGACGTGCTTTATAGCGCTGCACGGCTTGTCGTAGGCGCGTGGATGGTTCAGGCGCAGTCAATAGCGCTGAGACAAACGCTTTACGATCCCGGTCACTGAGGACCATGGCATCATGATCGCGTAAGGTTCGCGAGGCGTTCTCTTGTGCAGAGGCGACGACGAAATCGGTCAGGGACAGCCCAGCCAATTGGGCCGCTCTCAGAAAAAAGGCTTTCTGTTGTTTCGTGATACGTGCCTCCAACCTAGCCGTCTTCCCAGAAGCGGAATTCAGTGTTGCAGAGATGGTTGCCATGATTCGTCCTCCCAAGCTTCAAGTGTACGGCTCACTGCCGTACGTGTCAATAGATGGAAATGTACGGCTCACCATTGTCGTCTACACGATATTCTGCGATTGGCAGGCATCACAATCGCCCGCAATATCTAAGAGTTGTGTTCTCGCTACGTCGCATTCAGTACCGTTTTTGGAACTAACTACAAGTGAGGTAAGCTCGAAAAAGTGGACGCCTTCAACCTATGATCGAGGTCTGGAGG
>CABVRZ010000073.1 GCA_902500775.1 uncultured Nitrospira sp.
CCGATCGGCTGTTGAACCAGTGTGGTTGCGCTCATCGTGAATAATGCAGGCTAGGTGATCCCGTCTGCTCAGCACTTTTTAAAACCTGAGCGTGCCTTCTACCACCATCACACAATGCCCACCGACTTTCACTCCTTGAATAGCATCATTATCCGACTCTACCTGGACAAGAATTCGTGAAGGCCGGTCAATCTCGTAGCCTTGTTCGACGAGAATATCCGTCGTGGGGCCCACCTCAACGATCCCATGGTGAACCAGGTAGGCCCCCAACGCACCGGCAGCACTCCCTGTTGCAGGATCTTCCAAGATACCAATTTTGGGCGCAAACATCCGCGCATGGACCGAGGTGAACGATTCGACTGTCACAGTCGTGAAAACCATGATCCCGTTGGCACCAAATCGTTCACAGACAGCGGTGATCGAGGATGCGTCAGGAATAATCGATCGCACAGCCGTGAGAGTCCGCACCGGAACGATCAAAACCGGCAAGCCCGTGGAGACGATCTGAAGTTCCCACTTGGTTTCGACGACTCCGGGTTTCGGCAAGCCGAGAGCCTGACCAACAGAATACACCTCATCAACCGATTTAATGGGCTCGAGAAACTCCGGCTTTGGTTGAGACATGACGACCCGCACGACTCCTGCCTGCGTACTGTGCACTTCAATGGGAAATACACCGATGTTGCATTCCTGTAAGAGGCAGGTGACACCTTCGTTCAGTGCAATCCGTTTAAGTTGAGCCAGCACATAGAAGGTGCCCAGGACCGGATGGCCGGCAAACGGGATCTCCTGTGTTGGGGTAAAGATCCGCAATCGTGCAGCTGCGGTAGGATCAGTCGGTGGAAAAACAAACACTGTCTCCGAAAGGTTCATCTCCCGAGCAATCTGCTGCAATTCGTCGTCCGTCAGTCCATCCGCCTCCGGGAAGACCGCCACTGGATTGCCCCCGAACGGTTGAGTCGTAAACACGTCTGCCTGATAGAATTTAAGTGTCCGTTGTTCCCCCATCGCCCCTCCTGAACTCATCTCAATCACCGAGAAATGCTAGGTCCCCCAACGAAATATACCCCACCGTGATTGACAGAACCCGCCCGCTTTGGCACACTCCGCCGGTGGATTCGATCACTGAGCAGGACATCGCCCATGCCTTAGCCGTCTTAGGGCTCATTCACCCCTTCACGGTCGAAGACCTCGAACGAGCGAAGCGCGTGCAGCTCTACACATGGAACCCCTCCCGCTATGCGGGCCTTACAAACAATCCGGCTCAATATACACAAGAGTTTCGGAAAGCAGAAGAGATGACCAGAACGGTTGAGGCCGCTTACGCGCTGATCTCCACTGTGTTCATCCCTGACGATTCCGACAAATAAACAGACGAAATTCGCTGAACGTCTCTCGTTCCGCCCGTCCTAATCAACACAGGTGTCTCGCTAACCAGCCTCGTGGCTGGTCACACGCGACATCCCTTCATCACTAGACGATTGTGCAACCGGCCAGGTAATCAAGCCGGAGACACCGTCTGCTGATCCCACCGGCTGCGTCTGCTGCGCATAGATCTGCGGCAACTGGTTGGTTCCGTATTTTGAAATGTACAGGAACACATGCTCGCGTGAGTTCACTCGCACGGCCCATGGATGAAAATCGCGTTTATAGAATTCTTCACACAGCTGCATCGCATCGAGGCACGAGAGGGTGCTCGGATCATTCAAGGTGTAGTAGTAGTCGAGCGGGAGATCGTACTCCTCTTGCTTGTGGATCGTAATCCCAAAAGTCTCAGGGTGACGCACCATCGGTGTATGGCGATAGGCCACAAAGTAGAACAGTTCTAGCGAATGAATGACCGGCTGATTCTCCAGCACAAACTGTCGGGTCTCCATGGCCTCCTCGAACGTTTCACCGGGGAAGCCGTAGAAGGCCATTACATGGTTCCAAATCCCAGACTTGGCTGCCATCTCAAGATTGCGCTGGATCACGCTCTTCTTGGCATGCTTATCCATCAGATTTAAGACACGTTCATTCGCCGATTCCATACCGTAATAAAGCGTGCAGCAGCCGGCCTGAGCTGCAAGATCCCACATGGCTTGCTCTTGCAGGGACTCTTCAAATCGAATGAGCGTCGTCCACTTGATCCCGACCTGTTGATCGACCAAGAGCTGGGACACTTTCTTAAACAAAGCCGGTGGGTAGGACTCATCGCTGAATAAAAAGTGTCGACAGTGGTACTTATCTCGAAGTGTCTTGATCTGATCAATGACCAGCTGAGCCGGCATCCCGCGATACTGATCGAAGTAGCCTTGCCCATGGTCACAGAACGTGCAACGTCCCCAGTAACAGCCACGCGTCGCCAAGTAAGGAATAATCAGTTCAGGAACGAAGTAGCGATCCAGCGGCATGCCATCGAAATCTGGTAATGGCAGCGATTGCGTCTTCTCCGTATAGACTTCGGGATTGCGGTGAAGCCCCTCGGCATCGAGATAGATCAGGTTGGGCACGGATGCAAGGGGCCGCTGCCCATTCAACGCCTCAATGAGCCACAACAGCGCATGCTCCCCTTCATAGAGAATGGCGGAGTCGAACACCTCCGTAAAGAATCGCTCATGATGCACCAGGTCATCTTGCAGGCGCGTGATAATGTTGCCTCCCACCACAACATGGGTGCGCGGAAACGACTCTTTGATCAACTTGGCAAAGGTGAGGCCGGCCAGTAACTGCATCTGCGTGCCGATGGAAATACCGATGACGTCCGGCTGTGCTTTGGCTACGTCAGGGAGGACCAACTGGTTACAGAGATCCCGATAGACGTTCACCTGCTCGTCTTCCAAGCAGGCAAAGACTTCCTTTGAGACACCAGGGCGATAGCCGAGGTTGCTTTCCATCGGATAGAACACGAGCGATGCAGGATAGTAGGCGGCCGAGATATAGGCCATCGTCTCACGGAAGGTATTGAGCGCTCCTTCCAACAGTTCAGCCTGGTAGAACCGTTCGCCACGCACAATCTGTTTGGCATCTTCAGCCCGATCCGCGAGATCGAAGACATCACGCTCAAGAGCCTGCTCGACTACGGCCAGCTGATTCATCTCCCGTTCAGTCAGTTCTCCGGTCCTCTCCTTCGCTTGCAATGACTTCAGTTGCATCCCAAGCCTGGCCTTCACCCAGATCAGGAACTCCATGCTGAAGAAGTGGTCCCACATACCGATATTGATATCGCGTTGGATAACCGTGTGGCCCGCTTCCCGAAGTACAGCCGTCAGTGAAGGCAGCGCGAGGTACGGCGCCGTCGGCACCCACTCAGGCGGAAACACCAGCATGACCTTTGACTGTTTCCGATCCTCTCTCTTGATCGGAACCAAGCCGTCGATTTGTACGAGTCCACTCGCGCTCATGGTGTTGTCCGAATTCTCAGCACTCAGGACTGAGGTTACATTTTCCCCGCCAGCGTCGTCATGACACCAACAGTTTTCACTGACTTATATTGCAGATCAGACAGCTTACTTAAACCAAACCTTGAGATATAAAGAAAGATGTATTCTCGCGTATAGAGCCGCAGATCCCACCCAGGATTGTGATTCTGTTCGAATTGCTCGAACACGCGCTCAGCTTCTTCGATACTCATCCCGTTCGTCACAGTGTAGTAGTAATCGAGCGCTAAGTCCCACTCCGGATTCTTGTAGGCCATGACGCCCCACTTCTCCGGATACTTCGCCACCGGGTTGTGTCGGCCCAAGTCGAACGTGCCGAACCCGAGCGAATGCACATGGTCCTTGTTCTGTTCAAGGAACTGTACTGACTGCCAAGCTTCTTCCTTCGTCTCGCCAGGAAATCCAAAGAAGCCCATACAGTGGTTCCAGATCCCCGCCTCAGCCGTCAGCTTGAGGTGTTTCGTCATCACCTCTGCCGTCGTCGCCTTATCCATCAGTTGAAGGACTCGCTCAACCCCCGATTCATAGCCAAAGTGGAGATACCGACAACCGGACTCTTTCGCATCCCGCCACACAGCCTCATCCAGCAGACTCTTCTCAAACCGCATATGGGTCGTCCAGGTGATACCCATCTGGCTTTCAATCAGCCCACGCGAGAGCTTGCGGAAGAGAGCCGGCGGATAGGACTCATCCGTGAAATGGAAATGCGTTGTACTGTACTTATCTCGTAGAAACTGAATATCAGCCAGCGCATCCTGGATCTTCTTGGAGCGATAGCCCGCCGTATAGCCTTCGCCGTGGTCGCAGAACTCGCAACGCCCCCAGTAGCAACCTCGCGTTGCCAAATACGGCAGTATCCTCGTCGGAACGAAGTACTTCTCCAGTGGTAAACCATCGAAGTCCGGCGGCGGCAAGGTCGCCAGGTCTTCCGCATAGCTCGTTGTCGAGGTGTGGATACCGGTCTCGTCCTTGTAGATGGCATTGGGGACCTCGGCAGGACTCCGCTTGGCCCCCACCGCCGACACGAGCTGCGCGAAGGCCGTCTCCCCTTCATAGACCACGGCACTATCGAAGTACTGAAACAAGGGCGACTGCGGCAACACATCGCGTAGCCTCGTGACCGTATTCCCACCAATCGTGACATGGATGTGGGGGAAGTGTTGTTTGATGAGGGCGCAGAAGGTCATGGTTGAGAACATCTGCTGCTGCAGGACGATCGAGATGCCGATCACGTCCGGCTGCTCCCGTTCGATCGCCGGCTTCACCAGATGCTCGAACACATCGCGGTAGATATTCACCTGCGTATCGTTCACCGCGTCGATGACTTCTGACGAAACAAAGACCTTATAGGACAGATCTGTTTCCATGGGCGGCATGCAGATCCGCGCCGGGAAATAGACCAGCGAGGCGACTGACATCACTTCACGAAAGACTTGAAGTGACCACTCTAACCTGTCAATATTATAGAACTCTTCACTTCTTATAATTCGTTTCGCCTCTTCGGCATCCTTGATCAACTTTGCCATCCGTTGATGGGTGACGTCGCACAGCGCGAGCTGCACGTCCATCTCGGCTTCACTCAGCTCCCGCTTCTTCGAAAGCTTCCTCAACCGATCAAGCTGCTGCGGCACCCGGCGAAGAACTTTCTTCAAAAAATCCTCGCTGAAGTACCAATCCCACATCTCGCAGTTGATGTCTTGTTGAATCACCGTGTGGCCGGCCTGGCGAAGGACTGCCGTGAGGGAGGGAAGAGACAGATAGGGTTCCGAGGGAAACCAATCAGGCGGAAAGATGAGCATCACCTTCATCTTCCGGTCACTGGAAGCTTCAAGCTGTTGGCGATTCAACAGGATGAGTTCTTTGGAAGCTCTCTCACCCTTCGAGTACTGTATTTTCATCGAGAACGAGCCCTTCCGTATCCAGGATGCTCAAAACAGCATCTCGCTAAGCCGCAGGCAAGCCAACACCGGAGGCGTACCCTCTGGGGTACGTTGAGGATGATGGCGAACCGAGAACGACGCGAGAGGTTGTTTTCAGCATCCTGTTGAAGGTGCGGTTGCCCTTGGAGAATTCGATCTTCACGCCAGCCTGATCCTTTTCACAAATGACTCAAAGTAACAACAAAGCCAATGGGTTAGGCTCGAAGAAAAACATTGTACGGGGGCTGGAGAAGGAGATGCAAGGCCGAGGACGCCGCGGCTGGATAATCCATTAGGCCTGCTGAGGCCCCACGATGAAGCAGTGGCGCCTTCAATAGGTACACATATCCGTCTTGACAGCGGAACCAACTTTGACCAGGATGCGCACGGTGAGTACCAGGCAACAGAATGAGCGCAAATTCGGCCACTGGGAGGATTTGCCGCAAGCTGGAAGGCGATATTGGCTCCAGGTTGCAAGTCGATCAGGATGGAAAGTCCGATATGTCAAGGAAGTGGATCTCAACGAAATAACTATCCTATTTTATCAAGAGGTCTACAACGAAATCGGCGAATTGGTTGAGGTCCATCATAAGTATCCGGTAGACTTGGGTCATCGAAAGGTCTAGCCGTCATGCCACTCGTCACCCGTGAATCGGTTGCTGAAAAACTGGGGGCCTATCTGCGTCACGATCTGTCGTTGGCCGCCTTGGTTGATTGGGCGGAAACGGCATTGATGAACAACGACTTCGACCCGGCCCACTTCACAACCATTCGCGATGCAATTGCCCGCATCGGCACAGCAGACGTACGAACATTCGGACTTGCTTGGGAGGATTGCGAGCAACTCCTCTCCCGTCTCGGCTATTCCGCTCAGGTCAGTATCATCGCCCGCTAGGGAAACATCGAGTGTCCTGGCGCGATCGTGCTTATGCGACCCGCAGCACCAGCCGTTTGCCACAGGCGTTCACATAATTTCCGCAACGTCGCAATCGAGGGAGAATGTGTTCCATTCTCCAGAGCCCACTCCAGACGAGCCACAGCGGGAGCCTGAGTACCCATCCGTTCAGCTACCTGGCTTTGCGTCAACCCTGCCTCCTGTCGTGCCTTGAGCAAGGCATCAAGCAACGCGGACTCCTCACGTTCGATCCGCTCCACCTCTGTCCAAACCCCACGTCGGCGAAGAAGCTTGTTGGCCAGTTGCTCATGTGTCCGCACGTTTGATCTCCTTCATGCACACGTCTGTATTATCAAATGGCAGAGGATTACAAAATTGGGGGCTACTGATTGAGAGGGAATCTCATCGTGTAAACCAACCGGCACGGCACGGTACGCAACGACCACGTAAGAAGCAAGATTTGACCCTAGATTCTCTTCCAGGGCTTCGAGCACTCTCCTTGAGTTCAGCTACTATTGTAGGTAGCCGAGCCGCCGTCCCTAATCCTGCCAATAGATATATTGGAATGATTCCATGGGTGGAATTATAGTGGGGCTCGGAAGGCTTGGCAGCGGAAATAGATTTCCGAGAGGAATCATAGACGTAAAAATAAGAAACACGTACAATACATCTGGCTTTTCGTTATGGAACACTATCATGAAGACCGGCGTGGACCAGTCAATGCGGATGATCGGCGTTGCCTTTACTCCGCTATGGGCCACGATAGCCAATCGACGAGAGCAGTTTCTGGTATACAAGAAACAAGATCTGACCCTAGACTCTTTTCCTGGACAGCTACCCCAATGAGGCGAAGGGAAAGGGAATGGTAGCCTCTTTGTACTGGAAGCACGGCAAACCCGATAAAGCGGCAGAAGTGCTCACGAAGTCACCTAGTGCCATAACACTATACGAATGGGAACATGAAATAAGCCCCTTCTTCGAAGAAGCGTTCGAAGAGCAACCTATAGAATCGGCAAAACAAGCCCTTGTGTTTTTACAGCAGGCAGGAACTAATGAGTTTAGTCTCTCCCGTCTTAGCTTTATCCCTGCCCGACATGGCAAGCATGAGTTGGCATATGCGGTACTCTCGCAGCTCCGTTCGAACCCAAGCTTTTCCCTCTACGCCTACTCTCACCACAAGGCATGGGAAGGAAAAGAGAAGGCATTGAAGACGCTGCATCAGTACATTCAGATCGGTCAGTTCGGCCCCGCCAGCAACGTCATGTACGACGATGGCCAATATGACCTCCTGTGGGACTTCAGCGATCCGGTCGATTTAAACGTGCTCGGTGACTACGTTTGGCTCTTGCGAGCAACAACCCTCAACGAGGCAACAATGTACAGCGAAGACCGGCGACACAGCCTCATGAACTATTATTCACAGCATCGTTCAGGGCACTATAATATACTGGGACAATTCTTGATGGGTTTGGTCAGCGAAGCAGATCTTTTAAAAGATACTGATTCTGCCGCCGCAATAGCATCAACGGCGTACTACTTGGGGCTTAAGGCGAAGAATGAAGAGATCCTGTCAATAGGTGTGTAAATGGAATCAGGCGGCGGTCCTCTCGGC
>CABVRZ010000074.1 GCA_902500775.1 uncultured Nitrospira sp.
CCCGATCGGCTATTGAACCAGTGTGGTTGCGCTCATCGTGAATAATGCAGGCTAGAGCTGTTCAGGACAGCGCTACACCCACCTCCACAACTGACTGCTTCAACTGAATCCTGGCCTGTTCTACTCTGGCTTAACGCCCCCATCGCCACATCCTGTATAGCTAGACGCAAGGAAATTCATCGGAAGGAGCGATATCTCAATAGATACCCAGCCCTTGCATACAGATATAGGGCTTCGATCTGTTTCCGTATGTCAACGAACGACCATGAGGCTGGCATACGCGTCGCTTTCCCGTAAATGTTCTTGTTATGATGCCAGCTATGCGACTGCACCGAGCCTATTTGTACTTGTTCACCGTGACCCTGCTGTTTCCCGGCTGCGCTTCCTTGTTCATGAAGGGCGAACCTCCGGAGGTGCTCGTCACTAACGTCACGCCGTTGGATGCGACCATGTTTGAACAACGGCTCCGTGTCGATCTCCGGATCCGCAACCCGAACGAATTCGACTATCACCTGATTGGTATCGATTTCACGTTGAGTTTGAACGGGAAACGCCTGACCCGTGGTCTGGGGAGTAAGGAACTGACGATCCCCCGGTTGGGTGATGCCGTGATGACGATTGACACCAGTACCTCGACACTCGACATTGTTCGCCAACTGCTCCAGCTCTCTCAAAAACAGGAACTGACGTACGACATCAAAGGCGTGCTGCACAGTACAGACGGGCGATTACCGTTTGACAACGTGGGCACTCTCGTTGAACCGGGCATGTTTTCCGGCTCACCGGCAGGTTCTCACACCACCCCGCAATAACGCTCATATGGCCACCAACGGTATCCGGCCCCTCACTCTTCACCAGAATATCTCGCATAAAGCCACCCTGCGGGGCGGGTCTTCGTTCACCCGCGCGCTCAAACAGGCAACACGTTTTTGAATGGTTCACGCCTGATCTCACTTGGGGAATTCTGACGCATACGCTGACCTTTCCCAAAAAGAGCAGGCTGAACACTTCTTCCCTCATGACTATGAACAAGCTCTTAGTGCTCGTAGACCCAGGCCGCGCCGACATCGCTGTTATCGCGCCACCCACCGACCACCACGGTATTCCCATCGGCGCTCAGCGCGACCGAAAAGCCTTGTGATGCGGACCCAACGGCATCGGCGCCGACCAGTTTTCGCCCTTGCTGGGTCCAGACCCCAGCGGTCCGAGTGTAGACCCAGGTCGCACCGACATCGCCGCTATCGCCCCCCCCACCGACGACTGCGGTATTCCCATCGGCACTCAGCGCAACCGAAAAGCCTTGCCCTGCGTTGCCGACGGCACCAGTGCCGACCAGCTTCGGCCCTTGCTGGGTCCACACCCCAGCGGTCCGAGTATAAACCCAGGCCGCACCGACATCGCCGTTATCACTCAACCCACCGACGACCGCGGTATTCCCATCGGCGCTCAGCGCGACCGAAAAGCCTTGCGATGCGGAGCCGACGACATCGGTGCCCACCAGTTTCGGCCCTTGTTGAGTCCACACCCCAGCGGTCCGAGTATAGACCCAGGCCGCACCGACATCGCCGTTATCGTGCCACCCACCGACGACCGCGGTATTCCCATCGGCGCTCAGTGCGACGGACTCGCCTTGCCCTGCGTTGCTGGCGGCACCGGTGCCCACCAGCTTTGGCCCTTGCCGGGTCCACACCCCCGCCGTCCGGGTGTAGACCCAGGCCGCACCGACATCGCCGCTATCGTGTCCCCCACCGACCACCGCAGTATTCCCATCGGCGCTCAGTGCGACGGACATGCCTTGCGCTGCGCGACCGACGGCATCGGTGCCCACCAGCTTCGACCCTTGCTGGGTCCACACTCCAGCCGTCCGGGTATAGACCCAGGCCGCACCGACAAAGCCGCTGTCACTTCCTCCACCGACCACCGCGGTATTCCCATCGGCGCTCAGTGCGACGGACTCGCCTTGCGATGCGGAGGCGACGGCATCGGTGCCCAGCAGCTTCGGCCCTTGCTGGGTCCACACCCCAGCCGTCCGGGTATAGACCCAGGCCGCACCGACAAGGCGGCTATCACTCAACCCACCGACGACCGCAGTATTCCCATCGGCGCTTAGCGCGACGGAATAGCCTTGCTGTGCGGGGCCGACGGCACCGGTGCCCACCAGCTTCAGCCCTTCCTGTGTCCTTGGCACGTCGGTAACAGTTGCCGTGCCGGTTTGGGGTTCTTCCTGGCAGCCCGCCGTCACCAGCAAGCAACCGAGTACCCACAGGGGCGCGGTGCCGAGGTGTGTGAGCAGACCCCGCCATACCGTGGGGTATCTCCTGTTGTCTGGTCTCATACGTCCCTCCAATGGATCTTGATAACGTGGGAATACCTACAGTTGTTCTCCACCCTACTGTTGCGAAGCCGGCACCGCCAACAGTCTTCTCGTTTTCGATACGCCCCTGCTCTTTCTGAGTATCGTCTGTTCGACATCAAGATGAGCAGGGGACGGGTCCAGCACAGCATGACTTAGTGCTCTGGTGCTCGGCAACGTGTGACGGTCTTCGACCGGGTCAAAGGTCTCCGCAGGGACAGACTGGGGCGTGATCAGAAGAAACATCGGAGACTGGTTTTGCATGACCACATCACACGATACTTACGCTAACACGCGTCATTGTTTACTGGTACCTATGATAGTAGCGTGCACGTATCAGTTTGCCCCTAGATTTACAGAATAGAGTCACGTATCGTCCATTGCACTCTCGCAAATTCTGCACGGACATTGACGTTTGCCTCGTGCAGTCGGCAGGTCCGTCGGTATCTCCATCGTCGGGCTCTTATCGCTCGATTCGAGAGATCAGCAAAGGTATCCGACTCCTAAACCTCAAACTGAAAAGGGATCTAATTATTCTCCAGCAACATCGTCGTCTGCTCTCGCACTTGTGGATCTGGATCAGCCACTCCCTGTTGTAGGATGGCCCGCACCACATCATGATCATGCTGGCTCGAGCCCTCCGCCTTGCCCAACTGGTCAACCAGTAGGATCATGGTTCCTATCCGAAAAGCTGGATTCACATCCTGAGTGGCAACTGACGCAAAGGACTGGATCGGCACCAGATCGGGCGAGTCTCGTAGTTAGTGAAGCGAAGCCTCACGCACCTCTGGAACTCGATCCGACAAACCCTGGGCCACAATAGGGTTCACAGGTTCATTCGTTTCGCAACCGGCAATGGCAGTAAGCGCTGGAATCCGTGTTTCAGGATCTGGCGACTTCCTCACACCGGCTTTGCGTACGCAGCCTCTTGCCTCTGATACATAGCAATACGTATGCCAATATAACAGTCTGGTTTCTTTCTATGTCTGACTGCCTCGTGATGGTGCACTACCTGCATAATCCAGTGCGATGAATACATTTCTATGCAAACGCACTGCGTAAGAATTGTGTTTCACAAGGTTTACCTATGAAGATATATGCCGGTTACCTGAATAAATTACGATTCACCTTGTATCCAAATAGATACCCACAAACGCTGTTACCTAATGTAGAGAAATTGATGTGTCGATGATTACTTCTATTCGGGCATGGCTCTCTATCTGCGAGGATGTGATAGAGGGTCGGGGTCAGTGACTGACTTTCCACCGCCGACGAATGACAGGGGGTTAATGGGATTTTGTATGAATGGGAGTGACAATCTTCTCCTGGCCATCGATTCAGCTTAGCAGTCTGCTGAAAAACCCTTCGTTCATCCTTCGAGAGCCTCAGGACGAACGGGGCAGCCATTGAAACTATTGAGATTTTCCGTTCGTGCTGAGCTTGTCGAAGCACACATATTGAGTTTTTCAGCAGACTGTTAGATCATTTTTTCCCTACGCCGTGATTGATCGGTTGATTCAGGAGAGACCGCTGAACAGAAAATGGAGAGTTATCAAGAAGACTCGGCGTCAGATCTTGTTTCTTGTGTCAACCAATTGCCATGAGGTTACGACACCTTAGATAACCCGACCTTGATCTGGGAACCGACCTGTCACTCGTGGTTAGTGCTCGGCATTGAGAGCCTATCTTGTTTTGTGCAGCGATTCCAAATCCCGACAACCTGGCATTCACAAGATCAGTCGTGGCCTTTATCCTGACTCTTCAGAGCTATAGTCCATAGACTGTAGGGCTCAGCACGACGTTTTTGTTATAACCGCTAGGGCTTCCCCCACAGCGCTTGCAACCTCGCAGCCCGGCCGCACCCGTATTTGTAGTACTTATATCGGAGCGGATTCTTCTTGTAGTAATCCTGATGATAGTCCTCGGCTGGATAAAAAGTCGCTGCCGGGGTCAGCTGCGTCACGATTGATGCTGGAAATTTCTTCGTCTGCTCGATGCCGGATTTTGATTCTTCCGCTTGTCTCTTTTCCTCCTCGGTGGAATAGAACACGGCAGATCGATACTGCGTCCCGTGATCGCAAAATTGCGCGTTAGGCGTGAGTGGATCCACATTGTGCCAAAAGGCATCAAGGAGTTTTGGGTAGCTGACTCTGGTGGGGTCATAGGTCACTTCCACCGACTCCGCATGGCCGGTTCGTCCGGCGGACACCTCCTCGTAGGTCGGATTGGCCACAGTGCCACCCATATACCCTGAGACGACACTGACGACCCCCTCTACCTTTTCAAACGCTTCCTCCATGCACCAGAAACAGCCACCGGCAAAATAGGCCTTGGCGCTTGGGGATACGCCCAGCGTTTTGACAAGCGGGAAGTTGGCAAGAATCGTCCATACAATGAGACCGGTTGCCAGGGTGATGAGTCTCCGTTGAGTGGTCATGTTGGTATCCTCCTCCCTCATAGTCGCTACAGGGGCTCCAATCTTACTCCATTCAATGACACTCGTAGTGAGAGACTGGTTACACGGGCAGATAGCTATACATTTCCGGCTTTGTACGGTGTCCACGTCGTAGTCGTTTATCCATCAGCTTCATGATGAGCTCGATCGCTTCCTCAGGCGTGGCCGCGGCATTGACCAGTCGCTTGTCGAGTTTGCGGAAGAAGGTTACATCTGCCTCCGAAGCTGCGACGAGAATAACCGGCTTTCCAGCCTTCACTGCCAGGGCCACTTCAGAAACAGTACCGGACCCACTCAATCCGCACACCACCACAACCTGGCTGGACAACACATTGATGTT
Source organism: uncultured Nitrospira sp. (assembly GCA_902500775.1). Lineage (GTDB taxonomy): Bacteria > Nitrospirota > Nitrospiria > Nitrospirales > Nitrospiraceae > Nitrospira_D. The sequence continues at coordinate 5,149 of CABVRZ010000074.1, forward strand.
GTTCCGGCCACTTCCCATTTCGGTGATGATCGAGACATCGACATGGCGAGACACTTTGTCCTTGGCCGTCGGCAACACACCGATGGTCAGGCTGCCCCCAACCCGTTTGGCGCCCTCACAGGCTGCATCCATGACGCCCACGTCTTTTCCTCCCGTCAGCACAACCCAGCCACGTCTCGCGATAAATTCACCAAGGACTCGCGCATTGTCGAGATCCTTCTTTGGTGCTTTGGCTGGTCCCATCACTCCAACAACGAATCGCATCCCTACCTCCACCTCTGCACGTGTAGACTCTCAGAAACGACTAGCGACCAGGGTCACATCTGCATGGGCCCATGCTCGCTTCCATTGCTTTTCAACTTCATTCGCCTCCCGATCTTTCCGTTGAGCGCGAAGGCTCTGCATCAGCCCATACAGTGCCCACCCATTGTGCGGATTTTTATTCAAATCTGTTCGGTAGACCGATTCTGCTTCGTGAGCACGCCCGGCCTTCTGCAAGACGACGCCGAGATAATGACGAACCGGAATCGGCCAGAATGGGGGTTCTGAGTAGGGCAAGGCCTCTTCCAGTTTGACGCCCTCCCGAAGAGCCGTAACTGCTGTCTCATACTGCTTGCGATGGGCCGCAATTTCTCCGGCAAGCAGTCGCTCAGCAAGATGAATCAACGCCCGTTCCGTTTGTTCTTCAGTTGTCTTGTTTCGACCAAATCGTTTTGCCAGGATCGCCAATGCGGCATGCTCTCCCTCAGCGCCTGGCAACCGACCGGATGCGGCTAATGCCATGCCCCGTCCCAACCGCCAGATCGCCTGTTTCAGTCGTAATGTGTTGGGTGGCGGCAGTTCGCGCAGCAGTTCTTCCCACAGCCCAAAGCGGATCATCGACCATAAGGACACAGGCAAATACAATTCCTTCCATGGGTCCTTCCGTGCATCCTCTTGCGTAATCAAGCTTATTAATTGTCGTGCAACCTTGAGCGCTTCCCCGCTTCGTCCCTCCATCGCCAATGACGCCCAGAGGAAATGGAGATTATGCCTGTAGTAGCCATCAGCATAGTCATTGGTCAACGAGCTCCCAGCCAGATAACGTCGATCGATTTCCGCTGCCTGCGCATTTCGTTCGGCTGCATCATGATACCGACCCAGTCGCATCAGAATATGCGCCGGCATATGGACAAGATGGCCAGCCCCAGGCATCAACCCAGGCAACCGCTCCGCACAAGCCAAGGCACGTTCTGGCGTCGGAGATGCCTCCATGGCATGGATGTAGTAGTGGCAGGCTCCAGGATGATTCGGCACTTTTGCAAGAACCTTCTCCAAGGTCGACACAATTTCCTCTGTGCCCGACTTCGGTCTTCCCGTGGTCGTCCAGTGATCCCAGGGATGGAGGTCCATGAGAGCTTCAGCAAACAGCGCTCCGGCATCCGGATCCTCTGGGAATTGTTGCCACAGGGTTCGCATGGCATCCGCATAAGCTGTATCCTGAACCGGTCGGTTGGATCCGGTCGGACGGTAGCGTTTGCCCATCGCATAGATGTAGGCCTGTTCGGCGCGAGTCACGTGGGCACTATAGGATCGGGCTTTCTGCAGGGCATCCCATGCCCGTCGTTCATCCGTCTTTTTCATGGTCGTATTGATATTTGGACCGAGCGCCAGTGCGATCCCCCAATAGGCCATCGCGGCCGTGGCATCACGCTTGGCCGCTTCCTCAAACGCGCGTATGGCTTCCTCATGATTAAAGGCGTACGCAAACCGCAACCCTTGATCAAAATAGCGTTGGGCTTCCTGAGAACGTGTGGTGATTGGGTGATGAAGCGTCCCCAGGTTGTCGTAAAGAGGGACTCGTCGTACAACAGACTCACCTGCCTCTGCCGATCCCAGGCCAGACAGGCTGAGGCAGAGCACAACCCACAAACAGACACGATCGGTTAGCATGGCTAGATTCTTAACAGACGGAACCGGTAGCTGACTAGCAGAGTGTTGACAAACCCTGTGACGACCTCAGAAAGGGCGTCGTGTCTGAAATCACGGAGGCCATCAGTGTGCCCCACAGGCTGTTCAGAATGGCCGTCCAGCAAGGCCGCAGTGAGTGAAGCGGCGAATCATAGACTTTTTTCACCCGCCCCACCCATCGCCTGTGTGAACAGGCGTTTGCCCAGGCCGTACGGTGAGCCTCTGAGCGAGGCGAGAACGCCGCTGGCGGACTTTGTAGCCAGCCTGCGAGTGGAGGAAGGCTCCTAACCTGCATTATTCACGATGAGCGCAACCACACTGGTTCAACAGCCGATCGGGCTAT
>CABVRZ010000075.1 GCA_902500775.1 uncultured Nitrospira sp.
GATTGGAGACCCGATGGCTCTTTTCTGTCACCAGTCGTGAATTATCCGGGTTAGGACGGCCACGGCCTCTACCGCAAGCGGGTGCGGAACAAATAGGCCGACAATCTCTTGGCCGATGTGATGAAAGGTACGGACGCATTTCGCCGTTGACCAGAAGGTTGCCCCAACGTTCTCGGGCCAGCCGTCACCTGTTTCCACGTACCGCCACTATCTATTAATAGACAAGAGGGATTTGCTGCGCCAATTCGAACCGCAAGAGCGCACGAATTTTGCTTTCCAATTGCATGTATCGCGCGGTTTTTGTTGCCGGCAGCACTTTCTCCAGCTTATCCGCATAGGTGCGCCGCATCTTAGCTTCCGCCTCATCGAGGACCAGAGACTCGTCCAATAACTCCTTGGCCATCTTGTCCGTAATCTGCCCCTGCCCTTGATCATACCCCTGCGCGTAGGTTGCAATGAGACGCCCCAGGCGGTCGTTCAATCTCGCCAGCTCAGTCTGATAGGAATTGTACAGGGGCCAAAACTGCTTTGCCTCCGCCTCGCTGAGATTCATATTGCCAGCGATCAGCAGTTTTTTATCGGCATTCAGCTTTTCTTTTAAAATCTCCATGTTGGTGTCAGACTTTCCTGTGCTACCGGTTTGCGCCATGACCGAAATCGGCGCACAGAACACTCCAATCAACACAAGACTCAGACTCGTGTATCTCATAATCTCTCTCTCCTTTCATCGCCGGTAATGGAGGACCAAATTTTGCTCGTAATGAATACTCTCTCAGCATGGACAGATACGTATGATGGCATCATTCCTTCACATTGATGGGAGTGAACCGGGGGCACGTTTTGTTCCGTACATGCCGCTGAGTGATCCGAGCCGTGTCGTGACTGCTGCGCATGGTATTCACTGTCGACAGAAATACGTTCCGATCAATTGGCATGATGCATGACTAACTGGAAGAAAGTCTATGTTCGACAGGTGCAGTGTACGACCGACGCGCTTGTCAATGATCAAAAAAAGGAGTCGGCCTCTCCTGCAGAGTAAAAACACAACCACGGAATCGTCGACATACATCACCGCAAAGTGATTGAAAGGGGAAGGTTCCGGTCCGTCGAGACCATTTGATTGGAAGTCACGGTGAGGAGTCGTTCTTGCGTACCGAGAAGAGGATGCGAGGCCTTGAGGCGAGCAGTCTCCGGTGGGGAGCTAGATGTCGTCTTTTGATGATTCTTCGCTCTGTTTGAGCCAGAGTTCGAGCAGCCTGGTCTCGCGTTCGGACTGGGAGATGTGTTCTAGGGCAAATGCCCCTGTCAGACGATCTTCATAAAACGCCCGTTGCTTGGCGTAGGTTTTCTTAAAGGCTTCCGTCTTTAGGGTTTTCCAGTTGGCATCGGAAATTCCAGCCTGGGATCGTAGGAGATTGATTTCGATGGCTTGGAACGCAAAGACTTTCGCTAGCACTTTGATAACTGTGGCATTGGTCAGAAATCTGGGACCCTTTTCAGACATAATTCATCGCTTCAGCTTTACCACGGTGCACATGTCTGAACCGGCCGTTCTCAAGGCCCTGCGGGTGACTCTACTGCAGTCTGGGCCCTTGATACGCATCGAGGTATCAAGGACCCACGTCACTTTTCCACAGTCTGCGCGAATGGAAACTATGAGGTGGAACCGCTCAGTTCCTCACGCCGCTCCACACTTTTGCCGGATCGATCGACTTGTCTGGATTAAGAGTCTTCGCCTTTTCCAGCAGAACATCCGACCCCTCCGGATACGCCGGATCCGAGATGCAGCAATTGTCGACCGGACAGACTGCCGCACATTGCGGTTCGTCGAAGTGACCGACACACTCAGTACACCGATCATGAGCGATCACGTAAATATTATCGCCCACACCTTGACCATCACCCACATGCAGTCCCTTCTCTTCCGCGCCGCTGCGCGTTTCAAAGATGGCTTCATTCGGGCATTCCGGCAGGCAGGCGCCACAGTTGATACATTCGTCGGTAATCAGCAGTGCCATGATCCTAGTCTCCTTAATTCTCTAAGAGTTAACATAATGGCCGCATGTCTTCTTTATCTGTGCTTGGAATTTCATCTTGTCTTCCAAGCTGAGGTTTCCAGGGATTTGATCCCAGATTGCTGACTATACCACCACCCGAGGTGCAATGAACATAGACAGTCACACTGCTTACCACGCGTATCATTCAGCAATGAGGTGCCCATGGTGCACTTCTACTACAGCCCTTGTCAATGTGGCGGTCTGAATGGCGACTGCCCGCCAACGAAGCGCATGATTGGGGAGGGTCTGCTTCAACAACCATGGCCTGCTTCTCCCATCCATGGTGCAGGACCATAAGAGACTAGGCGCATGCTGGAGCAAAAGTGGTTAGAGCGGAGGTTCTTCTGGCGGTCCCACGAAGTAGAGGTGTTTGTCTCTTGTGAGATGCTGGGGTTGAATGATGTAGTCACCTGTCATCGAGGGAACCCAGATGGATTTGGCCAACTCCATGTTTCCCCCAGTCACCGTCCATGCAAGGCCGCCCACCACGCCGCCACCGATGGCATAGGCGATTTTCGCCGCGCCATAGGGCATGCTCAGAGCCCAGCAGGCTGCTTGGAGCCCCGCTGCTTTTGGACTAGATGGGCTCGGTGAGCTGGATTCGCTTGCATGTGAGGGGTTCGCCTCGGAAATGCCATCACCATGGGCCATTACGGATTGCTCCCCCACGAGTAGGACTATGGCGAGAGTAGTTCCAAGGAGAAGCATCCGCCCGGTCAGCAGTCTTAGAAAACAATTGGCGTTCATAGTTCCTCTCCAGTGGTGGGGGTTATCCGGCAAGCCACACTCGCACGAGTACTGGCTCACATCCTTCTGCACCTTTTGGGGAGATGAGAAACTCCCTCACAGGGGCCCGCTCTGGGCCAAAATCAGCGCCCTCTCCAGAGATAGCCGGTGCGTACTCTACCGATCCGCGTTGGCTAACGCAATATGTCGCAGGGAGCTGGCACTTCCGTGTCGAGAATGAGATATCAGGCGTTGAAGCGAGACATTCTCGGCAAGAGAAGTGGGGGCACGATATCGTTATAAACGAAACGTTGACTGGCCCTATTCTGTAATTCGCTTCTTTAATGGGAATGACGTATTGTCAGGCACATGGCGATTCCCGAGTTCATTAAAACCCTTCGTGCCAACATTGGGACGGAGCTATTGCACGTGCCGACGGTGGGGGTCCTGGCGTACGACGACCAGGGACGGGTGTTACTCGTCAAGGGTACGTCTTCTGGCTTATGGGGGGCGCCGGGCGGGATTGTTGACCCTCATGAGTTGCCATCGGATGCTGCGGTACGGGAAGTGTGGGAGGAGGCGGGGGTCTACGTCGAACTCACTGAGCTTCTCGGCGTATTTGCGGGGACACAGTTTTCCGTGGTGTACCCGAATGGCGATCAGCTTTCAGGGGTGGAGACCGTGTTTGCGGCGCGGGTGATCAGCGGGATGCCGCGAGCCGATCAGGAGGAAACTTCTGATGCAAGGTTCTTTGATCCAGGCGAGATTGAGCGGCTCACGTGTTATCCGCATTTTCTGGAGATCCATCGGGCGGTGAGCCAGAGACAGCCGCACCCCTACTTCAAGCCGACCACCTGGTGTCCTCCACGCGCATAACTGAACTACGTCTCATTCAGAGGACAGTGCTGTGTCAGCTGAATCCTGGCCACCTCGTGGTCTCGAGAGGGCAGAGCACGAATGTGTGAAACGCTGTCGCACCGCTCGCTTCCCTAGCCCGCATTATTCATGAACACTTCTACTGCACCCGCCGATACGCCGCTGCGACAAGCCTGGCCGCGGTCTGTCAGCGGTCAGTCGAGCAGGCTCGCCCTTCGTGACCTCGACATACTGTTGCAAGTATGCCTCGGTCTCTCAGGGCTCCGCGTGCCCGTCTCGCCTGGCGTTTCGTCGGTTTCGTCACGAACTGTCATGAATAATGCGGGCTAGTCTCCCTTGTTCATGTGATGAGCCAAACGGATCTACCGTATAAGGCCATCTTTGGGGTTGCCCCTCCTCGAAAACCGCGTAGAGTCCGCCGCGACGGCGTCGGCACTATTGGCGACAGCTCGAATCACCGCTATCGCCAGGTGGGAACCAATGGGATCATCACGACCATCGCCGGGACCGGCCTGTCGGGGGATGGCGGCTACGGTGGCCCGCCCACGGCGGCAATCATCAAAGGGCCGGCTCAGCCGACGTTTGGGCCGGATGATGTGCTCTACCTGGGCAATCTCAACAGCCACCGGATCGCGCGTATCACCCCCGACTTGCCGGGATTGAGCACTGGGGAACTCGCCATTCCGTCGGACGACGGACAGGAGGTTTCGGTGTTCAGTGCCCAGGGGCGCCATCTGCGCACCCTCGATGCGCTCACAGGCGCCAATCGTGCTGTCTTTACGTACAATGCGGCGGGACGGCTGACGACCATCACGGATGCGGACGGCAAGGTGACGACCATTCAGCGCGATACCAACGGGAATCCCACGGCCATCGTGGCACCGGGTGGACAACAGACGGCGTTGACGCTCGAGGGCAATGGCTATCTGCAGTCCGTCACGAATCCGAACGGCGAAAAGATCGAGCTGACCTATACGGCGGACGGCCTGCTCACCACACTGAAAGACGCCCGCGGGAATCTGCATACGAACAGCTATGATGCCAACGGGCGGTTGATCAAAGACGAAGACCCGGCCGGTGGGTTCAAAGCGCTCACGCGGACGGACCAAGCCAACGGCTGGACGGTGAACCTCTCCACCGCGCTCAACCGGACGACAAGCTATAGCTAAGTCTGTAGTTATTGATAGGCTCTGACGATTTCATCGAGGGAAGC
>CABVRZ010000076.1 GCA_902500775.1 uncultured Nitrospira sp.
CAACCAAAAGGCTACGCCGCCTTTATCCTATTTCCACACCTAAAGATGATACCTCAGAATGAAGGGCGATATGTTGACGCATCTGAGTGGTTTCGGTTTGGAATGGAAAAGGGATCGAGTCGAGAGCCAGAACAGAAGTGGTGCCGTGATGCCCTCCTGCGATGGAGACTGACCGAACACAACCTGGACTATGTTGCTTCCACACACCTCTAAAAACCAAAGTACAGATAGTGGGTATCAGGCCTTACAATCCCGTATTTCCAGATTGTGGTTTGCCGTAGCTGTCCTGCCTGTAGTCAGAGTTGTCGAACCAAACCTGTTGAACGGCTCGCTCGACATCACTCCCGTCTCACCTTCATTAAAGAGCACACAGGGTCACATTTTGTATCGTGCATGACGCAACAACTGGGCAGTGACCCGAGTGCACCGCCGTCAGCACGTGCCAGATTGGTCTTTTTGCAAGCGGCCGACACCCCCTCGCCTATGCCCTCGAGTTTTCACGGCGAGCGCTGTGATGTGTTGAAACGAGGATTCATGCTGAGGTCTGATACTCATACGCTGAAGAGACAATCAGAGTCAGGTCTTGTATCTTGCTGCGTGATCGTTAGTGCGAGTTGCACAATAGTCCATCATGCAAAGAAGAAGACCTGACCCTACTCTCTCCCTGCGTGAACGGGAAGGAAGCAGAATCCATACCGCACTCGCCAGTGCAAGACAGGCATGACGTGCGAGAACCGCTGGATCGGCTACCATGCTCAGCCTGTGACTCTTGAATCATCCGCTGCCGTTATCACGCGAACCGGAATGGATTTCGCGGCGGGCGTCCCACTGATCCGATCGCAGTATTCGAGTGGCAAGAGAGGATTCAGCTCAGGGTAATATCCGGCAACCGCACCGCGTGGCATCGGGTAGTCGATGACCGTCAGTCCTTCCACGCGCCGTGTCACTCCATCCTCGCTGATCGTCTCCAACGCAACCGTGCCCCCGTCCGTCAACCCTCGTTCGGCGCGATCCTCGGCATTGATGAAAAGCACCATCCGGTTATTGTGCACACCGCGATATCGATCATTGTAACTATAGATCGTTGTGTTGAACTGATCGTGCGATCGCACCGTCGCCAATCGCAACATCGATGGATCGGCCACCTTCACATTCACCGCGAGGCCTGGAAACAAGAGAAAGTTCGCCTTGCCGTTCGGAGTCGGCCACGTTCGTCGGCGCGGTGGCACATCCAGATGAAACCCTTTCGGATCTTTGATCCGTTCTGAGAAGTTCGAGTAAATTTCCGGGTAGACCTCGGCGATCTTGTCGCGAATCAGATGATAGTCGTGAATGTAGTGTTCCCAGGGTATTTGACTGTCGGGCAACGTGGCCATCGCCATCCGACAGACGATCTCGACCTCAGGGCGCACATCCGGGCTTGCCGGCTCCAGGACGCCTCTCGAAGCGGTCACCTTCGACACCGAATCCTCAATCGTCACGAATTGTTCTCCGGCCGACGTCCGGATCATCTCGGACCGAGCGATGACCGGCAAGATCAGCGCGTCGCGTCCATGCACCAGATGGCCACGATTCAGTTTGGTCGAGATGCCGACCGTGAGAGCCAACTTCTGCATCGCCGCATAGGATCGTTCCGTGTCGGGCACGGCACGAATGAAGTTGCCGCCCATGCCGATGAAGACTTTGGCCTCACCTTGCACCATCGCATCGACGGCTGCCACTGTATGATGGCCAGGAGCTCGCGGTGGCTCAAAACCAAACACCTCTCGGACCTGATCAAGATACGCCTGCGATGGCTGTTCATCGATGCCGACGGTCCGGTCGCCTTGGACGTTGGAGTGGCCACGGATCGGTGCGATGCCGGCGCCGGGCTTTCCAAAATTGCCGCGCAATAAGAGGAGGTTCACCACCTGTTGCAGGAGCCGAGAGCCTTCTTGATGCTGCGTGAGGCCCATCCCGTAGCACACCATCGTGGCGCGCGAACGGATATAGATCTCGGCAACACGGCGAATCTGTGCTTCACTGACCCCCGATGTGTCGACGATCTCAGCCCAATTATGAGTCAGCGCTTCGGCGCGGATTGCTTCGAATCCAACCGTATGCGCTCGGATGAACTCATGGTCGAGCACCTGCTCACCCGCCGCGTCACGCTCGAACAAGATTTTCATGATGCCTTTGAGCAGAGCGAGGTCGCCGCCGATTCGGATATGGACAAATTCGCTCGCAATCTCGGTGGATCCGAACGTCGCCATCTGAACAATGTCTTGCGGCGCAGTAAACCTAATCAGCGCACGTTCCGGCATCGGATTAACGGCCACGATTGGCACGCCGCGCTTACGTGCCTCGACGAGATTAGTCATCATGCGCGGCGAGTTGGTGCCCGTGTTCTGTCCGACCACAAAGATCGCCTCCGCACGGTCGAAATCCTCCATGATCACGGTGCCCTTCCCGACTCCGATCGCAGGAGGCAGTCCTCGACTCGTCGGTTCATGGCACATATTCGAGCAATCGGGGAAATTATTAGTGCCGAAGGCCCGGACGAAGATGGCATAGAGAAATGCAGCTTCGTTCGGCGTGCGACCCGACGTATAAAACTCCGCTTGGTGCGGACTGTCGAGCGCCCTCAAATGACGGCCGATCAGGGCAAACGCCTCATCCCACGAACAGGGCACATAGTGGTCGGTCGAGGCGTCGTAGCGCATCGGTTCGGTCAGACGCCCTTGCATTTCCAGCCAATAATCCGACTGCGCCATCAGCCCGGTCACCGTATGACTCTGAAAGAACGCTCGAGTGATCCGATGCTTGGTCGCTTCAAAGGCCAAGGCCTTGGCGCCATTCTCGCAAAACTCCAAGGTCTTTCGGCAGTCAGGATCGGGGAACGCGCAGCTAGGGCATTTAAAGCCGCCGGGTTGATTCATCGAGAGCAACGCGCGCGACCCGGTCGTCAGCACGCTCTGCTCCAGCAAGACTTTGGCCGTGGCCGCCGCCGTGCCCCATCCTCCGGCAGGATGAGTGTATGGCGTAAACCGAGGGGCGTCGTTTGCCATGGCAGGTTCCTCCTTCTCCACACTCATAGACGACATACTGTCACATAACTGCGAGACTGAAGTCACGCTGGCCTCCACAACGCCAATTCCTTCACCTTGACATGCATGGCATAGGTCACTACGCTTCACCCCATACGGAGCACGCGCTATGTCATTACTCTCGTTACAGCCTTCATCCCGCCACTATGCGATCCGACAGATGCGGTTTTCGGAAGCGGGTGACGAGGGTGAAACACAACGCGACATTCCCATCGAAGCCCCTATTGCGATCGAAGTCTGCGGCATCAAGTATGCCGTCATGATGGCGACTCCATCGGATCTTCATGATTACGCCGTGGGCTTTGCCTTGAGTGAGCGGCTCGTGCGGCAGGCGGATCACATTCGTGACATCACGATTTTTCAGGCCAACGGAGGTTGGATTGTACAAATTTTATTGCCGCCTGAGCAGGCAGCAACGGTCTGCACTCGAGCCCGCACGCGCACGTCTGAAAGTAGTTGCGGGTTGTGCGGGATGGAGAGCATCGAGCAAATTCTTCGCCCATTACCGAAGGTCACGGCCAGAATTCGAACCGATCGCAGGGCCATTGCGCAGGCACTCTCCATGCTGGAGACACATCAACCGCTTGGACAGGCGACAGGGGCAACCCATGCCGCAGCGATGTGCGCACCGGACGGCCACATTCTGCTTGTTCGCGAGGATGTGGGGCGGCATAACGCACTCGATAAGCTGATTGGCGCATTAGCGCTGAAAGGAATCGATCCCTCGTCCGGCTTCTTTGTGCTGTCCGCCCGATGCAGCTATGAGTTGGTTGAGAAGACCGTGCAGGCCGGATGTCCGATGCTGGTCACGGTCTCTGCGCCGACAAGCTTGGCGATTGACCGTGCGACCGAGGCAGGATTGACACTCGTCGCATTGGCACGACCGGACTCAGCAATGATCGTGTGCGACGCTCTGGGGAACATTGTCTGAGGCATCCTACCCGCCATGTTCTTTTAAACATAGCCTTGAAGAGGCAATCAGTGTCAGGTTTGGTATCTTGCTGCGCGACCATCAGCCGAATCCAGAATAGTCCATGATACAAGAAACAGGACCTGGCCCTGGTTGTGTCTCATGCTATATTTTGATTCATGACGGCTGCCATCTTGCCGCAGCGAAAAGAGAGGTTAGAAGACATCGAAGGAGGCTTGTCGTCCTGAGAAGACAAGGAAATCGTTCAATCTGAATTCCTAGGGAGTTTGCGGTTCCGATGTGTCAGGCAGAAGCAAGTTGAGCTTTTGCCCTGCCTTGATCGGACGTAGCGAAAAAGTATTAAGAATTTCGGTTGTGGCTTCAACGGCAATTGTGGGCTTCATGCCAACACCGCATAAAAACAATAGTATCTCTGGACTTAATCGAAACCATTCCCCATGGAGACGATCTCCGGCATATTTCTCATGAAAACGCTTTTCATCCTCGCGTGTTCCCGCTAGGGCTCCAAGGAATCGCACGCTACCACCATTCAGCTTGTGAATGGCCTTGAGACGAGTTGCAAGCTGCTTTGTGTAGCCAATCTTCACCGGTCCGCCTGTCCCAGACTGGATAAAATATAAACATTCTCCAAATTCTATCGGTGGCATCGTTTGCAAAATGAGCTTTGGCTTTTCACTGGGAACCGGCATACCAAGGCTATTTAGCGTCTTCATTTTGGTGTAGATCTCTGTGGC
>CABVRZ010000077.1 GCA_902500775.1 uncultured Nitrospira sp.
CCCCACCTCCAGACCTCAGATCATAGGGTGAAGGCGTCCACTTTTTTGAGCCTAGGTCAAATAGAGGGGGCTCCGAAATTTCGGACAGTGTGATAGTGGGACCAGGGAATTTAGATCAGCATGGACGGCAAGGGCTGCTGGCGGGATCGCGTATTCGTAAAGCAACTCTGGAAGAGCCTGAAGGTCATTTGCACACGTATGACACCTTACAGCACGGATCAGCAGGGGCTGGAGCGCTATCGGATGTTCTACAACCAGACTCGACCGCATCAGGCACTAGATGGCTATACGCCTGACAATGCGTCAACATCAACACTGTTGCCAGTGACCTTCTTCATCGACTGATAGGCAGCAAGGTTGGACTGAATCAATGATTTCATTCGACACATCTATCACCAAGGCAGCCTCCAGTATTGCGAAATTGAGAGGCTCGACATTGGTCAGCTTATTCGTTTAATTACCGCAAGATAATGAGTATTAAATAATTGGACTTGTTCAAGAAAATAACACCCCAGCCAGGTATATGGCGCAAGTAAGCGGGATAATGGCGGTGCCAGTGAGACCCTATGGAAAACAATGTGGCAGCCTGGAAATAGGTGAGCGATCTCACGCTTCCGTATGCCCCGAACATCGGAGTTTGATGGATTATTAAAAAAGAAGTCATACCAGAGAATCAAGCCGCCGTCTTTCAGTACACGCAGTATTTCGCCAGCGAGCATTCCTTTTACCTCACTATCTAGAATAGAAGAAAATACTGCGGACTGAAAAACAAGATCAAAGCTAGCATTGCCAAACGAAAGCTTTGCGGCATTACCGCAGTAAATCTGTACTCCTTGAGGACATAATCGCCTCGCTTGTGAAACCCGGGCAGGAAGAATATCAATTCCCGTCACATTATCAGGACATGCCCCCCACTTAATAAACTCTCGGAGCCACTGTCCCTGCCCGCATCCGATCTCGAGAATCTTCTTATCCTGTAGATGCGTGAGGTTCATGGACCTCAAGATAGCTAGGATACGTCGCTCAAGTTCTTGGACACGGAAGAGGTGTGCTTGGTTGAACCACGAATATTGAAACGATTCTTGCCGTTTCGCATAGACCGACTTAATACGCGTTTCTTCCAATTCAAGATCAAGATCTGACTGGTCCATTATTAGACTTCTACAATCTAGGAAAAGTCTGATTAATTCACGTTATACGAAGAACTCTGTTTCTGAAAGGCGCAGCACGGAGACTCAACTCGAAATCCGCCGGTTTGGGAGTATCGTTCTCGGATGTCACCCGCTGTCGGACTTCCTAGTCCCTCGTCCGCCCACCTATCCGTTAGACTCCCGCCAAGAGCTGCCGTCGTGCCACGTACAGATTTCCCAATCCGCAGCTGATCTGGAGCCAGTGGGTATTCTTCGCTAACCCACGGTATCGAACCTTGGCCCAGCTGAAGATCCGCTTGATCAGCAAGAACGCATGGTCCACTTTGGCCAGGACCTTTGATTTCGTCCGGTTCTTTGCCCGGTCCTCCTCACTCAACGGCTGATGGCGATGGGCTTTGGTCTGGATGAAGCTCTTGGCTCTGGGGGCATGTTGACGGATAACGTCACATTGCCCGCTGTAGGCAGCATCGCCCCCGACCTGGGGCTCCTGGCCATGCAGCAGCTGGGGCAACACCTGACTGTCATGCACATGGGCCGCGGCGGCCATGACCGAATGAATCAGCTTGGTGCGGCTGTCCACGCCCATATGCGCCTTCATGCCAAAGTACCGCTGGTTCCCCTTCTTCGTCTGATGCATCTCCAGATCCTGCTCCTTCGTCCGATTCTTCGTCGAACTGGGGACCCTGATGATAGTGGCATCCACAATGGTTCCTCGGCTCACCTGGAGCCCCTGCGTCGCCAGATACTCTCCGATCCGGGCAAAGAGCTGCTGGCCCAACTGGTGGGTTTCCAAGAGATGCCGAAACTTACAGATCGTCGTCTCATCGGGCACCGGGCTCGCGACCCAGATCAATCCCCACGAACTGCCGCATGGCGCGCGAGTCGTACAAGGCCTCCTCCACAGCCGGATCGGACAGGTTGAACCACTGTTGCAGACAATGCAGAGGCAGCATCCATTCGACGCCCACTGGCGGACGTCCAGGGCCTTCGGCCTTGGGATAGACCGGCTCAATCACAGCTACCAGGTCCGTCCACGGCACGACGCGGTTCATCTCGTCGAGAAACTGTTCCCGGCGGGTGGGCTGGCGAGATTGCTCGAATGTCACCTCGGCCAATGTCTGTTGCCGCATGAGGAGCGTCTCCAATTCAGTGCCGCGCTTCTCTTAGCATATATAGGAAAGGCGAATAAATCAGACCTTCCCTAGAATCTACGTTACACACCTAAAGAAGAACAAATCATTGCACATGGCTGACGCCTGAGCTTCCAGAACGAGCACACAACTTCCCTTCTTGGGAACGAGTAGTTGTACACAGCATCATACTCTTCTACACTGTCCCACGAGATCTAGCAAGGTTGATAATAATAGAATCAATATCTTGCACGAAATATTCCTGGCATGAAATATGCTAAAGCCTTGTGTGGAGTATCTCGGATTCGGTTAAATCACGTGCAGGTCTTCGTAGTATCCAAGACAAATATGTGCGCCACTGCAGAGGAAGACTTTGCACAGTATATACACTTAAGGAAGGAACATGTTGATGGCCTATTTGATGAGCATAGCTCCGCGCCGCATCCTGCTCCCAATGTATGCCTTGAGCATCCTGTTTGTCCTTGCCGGGGCCAATACAGTTCAGGGAGCCACGTACTACGTAGCCACCACGGGCAGTGATGCCAACCCCGGCTCATCAAGTTATCCGTGGCGCAATCCACAGAAGTGTGCAGGTTCCCCCGTCAAAGCGGGCGACACCTGCATCGTACGCACCGGAACCTATACCGATCGGAGTGGAAAGGGAGTGACCGTGTATATCAGTAGCAACTCGGCCGCTGGCACGGCCTCACTTCCCATTACCATCAAGAGTGAGAAGCCACTTGGAGCCGTCATTTCTATACCAAGTACGCACAGCTTCAATGCCGCATTTTACATCAACCGCCCCTACTACATCATTCAAGGATTCGATATTACCGGAGGAGCCAAAACCGGGGCCCAACATTACGGAATTGCGTTTATGAGTTCCGGAACTGGTGGAATCGCCCGATCGAACACCATACACCACATTGCCCGTACAACCTGCTCAAACTCTGGCACGAATAACGGTCTACTGGTTTCAACAACATCCTCGGTGCTGGTTGAACGCAACCGCATCTACAGTATCGGAAGGCGACGCACCGGCGAAAGCGGTTGCTCGACGACCATGTACCAACATGATCATGGAATCTATATCGTAGGAGCCTCGAATCTTACCGTGCGGCGAAATGTGTTTTATGATACTAATCGCGGGTTTCCAATAAACGTCTACGGAGGAACAACGAGGACTCTGAGCATTTATCACAATACCCTCTCCGGAAAGAGCCCAACAGGAAAACCACTGGGGCAAATCATGTTGTCGTCCGCCATCAGTGGCGCCACTATTAGGAATAATATTTCGAGTGATGCCGAGAATGGAATGATCATCATGTGGTCCTTGTCGCCATCGAATGTGACCGTCAGCCACAACCTCAGCAATACTCGAGTGAGAACCGGATCCAGCGTGCCCAGTGGGGTAACGTTCTCAAACAATTTTGAACAGAATACGAACCTTGGCTTTATCAGTAAGTCAACGAATGATTTCCGGCTGAGTTCTACGAGTTACGCTATCAATCGCGGCACAACAAGCGGCGTCCCTGTCGTCCCTGATGGGTCTCCTGACATTTCAGCCTATGAGTACTCACTGCAGAATACTGTGTCATCTCCGCTTACTCCCACAGGGTTGAAAGCTCAATGAGATGGTCATCGCCCATGTATGCTCGATGCTGCTCTACCTAACGAAAGGTCTTATCTATGGCGTGCTTAGAAAAGCACGAAGAAGTGGCTCTGCGTGATTTTGACAGATCCTGCTGATTCATAAGTGAGGCCTAGCAGTGATGGCCCATGCAGCGGAAAGCTGTGCGGACCGGTTCTCCAAATACACGCAATCTGGTGTGCGTCCATCAAGTGTGCGATGTGGCCTGGTCTGATTGTAGAGGGTCACGTAGGCGTGGAAATAGACCTCCTTGTATATGGGGAACTGCCGAGGTGCTCCACAAAGACGTTATCTAGGCAAGATCCGTGACCATCCATGCTGATATGGATGGCCTGGTGTTCCAGTAAGCCTATGAACCCCAGGCTGGTGAATTGGAAGCCCTGATCGGTTCGGTATTGAAAGTCTCCGGACAGCCATATTGCGTGATCGCTTCCCGCTCCGCGTTGAGGCAAGCTCCGTAGTCAGCATGATCTGATGGGCCGGATGCCGATGACTGTGATGCGGTTCCCGATGCAGAGCCTCAATTCTCATGCGGCGCATCAGCCGGGATTGAGATCCTGTCAACAGGTGTGTAAATGGAATCAGGCGGCGGTCCTCTAGTGTCCTGACTCTGAAGGTCGCTGACAAAATCGGGCGACGCTGGCCAGGATTG
>CABVRZ010000078.1 GCA_902500775.1 uncultured Nitrospira sp.
GTGATCGCGACGAACCTCGCACTGATCAACGACGACATCCTGTCGTTTTGCCGCGATCATGCCATCTTACTCTCGACGTCGCTGGACGGTCCCAAAGATCTTCATAATGCCAATCGACCGCGTCCTGGAGGTGACAGCTACGAACGGACCGTGAGGGGCATTACGTTAGCACGGGAAGTCCTTGGGCACGATCGCGTGTCGGCCCTGATGACGACCACTGAGGCAAGTCTGTCACGAGTACACGACATCATCGATGAGTATGTGGCGCAGAGTTTTAACGGGATCTTTCTCCGACCGCTGTCTCCATATGGGTTCGCGCTGAAGACGCGCTCCTACCACGCGTATAACACAGAGCGTTGGTTGACCTTTTACCGACAAGGACTTGACTACATCATTGAGCTCAATCGACGGGGTCATGATTTCGCGGAATACTATGCATCGATCATTCTGAAGAAAATGTTCACGAGCGACGATCCAGGCTATGTGGATCTCATGAGTCCGGCTGGTATTGGAATCGGGGCCGCGGTCTACAACTATGATGGGTCTGTGTATGCCTCGGATGAAAGCCGAATGTTGGCTGAGATGGGCAAGGATACCTTCAAACTTGGGCACGTGCTGACTCATACGTATGAAGACCTGTTCACCTCCCCTGCATTGCTCGATCCGCTTGAAGAATCTTTCGCCTATAGCAATCCGATGTGTCATGACTGCGCCTTCGAACCCTATTGTGGTGCCGAGCCCGTATATCATTATGCGATGCATGGAGATTTTGTCGCTCGGAAGCCAGAATCCGAGTTCTGTCGACGCAACATGGAGACGTTTCGTTACCTCATCCTGAAGATGGAGAACGATCCGTTTGCAAAACGGCTCTTCCTACAATGGGCGAATCGCTGATGCTCAAACTCTCCGGACGGTTGCCAGTCTTGCAGAATCTCAACGGTGCTCCCTACCTCGCCACCGTCACAAAAGACGAACACCTCGCTCCTGACCAGAAACAGACCAGGGCGCTCTTGATGAGCGAAGGGATGAACCCAATCGGATTTAAAGCCATTCTCACTAAAGAGCACCGTCGGGTGTCACCGGGACAAGACAGTGATGTCTTTCAATTGAGAGAGGAGTTCGAGTACCTGTGCGATGGGGATATCATTCGGCTTGATCCGAGTTCAGGATCGATGCGGTGTCTTTATAGACGGAACTCCGACCACAACACGATTCTTCTGACTGAGCAGTGTGATCATTACTGCCTGATGTGCTCTCAACCACCGAAACGTATTGCTGACTCTTGGCTTTTGACGGAAGCGACCGAACTGATTTCGCGTATTCCACAAGAGACGACCTGCTTGGGCTTCTCCGGAGGGGAACCAACGTTGTATGGACGGGCCTTTATTGACTTACTTACCCATACGAAAACCTGCTTACCCATGACAGCGATCGATGTGTTATCGAACGGACGCGCCTTTAAAGACATCAGCTTTGCCAGGCAATACGCGGCCATTCAGCATCCGGATCTCTTGATCGGGATTCCCATTTATTCGGATGATCCAGTCCGCCATAACTATGTCGTGCAAAGTCAGGGCGCCTTTGATGAGACAATTCGAGGTATCCTCAATCTCAAGTCTTTGAATCAGCGTGTTGAGATCCGGATTGTCATTCATCGACAGACTGTGGACCGCCTTGTGAAGACATGCGAGTTCATTGCCCGTAACCTTTTATTTGTCGACCATGTCGCGCTCATGGGCTTAGAGATCACCGGGTTCACCCGTCCCAACCTAGAGGTTCTGTGGATTGATCCTTACGAGTACAGAGACGTGCTCAGTGAAGCAGTTGGAGTCCTCAATAGCTACGGCATGCATGCCTCTGTCTATAATCATCAGCTCTGCACAGTAAACTCTGACATTGGGAGCAACTACAGAAAGTCGATTAGTGACTGGAAGAACGAGTACCTCGACGAATGTCGTGCGTGCTCAAGAATCCAGGACTGTGGAGGCTTCTTCTCTTCTTCGAAAAATCATAAGCATAGCAAGTATATTAAGCCCTTCAGGTAGCTGGATCCTTTTCGGCATGTCCAATCGGTACACCGATAGGATCGCAAGCCCGAATATGGCCTTGTCGAAACCTGTGCAAGTAGTGGTAGTTCCAAGCCCATACCCATCCAGTTTGAAATAGCAATGTACAAACAACAGCCTGTGAACCCACCCACTTATCGGGGTAGACAGCGACAAAAATGCCGTGCAGAACTATACTCAGCAAAATGAGACCATAAAGATGAGCGTGATAAATCCCCGGCAAGAGCCAGAACAGTTTTGAGGGTGACGTTATTCTCTCTGGTGGTACTCCAGTGGTTTTCGGTCGGAAAATATCCCATCCTAATGCGTCTTCTATCCGATGCTGGCAATTCTGAAGGTATCGAAAGGCATATCCCAAAGCAGCGAGATAAAGGGTTGCCCATAGAATCGAGCAATAAGCGAGAATAGAAACCAAGACAAAGATTGTATAGAAACGATCGGGAGTTTTTTCTTCGCCTGCGTACCACCAGAGGACATAAGCGTAAGCAGTTACGCTCAGAATCACGACCCAGAAAAACCGAGGGGCTTCTGTCAGCCGTGAATTAAGTTGCTCAGAAATAGTGCGATGAAACAACCCCAAGTCTTCGTTCTTGGCAGAGGGCACGGGTTCGGCTCACTATAGCGTTAAGAGGGTGCGTAGTTTAGGAGAAAAACCGGCTATGACGCAAGATATGCAACGGGCTCATCGGATGACGTGCGTTATTTCTTTCCGAGGATGGCGTCTTTCGCAGCCTTGACGACTCTGAATTTGACCACGCGTTTCGCAGGAATCTTTATTTCTTTGCCCGTTTGAGGATTGCGGCCGATGCGAGCCTTGCGGTTGGCGAGCTTGAGTTTTCCGAGACCGGGAAGAGTAAAGACGTTTTTCGCCTCGCGATAGGCCAACGTGGCGAGGTCGTCGAGAAACTGCACGATCGCTCGTTTGGTGAGTCCAGATTTCTGAGCGAGATGCTCGGCGATCTGTGACTTGGTGAGGGGTTTTCCCATTGCATGCTCCTTTCCGCATACACAGTGAGCGATGGTTGTAGCGAGA
Source organism: uncultured Nitrospira sp. (assembly GCA_902500775.1). Lineage (GTDB taxonomy): Bacteria > Nitrospirota > Nitrospiria > Nitrospirales > Nitrospiraceae > Nitrospira_D. The sequence goes on from CABVRZ010000078.1 coordinate 3,100, forward strand.
TGCGACACGGGTGTCAAGACGCGTGGCACGCAGGGGTGGGAACGGACGCTCCTCACAGAGGGTCGCGCCAAACCTGACGAGACCGCACGCCAGTTGCTGCACCGTCCACCTCTATCCTCATCCTTGTGTACTCAACCGCCCCGCGCGGGGCACTCGGCATCCTCCCGCCTGCAGCACCCGACTCGCTTCGATTCAGTCGCGTAGCGATCGACGACCCACACGCCTCACGTCCGCCTCGAAGCTGACCCTTCGACCACCTGCCCCGTGACGAGCGGGTGTCGTGGCTTCGGCACGTCACAACGAGCCTCTTCGCCTCATTCCGTCCCTCTCGCGTGCTGCACCCCTGAGACCGGCATGGGTCGTGACGTGTGGTGCCTGTGCGGGCGCTGCCTTGGCCCTGGCTTTTCCCCGACGGACCGCGTCGATCACGCCAGTACACTGTCATTCCTCCGCTGAGCGCCCGCCGGTCCGCCAGGTCGCCTCGTCCTCTCTGTCTCCTTTGTCGTCGCTGTGTGACCTCCACGCCTGGTGAG
>CABVRZ010000079.1 GCA_902500775.1 uncultured Nitrospira sp.
TAAACCGGACATTTCTACTTTGGGAGGAAGAGGACATTTCTAAATTGGGTTGACACATTCGCAATCCAAGCCTTGATATGCTACACTGCTCTATACGAATTTTGCTCCTCGCGCTTTTCCCTCCTAACAGCCGTGCCTGCGCGATCGTCAGCAGTGAATTTCTCGGGCAAGATTTTTTCGCGAGCCGTTATGGTACCTGATGAGAGTGCCACGGCCTGCGCCGGACGGATGTGTAACGATCGGTACGATCCCACGTGGTTCGCGTGCCATCAACCACACGAACCGTATGGTATGCCTAGACTCGGAGAGGATGTGTTATGACAACAGCGAATACTACCCGACCAGCAGCGGCAGAGCATTGGGTCCGCATTCCCAACGGCACGAGAGTGCGACATCGCTCCGAATCCTACGAAGGGATCATCGATGGATTAACAGAGATTGTCTCCGGATCAGAGCGGAACCCCGACGGAAAAACGCAATACCGGGTGAAGGTCGAAGACGGCACCCGATTGCTCGTCTCCGAGCAGCATCTGAATATTCTGCTCGACACCAACCAGTTAGTACTCGTCGGCCGCGAATCCGAACTGTATCGTCGCTCACTCACCGATCGACTCCGAGCCGTCCTTCCAGAAGACCGGTTTGTTACGGCGACGGATAAGACACCTGCGTCCCGCAGTAAGTCTCGCTGAGAGCCACTCGGACAGCGTGCCACCGAGGCACACGTGAGTAGTTGAAGAGGAGAGGCTATGAAGACAGCATGGGGCAGCAAGTCCCCGAACCGACGGAGACGAGTTGTGCTTCGCACCAAGGTGCGTTGGGACAAGCTGGGGCTCCAGGAGCCTATAGGATCAACATCAGCACCGTCGATTGACGACCTTCGTCGCCAAATTACCTCAGCGGCCAGTCAGGGGTTGAGTCCCGATACCGTCTCTCGCTCGCGACGGGAGGATGGACGCCCAGGATCTGGCGCCAACCGATCGGGTTCAACTCGAAAGCGGAATCCCGCTTCGTAACAACCCGAACATCACCGGGTCGTACTGGAAAGGAGGGCACCATCGGAGGACCAGGCAAAACCACGGCCGCGAAGAGAGACCGCGAGAAATCGCGCCAACAGAAACAGCGAGACAAGGAAGCGCGCCGGGCAGAACGAAAGGCCAATAAGCCAGACCGTCAAACGCAAGAGGGCGAAGACCCGGATCTCGCTGGTTTGCAGTGGGGTCCTCAAGCACCGCTCTATTGATGCCCCACCGTGCTGATGAACGACTTGGCCATGTGATACCTTCGCAGTGGAAATGGTGGTCGATACCGTGCCCGTTCGTCATTGAGCTGAAGATACGGGTAGGTTGCCGGTCGGTCAGATCATCATCGTCTCGCTTTCCCCTGTAAGCTAGCCTGCACGCAATCCTCTGAGACAAAAGGAGTCGTAATGAGCCGTCTGAACCTCGAACCCCTCATGACGTTTTCGGATGGATCCTACTTGGCAATCAGTACGGAATGTTCGAAGGAAGGCGACTTCTCCTGCTCAGTCTATACGGTTGTCGAGACGGATGATCGCACAGACTTCCGCAATATCGCAAACCACCATCTCTCCGCCTCCACGTGCCTGACTGCTCAAGAGCAGGCGTACAGCTACGCGCTGCGTCTTTACCCCAACGCAGGTGAGGCGATGAAGAAGCCGCCGTACCTCATCTGGCATGGACCGCGATCGTCGGGCAACCAGTAATTTATCAGCTAGCCATAGTCACGGAATCCGCCCATGTGACGCACCGAATAGCTATTTGCATCTGACACCTGCGAGGAAAGCACTACTTCATTGAGCAGGACTCTGCGTGAAACAAAATTACAGGGGTCCATCACCGATGTTATTCTTACCAAGAAATTTGATCGGAAGCCTGACCTAAGCCGCCTGTCCAGTTGCGTCTTCGGCCCTCTCCTTCCACTCACCCATCATTTCTCGTGTCTCGGCCAATATCATAGGTGGAAGGAGATCCGCTGATGAGTTTAAAGTTATATGTTGGCGGATTGCCATACGCGGCTACCGAATCGCAACTGAACGCCCTCTTTGCCGAACACGGCACTGTGGAATCGGCCCGCATTGTCGTGGACAAGTTCACCGGCCAATCGCGTGGATTTGGCTTTGTCGAAATGTCGACCTCCGAAGAGGGTCAGGCGGCCATTCCGGCTTTGAACGGGTCATAAATGGATGGTCTATCATTAACCGTTAATGAAGCCAAACCCATGGAACCTCGGTCTGGGGGCAGTGGGCGTTTTGGTGGTGGGCCAAAGCGTAGCCGTTACTAACGCGAGGCACAGGTTCGAGAGGAGTCTCCGACAGGGCGCTTCTGGTGACACACCCCTGTGTCTTGTGTTGCAGCATCAGTGGTCCCTGTGATTGACTTCATGTTGGACCGCACAACGTCCTCCTCTACTCTACACTCCTGGGTGGTCACGCATTGATCTACTGTTCGCCATCTTAATAATGATCCACTCACCGTCAGGGTTCCTGGGATAATCTCACCTTCTGTGAATCTAACCGCCATTTGCCTTCATTCGCAATCTCTACCCCAATGTACTAGTGGCCTGTAACAGGCAATTGTGTACCGATACGCCGAGATGGATCACCGTAT